>NZ_FNHQ01000024.1 GCF_900103535.1 Megasphaera paucivorans | reverse complement strand
GGGATACTAAATATCCATCCATTACGTTATCTTGGAGATCAAACTGGGCAAATTTAAGTCCTTATTTTAAGTATCCAGAGGAACTACGCCGCCTGATTTATACTACCAATGCCATCGAAGGATTTAACCGGCAGCTACGAAAAGTGACAAAAGCAAAGTCTGTATTCCCAACGGATGACAGTTTGCTCAAAATGCTGTATTTAGCTATGATGGATATTACTAAAAAATGGACGGGGCGACGGCCTGATTGGAGCAAGATTCATGCACAACTCGCGGTGTATTTTGCAGATCGGATACCGGATTGATTGACAGGGGTATGCCCTTGTGGTTATATTGAAAACGAGCCAACGATATAGCCGCTGACTCGTACGTTCTTATTATTTTGCACCACTATATGGAGTTTACACAGAATTTAGTGCGCCTTCTATGGGCGTCTTAGGTTTTGAAATTTATAATACGTCTGCTTTACTGCGGTCATTAGCCGTATATCCGCCATTTAAAAAAAGAGGAATAGCAAAGCAACTAATAGAACATGTATTAAACAATGTACGACACCATAGATGCGATACGGCCTATTTATTAACGAATACTGCTGTTGATTATTTATGTACATATGGCTTTGTTCCCATAGACCGAAACGATATACCGTCTGATATTTTAACGACTTCAGCCCTCGGTGATGTATGCCCGATGTCGAGTACGTGTATGGCTTTGAAATTATGAGATAGTTGAACGAATACAAATAGGCGAGCTTCTTTATTAAGACTGTAAATCAACTAGGGACACTAATTTGATGAAAAATTATTCAATATAATAGAACTGGACATCATGTATCATCCGTATCTGATCCGGTTGAAGCGTGTTGATCGTAGGGACTGTATGTGATTATGTCTATTTTTTATTGACAATGGGGTAAGACAGACAAACAAGTCTGTCTTACCCCCATTATTTTTTATAGTAGCTATGCTATTTCTTATTTAAAGTTTTTAAAGTTATTATACTTCCAACTTGTTTAAGTAATAATAAAATACTCGCAAACTTTTTTCTGTACTAGGTCGAAGATATTTATGTGTAATAATATATGCAGTTAACGGATCTGGTGGATCCGAAAGAAGGCTATAGGTATATCCACCGAAACTTACTGCATAGTTAGCAAGCCAGAGTGGAACAATAGCCCAATAATCATTATCTTTTATGAGCTGCAGTACAAGAGGAGCCCCAGTGATATGTATAGGGTCATAGTAACCCGTTGGCCAATGTTCATCATGCCAAGATTTAAAATTAGGTGTCCATGGAATATATAATTCTTTATTTGTGTCAAGCTTCTTGTTTTCTGCAACAATGATTCCGGCATATTTGGGAGAGCCATTTTTTAGCATAACCATGGGAGTCTCTTTCCATTCCGAGCAAATAACATTGGGATATACAATTTTTTGCCAAGCTACTGCTACATCAATTTGTCGTTGTTCTACTAACGGATATAACTCCGCCGTATGTTCGGTATGGATCGCCAAGTTTATTTTTGGAATATGTTTAATAAGATTATCAAATAAGGGGGGGGAATATATACCCGTTAAGTGTTTGAACAGATCCAAAAGATAAAGCAAGTTTTTCTCCTTGTTTTTTAAAATGGCCTACTTCATCCCAAAGAGCGTCCCATCTTTTGGCAATAGGTAAAAAATCTTGTCCCGAAGGGGTTATTTCTATTTCTTTCATACCGCGGCCTCTAGCTAAAAGTGTCACCCCTAATTCATCTTCTAAATTTTTTAGTCGATGAGTAACGGCTGTTTGAGATATAAATAAACGGTCAGCAGCTCTACTGATATTACGCGTTTTTGTAACTGTTAAAAATGCTTGAATGTCATGAATGTGCATATATACCGCCTTTTTTAAACTATATATGAAAATATTTAATTATTCAACCTTATAATATTCATTTTACTTCATATACAGAGTACTGTAAAATGACACCAGGTAATACATTGCATACTTTTTAGTAAAGGATGATGGTATATATGCTTGTTGACAGTAAAAAACTGCGAGTCTTATGTCAGAATTTGTTTGAAGCTGCAGGCGTTCCCAAAGACGAAGCTTTTCGTAACGCCGACAACTTGAATGATGCAGATTTAAAGGGCGTTAGCTCGCATGGGGCAACACGAATGGCGGTATATTTGAAACGTCTTCGTCTTGGTTTGGTCAGACCGGATGTAAAACTTGATATTCTTAAAGAAGCTCCGGGTTCTGCCTTGATTGATGCAAATAATAGTATGGGAGCTGCGGCAAGCTATAAAGTAATGCAAATAGCCATTGATAAAGCAAGAAATACGGGGATTTCTTTTATTACCGTTTGTAACTCCAATCATTTTTCTGCAGCAGCATATTATGCCCAACTGGCAGTAATGGAAGATATGATTGGTTTCGTTGGCAGCAATGGTCCCGCACGTGTTGCGCCTTGGGGTGGCAAAAAGGCCATGTTTGGAACAAGTCCCTTTGCTTTTGCAATTCCAGCAGGAAAATGTTTGCCTATTGTAGCAGATATGGCAACATCACTAGTTGCTCGCGGTAAAATTATTTTGGCAGCAAAAAAAGGAGAACCGATTCCTCTTGGTTGGGCTCGGGATAAAAATGGTCGGGATACAACGGATGCACAAGCAGCTCTTGAAGGTACCGTACTTCCTTTTGCAGGTCCTAAAGGATATTCGATTTCAACTGTAATTGAAGTGTTGACCGGGATTTTAAGTGGATCTATGTTTACAACGGATATCAATGATTTAAATGCTGATTTTGAACATCCTAGTTATACTAGTCATTATTTTGGAGCGATCAACATTGCCTTTTTTCAAGATATTGATGAATTTAAAAATCATATGGATGAATTTATTTTGAGTGTAAAAGCAAATCCAAAAGGAGCGGGAGTAAAAGAAATTTTTCTTCCCGGCGAAATCGAACTCAGGAAAAAACAAACTAGCCTGAAACAGGGAATTCATTTGGCAGATGTAACAATACAGGAATTAAAACAAGCTTGTAAAGAATTAAACGTTAAATTTGAACTGTAACATTTTTTAGGAGGACTCGATATGTCACAAGTTAACGCGCAATCACTCTCTGGAACAAAAAAAGCAACTAAATTTCGTTGGTTCATTATTTCTCTTATTTTTTTAATTTACACAGTGGCCTCGGCAGATCGTTCAAATCTGGGCGTAGCTCTTCCTTTTTTGCGGCAGGAATTTCAAATGACAAATACAGAAGCAGGCGCTATTGCCAGTTTATTTTCTGTAGGGTATGCACTGGCACAAGTTCCTGCGGGATTCATGTTTAGCAAATTGGGTGTGCATAAGATTTTTTCATGGGCCTTAATTGCTACCTCTGTATTTACCGGTTTTATGGGAACTGCTAATTCTGCGTTTGCGCTCAAAGGATTACGGCTTGGACTCGGACTTTCAGAAGCTGCGCTTCCCGTAGGAATCACAACAACTATTAACAACTGGTTTCCGGCAAAAGAAAAAGGAACTGCTTCCGGTATTTTCTTAGCGGGTGCAAAATTTGGTCCAGTTCTTGTTCCTTTATTGTCAGCACTTATTATTGCCAATTGGGGATGGCGTCCGATTTTTTATATTTGTGCCGTACCAGGAATTGTTTTTGCCATTATTTGGCTTATCTTCGTACGAAATAAACCAGAAGAAAGTAAATATTGCAATGAAGTCGAACAGGAATACATTAAAAATGAAAATGATATTACAAAGGAATCCGAAGAAAAAAGCCACGCTTTTTCATTTGGTTGGCTAGACACACTTATTCGTTCGAAAAAGACAGCCGAACTAGATACAACCCATCAAATTCTCACTTCATGGAATGTTTGGGGGGCGGCCATTGGATATTTCTTTATTGCAGGTATCGTATATGTTCTGTATGCATGGATTCCCACGTATCTTGTAACGGTAAAACACTTCTCTATTATGAAAATGGGATTCGTTGCTTCGGCACCTTGGATTGGTGCTGTTATCGGGAACTTATTAGGTGGATGGATTTCTGACCGAATTCTCGCTAAGCGCCGTAAACCAATGATGATTGTTACCGCACTTACAACCGCAATCATGATGTACCTTATGATTACTTCACCCAATGACTCTTTCTATATGGGAATGTTGCTTCTTATTGCCGGCATTTTCTTAAACCTTGGTTATTCCGCCTTTATGGTTTACCCAATGGGACTCACTAGTAAAGAAAAATATCCCATTGCGATGTCTATTGTCAATACAGGCGGTCAATTTGGCGGGGCTGTTGCTCCATTAGTTGTAGGGTTTATCCTTGACGTGTTCAATTGGAATACGGTATTCATTTTTTTATCTCTTTGTAGTCTTGTTACTTTAATAGTCTTGTTTACTATTGTTGAACCGCTTACTGGGGATATGACAGCAAACAAATCAAATTCTTAACATGGTTTTACAGATTGACAATATATATTTAACTTATTAGGAGGCACAGTATAATGGGAAATGTTGGATGCAAAATTATTAAGGATTTTAAAAGACCGGATCGTAAGGTTGTCGAGTTATTCAAGGGGATGCCTGTAGCTAATATTGATGATTGTATGAATCGGACGGCAGCGGTTCGTTCGGATATTGTTCCTATGAATAAGACACCGCTTTTGGGAACCGCATTTACCGTAAAAGTTCCGGAAGGCGACAATCTTATGTTTCACAAAGCAATGGATATGGCACAGCCTGGGGATGTTATCGTCATTGATGCCGGCGGGGATGTAACTCGTGCTATTTTCGGAGAACTTATGATTACGTATTGTCATAAACGTGGACTTGCCGGGGTTATTCTCGATGGAGTTATCCGCGATTATGATGAAATTGCAGCAATGGATTTTCCTGTATATGCAAAAGGGGCTATTCCCAATGGGCCATATAAAAATGGTCCCGGAGAAATTAATACGGTAATTTCATTCGGTGGTAAAGTGATTTGCCCTGGCGACATTATTATAGGAGATGGCGATGGCATCATTGTTATAAAGCCAGAAGAAGCAGAAGAATTAGCGGCCAAAACAAAACAGGTCATGGAAAAAGAAGCAGGTATTATGGATAAAATTGTGAATGAATGTTCTTATGTGCGTCCATGGGTTGATGAAAAACTTGAAGAAATTGGTTGTGAAATTATTTAATGTGTCAGTATAAGATTGATTAGAGAGGCGAAAGAAAAAGTAAAATTGGGTTTTATCAGTTTTGGTGAAAAATCTCGTATCTAATTTTATAGACTTTTAATTACGTAATATACAAAACTGTAGTTTAGCATGACAGATTAAGTGCTTTTAATTTCACAAAAAAAGGAGATGCATTAGTATTTCAATCGTATAAATTATTCACAATTAATATTTAATTATATTTTAGAAAATAATAATTAAAAATATTAAAGGAGGATAGTGTATTTATGAGAACAACTAAATATCGTTATTGGGTTATTTTTATGGTATTACTTATTATGACGATCAATTATATTGATCGGGGCGCTTTAGCTTATGCGCAGCAGGATATTATAGAAGAGTTTGGATTTACCCCGGCTCAATGGGGAAGTATTCAAGGATTTTTTGGTTATGGATATATTTTTGGGGGATTGTTTGGTGGAGTATTAGCAGATAAAAAAGGGCCGCGTTTTGTTTGGTTAACATTTGTGACTATTTGGTCAATTTTTGTTGCATTAACTGCTTATGCGGGTAATTTAGGTATTGCAATATTTGGCGGTTCAGCCATGGCTGGTTTTTTTGTAGTTCGTGCGTTGTTTGGCTTTGCGGAAGGGCCATCTTTCGTGTCAATGAGTCGTACTCTTGCTAATTGGGTAGCACCAAAGGAAAGAACGTTTACAGCCTCCATCACGTTAATAGGAACTCCGCTTGGTTCCGTAATTACAGCACCCATTGCCGTATTTTTGATTTCTATGTTTAATTGGAAAATATCGTTTTTGATGTTAGGATTTTTGGGACTTATTTGGGTACTTGTTTTTTCACGTATTTTTACAAACTTACCAGAAGAAAACCCAAGAGTATCTAAAGAGGAATTGGCAGAAATTAGACAAGGTGAAACATCTAAAGTAGTAGCAACGGCCCAAGAAGCTAAAAATTTTCATTGGTATGATTTTTTTAAAAATTCATCCTATTTATTTAATACAGTAGGATTTTTTGCAATTAGTTATATCATTTTTATGCTTTTAACATGGACACCTAAATATTTACAGGATGTTTATGGCATGAGCTTGAAATCCTTATGGTATTTAGGAATGATTCCATGGTTAGGACCTATTTTTTCTACCCCTTTTGGTGGTAAAATTGCAGATCTTATTTTTAAAAAAACTAAAAACCTCAGAATTGCTAGAAATAGCGTTGCAATGGCATCTCTTTTATTATCGGGAGTTTGTTTTATATTAATTCCGACTGTTAATAGCATGACGGGAGCTTTAACGTTTATGGCACTTGGAAATACCGCGGCTTTAGCTTCGAATTCTATTTATTGGAGTAATTTAATTGATATTGATCCGACTAGAACCGGAGCTTTTGGCGGAATTATGCATTTCCTTGGGCAAACGGCAGCTATGTTGGCACCAACTATTACGGGCATTATGGTAACAAATTATGGATATAATGCAGGATTTGTTTTAGCGGGGACAATATGTTTGATAGGTGTTATTTGTGCATTTTTTGTAAAGTTTAAGAAAGAAGAAATTGATGTGTCAGTGTGAGTGTCAGTGTGATTAATGGAGATGAAACTATGTATGACTTAGTTATTGAAAATGGGTTTGTTATAGATCCATATGAAAAAATCGAAGAGAAAAAGACAATAGCTATTAAAGATGGATACATTGTACCTTATAAAGTTAATATAGATGCAATATATAAAATAGATGCCAGCGGAAAATATGTATTTCCGGGATTTATTGATTTTCATACGCACGTGTATCAAGCAAGTACATTAGCAGTGAATCCAGATTTATTATTTCCTTACGGAGTAACTACCGTAGTAGATCAAGGCACGGCAGGGTATATTAATTTTGAGGATTTTTATTGTAATGAAATTGTTTCCAAAACAATGAGAATTAAGTCATTTGTAAATATATATCCTATAGGTCAACCTGGGGGAAACATAGAAGAATGTTTAGATCCCAATATTTTTAATGAAAATCAATTAGCTAATATAATTTGCAAATACAAAAATAATATAATTGGAATTAAGATTAGATTTAGTAAAAACACTGTAGGCGATTTTGGCATTGAACCGCTGCAAAAAACGTTAAATATTGCGGAAAAACTTAAAGTACCTGTATGTGTTCACACAACAAATCCACCTATTGCAACAGAAAAACTTGTATCTATGTTACGCAAGGGAGATATTTATTGCCATGTTTTTCAAGGAAATGGTAATACTATTATTAATAGTAACTCTGTAGTTAAAAAAGAATTTTGGGAAGCCAAGAAAAAGGGAATTATTTTTGATGCTGCGAATGGGCGTTTAAATTTTAGCTATGATGTAGCACAATCGGCTTTGGCGGAAAAGTTTTTTCCAGATATTATTAGTACTGATTTAACAAGTGTAAGTTTTAATACTCCAGGAGTGTCCATGGTAAAAAATTTACCATTTGTAATGTCAAAATATTTAAGTCTTGGAGTGCCGTTAAATAGTGTTATTCAAAGTGTTACAGAGATTCCGGCACGTTTAATGGGGATGGAAAATATCATTGGGACATTAAAAGAAGGTGCGCAAGCAGATGTTTGTATTTGTGAAATCAAATCCACATTACACAGTTTCGCAGATGCGTGTGGGAAAGAAAAAAAAGGAGATATTTATTTATCACCTGAGGCAACAATTTTAAATGGAAAAATACTGTATTTAAATGAAAATATTTAACTTATTAGGAGGCGCAGTATAATGGGAAATGTTGGATGCAAAATTATTAAGGATTTTAAAAGACCAGATCGTAAGGTTGTCGAGTTATTTAAGGGGATGCCTGTAGCTAATATTGATGATTGCATGAATCGGACGGCAGCGGTTCGTTCGGATATTGTTCCTATGAATAAGACACCGCTTTTAGGGACCGCGTTTACCGTAAAAGTTCCGGAAGGCGACAATCTTATGTTTCACAAAGCAATGGATATGGCACAGCCTGGGGATGTTATCGTCATTGATGCCGGCGGGGATGTAACTCGTGCTATTTTCGGAGAACTTATGATTACGTATTGTCATAAACGTGGACTTGCCGGGGTTATTCTCGATGGAGTTATCCGCGATTATGATGAAATTGCAGCAATGGATTTTCCTGTATATGCAAAAGGGGCTATTCCCAATGGGCCATATAAAAATGGTCCCGGAGAAATTAATACGGTAATTTCATTTGGTGGTAAAGTGATTTGCCCGGGCGACATTATTGTAGGAGATGGCGATGGCATTATTGTTATAAAGCCAGAAGAAGCAGAAGAATTAGCGGCCAAAACAAAGCAGGTCATGGAAAAAGAAGCAGGTATTATGGATAAAATTGTGAATGAATGTTCTTATGTGCGTCCATGGGTTGATGAAAAACTTGAAGAAATCGGTTGTGAAATTATTTAATGTGTCAGTATAAGATTGATTAGAGAGGCGGAAGAAAAAATGAAATTAGGTTTTATCGGCTTTGGTGAAGTTGGTTATGAAATCAGTTCTGGTCTTGTATCACAAGGGCTTACTGAAGTATATGCATATGATGCTCTGCAACATCATGCGGAAAAAGGAAAATTTGTAAAAGAAAGGGCGGAAAAGGCAAAGGTTACTTTACTGGAATCTGATAGCGATGTTGTTGATATGTGTGATATTATTATTGCTGTTGTACCCGGTGCGTTTGCTTTAGATGCAGCAAAAAGCATTATAGGACAAATGCGGTCAGGTAAGATATTTGTAGATGCATCAACCAGCCTGCCTAGTGTAAAAAAAGAAGAAAACAGGTTGATAGCGCCAACCGGCGGCAGTTTTATTGATGCAGCCCTCATGGCGAGTCTTAGTCAATCCCACTACAAAGTACCTATCCTAATATCAGGAACAAACTGTGCAGCCATGATTGAAGCACTTACACCATATGGCATGAATATTAAAGAAATTACAAAAAATCCGGGAGATGCTATTGCCGTTAAATTTGTACGCAGTATTTATATGAAAGGGATTGCGGCTCTTGGAGCAGAAATGTTGGAAGCGGCTAATATTCTCGGAGTGGATAAACTTGTTATTGACTCCATAGGCAATACTCTTGATGGCAAAGCGTTTGAATTTAATAATAATTACCTTGTCGTAGCGAGCGCTTGGCATGCGGATAGACAGGTTCATGAAATGGGAGATGTTACAAAAATGCTTGAAGATATTGGCGTAGCTCCTATTATGACGCAAGCCACGACAAAGAGGCTGGAGTGGTTTCGGGATATAAACGCAAGAGATCATTTTCAGGAAAAGCGACCGGAACAATGGAAAGATATAGCAATATTGTGGGATCATAATAATCTTCATTTAAAATGATATAAAAAATATTTATTTGCTAAAAACAGGGTTTCCTAAAGTTAATTAGGAAACCCTGTTTTTAATATTTTATTGCTATACAATAAAATATATTTATGAGATACAGGATAGTTTAAAATATGGAAATATTAAATAATTTTATTATAGGTAAAAATTGTATGTATTATTTCGTGGAATGCTACTCTGAAGGTTCAAATTCATGAATATAAGCTGCATAGGAATGTTTTTTTGTACCATAGGGAGAACAATTATCCAGCATTGTTTGAATGTAGTCCTCGCGTTTTCTGATGTATTGCAAGATTTTATGCTTAAATAAGACAATTTGCCGGCGTTTAGTTTGCTCCGTGAGGCGGCTGGTTATCATGTATAAGTTACGTGAGGGTGTATCGAGTGCTAATTTAGATATATAACAGTTATGATTATATTGTAAATGTTGACAAATGCTGTACGGTGCAAAAAACCAACTTTTTTCGTCAAGGAGATCTAAGGCGACTTTTATCATGTCAATAGAGAATTTAGGAGTTCCACTGGGAGGGAAAAAACGATTATGCCAATGACGATAATCAGGGCCCCAGTTAATATAAATTTGGTTATTGGTATCAAGGTCAATAGGCATGAGGGTGGCTTTGTCCTTAATTTGATTCTTGCTTACGATCATTAATTTTTCCGTATGAACTTTTTTGACATTAATTCCGGGGATAACCTGTTCGGCTAAAGGAAATCCTATATCAATCATATTCAGCCTGACCTGTTCATATATTTCAGGTGTATGCATGGTTTTAATCGTAAGGTGCCAGTCAAGAACGTCTTTTTTTAATTGAGTATAGAATTCAGGAAATAGATAATTGTTAGCGCTGTTAACTAAGCCTATCGTTAATTCCATGGCTTGGGGACGTGATTGAAAAGCGTCGATTTCGTGACTTAGGTTTAACCAGGTTTGCGCTAACGGAAGAAAGTTTTTCCCGGCCAATGTAAGTTCTGTCTGTTTAGAACCTTTATGTCTCACTAAAAGAGAAACGCCCATTTTTGTTTCTAATTGTTTGATCCGGTGACTGACCGTTGCTTGTGAGACATGGAGAAGCGCCGCACTTTTTGTAATATTGTTCGAATTTGCTACAGTTATAAAGGTTTCAATTAGTTCAGTATTCATAAAATCACCTTCCATCTATTTATATAATAACGTATTCTATGCAATACTGTAAATATTAATATAATTAATATTTACAATAAAATTAATTTGTTTTTATTTTAATTCGTAGGGTGATATGATACTAACTGAAGATACGTATCTGATAAAGTTATATATATTAGGAGGAAAAAACATGGATATAATGGATTGTACACTTCGTGATGGAGCAAATATTGTAGGGGCAGGTTTTTCTAAAGAACTAACAACATTGATGATCAAAGGTCTGATCCAAAGTAATATTTCTATTATTGAAATGGGGCATTGTACTGGATTGGGAAGCATGAAAGCAGGCGGTAAAAAGTCTCCGGTAACAGATGAAGAATATTTAGAAGTGATACAACCTTTTGTCGATAAAGCAAGTATTGGTATGTTTCAAGCAGCGGCCAATGCAGATAAAGAATTAATCATGCTGGCCGCATCTAAAAAACTTAGTTTTTTACGTATTGGCGCTAATGCGGGTGATGGAAAAAATGCGGAACGCGCAGTCAAACTAGTACGTGAAGCTGGATTGGAAGCAAAGTACAGCATAATGAAGGCGTATGTATGTACACCGGAAGAACTTGCAGCAGAAGCGGCTATGTTGGAATCATTTGGGGTACAAGCGATAACGATAATGGATTCTGCCGGATATATGTTTCCAGCACAGGCCGCAGAATATACGAAAAAACTTAAAGAAGCAGTGACGATACCGGTAGGATTTCATGGTCATAGCAATTTAGGACTGGCAATGGCAAATGCGCTTGCAGCAGAAGGCAGTGGGGCTGATTTTATTGATTGTGGACTTATGGGAATGGCCCGCAGTGCAGGAAATATTACGACAGAAGGTGCGATTGCCATGTTCCGCCGGGAAGGAAAAGTACAAGAATATGATTTGTATACCTTGTTACATTTCATTGATCAGGAATTGATGCCTGCTATGGAAAAGGAAGGATATCATAATCCTATTTCACCGATTGATTTGATTCTGGGATATTCCGGCTGCCATTCTAGCTTTTTACCGATTTTTAAAAAAGTTGCGATGGAAAAAGGTGTTGATTTATATAAACTAATCGTAGAAGTGTCGGCTAAGAATCAAAAAAATCCATCAAAAGATTTGATGGAAGAAATTGCAAATACGTTAAGATAAGGAGAATATATAATGATTGCAAAGTCTTTGAATATGAAAAAGACAAAAGTTCGTTGGTTTGTTTTAGCGTTAATATTTTTAATTTACATGGTTGCGGGTGCAGATCGTTCTAATATTGGTATGGTTGTGCCATATTTGAAGGAATCTTTTAATCTAACCAATACGGATATAGGCGCTATGGCTAGTTTCTTTTATATTGCTTATGCAGTGGTACAAGTCCCGTCAGGACATTTATATGGAAAATATGGTGTTAAAAAACTATTTTCATTGGCAGTTGTTCTTACTTCTGCAGCTACGCTAATTATGGGGTTGGCAAATTCGGGAGCGCATTTAAAAGCGGCAAGGGCCTTGCTTGGTTTTTCTGAAGGGCCAATCAATATTGGATGTCTTTCTACTATTAATAAATGGTTTCCGAAACAAGAGAAAGGTATTGCTACAGGCGTGTTTATGGCGTCTATCAAATTTGCTCCGGCATTTGTACCACCCCTTTGTGCTTGGATTATCATGACATATGGTTGGCGTGAAGTATTTTATGTATTTGCGATTCCGGGCATTTTTTTAGCGGTGTTATGGTATATTTTTGTTAGTAATAGTCCAGAAAATAGTAAATTTATTAATGCAGCAGAGGTTAACTATATTAATACTTCCGCAGTTTCTGTTAAGGAAGGAACAAAAAATAACAGTATACAACCTGCTAAACAAAATCGTGCGCTTGATGCGCTGATTCGTACTCGTGTTATTGATCCGTTGGCCACTAATAAAGACGTTCTTAAGTCATGGAATGTATGGGCAGATGCGCTTGGGTATTTTTTCCTGGTAGGGATTACCTATACTATTATGACTTGGATTCCTACATATCTTGTTCATGTAAAGCATTTTTCTATTATTAAAGTAGGTCTTGTAGCGTCGGCTCCATGGGTCGGAGCTGTTATTGGCAATTTACTTGGCGGTATTATTTCAGATAAACTGTTTCAAAGCCGCCGTAAACCAACAATGCTTATTACGGCAGCCAGTACGGTATTTCTTATGATCTCCTTATTATATGCACCAGCTGATCCTACTGCGCTGGGGTTGCTATTGCTTGTAGCAGGTATATTTTTGAATTTAGGGTATTCTATGTTTTTAGCTTATCCCATGGGTATTACTACAAAAGAAAAATGTCCATTTGCAGCTTCAATAGTAAATACAGCAGGTTCTTTAGGAGGAGCGTTTGCGCCTTTTGTAGTTGGCGTTATATTGGATACCTTTAGCTGGAATTCGGTATTTGTATTCTTAGCAATAATTTCTTTGATTACATTTGTATTGTTAATTACTATGATTGAACCGATTCAGAAATAAGTTAAGTTCGAAGATGAAAACTAGGAGGCTATAGTTCATGAAGACTTATATTTTTGACCCAATTTCCGAAGATGCCTTGGCCTATGCCAAGGAACAGTTGGAAGTGGTAACCTGGGATGACCCGGAAATTAAAAATTTTGCGGAGGCAGAAGCCGTAATTGTTCGTACGTATAAAATGACTCCAGAAATTATAGATCATATGCCAAAGTTGAAAATTATTGCTAAGCATGGTGTTGGTGTAGATAATATTGATATTTCCTATGCAAAATCGAAAGGTATTGTTGTAACCAATACGCCGACAGCAAATTCAAACTCTGTTGCGGAACTTATTATTGGTCTTATTCTTGATTGTGCACGCAAGATTACAGCCAGCCATTTAGCTTGTATAAAAGGATTGGAAAAAAATCAGCCAATGTTTCTCAGCGGTCATGAAATTTCCGGTAAAAGGATAGGACTTATTGGTATTGGACATATAGGTGTTATTGTCGGTAAGCGGTTACAGGCAGGATTTGATATGGAAGTATTAGCATATGATCCTTTTTTAGGCCGGGAAAAAACAGAAGCAATAGGGTTTAACTACACCGAAAATCTTGAAGATATTTATAAAACATGTGACGTTATTTCGATTTCCGTTCCTTTAAATGATCAAACTCGAAATATGGTAAATACGAGAGAATTTAGTATGTTTAAACCCAATGCGGTTCTTATTAATGCTTCTCGTGGAGGGATTGTAAATGAAGAAGCGTTAGCAACGGCCCTAGATAATAAACAAATTTTTGGAGCAGCGATTGATGCATTTGTTGAAGAACCCGTACCGAAAGATCATGCACTGTTTTTATCTTTTAACTTTGTAGGTACGCCGCATAATGGAGCCAATACCAGCGATGCCCTTATCCGTATGGGAACGGGGGCTGTAGATGAAATTGTTAGATTTAAAAACAAAGAATCGACATGGACTAATTTAGGAAATAAACTACAGTAAAAATTTATGTTAATTAACATAGGAATATGGATTAAATTATAAGCGTAAAAAATCAGGGCTGTTACATGAAGTAAAAAAATCACTTCATGTAACAGCCCTGATTTTTAAGTATTTTATTTTTGTGTATGTATCCTTTTTTAGTATTCGCTTACTTATTTTTTCGTCTGCCTTGGCGTTTAGTGACCTTGTTTTCTTCAAAATCTTTAAGAATGACACCGTAGTAAGAATTTATGACTTTGAAAAATGTGTCAATTTCTTCGGGGGTACAAGTCTCCCCTATTTTTCCCAGTGTTTTAGCAATATCTAATGTATCGTAGAGTTTATGAGCTTTGCTGATTTCTGTGCCTGTTTTGGTTGTGTAGAGAAGAACTGTTTTTGTATTACCTTCTTTTTTATCTTTGCGGACTAGGCCATCTTTTTCTAGACGACTGACAATTTGGGAAAGAGCACCTTTTGTTTTTTGCCAATGTTTTGATAAGGTTGTAACTGTCGTACCGGGATGGTCTTCAATATAGCTTAGCGTATGGACTTCAATCATGGTCATGGGCATGCCGTTGCCATAATCATGATCAGCGTAAATATAGTCATTGTATAGCATGACAAAATAATAAATAATGCTATGCCGATTATTTAGTGCTTGGAACGTCGCGTTGACGTAGCTTGTTTCTGATGTCAGATTGTTTTCTTGTATATCATTTTGACTCATTTTAATTCTCCTGAATAATTATTTCTATCACATAATATTGTTTAATTATAAACTATATTATGTGATAAATCAATTAAGATTATATAAATAACCCATAATAAGCAAAATTACATAATGTAAATAAGCTATGCTCAACGATTACAGTTTAGCAACTAAAATTAAAATAATTGACAAATGTTGGTATAGTGTGTATGGTTTAATTAATATATAGTTTAGTTATTAAACTATAATAATTTTTTGAAAGAGGGATGCACTATGGAAAGACAGTATGATTTTGACAAGTTGGTTAATCGAAAAGGGACAAGTTGTTTAAAGTATGATTTTGGAATGCAGCGGAAAGGACGTATGGATTTACTCCCCATGTGGATTGCTGATATGGATTTTTCTTTGCCGGAAGAAATTCTTGCTGATTTTCATACCCGGATTGATCATGGTATTTTTGGATATACAGATCCAGATGATGAATATTATGCAGCTCTTGATCGCTGGTTTTTCGTTCATCATGGGTATCATGTCAAATCGGAATGGGTTACGCTTGGATGCGGTGTTGTCTACGGATTGGCTACGGGAGTGAAAGCTTTTACCAAACCTGGAGATGCTATTTTGATTCAACAACCGGTATACTATCCGTTCCGCGAAGTTATTGAAGATAACGGCCGCAGATTTATCAATAATCAACTTCATTATGAAAATGGAAAATATACCATTGATTTTGATGATTTTGAAAAGAAAATTGTCGATAATGATGTAAAAGTTTTTATGATGTGCAGCCCGCATAATCCGGCTGGCCGCGTATGGACAAAAGAAGAAATGACCCGTCTCGGGGATATCTGTCAGAAACATCAGGTACTTATCATGGATGATGAAATCCATTGTGATTTTGTTTATGCTCCGCACCATTTTACAAGCTTTCTTTGTATGGATGTCCGATATTGGGATAATCTTGTTCTTTATACGTCACCAAGTAAAACATTCAATGTTGCTGGATTCCAACCGGCCAACATTATCATTCCTAACCCAAAATTACGGGAGCAATACCGCAAAGCCAATGCTGCATCCGGCTATAGCCAAGGCAGTGTTATGGGGCAGATGGCTGTCAAATCTTGTTACACTAAGGGTGATACGTGGGTTAAAGAAATGGTACATTATATTGCTGGGAATATTACCTATGCGAAAGAGTTTGTTGATAAGAATTTTCCCAAAGCTGTTTTTGTCGATACAGAAGGGACATATTTGATTTGGATTGATTTTTCCGGTTATGGTTTCAGTGATGATGAATTGGATAATCTCATTGTTAATGAAGCAAAACTTTGGCTTGATTCAGGTAAAATATTTGGTAAAGAGACAGCACAATTTGAACGCTTTAATATGGCGTGTCCGCGATCGACTGTTATTCAAGTGTTCAATCAGCTGAAAACAGCTTTTGATTTGCATATCAAGTAAATAAAGGGGGAATTATATATTATGGGAAAAATATGGAAAACTTATAAATCTTCATTTATCTTACTGGCCGCTATGATTATTGGTGGTGTCGTTGGGAAATTTTGGGGAGAAGGAGCCGCGATATTACAACCGATAGCCGACTTGTTTCTTGACTTATTGTATTGTTGTGTTGTACCGCTCATTTTTTGTTCGCTGACAGCTGCAATTGCTCAAATGGATGATTTATCAAAACTTAAAAAAATTATGGGAACTTTTTTGGCGGGAACCTTGATTACCGGGACAATCGCCTGCCTGTTTATGATCATTCCGGCCATTATCGTCAATCCGGGGCAGGGAATGGTTCTGGATATGTCGCAAGATATTTCCAATGCGTCGGGGAGTATGAATTTATTAGCTATGTTTGCTGTAGACGACTTTCCAAAACTCTTTTCCAAAGCGAATCTGATGGCACTCATCGTATTTACGGTCATCTTTTCTATTGCTATTATCAAAGCAGGAGAAAAAGGAAAGGCCATTGTCAAAGCAATGAATGATTTGACGGCAGTCATTGTTCAGGTTATTAATATTGTCATGAAGCTGGCTCCCCTGGGCCTGGGTTGCTACTTTGCGATCTTGATTGGCAAATATGGTAATTCTGTTGTCGGCCCTCTTGGTAAAGGGATTGTATTATATCTTTTCGTTGTTGTTGTCTATTTTATCGTGTCACAAACGGTTATGGCTTATATCGGGGCTGGTAAAAATGGGGTAAAGACGTGGTGGAAAGGGGCAGCCGCGCCGGCTCTGACAGCGCTCGGAACCTGTTCATCCGCAGCGACGTTGCCGGTCAACTTACTCCATGCCAAAAAGATTGGTATTCCTGCCGATGTTGGTGATTTGGCTATTCCTTTAGGCGCTAACTTACATAAAGATGGAGCCTGTATCATTCAAATTTTAAAAATATCGTTACTTTGTGAAGCTTTTGGCATCAACTATGTGACACCGGAAAACATTTTCCTGTCTATTGTTGTCGCAGTCATTGCGTCTGTCGTAATGGGGGGAATTCCTGCTGGGGGATATGTGGCTGAAATATTTATTGTCTCTGTTTTTGGTTTTCCAACTGTTTCTATTCCTATTATGGTCCTTATCGGCACGATTACTGACGCACCGGCGACAGTCATTAATGTTACTGGCGACACCGGATTGGCAATGATTATTTCCCGCGTTGTTCATGGGAAAAATTGGTTAAAAAATTCTCGCGTTTCCCAAGCGTAAAGGAGTGTATCACCTAATGAATAAAGAAATTAAAAGTAAATTAGCACCGGCAGCTATCGGACCGTATTCGCAGGCTATTGAACATGATGGATTGATTTTTGTATCCGGACAGCTTCCGATTGTAACGACTACGGGAGAATTTCCTTCTGATGATATTAAAGAACAAACACGTGTTTCTCTGATGAATATAGAAACGATTTTGACTGAAGCGGGTTTAACTTTTGCCAATATTGTAAAATCAACAGTTTTGTTGGCGGATATCCATGATTTCGGAGCAATGAATGATGTTTACGGTACGTTTTTTCAAGCTCCTTTTCCCGCTCGGGCGGCTTTTCAGGTAGCGGATCTGCCGAAAGGAGCAAAAGTGGAAATTGAAGTTGTGGCGGCTCGGTAAAATGATGGAATGCATTAAAACTTTTGTTATCTTTTCTTTGCGAGCAGTAGAATATGCACCCACTTTATTATAAGGAAGTAGCAAAATACGCACGGCGACCTATAGGAAATCATGGGGTGCCGTGCGTATTTTGTTGTGTAAAGAGTGGTATTGATAATGTTGGCTGAACCCATGCTATCATGTTTATTTCATCCAAAGATTTATCTTTACGTCGTAATATAGCATTGGAAGTACCGTGCAGTTTATAGTAAAAAAAGACGTTGCTGCGTTAGCGGGATATATTAAAAAACGATAATGATTGGCCTGTATAGTATCTCGGGTTATTATGATTTTGTTATGTTCTGTGCATTAAAAAAAATAGTTTTTAATGTTAAAAATAGATCATCTAATTTTTCAGCGGAAACACCTTGTAAAAGTTGATTGCGATGTTGTTTGACGATATGTTCCCAAGTAGGATAAAGACCCATTGCTTTTTCGGTTAAAGAAACCCTTTTTTCCCTTTTATCCAATCCTTCTTCACGTTGAATTAATCCTTTTTTTTCTAAAGAAATTAAGCTTTTTGATATTGCCGATGGCTCAATATTCAGGTGTTCTGCTAATACAATTTGAGAAACAACACCCTTTTCTTTTATGCTTGCGATAACTGTCCATTCTGAACTATGGAGTTCATATTGTTCTAAGAGACGATTGATTTCCTTAGTAATGATTCGAGTGGTTTGGTAAAGTTGATGAACCACAGTATCTGTTTTTTCCATTTTAACGCTCCTAATTATTGTTGGATTTTCATCACGAACAATCATTTTACAGTATTCTTTATATATATCATAGATATATCATTCAGAAAAATCAAGTAGCGTCATCATATGGATTAATTATCTTGAGTTGTCTGTAAGATAGGTGCATTCTGAGCAGAAGTTTTATGATGAACAATATAAAAGCCATAACTAATAAGAAAAACTGCCATAATTGCGGCCGAATAATAATATACAGAAGCATACCCTGTTTTTTCAGCAAATAGTCCTAATATAATAGAACCTCCACCTACGCCAATATCCATAAAATTATAAAATGTTGCGCTTGCAATGCTACGGCGATTTGCCGGTACAACGTTAATAATCCAAGTCTGAAGAGCCGGCATCGTCGTCCCGATTCCTAGTCCATATAATATAGCAGCGGCTAATAATAATGTGATTGTGGTTGTTTGTGATAACAACAATGAGCCGACCATTAACAGAATCGCTCCGGGGAAAATGACCCAGGCATGTCCTTTAGCGTCAAATATTTTGCCTGTAAAAATTCTGGATATAAACACGCAAGCGGTACATACTAAAAAGAAATATCCTGCGTTTTGAATATGTACTTCCCGGGCAAGTAAAGCTACAAAACTAAGCAATCCACCGACACAAGCACCAAATAATAATGTAAGAAAGGCTTGAAAAAGTGCGTTGGTTTCAACGATTCTGTCCAACACAGAAAGCGGAGCGGTCTGTGTTGGGACGGTCATTGAATCAGAAATTGTAAATTTACAAAAAGAAATCCAAACTAATGCGAATGCTTGACATACTGCTGCAACAATAAATAATATAGAAAAACTAAAATTATCAATAATCCATATGCCGGCAGCCGGGGCAAACGCCATCATAAAAGTGGTTCCAAGACCAAAGTAGCCAATGCCTTCACCTCGACGTGAACTCGGAACAATGTCGACTACGATGGTCGCATATAGGGTGGTCGCAATACCAAATCCAATGCCATGCAATACCCGGATATATAAAATATGATCGACCTCATTGATAAAATTATAACATAGGGCAGACAGTAGGCAGATAAAAATGCCTAATAATAAAAAGTGAGTTTTGCCAAATTTAGCAATACCTGAATCCGTAAAAAAACGTATTATAATCGCGGAAAACGTAAAAATACCAGCAAGAAGGCCTACTTGTGCATTTGTTCCGCCCTGCTGCAAAACATAGATAGGAAGGGTGGGTAATAAGCCATGGAAGCCTGCAAATAATAAGCCATTTGTAACAGTAAGTGTAATAAAATTGGGTGTCCATAATTTTTCTTTTTTATTCATCATTGTATGTATAACTCCTCTGCTAAAAAATCAGTAGTCAGTATCCTGTATAACCAGGGTCGGACAACAAGCATAATGAAGCACATAATTACTAACACTGCCAATTAATAGCTTAGCAATATCACTCATGCCACGTCGGCCCATGATAATTAAAGAATAGTTATGTTCTTTACTGATTTCTGTAATTTTTATTCCGGGATGACCGTATTCAATACGTGTTTCTACGCGTCCCTCAAAGTTTTTAAAATAAGTCAAAGCCTGAGCTATTATTTCATTTCCCCTTTCATCCAGACTTTTGATTAGTAAGGGGTGAGAATCGGAAGTGAGATAAGCGGGATGTTGAATAACGTGAATTACGGTTATGGTACTATTAAATTTTTCAGCTATTTCTCTGGCATATGTTATAGCTGCTATTGCTTCTGCTGACCCGTCAATTGGAACTAAAATTTTTTTAAACATCGTATCATCCTTTCTAAATAAATAAATAAATAATGCACTAGTATATAATTAACTAGTACATTATTTGCTAATAAATTGCATTATATTATTATTTATGATGCTTGTCAAATTTTAATAATTCTACGCAGGTATCGATTGAAACAACAGGAGTCCATTATTTTTTATAGAGAGGTATACCTCTTCGCGTTTTTATAGATTAATTATTCGTTAATATAAGGAACGGAAAGTTTATAAGAAGTTTGGATAGAATACGTTAGAAAAATTTTAAAGTATTTTTTTCAGTGATATATTTTAGTGGGAACCGTGTGCCGAGAAAGGGACTGTAAAACAAGTAATTATAAGGGGTTTCTATTTGAATAGAGAATATGGGATTTCATTATTTATGTTTTTAGGAGGGGTATCAGAGGATAAGCCAGCTATATATCATGCTATAAAAATTATAGTGATAGTGGTAAAATAATATACATGTTTTATGCAAGAATATTTTTCTGGAGGAGTTTATGATGTCAGATGAACATACGGTTATACAGGCAGTATTAGCAGAGGTTGAAAAGGCAGTTGTTGGCAAGACTGATATATTAGAAAAGATCATGATGGCTATTTTAGCCGGCGGTCATATTTTAATCGACGATGTTCCCGGGGTAGGAAAGACAACCATATCCATTGCCTTTGCCAAAGCTTTGGGAGTATCACATAAACGAATGCAGTTTACGCCGGATGTGTTGCCCTCGGATATTACGGGTTTTTCTATGTATGATAAAAATACAAATACGTTTCGTTATATTGCCGGAACGGGTATGACAAATATTTTGCTGGCTGATGAAATCAATAGGACATCTCCACGTACACAGTCCGCTTTACTGGAGGTCATGGAGGAGGGAAATATAACGGTAGATGGAATAACAAGGCCAGTGCCAAAGCCTTTTACCGTTATAGCAACACAAAATCCTGCGGGTTCTATCGGAACACAGGCGCTGCCGGAGTCGCAGGTAGATCGATTTTTGATCAGATTATCTATTGGCTATCCGGGTGTTGCAGAGGAAATCCAAATTCTAAAAGAGATCCACGATCATGCCTTGCATACGATCAAAAGTATAGTCAATGCAGAGATAATTATCCAATTGCAAGAGGCTACAAAGCGTGTATATGTAGACGACAGCATATATGAGTATATTGCCGAATTGGCAGCGGCTACCAGACGATCTCCGCTGATTTTGTTTGGTATTAGTCCGCGTGGCAGCGTGGCAGCTATTAAAATGATACAAGCAAGAGCCATGTTAGACGGACGGTCTTTTGCCCGGCCGGATGATGTGACTGCTATTTTAAAACCGGTATTGCAGCATCGCTTGATTATTACCAGTCAAGCACGCTTTAAACATCGTTCAGTGGATGATATTTTTGCGGAGATCGTTCAATCGATACCGTTGCCGAAAATTGTGGAGTAATTCTGATGACATGGCCTAGACTGATATATATATTGACGTTCTTTTTTACTGCCTGTTTGTATTTTTTGTATGATCAATATGAAGCATTTTTGTTGTTCGCCTTGACCTGCAGTATTCCTGTTTTATCTTGGGTCCTTCTGTGTATGGAAAAGAAGTTCATTACCATAGATTTTGATAATGAGCTGGCCACGGTCGTATGCGGCGAAGATATTCATGTGCCAATCAAAATAAAAAATCGTTTTTATGTATCGGCAGCAGATATTAGCATACGGATTTTGGAAAAGGAAAAATCCGGAAAAATACTGGAAGATACATTGTTTTTTATTAACTCGTTTATTTATTCTACTAATACAATGGTATATACATATCATATGACCTGCTGCGGCAGAATGGAAATATATATAGATAGTGTCATATTTCAAGATCTGCTGCATCTCTTTTCATATAAACGCAAGGTGCCGGGATCGTATGTAGTACTTGTCATGCCGCAGCTTTGGCAAGGTACAGACGACATTAACGTGTGCGGGACGGTTTTGGCGGCAACGGGAACTGCTGGAGAATTAGCCGGAATCAAGCTGTATCGCCCGGGAGACAATAGCCGGTACATTCATTGGAAAGCAAGCGCTGCACATGACGATGTATATATGAGAGAATTTTATGCACAACAAGAAGCGGATATCGTTTTATTATTTGATATACCCTTTCAGGCAGATGAAAAGGTTTGTAATGCTGTATATGAAGTTTTTTATGCTGTAGGTGTTCGGCTTATTTCCCTGTATGGCGGATTTGTTTTTTCCTACAGACAAGAAAATGATGTATTATATACGAAACATATTCATTACAGGGCAGATTTAGATCAGCAATTGACAGCGTATATGTGTGCTGATCGCATGGAGGGAACACTAAGCAATCTTCATCGTTTTGTAGAAAGTGGAAGAAAAAATTACCGCTGCATTTTTTATATATCAGCGGCTTCTGAAAATGAGATTATGGATATCAGCGGGGATTTGTATTCTTTAATGACATTTTTTATTGTGGGAAATCGTGAAAGTAATGTATATGGGGATAAGGTAATATATATTGATCCTGCGAATGTGGCAGGTAGTCTGGCAGAGGTATGGCACATATGAAATATATTAATTTGTATGGTAATACTATAGGACGTGTCCTTGTGCTTAATTTAGGAGTATTGGCAGTATTGAGCTGCATGTTATCCTATAGTACATGTACGATTTATGCAGGTGAAATTGCGTTTTCACTTAGTGTTTGCACCTTTTTATATGTGCTATCTTGCAGCGGCAGCGTTACGAGATTGCTTGGCTATAGCATAACGGCAGGTATTGCATTTTGTTTTATTTATAAATACAGCGATATGTTTTATCCCAGTTTGTTGTATATGGCAAATAGTTTTATCGAGGTATTGAAACGACCGTATCATTTGCAATTGCTAACGCTTCCATTACCGCATACATCTTATGCAGTTAATCAAGAACCTATGCTGTTGCTGCTGATTTTTATTCTTGCCGCTGTGTTTCATGTACTGATCAAGAATAGAGCAGGATGCCTTATTATTTTACTGATCACCATACCGGGGTGCTTTTTCGGTTTGTATTTTAATGTATTGCCGAATTCGCATAGTCTGATGAGTATGGCCGCTTTTTGGCTGGCGGTTTTGATTTTTTTGGACAAACAATTTGAGAAAAAAGCAGGATTTCGTGCTATTTTAGCTATTGCAATTCTTTTTTTCAGTGCCGGAATCCTGCAATGTGTGATACCTAAAGCCAATTATGTGCATCCGCAATTTATGAAATATATTCCGCAGAGTTTGCAGAATTTTTTGGATACGTGGTTATCTCCCGGCGGCAGAGCTACATCTTTAGATGATATTCGCCATGGCATACAGGGGCACGGCCATTTGGGCGATATGGACACATTGACGCAAACGGGACGTAGTATAATGCATGTGCAGACATCCTTGCATGTGGATAGTTGCTTATATTTACGTAATTATTCCGGGGCGGTGTATAACGATAACTCTTGGAATGATTTACCGGATACTGTTTATAGACAGTATAACCGATTATTTAATGCGTATTCACCCGGTGCATGGTATGATCAAAGCGTAATTATGTTTGAATCACTGGATCAAGATATACGCGGGCAAAAGGAGCTTATGTCCTATCTTGAAAGCGGTATGTCCTATTCGGATATGTTTTCTTCCCGGCTGTTTAAGATAGATCATTTGTTTAGGGAACAAAATCAATATTTTTTCCCATACAATCTGGATATTTCCAGTTCTGGTTTTAAATATGATAAAGCAGCGAAGGAAGAAGGATTAAAAGTATATCAGGCAACCGCATATGATATGCCGCCGCGTTTTGATACGATTCATTCATTTATTCAAGAGTACGGGCAATACAACAAAAACATATCATCTTATGGTTATATTGAAAATATGTATCGTAACTTTGTTTATACCTATTATTTACAGGTTCCCAAAGGAATATTAGGTCGCTTTTCAAAGGATTTTCCGATTATACAGGTACAAACAGAAGAAGAACGCCAGCAATTTATTACGGATTTGCAGCAATATTTTCAAAACCATTATACATATACTCGCTCTCCTGGCAGAGTACCAAAAGGAAAAGATTTTGTAAGCTACTTTTTAAATGAATCGCATGCAGGGTATTGTACCTACTTTGCCTCGGCGGCAACTTTGATTCTGCGGCAAGCAGGTATTCCGGCGCGGTATGTTGTTGGATATGCGATACCCAAGCAAGCTGTTGAGGCTGGAAGCGTGATGGCAAGTGATGATGGACAACCTATTCATGCTTTTACTGTAACAGATAAGCAGGCACATGCATGGGTTGAAATTTATGAAGATGGCTGGGGGTGGCGGCCTGTAGATTTTACTCCTGGGTTTATGCCGAAAAGTACCGCAGGTACAGGCGTACAAAATCATCGGAAGTTGCAAAATAATACGAATCCCGATCATACAGCGCAAAACCATACAGACAACCGTGATAAAAAATCGATACCCCCAGTCGATACGAATAAGTCTCCCGCGGAACATAAGGTTTTTGCAGTACCACAGTCTCACTCGTCATACCTGGCTTTTATAGCGGGGATACTTAGTATAGGAGGGGGGGCCTTCCTTTGGCGGAAATATTGTTCCCAAAGACGGCAGCGTCTGTTTGCAGGTGATATCACGGCAGAAAATCAAAAGGATCGTATGGCCCGGTTATATGCGTATATGGAAAAACTGGCAGCATATTGCGGGAAAGAAAGACCGGAAGAAATGGATTATCTTTGTTATGCAGAATATTTACAGCAAAATGAGCGGTGTTGGAACGAGGTTGCAATTAAAACTTTTATAATGATAGCATTGAAAGCACGGTTTGATACACCGGAAACATTACGTGAAGAGGAAATAATGACTGCATTATGTATTATACAACAAATGCGGCAGTGTCTTTATCATGTGCTCGCTAGGCGGCAACGACTCATATTTACTTATTTTTATCGATTGTAGTTACGGGGATAACGAATAGAGTCTGCTTGATCAATAGAAATAGACATCTTCTGTGTTAGTATTTTGGAAAGGTGATAAGGAGGACAAACGGTGAAAGGTTGGATTCTTACTGGAGTACTTGTTGTAGTGGCAGCTATTGTTGGTATATTTGCATACTGGTATGTTAATGCAGATAATTATCGTATAGCAGGTGTGCCGGTTTTAAATTATCACCAAGTAAATGATACATATAAAACCCCGTTGACAATGACAACTGCTGACTTTGAAAAACAGATAAAGTATCTGCATGATAATGGGTATCATGCCATTACACAGGAACAACTGCTGCAATATATGAACGGAACAGGTACATTGCCGGATAAGCCGGTATTGGTCACGTTCGACGATGGTTATGTTGATAATTATGAACAGGCATATCCTATTATGAAAAAATATAATATGACGGGTACTATATTTCTTATCATCAATTTGATGGGAAAAACTGGCTATTTGACTTGGAATCAAGTTCATGCAATGGCAAAAGACGGATTTGAATTTGGGTCGCATACGGTAAGCCATAAACCTCTTACCCAGTTGGATGAAGACCATTTGAGACAAGAATTGGTAGAATCGAAGGCACGTATAGAACAGCAGCTTGGTAAACCTGTGACGTGTATTGCCTATCCGGAAGGAAAATATAATGACCTTGTTGAATTGGAAACAAAACGTGCGCATTATGAAGCTGCTTTTACTGTAAATGTTGGAAAAGATTTTCCGGGAGAGGATTCGTATGCCTTGGATCGAATTCCTATTTTTGAAGGGTTTGGCAGTTTTTGGCACTTTAAATTCCGGCTTATATTTTCGGATTTAACGTCACATCTATGGAGAGTCCGTGTATACTTGGAAAATACAAAGTGGTTTAAACCGCTGGCGCAGTATGTGCCGCTTCCATGATCCGCATCGGATATATACGAGGGTAGGTGTGAAAATGTCATATACAGCCGTACGCTTCTGAATAAATCGAAAGCGTACGGCTGTATTTAAGTTTACATACTAAAAAATTGATTTTATTGCAATAGCAATTTTCAGTGTGAAGCAGTACAATAAAATTATAGCCTTATTCGTATAAATTTAAATATAAGTTATGATAAAAAAATATCGGATTAATTAAAAATAATAACAGGGTGAGTAAATACTGCTAAAAGAAAGCTGGGAATATGGTAAAAAGACAGGTAATTGGCATTTTAATGATGATATTGCTTATTTCAACCACCTCTACGTCCAGCAGCTAGCGGGGACTGGATACCACAAGATGTGGATGTGATGGTAACGGAGTATGAACTGTATGCGGAAATCATAAAAAAAACGTGGGATAGGCAGTCCTTGGAACATATTATTCAGGGAAAATTAGATGTACCAGATGAAGTGATTAATGCAGTACTTGCCCAAGAAATCAGTGACAGTGATAAGGTGAAATCTTTGCACATTACATCACGAGAAAATGGACGACTTGATATTTATGCAGATATATCCAACTATGGTGGGGTTAACATTTCCGGGACAATTGATTCCTGTATTCACGAAGGCGATACATCGTATATGTCGTATACGGTAAAATATAAAGATCTGGAAGACCATGGCGGTATGATAGGCTGGATGTTTTCTCACCTTTCAGTCTCTATGCTGGAAAAACTCGTGGGGCATATCAAACTCAGTAATGATGTGATTACAAAGGTGCATGGGAATACGGTACGCATTGAGTATCAAGAGGCACTAAAAAAATCTGAAGCAGCACAAGTTTCTATTGGCGGGTATCGTCTTATGGATGTTCTCTGTATCCATGGAGCTGTACCCCATGAGGGGTATATAGAGTTTGAGACATCATTTCAGATGCCGGATGAGATAAAGAAATTACTTTTGCATGTTTTGGATGAGACATAGTGAGGAGAGAGTTTTTTTGTGAAAAATTATAGTTTAGTTATAACAATAGTCTGCATTGTAATAGCAATTCAATAAAGTAACTAGTACAGTAAAATTATATAATAACGATTGCAGCATCTGTTGATAAAAAATTAAATTTATTAGGGAAAAATTTATAGTGATGGGGTCGTTCTGAACGTGTATTTTACTATATAATAAAGTAAGTAGACGGAATATATTATAAATTAAATATTTGCATGCGATGTGTAAGAACCTGAGCGTTAAAAAATATAAATTATACTATACGAGTGGTTCTGTTGTGATATATTTATTCCAATTTTATTTGATTAGTATGTTGTATTTAAAATATAGAATAATAAAGCTGGTGATAATGCATGTTAACAGACGATATTAAAAATTTATTTAATCCCCAACATGTCAAATATATAAGTGAAATGCGGGATAAATATTTTAGAACTAGAAATCTTAAAGATATTGTGGGTGTTCGTCCTGACATATTAATGGGTTGGCAAGAATCTTATGAACATGGATTTGACGATATTTATCCCAATAAACCAGTGGTGAGAGATTTACAAAGACGTCTTGAAAAAAATGCTCAAGTTATGCATGTTGCGATTCCTTATATGAAAAAGATTTTTTCTTTTATTGATCATAAAAGTTTTTGGTTGACTTTTATGCACACAGAGGGAGTTATATTAAAGTTAATTGGTACTCCAAAAATGTTGGAGGAATTAAAGGCAACCGGATTGATAGAGGGATCCAATCGAGGTGAAGATGCACCTTATTGTGGTCTTTTTCATTTAGTCTATAAGTTAAAAAAACCATTTATGTTAGTGGCAACGGAACATGCTTCTCCTATTGACGATAATTTGGCAGGTTCTGCCAGTCCTATTATTGATCTTCGGACAAAAAAAGTTTTGGGATATATTGGCATATCAGGTCATTGGTGGGATTCCCATGTTCATACACTTGGTATGGCGATTATAGCAGGTGAAGCTATTTCTCAAGCACTGGCTTTACAGACTGCTAATAGAAAAATTTTAGATATGAATAAGTCAATCAAGAATATTAACAGGAGATTAAATACAACTGTTGAAAGTGTTGATTCTGGATTAGTGTATTTTGATGATAAAGGTAATATAAAAACAATTAATAAAAATGCTGTTCAATTATTAGGAATACAATTGCGTCATGAAGCGATATTGGGTAAAAATATATTTAATTTTATTGATAATAAGTTAACTATTGATAAAATTCATTGTCATACTAACAAGAATGAAATATATCATTATGACTTGTTAACGCCATTGGCTGCTAATGTTATTGGTAAAGGAGAATATCCATTATATGTAACAATTCAAAATACGATACAGGAAGATCGAGCCGAATATATCATGATTATCAAAAAAAGAGCGGAAGTTCATCAAACAGCAGCTAAAATAGTCTATCCTACGGGATCGTTTACATTTGAGGATATTATTGGTCAGTCAGAGGAGATGAGTAAAGTAAAAAGGCTAGCGCAGATGGCGGCACAACATGATCCTGCTGTGATGATATTAGGTGAAAGTGGTACAGGAAAAGAACTATTTGCTCAAGCAATTCATCATGCTAGTAATAGGGCGAAAGGACCTTTTGTTGCTATTAATTGCGGAGCTATTCCGCGGACATTAATTGAGAGTGAACTTTTTGGCTATGAAAAAGGTGCATTTACGGGTGCTGATAAAAATGGACATCCCGGAAAATTTGAATTAGCAGATGGGGGAACTGTATTTCTTGATGAAATTGGAGATATGCCGTATGATGTACAGATTACTTTACTTCGTGTTTTACAAACACGACAGGTATTGCGAATTGGGGGAACAAAGCCAATCAAGGTGAATGTTCGAATTATATCGGCAACAAATAAAGACTTAGATGAAGAAATTAAGAATAAAACATTTCGAGATGATTTATATTATCGTTTAAATGTTTTTACTATTCCCCTGCCGCCGTTGCGTGAAAGGAAAGGAGATGTTGAAATATTAGCAAAATATTTTTTCTCAAACTATCAAAAAATATATAATAAAAAGGTTAAAGGATTTTCTCGTGAAGCACTTCAGATGTTAAATAAATATGATTGGCCCGGTAATATACGACAATTAGAAAATGCCGTAGACCGGGCATTGATCGTCTGTCAGACCGAGTATATTGAATTGGAAGATTTTTCTAATAAATTAATTACTGAAACGAATAGAGGGGAAAATATAGAATCGGAGAAATTGACGACAAAGTCTGATAAGCTTGTTATTCTAAAAACATTACAGACATTCAATAACAATATTAGTAAAACTGCTAAATATCTAGGACTTAGCCGACCCACGTTATATAAGAAAATAAAAAAATATGGTATTTCAAAAAACAACAATATTTACTCATGATATTTATTTTTAATCGGGCAGAAACAAAAATCTGTCCGATTTTTGTTTGTAAATAATTGTAAATAAAATTACAATTTTTATTTACAATTGTAAAATGTGTAAATGTAATTTTACAATTGCATTATAATCAACCGCACTGTTTGCACGATTTTAATTTGGCATAATAATTTCATATATAATTTTGTTAAAAATTGTAAAATAAATAACTATGAAACCTGGCCAGGTGTTATTTATGGAACGAAATTTACTTTTATATAATGGAGGTATTTATCATGGTAGATTTATCAAACAAAGTAATGTTAACAATTGCCCCAGTTGGTGGTTATCCAACAAAAAAAAATAATCCGGCAGTGCCTATTGATCCATCAGAAATAACAGCAGATATTATTGCTTGTGCAGAAGCAGGTGCTTCTATTGCACATATTCATGTTCGTGATGATGAAGGAAAAGCTTCAATGCGTTATGATCAATTTAAAAAAGTAGTTGATACAGTTCGTCCAAAATCTAATATTGTTATTAATTTAACGACATCCGGTGGAACTGGATGGCCGGATGATGTTCGTATTAAACCTTTTGTTGAATTACATCCGGAAGTTGCTTCATATGATTGTGGTACTATGAATTGGCAAAATTCTTGTATTTTTGAAAATAATCCTCAGTTTTTGGAAAAACTGGGTACAGAGTTACAAAAACAAGAAGTAAAACCAGAAATAGAATGTTTTGATCCTGGAATGATTTACAATGCTATTGATTTACAAAAACGTGGTTTCTTACCACAAGGATCGCTGCATTTTCAATTAGTATTAGGAGTTAAAGGTGGAATTGCTGCTACTGTAGATAATTTAGTTTGGATGCACAGCATACTTCCAAAAGATTGTACATGGGGAGCCGTAGCCGTTGGTAAAGGGCAATTGCCGATTTTATATACTACATTGGCAATGGGAGGGCATCTTCGTGTTGGAATGGAAGATAATGTTATGATGCACAAAGGAATTCTTGCAAAGTCTAATGTGGAATTTGTAGAACGTGCCATTCGATTGATTCATGAATTTGGTAAGGAAGTAGCAACACCTGATGAAGCTAGAAAAATTTTAGGTGTAAAAAATAAAACAAAAGAAATTTTAGGGAAATGATTTTTAAAAATAGAAGGTGATATATAATGACAATAAAAAATATATTAATTTATGGAGCAGGATTAATGGGACGCGGCATTGCTCAAGTATATGCACGTAATCCTGAATATAAAGTTTTTTTATATGATATTGTGGATAATGATACGATATGTAAAGTAAAGTCTTCTTTAGAAGATTTTGCTGCGAAAGGGGTAATGTCTCAGAAAGAAGCATCTGCACAATTAAACCGCATTGCATTTCAAACGGAATTAACAAAAGAATTCTGTCAGAAAATTGATTTAGTTGTCGAAGCTGTTTTTGAAAACATGGAACTAAAACAGGGCGTATTTGAAAAATTAGAAGACCTTTGCCGTGAAGATACCATTTTTTGTACCAATACATCTGTTATGAGTCCTACTCAAATTGGTAAAAAGCTAAAAGAAAAAAGACGTTTTGTCGGTACACATTTTTGGAATCCAGCGCAGTTGATTCCATTAGTTGAAATTGTAAAAGCCGATGGATCATCGGACGAAACCGCACAAACAGTATTGCATATTTTAGAGGGTGTCGGCAAAAAACCGGTTATTTGTCAAAAAGATGTACCAGGTTTTATTGCTAATCGCATGCAGCATGCTTTATGGAGAGAAGCAATTCATATTGTCGAAGCAGGTATTGCTGATGCGGAAACAGTTGATAAAGCTGTTAAATATAGTTTTGGTCTGCGGCTGCCTCAATTACCGCCATTGGTTAACTCTGACATGGTTGGTACAGATCTTACCTATAATATTCATGAATATATTTTACAATATCTTTGCAATGATACAAAACCATCTCCCGTTATTGTACAAATGAAAAAAAATGGAAAATTAGGATTTAAATCTGGTGAAGGTTTTTTTAAATGGGATGAAGCGTCAATTAAAAAAGAAAATGATGACTTAAATAAATATCTTATTAAAATGTTGTATCAAAAGTAGATTGCTTTATTGTTTATCAGGCCGGGCAGTTTGGCTTCAAGGTAAACTGCCCGGTTATAATCGTATATTTTCTGCAGAATGGAGGCGTCATATTTATGGTAACACCAACAACAGAGAAAAGTGTTTGCGAAGATAGAAAAACTAGAATAATGAATAAATTTATCCAATGGAGTTTAGATTGGATTCCGGATTCAATGGTTTTTGTTTTGTTATTAACCTTAATTGTATTTTTGCTTTCGTTAGGATTTACGGAACATGGTGTTTGGCAACTAGTTGATGATTATGCAAAAGGTTTTTGGACTTTGTTGACTTTTTCTATGCAGATGAGCATTATGATGGTTACTGGGTTTGTTATTGCAGATGCACCACCCGTTAAAAAGCTGATTATTAAATTAATTAATTTACCCAAATCTGTTCCTGCTACAATTGTTATGTTTGCCTTAGTTTGCGGCGTTGTTTCTTGGATTCATTGGGGAATGGGTCTTATGCTTACTATCATTATGGGGAAAGAAATTGCTATTCGCAAAAAGGGAAGAGGTATTCACTATGCTTATATCGTAGCTATTGCATATACCAGTATGAATATTATGGCTAATGGCATTTCTCAAGCAGCACCTCTTCTTTCGGCTACACCAGGAAACTTTCTGGAAAATATTATGGGAATTATTCCCATAAGTCAGACATCCTTATCACCATTCATGATGACATTGTTGTTGTTTTTCTTGGTGTCTTTACCTCTTATATATTTAGGAATTAAGCCTAAAGCGGAAAATGCTGTGGAAATTAGTGAAGAAAATTATAAAGAATTTACTCACGTGACTCCTAAAGAGATTGTGGAAAACAGAAGGATTCGACCCGCTGAACGGTTGGAAAAATCACGTATTCTCACTTTCTTGGCGGCTATTTTAATTCTAGTGTGGGTTGCTAATTTTATTATTGTTGATGGTATTGGCAATATCAATTTAAACGTTATTAACTTTGCGTTTTTTGGTTTTGGATTATTATTGCATGACTCTCCTAATAGTTTTATTAATTCTGTTAAAGATGGAGCAAGTACTATTTATGGTGTTGTTATTCAATTTCCAATGTATGCGGGTATTTTTGGTATCATTAGTTATTCCGGACTTGCTATTGTAATTACAAATTGGTTTCTTTCTATTGCAACACCAGGAACTTACCCATGGATAATTTTTATATACACTGGAATTATGGATTTCTTTGTACCATCTGCTGGGTCTAAGTTTGTCATTGAAGCACCTTATTTAATTCCAGCTGCACAACAGTTGGGAGTACCTGTACAAATGGTTATCAATGCCTATGGATCAGGGGCTCAATGGGCGAATTTGATACAACCATTTTGGGCTTTGGCGTATTTGGCGGCGTTTAAAATTAAATTTCAAGATATTTTGCCGTTTACGTTTTTGTTATGGTTATTTGTAGGAATTGTTTGTAGTGCTTATTTTCTTATTTTCCCGTTTGGTTGGTAAAAATATAATGAGGTGAATTTACAATGAAAAAAGAAGAAGTCTTGCAACATTTAACAACTCCCCTGATTTCTGATCCGGTACCTAACATATCACATAAATTCAATAATCGAGGTTATTTATATATTGTCTATAAAACAGATCGTAAGGCGTTAGAAAAAGTAGTACCGGAGCCATTACAATTATTAGATGAACCTCTTGTTCGATTTGAGGTTATGTATATGCAAGATGCAACTGGTTTTGGCTGTTACACAGAGTCGGGACAGGCGATTCCGGTAATATATAATGGGTTAAAAGGTGATTATTTGCATATGATGTACTTAGATAATTTTGAGGCGATAGCGGCAGGCAAAGAAAGCAGTGCATACCCTAAAAAGATAGGATATCCATCCTTATATATTGACAACAATACAATTGTAGGAACTTTGGATTATGGAAGAGATAAAAAGTTTCGTATTGCTAATGCTACAATGACGTATAAATATAAAAAGATTTCGGATATTGAAGCAATTAAGCAATTAACAGCGCCAACATATATGTTGAAATTGTATCCAAATTATGATAGAACTCTTCGTATTGCTGAAATGACCTTATCGCAAATTAGGGAGTCTAATGTAAAAATTCTAGAAGCATGGACGGGTGATGCCAGATTACAATTATTCGATCATGTAAACTGTCCATTGAATGATTTACCTGTAAAAGAAATTGTATCTTGTAGTTATATAGTAGCTAATGTCATATTAGCACAGCCTAAACCAATTTATGATTACTTAAAATAAATGATTATGTATTGTTTTTATTCATACAGGAATGTAATTTAACAAGTTATCCATGTTTATTACAGCCTCTTGAATTTTAAATGATTTATATATAGCATATAAATCATTTAGGAGAAAATTGTATAGAAAACAACAGGCTTGAATTTTTATTGCATATAGTCTGTTGTTTTTTTACATATCCAATAAAAATTATCAAGTAAACCCGTGATGGTTTTTTCAAAGTTTACCAAACTATTTTAATTTGTAGAAATATTGTAATACTGTATCGAGTCAACCGCGGTACAGCTCAAATTTATTTGCTAAATCTCATATAACTTGATATGATGTAAATAAAAAAGGATGATGATTAGCGTGGAAAAAGTAAATCTTGATTGGGCATCGATTGGTTTTAACTATCGTAAAACACCGCAGCGCTATGTCGCAAATTATAGAAACGGCAAATGGGAGAACGGGTATCTGACAACTGATGAAACCGTTGTTTTACATGAATCTGCGGGTATTTTGCAATATTGCCAAGAAGTTTTTGAAGGATTAAAGGCATATACGACGCAAGATGGACATATCGTTGCATTCAGACCGGATTTGAATGCGGAACGAATGATAGATTCTGCTAAACGGTTGGAAATGCCGCCGTATTCAAAAGAAATGTTTTTACAGGCTGTAGTGGCTGTCGTAAAGGCTAATGCTGCATGGGTACCACCTTATGGAACGGGTGCTTCTTTATATTTGCGCCCCTATATGTTTGCGTCTGGTCCGGTTATTGGGGTAAAACCTTCCGATGAATATCAATTCCGTGTGTTTGGCACACCCGTAGGTCCTTACTTCAAAGGAGGAGCTAAGCCGCTTACTCTTTGTGTGAGTGATTTTGACCGTGCGGCACCCAAGGGTACGGGAAATGTAAAGGCCGGTCTGAATTATGCCATGAGTTTATATCCCTATGTTTTAGCCCATCAAAATGGTTTTGATGAAAATATATTTCTTGATTCAGCTACTAGAACTTATGTAGAAGAGACTGGCGGGGCTAATATTTTATTTGTAACGAAGGATAATGAACTTGTAACGCCTAAATCAGATTCCATTTTACCGTCAATTACACGGCGTTCTATGCTTTATATTGCAGAACACTACTTGGGACTCAAGGTTACGCAGCGCCCTGTTAAACTTACAGAAGTAGAAGAGTTTGCGGAATGTGGTTTGTGCGGGACCGCAGCAGTTATTTCACCGGTTGGCAAAGTGGTAGATCACGGAAAAGAAATTTGTTTTCCGAGCGGCATGGAAAAAATGGGACCTATTACCCAAAAATTATATGATACATTGACAGGAATTCAGCAGGGACTTATTGAAGCTCCGAAGGGCTGGATAAAAATTATAGACTAATACTCTTCATAATGTGTAGTTCGTAATGTGATAAACGATTCAGTAAAAAACGTTTTGTGTAGGAAATTTGGTAGTTGATCGTGGCTTATGGTCTTTACCTAAATGTGGAAATAGTAAATATTAAGCTGAATAATCAAAAAATTTGATAAGAGGTGTGCTATTTAAAAATTCAGAAAAGATTTAAAATACTGGCAACTGATGAAATAGATACCATAAAAAATGGCAGAAACAGAATGGGAAAAATGAAAGAAAAATGGTATTGAACATATAAAGACAAAAGACTGTTGCCGAAGTGATTTTTCACTTCGGCAACAGTCTTTTGTCTTTAAGAAAAATTATTTTGCTTTTTGGTGAAGGTGAATGGCTAGTCCATGTACTTCTTTTTTTAAATATATTATATTTATTTTTCCTGTTTCATCTTTTATACACTGTTCTTGATCAAACGCTACTCCCCGGCGTTTATAATAGGCCATGGCTCTTTCTATATCTCGGGTATCAATACAAATATATCCGGTGGATCCCGGTATAGAACGATCATATACTTCAATGGCGGAACCAACAAAACAACGATCGTCCCGGATACACTTATTTTGCAGCATGAGAGTACATAGGTCCTTTGTAATGATTTCCGCATGATTATGTGTATCGGCATGCAGTCCGATATGCCCTAATTCAAAACGGAGCAGTTGTTTGAATACTTTTTTGCATAGTGCTGTAATTTCATCCCAATTTTTGTTTTTTATTATATTCGAGGGTGTCATGAAGTTTCCGGTGACAGCTGCAACATTAGGAAGGTCGAGATAATCGTTCATGACAGTTCTGTCAATGCCGCCCATCGGTATAAATTTTATATCTTCAAACAGATCGGACAACGTTTTTAATGCCGCCATACCTCCGGAGATTTCTGGAAAAAAATTATATACGGTAAGTCCGATGTCCCAGGCTCTTTCGATATCAGAAGGAGATGTAATGCCTGGGATAATTTCCACCGTGTTGGCGGTATTTACAAGACACCATCTTGTAACGGCGGGGTTAAAGAACGGTGTAATAATAAATTGAGCACCTGCTTTTACCGCACGGCGAGCTTGATCTACCGTATGGATCATTCCGGCGCCAACGATTATATCCGGCACTTGTTTAGATAATATTTGAATTACTTTTAAAGAGGTAGAGGTATCTTGGTGAAGTACAACTTCTGCAAGGGGAATGCCGCCTTTTACTAAAGCACGGCCTAACGGTTCGGCGTCCGCTGGATCATCAAGAGAAATTTGCGGAATAAGTCCAATGTCGGTAATCATTTCCATGGTTTTACTCATGATATATCGTTATTCCTCCAAGCTATCCTTACGTTCTTTTTTATTCATACCCATTGCATAATATATTCCAAGAAGTAGACCTATCCATATTACGGTAGAGATAATCCCGATACGTGTATTTGCATTAAAAAATGCTGAAAAAAGAACAATGCCAAAGAAAGCTAAGACGCACCAATTTGCATAGGGATAGAAGGGCATTTTAAATTTCAAATTTTTGACTTGTTCCGGAGATAATTGTTTACGGAAATTCATCTGGCATACTATGATAATTCCCCATGTTAGTATTCCTGCGAATGCGCTGACGCTGGTAATGATTTCAAATACAGAGGCAGGTACAAAATAGTTTAAAGCGACTCCGATAAGCATAAAAAGTACAGATATTTGAATGGCTCGGGCAGGTACTTTGCGTTTGTTGACTTTTCCGAAACATTTAGGCGCTTTTCCCTGCAGAGATAAATTATACAGCATGCGGCCCGTACTATAAATGCCGGAGTTACAGGATGAAAGTGCGGCAGTAACGACAACAAAGTTGATGATATTTGCAGCACCGCTGATTCCTACTTTTTCAAAAACTAAAACAAAAGGACTTCCGGAGTTCCCTATCTGATTCCAGGGATAAATAGACATAATAACAAGTAAGGCACAAATATAGAACAATAAAATACGATAAATTACTTTATTAATTGCGGAAGGTAAGGTGTGTTCCGGATTTTGGGCTTCTCCGGCAGTGATTCCGATTACTTCTATGCCAACGTAGGCAAACATAATCATCAGGAGTGTATCAAAAACACCACTAAAGCCATATGGCATAAAACCGCCGTGAGAAAAAAGATTGCTGATGCCGATAGCGACTCCACCATTACTGAATCCAAAGAAAATCATAGCACAACCAATAACAATCAGAAAAATAATTGTTACAACTTTTATCAAAGCAAACCAAAATTCAAATTCTCCGTATGCTTCTACGGCAATCATATTGACACATGTCATGATGGCTAATGCAGCCAGTGCAGATATCCATTGCGGCATATCCGGAATCCAGAAATGAATATAAATTCCGACTGCCGTAACTTCAGCCATGCAGGTAACGATCCATACATACCAATAATTCCAACCAGTAATGTAGCCCATCAAAGGACTTAAAAATTTATATGCATGAGCGCTAAATGAACCGGATACAGGATATTCGAGGGTTAATTCTCCCATGGCACGCATAACGAAAAAAATTGCAATGCCACCAATCAGATAGGCTAATGTAACGGCAGGTCCTGCTTTTTCAATACTAGAGGCAGACCCTAAAAACAAACCAACGCCAATAGCACCCCCTAATGCAATTAATTGAATATGCCGTTCTTGAAGACCTCGGTGCAGATCTTCATGCATCGCATCCACTTTGGGCTGACTATTTTGATCCATGTTTGTTCAACTCCTTATATATAAGTTATATGGAAAAACCTGAATAGATTATTTTGATTGATATATCTTTCGGTTTGTTATTTATCAAAACATTAAATGCAATTTTATTTGAAGTTGTGCGGTTTTGGCATACATACAGTCCATGGCAGGCTGCTTAATCCTGTAAATATTCACGGCAGGAAGTTATCGTTCCGCCTTAGTGTAAAATAGTTCTCGGTAAGATATTGCAAAAAAAAGAAAAGACCTAGATAATAGATATATTGCCTAGCCAGCAAAATATATCACAACCGAAGGTCTTCTCATGGAATATATTATAGCAGAAATTATCAAAACAATAAAGGAATCCGATACCGCGATCATACGCGAAACAAAATTATTGCAGCTGTTTATGCGGATTTTCACAGAGGCACTGGTTTGTGCGTTAGAAATCATGGATACAGAATTGGTGGAACAGTACAAGAAACAAGGATATCAGATAGAACGGCGGGATCGCCGTACGATACAAGGACTATTCGGCACCGTTACCTATCAGCGCCGTCGCATACGGAAA
>NZ_FNHQ01000010.1 GCF_900103535.1 Megasphaera paucivorans | reverse complement strand
CATTTCTACTCACGCACCCCGTGAAGGGTGCGACCGCAAAATATTGTATTTCATCAGCAGTCAACATACACCATACACGGAATGGACTTTTTTTGCTACAAAATTTTATACATAAAACCATAAAAACTAAAAAATTTATAAGCGAACACCTGCAGAATTAGCCATCACTATATGTTCGCCAATTAATCATACAATAATTGTTCCTTCCGGATTATACGTTTGTTTAATTCCAATATGTTCAATACGTTTTCCCCAATTATTTCCAAGATAATAAAATCTGAGACTATCTTTTTCTGGATCAATTATTTTCAACAATCTATTTTTTAATTTCAAAAAACTCGAATAATCTAAATCTGCTTCAAAAACAGAATTTTGTACTCTTTGTCCATGATTTTGACATTCTTTTGCAACTTTTCTAAGCCTAGTTCTTCCCAATTTATCTATAGTGGAAACATCATAACTAATTAAAACCATCATCCCCAACACCTACTTAATTAAAAAACACGGATATTCTTTTATCTCTCCACGAACATATTTAGCAAATAAATTACTTTGCACGTATGGGAATAAACCGAACGCAATTTTTTGTCTTAAATAAGGATGTTCAATAACATTACGTTTTTTTTCTTGCCACCTCGTTAACACTTTCTTACGACCAGTTTCATTAAGCCAAACAACTCCAGATATCTGTTTTGAAAAATCTTTTTCTCCCAAAATTCTAAGATTCAAAAGAGATAATACAAACCTCTCAACAACACATCTCATCTCTTCAACCAAATCACAAGCAAGAGATGCTCGCCCACTCCGCAATGTATGACAATATCCAATATAACTGTCTAATCCTACCGTTTCCAATGCAGCTGCATATTCAATAGTCAATAAAGTATATACAAATGATAAAACAGCGTTAATTTCATCTAAAGGAGGATGTTTAGTCCTAACTGTAAAAGAAAATGATACTTTAGAATTGGTAATAAGTTTATTAAATATAGAAAAATAACTTCTAGCACAATTTCCTTCTATTCCTATTATTGTCTCTATGCTATTTGCAGTTAAAACATTATTAACCCCATCTGCTAAAACCTGTAATGTTTGTTGTATATCAAAATCCATCTTTAAATCAGGCACATCATGTAATGTACGTTTTATTAATTGTCGTGTATTTGCAAATTTTGCGGCCATTGTATTTTGTGCAAGCACAATCGCATTAGAACGAAAACAATCAATCTGGGATACTCTTAAAAAAACATTTCCTTTCGTTTCACCAAACACCTTTGCTAAAAAACGCCCTGATGGCGAAATAAAATTTATGGGTATAGATTTAGAAACGCATTTTCCCATTAAAGCGGGTGAACAACCTATATAACTAAAACAAATAATACTTTCAACATTTTCAAAAGGAATACGTAATTTTATTTCGCCATCAATTTTACAAACTAAGTTTTCTCCATCTAAACTTAAATAAGCTTGTTCATCGGTTACATATACCGTATTTAACAGTTTTCTCATTATCATTTACTCCAATGTTTTCAAAATAGTTGAACGAATTGAGTAAATCGGTTTCATTGAACTCATACAAATATCTCTTAACGAACAACCATTACAGTATTGTTTTTTCTTAATAGGAGGAATGATGCCTTTTGCCATATTAATACGCATTTCCTGAAGAACTGATCGGAGCTTATTATCATATTCTTCAAAATGTTCTTTTAATGGCAATGACACACGTCTTTTCACATCCGCATAATATACAATCGCTTCACAATTACCCCCAAACACGGCATCAACACATATTTTTTGAGCAAATATCTGCATCAAATCTTCTTCATTAAAATTTTCTATCTTTGGTTTTTTGGGTTTATATTCAACAATAGTCAAACTATATTTTTTATCATATCCGGGAATAGTGATTCCCCGTATTGCTTCTTTCACTTCAAGACAATCAACAACTCCATACATATTATAAGGTTCCGCATCAGTATATACAGAAACAGAAGTAAATGTTTTTTTGCCACGCAGAACATAACTATTTTTAAAGTCATGAACTCGTTCGTGTAATAAATTTGCTTTAGTAACAAAAGCATTTTCAGCCCATGATTGATTAATTGTCATTAACCCCCATCGATGCGCACAATATAGATAGTGTTGTATAGATCTAATCGTTATAGCGCTACTCATAGTTTTTTAATAAGCTGTACCCCTTCGGGCATTTGCTCATCTATTTTAATTTCATAATCTGTAAAACTTCTAGGAGGTGTTGCAGATACTTGATTTACCACTATTTTATCAAATAAAACATGAGAAGGACTATTGCCTAAAACAGATTCATGTTTAAAAATATATAATCGGCGCATACACATTTTTCCTCTCGCTGCACTATGATCATTTTCAAACATATTAATAATTGCATTCCATAAAAGAACTAAGTCTTCTTCCGACAAATGTGTCACTTTATTAGCTAATGCTGCGGATACATACCCTTCTGCTCTATATAATGCATACGGAATAATACTTTTTTTACCTATTTCCGTTTCACCCGTTGATTGCCGAACATTTGTTGTTCGCGCCTGACGAGTAATAGTAATATCTTCAACATTTACAGGTGATATGCTACGTGCAAAATTTATCTGCACAGGTCCTCGAACAATACCACACGGATCATTCCCGGTTGACATAACAGCACCAAAAACACGTACATCAAAATAGTTAACACACATATAATCACGCGCTTGTTTTACAACATCAATATTTTTTCCTTTCTCATCTTTCGGAAGGTTTTTGGCTTCATAAGCGTCTGAAAATTTATCGTTTAACGCTTTATCTGGCTTAATAAGAATTTTATACCCAGATGCCTCTTCTTTACACAGCTCAACATAATTACGTATTTTACGTTTTAAACATACATCGGTTATATAACCATAACCCGTTTCTGCATCAACTCTCGGACTGTTCCCCGCATCCGGATCCCCATTGGGATTACCATTTTCTACATCAAACAACATTACAAACTCATATCGATTTTTTAGTGCCATTTATTTTTCCTCCTCTTTCTTTGTATATAAAATTTGATTTTGTTGATAATACCCAATCATGAATTTTCCTTGTTCAACTAATAATAGTGTATCCGGAAATGTTCCATCTAATTCATTAATAATTTCCCCTATAAGTTTATTGTAATAAGGTGCACTCTTAAGTTTACTTAAATGGTTTTGTGCTAATTTCAAAATTTTAGGGAAAATAAATGCAGGTTTAGAAGCTGCGGAAGCAAAATAAACATCTTTAATGGTCCTGTTCAAGTTATTCCCCGAGGCATCTCGCTGAATTTTTTCTAAAACAGCAAACAATCTGCCACTTAAATACGCTGGATTTTTGTTCTCTTTGTCAAGTCCCAATTTCAATTCCTCCTTTTGATTAGAAAATCTTGCCATTCTATTAATACATGCTTTTATAATCCCCGCACGAATTCGATGACTATCGGCAGCAATAGCTTTATCTGTTTTTACTCTTCGTACAATTGTTGCTAATAATGATATGGGATAATTAGCCCCACAAAGAATGGATTCAAATAATTTTGCTAATAAAGCCGGATTAATTTTTTCGACAGAACTTTGAGGTGAGACCAATTCTTTACTCATCTTCCAAAATGATATGGGATGAATATCGGGTGATATTTGCAAATCATTTTGATATTTAGCTACATTTTGTAAAATTTCACCAAATTTTTTATGATAAATAAACTTAATAGCTAATCGAGACGAATTAGGTTTAAATCCGACCATGTAAAAATCAACATTCGTGTCAATATTTCTTGTCGAGGCAATGCGCTCTGCCACTATTTTCCCTCTTTTTGCATCAATAATAAGTTCTCTTAACATATGCACTGTTTGTTCGTCATTCATCGTTTCCGAATTAAAAAAAAGCATATTTTCTATTAACTTTTCACACTCTTCATTCTCATTAACAGCCCAAAACACGGTTGTTAATTCTTCAATTATTTTATGATACTGTTGATTTTTTAATAAAAAATTCAGTGTTTCAGTATACTTTTTCATGGCTAGTTCAGAAATATTGCTATTATAAGATTGCTCATTACCATAAGAACATTCAGCAGGATTTTTATAACTCATCAGTACTGCACCTGTAGCCAAGCCACCAGCAACCCCCTTAATTTTATTATGTATTCTTGCTATATATGCTTCCTTCCCTATAACGGCACATTGTCCTATTCTTTTCTGCCCCACTTCTAATTTTTGTTGCTGATAATAATCTGTCCAATGTTGATTTAATAGTTCATCTTCATGCAATAATTGATTTGGATATCCGGACAAACAAAATGCATACCCCGAGGATGCATACCCTTTATTAAGATTGAGCAACATTGGGTTTTGTGTTTCTTGGTCTGGACTCCAATTTGCTATAAAGGCACGATATGCATTAACGACAGGACTTTTTATTTCTTCTAAAAATTTCAAATTCTTTTCCACAAAATCTGCATGTGATTTCATTGCTTTATTATGTTTGGTATTCGATGTTAAGAAAAATTGTTCCTCATTAGATTCTGATTCATCCAAGCCAAATAAATATACCGGTCTATGTTCAATAATATTAGCATCAATAGTTGGTCTTTGCGTACGAAGAGGAAACAACATATCTTTAGGTATTAGTTTATTCTTTTCTTTTCCTTTTTTATCTTTAACTATTACCCTTTTTCGACAATCAATTATTTCATCAATTTTTCCTTCAGAAGATAGACAGATAAGGTAACTAATACCGACATATGAGTACCCCTCTGCTAATACTTTGCCATTTTTACTTAGTATATCATAATAATCACATAGAGCTTTTATCAACATTTCAAGCCCTCCCTGTATTTTTGGACATCTATAATCCCATTAATCATATGTGGACGATAATAGATTGTTGATGCACAATCAGAAAAAACAGGATTTTCCCAATTATTATTAATTGGTATACCTTTATCATCAAAAACAACTTTATAACTCATATATCCTAAATCAACATCCCCTGCTTTCAAAATAGAATCGCTAATTAAGTTTAAATCGAACTCATCAAGCAACATAATACTTGTAACTGGAAATTCACTACAGCCTAAACAAGGTACTCTAAAATATTGCCCATTAATTAATCGTCTTTTAATAATATTATAATGCTTGTTTTCTGAATTTTGTTCTTTATCATTCTTCACTTTCGTCAATTCAAAATGAAATTCGATTCCATAACATACTTTTTTTAAAATCATAGAAGCACGCTGATTTCGACTAACATCTGTATAAATAGATAAATCAACACGCTCCCCTCGCATTGACTTTTTTAAATTGCTTAATAGCAATTTTTCTTTAACTTCATTACGTCTTACATTAAGAAATTCAATTGAATTAAATACAATAATCTTGTCAATTACATACTTAATAGCCGGTTTCCAATATACACTTTTCAACATACCTTCTAGTGCCCCTGGAGTAGGCACATCATAACTAACTCTTTCTACTTTCATCTCCGGTCTGGTGAAACAAGCATAATTCCCCTTAACCATAATTCGAAATCCAAAGCTCATAATACTGTTTCCTCCCTATTATTAAATAAAACAATCTTTTCCTTCAAACAAAATACCCGTTTCAATATCATAGTAATCACTATTCATTAAACACCAAATTCCGCTGCCAAAATCATTTATCATATGTTGTGTCAACAAATCATCAAATTCTTGTTGATAAATCGTACATGTGTACATTTGTAATTTTCTAACATCAGTTTTCCCAGTATCCTCCAATTCTTTTATAAGGTCACTACTTGTCCGATTGCGCTCTACAACAATAGAAACTGTTTTTGAATCAATTAATTCAAATTTATTTGCATATGATTGAAATGGTATAGACAAAATATCAGTACATTCTTGGTACATAGCCATATTTGTAATTCTATCTTCTTGAGAAAAGAAAAGCATGTCATAATATTCTCGTATACAATCAGCACAAGAAATATTCTCATATTTTTTAATTAACCCTTTCGTTATATTTGCACGTATATCATTAGATATCTTATTTTTTTCACTTTCTAATTGGAAAATATATGTTGTTGCATTTTTTAGTTTTCCTTCCCGATTACACCGACCTCCCGTTTGCAAAATGTTATCTAGTCCAGATAACTCTCGAAAAACCGCACAAAAATCTAAATCTACACCCGCCTCAATTAACGATGTAGATATTACGGTTACTCGAGAATTTTCCGGAACATTTTTCATATTAGGAAAGTTTTTCTCCAAATTCTGTAATTCGTTTTTTATACTAGCGATGGTTTTCATTCTATCAAAAGCAGTCATATATGTAGAAAGATGGAATTTTTTTCCCCTGCAAAGCTCATACAATCTTCTTGCTGTCTTTTTTTTATTAACTACAATTAAACTAGAAACTGATTCTAAGGAGATTGTAATTAATTTTTCATCACTTAAATAACCCAAATCTTTATAATTGCATTTGTCAAAAAGATAAAATAAAGAAGTATCTTCCACCAAATTTTCGATTTTACTCCCCCTTAAAGTATATTTCTTAATTAATTTCTCAAAATCCGGCATAGTTGCTGTCAAAAATACAGCTTCACTATTTAAATAGCTAGTTATATATACAATCGCTTCCAAACACGGCTGTAAAAAATCAATAGGCATCAAATGAACCTCATCAAAAACAAGTACGCTATCCGCCATATTATGCAATTTTCTTAGCTTACCACGTTTATTGGCATAGATTGATTCAAAAAATTGAACTGCTGTCGTAACAATAATCTGTGCATCCCAGTTTTCCGTTGCATTTTTAATAGTTATCCGGTAGTCTTCACTATAACCATCTTTATCTTCATAGGAAAACGTTGATTGATGTCGAAGAATTTCAGCATTTTCTCCAAATACAGATTCAAAAACTTCGGCGGTTTGCTCTATAATACTGTTATATGGAATAACATAAATAATTCTTTTTTTCTTTTTAATAATTGCTTCTTCTAGGGCAAATTTTGCACTGCATAAAGTTTTTCCACTGCCAGTCGGCATATTCATTAAATAAATGCCAGCATCGTGTCCAACTTTTTTATAAACTTGTCCTTGAATTTTTGATCGTGCTTTTTGTAACTCAGTATTACAAACAAATCCAGTAAAGGATTTGTTTATCTGATCCAAACATTTATAAAAATTTGTATGTAGGCTTCTATTCTCAGGGCCTCGGCAAAATTTAGCTGTATCGAGCGAGTCAGCATCAGTTAAACAAGAAAAGCAATATCTAGTAAAAAAAGCATATTTATCTATTAATTCAAATTTATTCTTACAATCACATGATAAATATCGAATAATGTCATTATTATCCATTGGTAAAATTTCTAATTCTTTCTTATAATCATCATAGTTTTCACATTGCCGTTTTATTCTACCATATAAAGTAGTCATATCCGGTGTATCACTAATTGTACCTGCATCTGGAATGCCGGAATGATGTCCAATTATACAATATTCCATCATTAAAGCTACTCCGTTACTATATTTTTCCTTAACCACTTTTGCGCCACTTGTTGAATGCTCTACACGAATATTACTACCATTAATCCTTTTCTGAAACGAAATCTGATATTTTCCCACATCATGTAGTAATCCTAAATTATAAAGCATATCTTTTAAAACGGGTACAGCAAATTCACGGCAAAGATTCGCCGTATTAATACTATGCTCTTTTACAGATTGAATTTCACCTGTAATTTCATTTTTATGTGCTTTATACATAGTTTCACCCACTTATAAAAAGATTATTTTACAAGTCCTACTATACTTTTACGAGCCTATCTATTAGTATAGATTCAGTCATTATTACGTACCAAACAGTATTTCCCCAGCATCCGAAGCGTCTCATATATTCGCTGCACGCAAATATTTCACTCGTTCTTTCAAAATTTCCGCCATATATAACAAAAGGCAGCTATAAGAAGCGCAGGCTCATTAGTTATAGTTACCTTTCTATATGCAATAATGTACATCGTAGTTTTCCCGGAGTTTTAATGACATTCATTTTAGTTTTATAACTAAATATGATAGTTTATTTAAAACTTTTATTTATACATATTATAGCACACTTTTTTTGTTATTATATATTAATATTTTTTTTATGAATTCATCTATAGCTATTTACACGTGATGTTCGCATGATTTATTTTTCAAATTCATTTCCCTAGCTTGTTATGCAAAAACTGCCCCCAAAAGATTAGATTGTTAAGTCTAGCCTTTGAGAGGCAGTTTTCAATTCTTTATTCTATTTTCTCCATGGCCCGCGCTTCCTGTGCCGTCTGCAGCACATCTTCCACGGAACTTCCCGCCGCAGCTTCTACGGCAGCACCGACAGTACCCTCTACAAGGGGAGCATTGGCCAGATACACCGTCTTAGCAAGATCCGGATCCATCATTTCCTTGGCAAGGCCCACGCTCAGGACTGCACTGCCGAGATCCGCCAGCACAACTACACCCTCTCCTTGATTCGCTTCTTCTATAGCAGCCTGGATACGGATCGGATCCGTACCGATTTCTCCTGTTTCCGTCCCTCCGACCGCGATGATCGGCTGATCCTCTCCAGCCATCTGCCCCGCCAAGTCTTTGACACCTTCCGCTATTTTACTGCTGTGGGAAACGATAACAATACCTACCATATGCTCTCACTCCTTATTTCAATACCTTACAGACAGCTTCCAGCATGATTGTTGACGACGTCGCTCCCGGATCCTGATGCCCGATACTTCGTTCGCCCAGATAACTGGCTCTGCCTTTTGTAGCAATGATCGTCTTGGTATATTCGACACCATCTGCAGCAGCCTGTACCGCCGCGGACAGACATGCCCTACTATCTTTCCCATCCGCAAGGCTTTTCCCCATAGCTTCCGAAGCCGGAATAAGCGCATCAAGCATCGTCTTTTCCCCTTTTTGTGCCTTGCCGCGATCCTGAATTCCCTTGATAGCCGCGTCCAGCATGGTTTTCGCCGTTACCACATCAATTTCCGTCTTATCCTTGCATGCGCCGGCCGCTCGCAGAAAAGCAGTTCCGTATAATGGCCCCGCCGCACCGCCGACACTGGAAATAAGTGCCATTCCCACCGTTTTTAAGACCGTCGAGAAATCCGTGTCATCCTGCAATGCATCAATTTTTTCAAATACGCGTTCAAACCCACGCGCCATGTTGATCCCATGATCCCCATCGCCGATGGCTTGATCTAATTCTGTTAAAAACACTTTGTTGTCTATCACGGCTTGCCCTACGGCTTTCACCGCATCTTTTGCACGTATCATCGCTATCCGTCCTTTACCTTAATTTAGTACTGCACGAATGCAGGCGTATCCGCCGGTGCCAGCAGCAAATTTTTTAATTCCGCATCCAGTTTCAACAGCGTGACCGAACAGCCTGCCATTTCCAGCGATGTCATATAATTTCCCACATAAGTCTTTACCATCTGGATACCTTTTTCCTGCAAAATAGCCTGCACCTTGCCGCTTACAATGTATAGCTCCATCAACGGTGTAGCCCCCAGGCCATTGACCATAACGGCAACTTCATCACCACTGTGGTATATGCCTTCGGCCAAGATCTTATCCACGAGCTGCTGAGCAATCCCATCGGCGGTCTGTATCTTTTCCCGATGCGTTCCCGGTTCGCCGTGTATGCCCATGCCGATTTCCATTTCATCATCTGCCAGTATAAAACTCGGTTTTCCGGCAGCCGGTACCGTACACGGCAATATGGCCATTCCCATCGAACGTTCATTGGCAATTACGTTTTCCGCTGTTTGTTTTACTTCTGTCAGTGAAGCTCCCATTTCTGCCTTAGCCCCGGCTATTTTGTGAACCAACACAGTACCTGCAATACCACGGCGTCCTGTCGTCCATGTACTGTTTTCCACTGCCACGTCGTCCTGGGTAACAACCTTTTCCACGGTGATGCCGTCAGCCTCTGCCATTTCCGCTGCCATTTCAAAATTCATGACATCGCCGGTATAATTTTTGATGATGAGCAGTACACCTGCCCCCGTATCTACGGCTTTGATCGCTTCGTATATCTGATCCGGCGTCGGAGAAGTAAACACTGCTCCGGCAACTGCCGCATCCAGCATCCCCTTTCCCACATATCCACCATGAGACGGTTCATGCCCGCTGCCGCCGCCGCTGACGAGTGCTACCTTCCCCTTCTTTTGGGTAGTCCGCACCATTACATTGAACCCCTCCAGCTTCGTCACATACTGTGGCTGTGATACCGCCATCCCATGCAGCATTTCTTCTACTACGCTCTCCGGATCGTTAATGATTTTTTTCATGTTCCGTACCTCCCTGCTATTATATTGTTGTTTCATATTACGTATACACTATATGATATATTATACTCCCTAAATCAGTTTTATGTATACATTTCGCTTATTAATTTACGCTGCCTGTGTATAAATTCAAAAAAGAGATAGTCGATACGATCGGTTTACAGCAATGAGCTCTGGCAAAAACAAAATAATAGTACATTTTCCCCTCATCAATAAATCAAAGAAAACCGCTGAACAGCTTTATGCTGTATCAGCGGCCTTGTTTATTCTTATTCCCATTCTATGGTAGCAGGTGGTTTACTGGTTATATCATATACGATACGGTTAATATGGTCTACTTCATTTACAATACGACTGGAGATTTTATCCAATACGTCATAAGGAATCCGAGCCCAGTCAGCCGTCATAAAGTCTGTCGTTGTGACTCCGCGCAGAGCCAGTGTGTAGTCATAGGTACGGAAATCCCCCATAACACCGACGGTACGGTTTGAGGTCAGTACGGCAAAGTATTGATTAATGGAGCGGTTCAAACCGGCATTCGCGATTTCTTCACGGAAGATGGCATCGGCGTCCCGCAGGACCGCTAGTTTCTCCGTCGTGATTTCGCCCATGACACGGATAGCAAGTCCCGGACCCGGGAAAGGCTGACGCCATACAAGGTATTCCGGAAGTCCCAGTTCAGCTCCGAGTTCACGTACTTCGTCTTTAAAGAGGTTGCGCAGGGGTTCGATGAGTCCCTTGAAATCGACAACAGCAGGAAGGCCTCCGACGTTATGGTGGCTTTTGATAACTGCCGCATCGCCGGCGCCTGATTCAATGACATCAGGGTATATCGTTCCTTGTGCCAGATAATCGACGGTTCCGATTTTACGTCCTTCTTCTTCAAATACACGGATAAATTCTTCACCTATGATTTTACGTTTCCGTTCCGGTTCACTTACGCCTTTTAATTTGCCAAGGAATCGATCCGAAGCATCGACACGGATAAATTTCATCCCGGAGTTCTTAAATGCCGTTTCTACTTCGTCTCCTTCGTTTTTCCGGAGCAGGCCATGGTCTACAAAGATACAGGTCAGCTGGCTGCCAACGGCTTTAGAGATCAATGCCGCTGCAACAGAGCTGTCTACACCGCCGGATAGGGCAAGAACTACATTCCCTGTTCCTATGGTCTTGCGAATAGTATCGATTGCCGTTTTTGCATAATTAGCCATCGTCCAAGATCCCGTACAGCCGCAGATTTCAAACAAGAAGTTATGGAGCATTTCCTTACCGTGTTCTGTATGCAGTACTTCCGGGTGGTATTGCATCGCATAGAGTTTCTTTGCTTTGTTCTGCATCGCCGCGACCGGACAGTTTTCTGTATGTGCAATGATTTCAAAATCAACCGGTATTTTTGCAACGTAATCCGTATGGCTCATCCACACCGTTTCCTGTTCCTGCAATCCTTTGAACAAAGGAGATGCTGTATTGACAGAAATCGCTGTTTTTCCAAATTCACGCATATCGGCTTGTTCTACTTCGCCGCCCAGCGTCTGTGCCATAAACTGCATACCATAGCAAAGTCCCAGTACGGGAATTCCCAGTTGAAAGACTTCTTCTTCAATTTTCGGTGCCTTTTCTTCATATACACTTGCCGGACCGCCGGTGAAAATAATCCCCTGCGGCTGCAATTCCTTTATCTTACTCACCGCTTTGTGATACGGGTATACTTCACAATACACATGATTTTCACGGACGCGCCGCGCAATAAGCTGGTTATACTGACCGCCAAAATCGACAACAACTACTACCTCTTTGTTATCCATTCATATCCTCCTCAATACTTTTAGTATATTCCATTATATCATCTCATATGTAGAATGGAAACCGTAAATTTTTAAAAACAAAAAGGAATGAACCCTGTCATGCGCTCATTCCCTTGTTTTTGTATCATTTTTTACTTTTCTTCTTCCGTATCAGACTTACCATATTCGGAATATAATTCCTCCAGGATATCCCGCCGTGTAATGATTCCTACCACACGTTTATCCTTCACGATAGGGATAACCTTTAAGTGTTCGGCAACCATAACCCCGGCTATCTGTTCGACATCCGCATCGGGAGCGGCAATAATGACATTGCGCGTCATCATATCCCGAGCAGTACAAGCCAGCAGTTTTTTAAATCCCTTGTCATATTCGCTGATGCCGTTATAATAAATGCTGGCCCCAAGTAGATTGACATAATGCGGTACGTGAGGCTTTATCTTTTTGTATAATAAATCCCCATCTGTAATAATTCCAATCAGCTTTTCTTCATCATCTACCACCGGAATAGCAGACACTTTGTTTTTTACAAACATGTCTACCAAATCAAATACAGATGTATCCGGGCTTGCTGTAATGACATATTTTTCCATAATATCCGATGCTATACGTTCCTGCATACGCTCAACCTCCCTGCTTTTGATCTTCATACTGACGATATGAAATCCCAAGTAAATTTCATTCTTATTATACTAATTACACAAAAGAAACTGAAATTCCTTCTTTTATTTTTAACTTGTTCAAATTTCACAGATGGTATGGTTCGTGCCGTCCGATTTTGATGGCTCTATATATCTGTTCCAATAATAGGAGGCGTATCATCTGATGCGTCAATGTAATGCGTCCAAAGGAGATGCGCAGATCTGCACGGCGCCGTATCGTATCAGATAATCCGAACGGACCGCCGATAATAAAAGATAATTCACTGCAGCCGTATACCGCTAGTTCGGAAAATTTTTCCGCCATCGCTTCGGAGGAGATCAGTGTCCCTTGTACATCCAGTACAAAAAGGAAGGAGCCCTCGCGCACATGGCGCAAGAGCTTTTCCCCTTCTATATCGAGAATTCGTTTTTTATCGGCAGCAGACGGTTTGTCCGGCATTTTCTCTTCTGGCAGGACCGTTATTTCTACCTGCCCATAAGGCCGCAGTCGTTTCAAAAATTCATCCATGCCGGCCGTCAGATAGGCTTCCTTGATTTTCCCGATCGTAATAACATGATATTTCATCTTACTTTTCATCATCCTTCGGTGCTTCCTGCAACGTTACCTGCACTGTTTGCTGCACATTGTTGCGCAAATAGGTAATCGTCACGGAATCGCCGACTTTATGTGCTTTCATTGCATCTTGCAAGGCATTAAAGTCCTTTAAGTCCGCGTCATCCATCTTGATCAGTATATCCCCATGTTGGATTCCTGCCTGTGCCAGCGGACCTCCGGCAATAACCTGGTACACATAGATACCATCTACTTGCAATTCCATGCCAAACCGGCCGGCCATTTGCTTATCGAGCCCGTATATTCCCAGATACGGCCGAACTACTTTGCCATTTTTAATCAGGGATTCCAAAATAGGCCGCACGGTGTTGATGGGGATAGCAAAGCCTAAGCCTTCAACCCCTTCTTTTGATATTTTGGCGCTATTAATGCCGATAACCTGTCCATCCGCATTGACCAAGGCTCCGCCGGAGTTGCCGGGATTAATAGCCGCATCCGTCTGGATAAGCTTCATGCTCTGTCCTTCTGCTCCGATCGTACGATTCAACGCACTGATAACACCGGCGGTGACAGTACCTTGAAATTCCAGTCCCAGCGGATTGCCGATGGCGATGACCGGTTCTCCGGCCTGCAATGAGTCGCTGTCGCCAAACTCCGCAACGGTGAGATTGCTGACATTGATTTTGACAACAGCCAAATCGGTTCTGGCATCACTGCCAACAACAGTACCTTCCGTGCTTTGTCCGTCTGCCAATGACACGATAACCGTCTTGCTGTCGCCGACAACGTGGTTATTCGTTACGATATACCCGTTTTTATCAAAAATGACACCCGATCCGACGCCTTCACCGACAAGGACTTTACGGTTAAACATATCGCGGTTATAGACCTTTGTCGTAATGCCGACAACAGCCGGACTGACTTTTTTAGCTGCTTGCACAGCCCATGTATTTCGTGCGTCGGAAATTTTATCCGTTTTTTTAGGCGGTTCCAATTGATTTGTCGTTCCTTTAAAGGACTGTCCGTTATGAAGGAACGTATTATTGAGAAAATATCCTCCTGCTGCTCCCACTATAATAAGTATGATTGCCGCTATCACTATGATAATATGTTTTTTTGACATCTGTCATCACTCCTTATCTTGAAATCTCACTTGCCCGGATTGACAAGCCAGCCGAATGATAATATCCTGTCCCATCACCATCCCCGCGTCATGAAGTACCTCACGTACCGTCTGTACGGTACAAGCGGGGGAATTATTCTTAGCACTGCGATGAGCCAGCAATACTTTCATGCCTTGCTTGCGCGGCAGCCGTGCCAAAAATGCTGCTGCCGTTTTATTTGACAAATGTCCTTTTTGTCCCAAAATCCGTGCCTGCAGGCAATACGGATACGGACCTTCCCGAACCATTTGTTCATCATGGTTTGCTTCCAAAATCAAAATATCCGCATGTGCTGCCGCTAATTCTACATCTCGGCTGATATAACCCAAATCCGTCGCCACCGTGACTTTGCTGTCGCCGCATCGCAGGGCATATCCCACCGGACGGGCCGCATCATGAGAAATAGCAAACGGTATGACCTGCACATCTTTCAAACTGACACGACGTGGTAATCTGACAAATCGGTCACTGTAATCGTCAATTTTTTTACCTATGGCCTGCCAGGTGTCCCGTGTCGTATAAATCGGCATATGAGAACGTTTCAACAAAACAGGCAGCCCCGCCGTGTGATCGGAATGCTCATGAGTAAGAAAAACAGCATCCAGATCAGCCACTGTGCATTGAACCTGCCGCAGTCCTTGTTCAATGCGGCGGTAACTGATACCCGCATCAATCAGTATCCGTGTGTTCCCCCAGCGGATATAGGTCGCATTGCCGCTGCTGCCGCTGGCAAGGATGCTAACGGTACAGTCAGACGGACCATGGGTCGGCATCGTCTCCATAAAAGAATCTTCTGTATGGGTATATGTCATTTCTTCGACTGCCTCAGGGAGTTCCGTATCGGGAGCACAGCCGCGGGCCTGTCCGATAGAATACGCCATTTGCTGCAGTTGAAATTCACTTTCCGTCATGCTGCATACCTTCCATAATGGCTGGCCCGCTGCTGGTTCCCAATCTATCTGCACCTGCTGCAATCATAGCACACGCCGTCTGATAATCGCGTATACCGCCGGAAGCCTTGATCCGCGCATTTTTACCGACCATGTCCCGCATAAGCCGAACATCCTCCACAACAGCCCCGCCGCAGCCAAAACCAGTCGACGTTTTTACATAAGCCGCCCCTGCTTGCACAGCAGCACGGCAAGCTAATTTTTTTTCTTCCTCCGTTAACAACCCCGTCTCCAGAATCCCCTTCACAGGATGTCCGGGAACAGCCGCTACAACTTGCTGGATATCTTCTATCACATAATCCCAGTCACCGCTCTTTACCCTTCCGATGGCCAGTACCATATCTATTTCATCGGCTCCGCAAGCAACCGCGTACGCTGCCTCTGCCGCCTTTATTTTTGTTGCCATAGCTCCCAATGGAAACCCAACGACACAGGAAATTCGTACATCACTGCCTTTAAGCATGGCATGAGCCGTACTTACATACGAAGAATGTACGCAAACAGCAGCAAAATTATAGGTCATAGCCTCACTGCAAAGCTTGGATATATCCTGCAGCGTCGCCTCCGGTTTTAGATTCGTTTGTTCGATATAGGATGCAATGTTTACCATAGACTAACCTCCCTTTTTTCTTATGGCATTGTATTATTATAACATAATTACATGCGTTTACGTATATAAAAAGCCCCCTCAGCATAAAAACCTTTTAGGCTGAAGGGATTATCTTGGTGGGCCTAGGTGGACTTGAACCACCGACCTCACGCTTATCAGGCGTGCGCTCTAACCAGCTGAGCTATAGGCCCATAAAATGGATGACTTGAATAGTTTAGCAAAATGCAAATCGTTTGTCAAGAACATAATACCCATAGACGACGGTAAGCAGGGTGCTTCCGTCGTCTATGGGCAACGTTTGATCACTGTTATTTATATTGGTCGATAAGTTTTTGGAACGCGGTAAAGGAACGCGTGATCATATCCGGATCCACACAATAAGATACGCGGACATATCCGGGACAGCCAAAATCATCCGCCGGAACAATAAGCAGATTCAAGGCCTTGGCTTTTTCAGAAAATACCTTGGCATCCGGTTCCGGTGATTTCACAAAAAGATAAAAGGCTCCGCTCGGATATACACATTCATATCCCATATCCTTCAGTCCATTGTACAACAACTGCCGATTCGCATCATATACAGCAACATCTGACGTTTTCCCCAGACAAGCCAGCACGACCTTCTGGAACAAATTCGGAGCACAGACAAATCCCATCGAACGGCCGGCACCACAAATAGCTGCATAGATTTCCTTGGCACCTTCCACCTCGTCCGGTACAAGAATATAACCGATACGATCTCCCGGAAGGGACAAGGATTTACTGTACGAATAGCAAATCACTGTATCTTTATAAAACTTCGGGACGTAAAGGATCGGCATATCATCATAAATGATTTCCCGATACGGTTCATCGGAAATAATATAGACGGGATGTCCGTATTCCTTTGATTTCTGTGTAAGCAGCGCAGCCAAACGCGTATAGGTATCCGCTGTATATACTGTACCCGAAGGATTATTCGGGGAATTGATGATAATAGCCCGGGTATGCGGCGTAATCGTATGTTCCAACGCTGCAAAGTCAATTTGAAAATGCGTTGTATCCGGCGGCAGAACTACCCGTTTTGCTCCTGTATTTTGAATAAATACGGTGTATTCCGAGAAAAATGGTGCAATAAGGATGATTTCATCCTCCGGCGATTCCACTAGCGCTTTCAGGGACATCGTCAAGGAAGCCGCCGCACCGCAAGTCATATAGAAATTTTCTGCTCTGACGCCGGCATTATAGGTAGTATTCATAAAGTCAGCCAGGCCGTTACGGACAGATATATCTCCCGGTGCCGAGGTATACCCGTGAATTTCCACGGAAGCCCTAGTGTTCAGCAGGTCTTCAATCGCTTCTTTAACGCAAGGCGGAGCTGGTACCGTAGGATTCCCGATACTGAAATCGAAAACATTTTCCTTCCCTACGATAGCTGCCTGCTTTTGTCCGTAATCAAACAAATCTCTGATAGCAGAACTCTTAGAGCCCAATTCAAACATTTCTTTTGATGCCATATGCTCAACTCCTTAATATTTTAATACCATTTTTCCCATTATATCACATAGGACTTTTTTTACCACCTGCAATTATAAATATACTTTAAAAAAGCACTTTTATTACTATATATAGTAGATACCCACGTATTTCTCTTGAAAACTATAAAGTACTATGTAATAATAACGTATATATAATACAAGAATATATGGACATCCTATAAAAAGAAGGTCGTATCTGCTATGAAAAAATTAAATCCTTTTGTTTATCTCTTTACTATGGGGCACTTTGCCGCTGATTGGTGCCAAGGAGCAATTCCGGCACTGCTGCCTTATTTTATTGCTGTTTGTAACTTAAGTTATCAAGATGCCGCTACATTGATTTTTGCCAATATGCTCTTATCTTCTGTATCACAACCACTTTTTGGGTATTATTCCGATAAAATTTCCAAACCTTGGTTTATCCCTGTCGGAACTATGATGTGCGGCGTTTGCCTTACTATTATCGCATTTACGACCAATTACTGGACTATTTTTGTTTGTGCCATGTTCAGCGGTCTCGGCTCCTCCATTTTTCACCCGGAAGCAGCGCTCATGGTCAACAGAATTTCCGGAAAACTCAAAGGCCAGGCACTGGGAAGTTTTTCAGTAGGCGGCAATGCCGGGTTTGCCGTAGGGCCTATGGTTGCCGGTTTTTGCGCTTATGCGTTTGACATCCGCGGATTAGTCATTTTTGGATTAGTAAATACCGTCCTTTCCGCCATCTTATATGTAAATATGCCAAAAGTCCTAAAAATGGCAGCCGATGCCGAAATCAAAGATACGATGGCTCATAAAAATGAAGCAAAAGAAAATGATTGGGGTGCTTTCAGCAAATTGACCGTCGTTATTTTTGCACGTTCCGTAGGCTTTACGATCTGCAATACATTTATTCCTATTTATTGGATTACCGTCCTTCATGAAACACCGGCTAACGGCAGTCTCGCATTATCCATCTTATTTGCAATGGGTGCCTGCATCACCTTCTTAGGCGGAATCATGGCCGATCGTTTTGGATTTATCCGCATTATGCGGAGTTCTTTCTTGTTGATGATCCCAGCTATGTTTTTTTTCACGAACAGCACCAACGTCTGGTTGTCGACACTATTGCTTATTCCCGTTGCCTTCTCCTTATTTGCACCTTACAGCCCTATCGTTGTTCTCGGACAGACTTATTTATCTAAAAATGTAGGGTTAGCATCAGGTGTGACGCTGGGGCTGAGCACTACCATGGGGGGCCTCATATCCCCGCTGGTCGGCTGGGGAGCAGATCAATGGGGCGTTTCTGCTGCCCTGCAGATATTATGGGTCGTCGCTGTCTTTGGCGCTATTTTTGCTTTTCTTGCCCCCAGACCCAAAAATATAAATTAATATAGTTCAAAAAATAAAAACAGGCGCTCAGAACATTTCTGAACACCTGTTTTGCATATCTGCCAGTTTTTCCAGCCGAATAAAGGAAGGAACATGTTTTCTGCTGGTATGGTTAGTTGCTTTCTTCACTGACAATGCCGGTTTCTTCTTCGGGTTTGGCGCCACGTTTATGCGAAGTATGGTTTTTCCACACGACCCATAGAGAGGTGTCTACACAGATGGAAGAATACGCCCCGCTGATAAAGCCGATGAGCATGACCAGTGAGAAATTCTTGGTCGAATCGCCGCCGAAAAAATGCAGCGCTCCGCAAGCAAAAAGTACCGTCGTCAGTGTATAGATACTGCGGTGAATACTCTGAGCAATACTGTCATATGCCAGTTTTTCGTAGGTATCCGTCCGGCGGTGAGTCCGTGTATTTTCCCGCACACGGTCAAAAATAACGACGGCTTCATTCATGGAATAGCCTACTACTGTCAATATGGCCGCCAGGAAAGATGCATCAATTTCCAAATGAAAAAACGAGAAAAATCCAAGCACCATGATTAAATCGTGAAGAATGGATACAAGTGCGGATATCGCTATTTTATACTCAAATCGGAAGGAAATGTAAGCCGCGAGTGCCACAAATGCCACGAGAAGGTTTATAATAGCATTCTTCGTTACTTCCGAGCCAATAACCGCCCCAACAGATTCTGTCCGCTTGACGTCTACACTGCCAAGCTTATTCTGCACCTGATCAACAACCGATTTGCTTTCGTCACTGGAAAGATTGCGCATGCGGATCATGACATCGGCAGAAGAACTTTCATCTGTCACGCCGGTCAATTGGATAACACTGTTATCCAGATTCATATTTGTACTATTGACAGCATCACGAACTTGCGCAACTGTAACCGGTTTTTGAAACTGCAGATCCAGGATCGTGCCGCCAGTATAGTCAATACCAAAGTTAAATCCATAGACAAACATAGAGATAATACTTAGTATAACCAGAACGGAGGATAGGGAAAACCACCATTTTTTATGAGCTACAATATTGAATCTCATGCCCGTCCCCCCTTTTTTGCTTCCGATTCGGCCGTCAGTTTACGGTTTAAACCATAAAACCAGGGATTCGTGATAAGACCGGTATTAATGAACCATGTCAACAGTGAACGACTAACCAAAATTGCTGTAAACATACTGACAACAATACCTAACGCCAAGTTGACGGCAAATCCTTTTACAGTACCGGACCCCATCACAATGAGAACAATAGCCGCAATCATAACAGATACGTTGGCATCCAGAATAGTACTGAAAGCACGTCTGAATCCCGCCTCCATCGACGTTCGCAGACTTTTTCCGATCAATACCTCTTCCTTAAATCGTTCAAAAATAAGAATATTGGCATCTACAGCAAATCCCATTGATAAGATAATACCGGCAATTCCAGGAAGTGTCAGTGTCGCATTCAGATACTTCAGGATCGCCAATAAAATCATAATATATACCAGTAATGCAACGTTGGCTACCAACCCGGATACCCGGTAAATGGCAACAAGGAAAATCATGATAAGAACGATGCCGATAGCAAACGCCTTTTCACTCTTTATCTTAGAATCCTGACCCAAACTTGGCCCAATCGTCCGTACTTCCAATACTTGGACCTTAACGGGAAGAGCCCCGGACCGAAGTAAAATAGCCAGATTTTTTGCATCCTCCAACGTTTTACTGCCGGTAATGACGGCTTTACCGCCGGTGATGGCTTCGTTAACAACAGGGGAAGTCAATACCTGTCCATCAAGCAGGATCGAAATCTGGTGTCCCACATTGGATGCTGTCAAGTCGGCAAACTTCTTGGCACCTTCATCCGTAAATTCGATAGCAACAACGTTTTTCTTACCGTTATCAATTTGTTCTTTTGCCGTTTTCAAATCTTTGCCGGTTATACGCGTTGCTCCGCTTTCATCTTTAAATTCCAGGACAGCGGTTTTGCCGATTGTTTCAATCGCCTTTTGCGGATCCTTTTCACCAGGCAGCTCTACAATGACCCTGCGGGCCCCTTCCTTCTGCACGATAGGTTCCGTCAAGCCCATTTCGTTGATACGCCTTTCAATAATAGTAACGACACGGTTGAGTGAATCCTCCGTGACCGGTGCATCCGGCGTATCCACCGCTTCCAGCACAATATGCGTGCCGCCCTGCAAATCAAGGCCTTGCTTGATAGAATTGGCAAGCGGATAAATAAATGTAATAAATGCAGCCAAAATAATAATGACTGCGCCAAAAAACTTTACCATGTTACGAGTCCGCAACAATATCCCCCCTCTTGGGAAATACTAACTTTATTTCCAATGTGTAATAATATACCGTTGTTCCGTTAAAATGAAAGGAATACACACATCATGTGCTTCTTCAGGAACGACCGGTACTATTTGCATATCCCAGGCAATGCCGACCCAGCTGGCTTGCTGTGCTTTTGGCAAAAAACGGTCATAAAAAGCAGCCCCATGTCCGAGCCGCCGCCCATCTTCGTCAAAAGCCACGCCTGGAACAAGTATCAAATCCAATGTATCCGGACTGGCAGCAGGACTTTCCGCCGGCGCTGTCCGTATACCATATTCTCCGTTTACGGCTGTTGTTACGGAATCCAGCCGGACCGCCTCCATAACTCCGCGAGACAAGCATCGCGGCACATATACGTGCCGCCCTTCCCGGATTGCCTGGTCCAATAGGGAGTCCAGGCATACCTCTCCGGGCATACTCAAAAATGCCATGATCCGCTGCGCCTTTTTGTACTGCGGCAATACCGCAATACGGGAACAAACAGCCTTGCTTTCTTTAGCTTGTTCTTCCTGAGATATTTCTCCAAGACGTGCTGTAATGGCTTTTCTAAGTTGTTTTTTACTTATCATTTTCGGCATCTTCACTATCCTTACCTAACACCTGATTGATAGCACTGCGTGTGACCTTGATTTCAACCTTTTCGGAAATACGGAGAGTTGCTGTTTTTTCATCCAAGGTCTCAATGGTTCCGTAAATACCGCCAACAGTAATTACCTTAGCACCCTTTTTCAAGCTGTCCAACATTTGCTGACGATGCTTCTGCTGCTTTTTCTGCGGTCGGTACAACAAGAAATAAAAAATAACCATCATCAAGAGAATCGGCCACATGGCACCGAAGTCGCCCATACTGTTTATCAATTCTTCCACTCTTTTCACCTCCTAAAACACATAATATCTATATACAAAATGAATATAATTTATCCATCTTGATATCGGTCCCAAAATTGCTTGCGAAATTGCCGAAAGGTACCATCAAAAATAGATTGACGCATATTTCGCATAAAATCCAGAAGAAAATATAAATTATGAATACTGACCAGCCGATATGCCAATAACTCCTCTGCCTTAAACAGGTGGCGGATATAAGCCCGGGAATAATTTCTGCAGGTATAGCACTGGCAGCCTTCCTCTAAGGGTGTAAAATCATGAGCATATTTTGCGTTGCGTACCGTAAGTCTCCCGGTATGAGTCATAGCCATGCCGTTGCGTGCTACCCGTGTGGGAAATACACAATCAAACATATCTACGCCGCGCGCCACGCCTTCAAGCAGACAATCCGGCGTTCCGACTCCCATCAGATAACGTGCTTTATGTATTGGAAGATACGGTGTCGTATTTTCTAATATATCATACATTATATCCTTTGCTTCGCCAACACTCAACCCACCAATACCAAATCCATCAAAATCCATCGCCGTCAGTTCTTCACAACTTTGCCGGCGGAGATCTTTATACATGCCGCCCTGAACGATGCCAAATACTCCCTGCGTATCGCTGTGATGATGATCCAAACAGCGTTTCGCCCAGCGGCTGGTCCGTTCCGTCGAATGTTTGGTATAGTCATAATCCGAAGGATACGGAATGCATTCATCAAACGCCATGGCAATATCCGAATCCAGTTTCATTTGGATATCCATAGAGACTTCCGGTGACAAAAATTTGCGTGATCCATCCAAATGGGATCGAAACGTAACGCCTTCTTCCGTAATTTTCCGCATCTGGCCCAGGCTGAACACCTGAAATCCGCCACTGTCCGTAAGAATGGCTTGTTTCCAATTCATGAATTTATGAAGACCGCCTGCTTCCCGTACCAAATCCTCTCCCGGACGCAGAAACAAGTGATAGGTATTGCTTAAAATAATCTGGGCTCCCATATCATACAATTCCTCGGGAGTCAGCGTTTTTACAGTTGCCTGTGTACCAACAGGCATAAACATCGGTGTTTTGAAGGTACCATGCGGTGTTCGCAGCAAGCCTGCCCGAGCACCGTCACATTCTGCCTGCAGTTCGTATGAAATAACCAAAAGGGTTCCTCCTTATCGTATAAACATAGCATCGCCAAAACTAAAGAAGCGATACTGTTCCTGTACGGCGATTTCATATGCTTTCAATATCTTTTCCCGTTCCGATAAGGCACTGATCAACATCAGCAGCGTCGATTCCGGAAGATGGAAATTAGTGACCAGGGCATCGACGATATGAAACGTAAATCCCGGATAGATAAAAATATTCGTCCAGCCGGAACCCGCCTTGAGTTCTCCGGAGGTTCCCGCACTTTCCAACGTACGAATGGAGGTGGTCCCTACCGCAATAACACGTCTGCCTTCCATTTTAGCCCGATTCACAACTGCCGCCGCTTCGGGTGTAATGCTGTAAAATTCACTGTGCATTTCATGATCTTCGATATTTTCCTCTTCCACTGGCCGGAAAGTACCCAATCCCACATGCAGCGTAACAAATACTTCCTGCACGCCTTTATCCCGTATTTTTTTCAAAAGTTCCTCTGTAAAGTGCAGTCCTGCCGTAGGAGCTGCGGCAGAACCTTTTTCACGGGCATAGACCGTCTGGTATTGCTCTTTGTCTTCCAATTTTTCATGAATATACGGCGGCAGCGGCATTTCTCCAATAGTATCAATAATATCGTCAAACACGCCGTCATAGTTAAATTTCACAATCCGTCCGCCAAAATCGGTTTTATCCAATATATCTGCCGTCATTCCGCCTTCGAATGCAAGCTGCGTACCCGGCAAGGCCTTTTTCCCCGGTTTTACCAATACCTCCCAGGTATCTTCTCCGCAGGGAGTCAACAGGAGTACTTCTACTTTTCCGCCCGTAGGAATGCGATGTCCGAAAAGGCGGGCAGGAATGACCTTGGAGTCGTTGAAAACAAGGACATCTCCTGACTGCAATTCGTCGACTAAATCATAAAAATAGTGGTGTGCTACATCACCCGTTTTTTTATCATATACCATCAGCCGAGCATGATCTCGTGGTTCAGCCGGATGCTGCGCAATCAATTCCTTCGGCAGCTCATAGGTAAAATCGCTTAATTTCACTTTAAATCCTTCTTCCTAATATAACTTTTCTAATTTTGTATTACTATAATAATGATATAAAATCGTTTGATAACTGATGTTTTCTCTGCCCATCTGGTTAGCCCCCCACTGGCTCATTCCCAGTCCATGTCCCCATCCATAGCCATAGATCATGATGGGAAATGCATTTTTTATAGTGAACATCGTATTGCGCAGGGGAGTCCTGAACGTGTCAATATCTCCGGGTACTCCGGCACCCTGATAAAAATCAAAAAGGGTACTCTTCAAGCCGAAAATTTGCTGGAAAGAATTCCCCGTCACGCGGACTTGTCCTTTCGTCCCAATAACGACCATCGAGGTGACTCTGCCTGATATTCCTCTGTCGGCAGCCGTAATCGGCCGTTTCTTCAAGGGAGTCAGCACAATGGCCCGGATCGTTCCCACATCTTTGCCGGCCGCTCTGAGTTTGCGTTCCATATCGGCAGCCGTCGTAGTAACTTGCCAGCGGTAATCCGGCATTTTACTACTGTCATCATACACGCCGCGCAAATACGGGACCGTACTGCCCCAAACATTTTCACTGTGCTCCGTATATCCTCCGCCCGAGGCAGAAAATAAAGCATCAATAGGTCGTCCGCCGTATGTTAGTATTTCTCCGCGCGTAGCATCTACCGCCTGCTTAATAGCCGGCGATTCTGCAAGAACGCCGCCATAGGCCTGACTGCTGGTGTCATTAGTCATATCAAATCCGCGTTTTATAAAATATCCTTTATGTGCTACCGCATATGTCCGAGCCGCCACCGATTGCGCTTTCAACGCCTCCGGTGCCCAGGAGGAAGACATTTCACTGCCTACCACGCCATAGAGATAATATTCCAAAGGAACTTCGTTAATAACCGTCATCCCCCACCGGCCCGGCGACTTGATCAGTCGTATATCCCCCCGGTACGGCCGATTGCCTACCATCAACACAGCGGTCCCATTATTTTTAGCAGGTTCGATCGTAACCGATTCCGCTAAGCTGCCGCTGACAGCAAGTGCCCCATTCTGATAGGTCACGGCAACAGGAGTATAGGCCCTTATTTTTTTCCAAACCGTTCCATTTTTATACAATATCATATCACTGGTTCCGCTGACCGATGTCGAGTTCTGCCCTTCCTTGATCCCGATACATACAACCGGCCCTGTACCAGAAGCCAGAACAGAAGCGGTCATACATAAAAAAACAGTTGCCGCTGCGGTCATGCGAAGGAGTCTTTGCCGCCACATACCTATATACCTCCTGTTACTATATCTATAATTTATCGGTGAAAAAATACATTTAAAAGAACCGTTAAGATAACACTAATAATAATACAGGTCACAACAGGAAAATGAAATGATACATTCCCCTTGGTAAAATTAAGATCGCCTGGCAAATGACCCAGCAGCCGGCTTAAGCCGACTTGGTCAAGAAACATCCAGCCAAGGCCTGCCGCTATGCATAATATGCCGATAACAATAAGCATTCTGGCCATGCTAACATCTCCTCAAAATAAGGGTACGGACGACGTATCCTCGTGTTTCGGCACAGGCAGTCCCAGATGCCGATATGCCGCTTCCGTAACGATACGGCCCCGGGGCGTCCGATTTAAAAACCCCAGTTGCATAAGAAATGGTTCATACACATCTTCTACAGCATCCACGGACTCGCTGATCGCTGCTGCAATCGTATCAAGACCAACCGGACCGCCTGAAAACTTTTCGATAATGACTTGCAGTACTCTGCGATCTGTACGATCTAATCCACAGCAATCCACTTCCAATCGGTCCAATGCCGATGCCGCTAAGGCATCACTAATGACATGGGATCCCGATACCTGCGCAAAATCGCGCACTCTCTTGAGTAACCGATTGGCTATCCGCGGGGTTCCCCGCGACCGGCGGGCAATTTCCAGCGCTCCCTGATTATCCACAGCAATATCCAAAATTTCTGCCGTTCGCTTGATAATAAGAACCAGATCTTCCGGTTTATAAAATTCCAAGCGGCAAATAACGCCGAACCGGTCCCGCAAAGGCGGAGCCAGACGGCCTACCTGTGTGGTCGCACCTACCAGTGTAAACGGCGGTAAATCAATGCGCACAGAACGTGCGCTGGGTCCTTTGCCGATGACGATATCCAGTGCATAATCCTCCATTGCCGCATATAATACTTCTTCAACACTATGAGATAACCGATGTATCTCATCTATAAAAAGTAAATCCCGTTCTTGCAAATTTGTTAACAGAGCAGCTAAGTCCCCAGGTCTTTCAATCGCCGGTCCGGAAGTGATCCGCAGATTGACGCCCAGTTCATTGGCAATAATTCCTGCCATGGTGGTTTTTCCCAAACCCGGCGGTCCGTAAAGCAGCACATGATCCAATGCTTCTTTGCGTTCTTTTGCTGCTTGAATAAATACCATCAGGTTTGCCTTGACTTTGTCCTGCCCAATATATTCTTTAAAATAATGAGGCCGTAAGCTGTATTGCCAAGAATCACCGACTAGTGCTTCTGTTTCTACAATACGATCTTCCATGTTCTACCTCCCGCTTCCCAAAACACGCAATACTTTTTTCAGTAATTCTTCTACGGTTGTACATTGCTGCACATTTTCTTCTATTGCCGGCAGTACTTCCTGCGAAGAATAGCCTAAACTTGTCAGCGCCGCCAATGTTTCTTGTGCAATCCCCTGCGGAACCACACCCTCCATGGGCATATCGCCAATACTATCTTCGCGGTCCAGTTTGCCTATCTTATCCTGTAATTCTAAAATCAAGCGTTCTGCTGTTTTTTTCCCGATACCAGGGAGTTTAGTAAGCACCGCTATATTCTTCTGCCGTACAGCCATGCGGAAACTTTCGGGACGAATAGCACTCATGATCCCCAAGGCAACCTTGGGACCCACTTTATTTACCCCTACCAGAAGCATAAATAAGTCATATTCATCCTGACTTTGGAATCCATACAGCAGGATTGCATCCTCCCGTACGCTCATATAGGTAAACAGCAGCATTTCCCGGCCAATCGTCAGTTTTTCCATTGTCGACCCGGGAATGTATACCCGATAGCCGACTCCATGAACATCCACAAAACAAGAGTCGATAAAAATATGAGTCACAACACCTTTTACATACCCTATCATAATTGAACCGTCCTTTTCAAGCTTTGCGAATGATTGGAATATAAAGCATAAATGGCCATAGCTAATCCGTCGGCCGCATCATCGGGCTTAATTTTCTCACGAATATTCAAAAGGCGCATCGTCATATCAATGACTTGATCTTTCGTAGCCCGTCCGTACCCGGTAACCCCTTGTTTGACCTGCAAAGGAGAAAACTCCAGTAATGTAATACCTGCCTGCTGCGCCGTCAGAAGAATAATGCCGCGGGCTTGTCCTACAGCAATAGCGGTCGTAACGTTGCGGTTAAAAAACAATTGTTCCACCCCGATAATATCAGGGTGATAGGTTTCATATAATCGATTTAAACTGTCATAAATCATGACCAGGCGCTGCGCATCCGTATGATCCGGCGTCGTTTCGATAACACCGTACGTAACAGGATGCAGACGGCTGCCCTGTGAATCAACGATCCCAAAACCGCATCTAGCCGTCCCCGGATCTATTCCCATGGCACGCATACAATTTTCCTCCCCGCAGCAGCTTCATTCTATATCAATATAAATAAATTATTCACAATAATATATTATACCATGCTAAATCATTTTCGGGCAACCAATGTTTCCCGCTCTGCCCTGCTGTATTGCCTCACCGTCGGGCGTGACGGATATTTTTTTGTTATGCAGATAGAGTGCATATACTATCTCTATCTGCATAACAAAAAAAGTGTGCCCATGGCACACTTTTTTGTTTAGCTTATTCAGCTGCAGTGTTGGCTACAACCTGCTTGCCTTTATAAAAGCCGCAAGACGGGCATGCATGATGAGGCAACATTGCTTCGTGGCACTGCGGGCATTCCACATATCCCGGTGCTGTTAATTTCCAGTTGGCACGACGACGGTCGCGACGACATTTCGATAATCTGCGTTTTGGTACTGCCATGTTCTGCACCTCCTTAAAATCATGGTACGTGTATTAGCGATTTGATTTTAGTAATTCACCCAATTTTTCCATTCTTGGGTCAATCCTGTCATCAGGACAACTACAAGGCCCTTCGTTCAGGTTAGCGCCGCACTGCGGGCAAAGCCCTTTGCAATCGGGCCGGCACAAGACCCGCATTGGTTCGCTGAGGACCAAGGTTTCTCTCACTGTCTTCGTCAAATCAATGTATTCCCCGTTATACGGTTCCACATCTTCTGGAAGCACGGCTTCCGTACCATAGACTTCAGACAAGGTTTCCTTCCGATCCACCGATACCGGTGTCAGGCAGCGGCCGCAACGGTATATTCCCGAGGTCTGGACGGTTCCGTGAATAACCAAATGGCATCCATCAAACCAAAACAAACCCTCTACAGCCACATTATGAGTCTTCCAAGAAAAAGCAGCTACATCGCCGAAAGCGACAGCTGGTTCCATAAAAGAAAAAGGAAATTTTCTGCCTTCCTCTTTCATTGCTTGTTCTACTTGTAGTTTCATCATTTCTACCTCGACTATACTATTATATCGATACACCCTTGCTTTGTCAATGATTTTTTTCATCTGCCAATTGTTTACCGCCTAGCTTTTTTGTCCTAAAAATTCGCGCAGCAACGAATTGGCAGGAACGATGGATTGATCAATAACTTCAAAGGGCCATAAAAACATCAACAAACGCTGCGCTTCGTGATAATACGGGCTGTCCGGCGTAATAGATTTCAATAATGGTTCTGCATATGGTTTTAACGCGGCGATTTCATAGGGCAGTGCCGTATTAAAAATCGTATCGGCATCTTCCTGATAGGGATATATATTTTTTTCTTCCCCTTCCCGCACATCACTCCATATTTCCAATGTCGCATCCGGCCCGCGGTCACGGAATTGATGATCCCGTACCATGCGGCGCAAAATCCGTGTATCAGACGTCGATATGCGATTATGATCGTTAATGCGGATCTGCGTCAATACGCCTAACGATATTTTCACTTTTTCATAGCGCGGCAGCATATAGGTCAAGGAATCATTCAACGCATGCAGTCCTTCTACAACGATAGGCTGGCCTTCCTCCAAAACAGTAACTTTTTCATCAAAACGCCGATGTCCCGAGACAAAATCAAAATGTGCCAAATGAACCTCATGCCCCTGATGGAGCGCATCGATCTGCTGATTAAATAAAGACACATCGATTGCCCGCAGCGATTCAAAATCATAGCTGCCGTCTTTATTTCGCGGTGTATCCTCCCGATTTAAAAAATAATCATCCAATGACACCTGTACCGGCCGCAGTCCTATAACCCGGAGCTGCGTAACCAGACGCTTGCAGAATGTAGTTTTCCCGGCTGAAGAAGGGCCGGCAATAAGGACTACTTTTATTTTAGGCCGCTGCTCTACAATAAAATCAGCTAATTGAGCTAATTTCTTTTCCTGCAGTGCCTCGGCCATATCCACAATATCTTGAATAGACCCTTCCTCAATATACTTATTCAAATCAGACACATATTGACATCGCACGATGCGTCCCCATTCTTCAGATTCCAAAAAAACACGTGCTAATTTGGGAATTTCCATATATTCCGGCAATTCTTCAGGAGCATCCACCTTAGGATATTCTAAAATAACACCGGGAGCATACGAACGTAAATTAAAAATCGTAACATATCCCATATCAGGCAGCAGCGGCCCCATATAATAGTCAAAGACCTGTCCGCATTGGTAGGTCATAATATGATCAATATTTACATGGCTTAACAGGTTTGCCTCCCGTTCCATATTACGGTTCAGACACATATCCTTAGCGGTCTCCGCACTAACGGTTACTTGTCGGATATCCACGTTCTGCTCCACCAGTTCCTGCATCCGCCGTTTGATAGACCGTACATCCTCGACAGTTATGGTATGTCCTATGCTGAGTTCACAATATAGCGCCTTTCTCAGTGCATGTTTGACATAAACCTTTCCCGTCGGATATAAATCAGCAACCGCTCTGACAAGCAATAAAATAACCGTTCGCTGCATACAATTATTGCCCTCGATCGTCGCCAGGGAAAACCATTCCACGGTCCCCTCGGTCATGACCTTTGTCTGCAGTCCGACCATTTGATTATTAAACAGCGCCAACGCAATACGCGTCTTTGAATCTGCACAGTACTGCTTGCTGATATCCAGCAGTGTTGTGCCATATTCTACTTCATAGGCTGCATGATTCGTTATATCTTGGATTTTGACCATATACTCATCTCCAGAAACATGATACGTATATCATGTTAAACTATTCAGGAAAATATACCATTTTCCTTTTTCTGCCGATAAATGTGCTATAATGAAAGCACGTGACAAAAGACTTGTCAGGAAAGAAGGATTCCTATGAAACGCCGCATTCCTGCTCCGGATATTTCTATCTGGACTGCCTTATGTATTATTATACTATGTTTGGCTGCTGCCGCCTATACATATAGATATATGTATAAAGCAACTCCTGATTATTCCTTATCGCGCATCATTACCGCTGCCCAGTCCGGCGATGCCTCGGCCTTTGAGGAAATGACGGACGGAACAGCCATCTCCGGCCAGCTGTTTGATGCTATGATCCAAGATACCGATACAGCAGAACAACCATCTTTTCTGCTGCAATTAGCATGGCGGCCGCTAAAAACGCAATTCACGGCCAACACACAAACATACCTGCATTGCCGTATCACCGGAGACATAGATACTCCTTCGTTTAAGAAAACAGAACAAGATATGGACAACCGGCTCCGTACATTTGGTTTTCCCATACCCATGAAGGGCTGGCATTATGTCTCTTCTTCCTTCAGCCGCCGCATAGATGACAACACAGCAGAAATAGATATAACCTTCCATCAAGACCTTCTCAACAAAAATATAACCGGAACCGTCATTATGACCCGCTATGATAAAAACGACTGGCATATCACCGGGATCACACATGCAGATACGTTTCTCAAAAGCCTGCACAGCGCTTACGAAAGTGAATTAGCAGCATATAACCAACCGGTCCGAGATAAAATCAACCGCCTTGTCACCCTCAGCCGGTTATCCTCTCAGCTGGTCCGCAGCAACGATAACAAACAAACCTTCCTGCGTCTCCAGTATACACCTATCATCAAAGGAAATCCGGAACGCATCAAGGATATACAAGCTGCGTATACACTGCAGCGCAGCGATGACAATACACTGCTTTATTATGCCGATGTATCAATCTATCCTGATTCTGCAGAAACAGTCCGCACCAGTCAATTTCTTCTGAATCCGTTGATTCCTTCTCAATATACACTCATCGGATACACCGATCTTTCCGCAACAACAGCCTCCCTATCGGTGACTGCCATTCATTTTAAAGACGGTACAACATGGAAACTGGCCAATGCGTTGCCAGAAACATAAACAAGAAAACAGACCGTGTCTGTCATATCGCGGCAGAAAGCAATCTTTTTGAACCTGCTAGGTTCGAAAAGATTGTTTTTTTACATGCCTACACGTCGGCAGCCAATTGTATCCTGCCATATGTCTCTCCCCTATCGAAATTCCAATATCTTATTTTTAATCCTGGGGTAAAAAATATAAGCGACAATAACGGTTAAAATCATTTCCGGTACAATATAAGAAACATTATATATAGCGGAGTATATCCACGGATTTTGTCCCTTAGGAGCATAGGCTGCAAATATGACCGCCCCGGATATAATGGAAAGCGCACATCGCCCCATGCAAGCCAGCAGCGTTCCCGCCGCTATTTTCCAACAAGCAGACGGTCTGATAAATCCGGCAATTCCCAATATTCCGTACCCCATAAGGTAATCCAATATAATACTCATGGGATGAATCGTAAATTTTAGTCCCAGCAGGAAATGGAACATCCCATATACGACCCCGACTAATATCCCTTTTCGTCCGCCCCAGCGAAAAGCAAAAAAGATAAGCGGAGCCATGCTGGCGGGATGAATAGCCCCCCCTTGCGGCAATTGGAACAAAATAATAAGACTAAGGATATACGTCAAAGCAATGGCCAGACCGGCTTCCACTATCATGTTAAAACGAGTATGCATCATCAAAAACTTCCTCCCGCTGCATCTTAAGAAACCGCAGCAAACGGTATCCTATCAATCGCGCGGCCGAGAACACAAACACTTCTACGTCTCTATTGACAAGTATGCAGCATATATGTCAATGATTAAATTATAACACATTTAATTGTTTCTCATGAATAAAAGTAGAATATATATATTTTTATGTTTTTTAATATAACTTATATAGTATAAATTATCCAAAAATAAAAGCTGGATCCTATACAAACAGAATCCAGCAAAATACTATATATCATTTGTTATATAATCGATCACAATGAAACCAATATTTTTAAAACAATTTCTTATAGATATAGCGGATATCATCCAAAGACAATTCCTTGCAATTATTCACCAATAACCGTTGCTGCTGACTGCCTGCTTCTACAAGAAAATCGAGATCTTCGGCTTTTACACCTAATTCTTCCAAATTTGTCGGAATATTTACTTTGTCTACAATATCTTTTATTTCTTCAATAATATAATCTGCTTTGACATTTACGGACTCATTGTATTTTTCCGGATATACGGCATCACAAAGCAGCGCAAGCCGATCGGCACAGGCATCCTTATTAAATTCCATGACATGGGCGAAAAGAATGGCATTCGATACACCATGAGCAATATGGTATTTGCCGCCTAATGGGTATGACAATGCATGAACAGCCGTCGTTCCCGACCCGGTAATAGCAATTCCGCCATAAAAAGCACCCATCATCATTTCCATTTTCGCGTCCATGTTCGCCGCATCCGCATACGCTTCACGGATATTATGAAAAATTTTGCAAGCACCTTCTTTGGCATAGGTATCACTAAGAATCGTTGCTTTTTTGGACGTAAAGCATTCTACTACATGAGCCAATGCATCTACACCGGTCGCAGCAATAATCTTAGGCGGCAGATGGTTGATCATATCGGCATCCAGTATGACATAGTCAGGAATCATGCAGTTATTCACAATGCCCTGCTTCGATTGTTTTTCCGGAATAGCAACAATAGCATTGCATGTAGCCTCCGAACCAGTGCCGCAGGTCGTAGGAATCATTACTGTTTTAATATATTTTTTAGCAATCGTCGGATCTTGCAAAAGATCACGAACGCTATATTCGGCTCCGATTACAATGCTGGCCAGCTTGGAAGCATCCATAACGCTGCCGCCGCCTACACCTACAATAAAATCAATGGAAGCCCCTCTCGTTTCTTCAATAACTCGTTCTACATCCTGGTACGACGGTTCCGATGCAAGATCATCAATAACAGTGTAACTATTCTTAGAACAAAGTTCTTCAATTCGCTTGGTAAGCCCAGATTCCCGTACCCCCTTATCCGTAAAAATAAGGATAGAACGAACCTGTTCACGTTCAATGATTTCCGTAATTTTTTCTATACTTCCTTGTCCTGCATAGGTAATAGCCGGAATCGTCAATTGATATTGTTTCATACTATTTCTACCTCCCAATAACTATAATTCCTAATCCCAATTCCAATTAACAACATTGTCATCATTATTAAATGTAATCTTTTGAGGTTCAGAAATAATTTTCAAATTATGGATTAATTCCACTTCTGGAATTAATCCTTCAGAAACCCAAAATCGTTTCATCATGAGCGTATTATGCAACCAAACAACCTTAGGTCCATATTTTGGATCAGCATTAAAACAAATTTTTAATCCAAATTTCATAGCTAATTTATCATTTGGCATAACTGGTGGAATTTTTGCAGCTTTAGGAACTAAACTTGTAATATTATTGGGATAGGTAGCTTCCATATTAAATTTTTTATATACACGCATTGTAGTTACATCCGCATTCCCAATACCAGTTACATTTCCATGAGATTCATCTGTTAGATCAAACATAACAATTGAATCGGCATTAGGTTCCCATTGTCCCATAACAGGAGACCGTCCAATTATATTAGGATCAGCCCCCGTTCCGCTAATATTTTTTCCTAATTCATCTACAAAAATCGCATCTACTTTCTTAAAAGGAATTTTAGGCATTAATGCTCGCGCTTCTTCTAAATATCCAGGTTCTTCTGCTTCAATTGTATCATGTGGAAATGCAATAATTTTATAAGTTTCATGATAAGCGTTTTCAATTATACCAATCGCATTAATATTCGGATAATGCTCTAGTGTTGTATGAGCAAATTCATGAATATTTTTTGACATTTGTCCAAACCCACGCGAATGACAAATATTAGCACCGTGTTGTTTTCCCATACCAATCGTAATCATCTTTTGAATACCACTTTCAATAATTCCATGAAAAGCAGTATGTGGTTTTATTCTACCTACTGGAATAATCCAGTCTGCCTCAGATGCATATTTATCCAATCTCACTTCTAATCCTGAAGCTGATTTCCCAACATAAATAGTTTCCATTGTAGCTTTAATAGGAGCTCCTACGTTTTCTTCTGATAATCCGAAATTTAATAGAATTTCTCTTTGTCCCTCAGCAGATGACCCACCATGACTCCCCATAGCAGGAATAATAAAGGGATGTCCACCATATTTTTTTATTTCCTGAACTAATGCTCTCACAATATCTGATAAATGTGCTATTTCACGACTTCCACATGCAATACAAACAGAATCTCCTTCTTTAATTTTTTGTAAAATATTTCTTTTCTGAATAGCTTGGCATAATTCATCTGCAGGATTTTTTATATGATTCTGTATGATTTGATAATTTACTTTAACAAACTTTGGTATTGGTACATCATTCAATAAATTCTCAAACAATTGCATACCTACCATCTCCCATTTTTAATAAACAAAACATCTTATTTTGTTTCGTTTATTTGTATTGGTTCAATTTTCCCCAAATAAAAAATGTAATTTAATAACCCTAAGAAGAGTAAAAATGCTGTAAATAACAAAGCAAATTCAAAATGTCCCGTATATCCAACAATAAAACCTGTAACAATAGGACCTACCACTCCACCAAAGTTAGCAATACAGTTTTGTATGCCAGCAACGATACCCGTCATATTACGTGGAGCGATTTCACTAGGTATAGCCCACACCTGAGAAGCTGCAATAACAGTGCCCGACTTAGCACAACAAAGTAAGAATAAAGTGACATACAATGATTCTGTAACTGCAGCAAATCCAATAAATGACGCTAAAATCAAACCACCACACATAAAACCTTTTCTAGTTGCAGTAAGAGAAAATCTACCAGATGAATGGACTTTATCAGAAGCCCAGCCCGCAATAACTTCTGCAAAAGCTCCACAAAGCAGAGGAAGTGAAGCTGCAAACCCCATTTCTGCAAAGCTTAAACCACGATCTTTCATAAGATACATAGGAAGCCATGTGATGAAAAAATAAGAACTATAATTAGTTGTAAAGAATCCAATACACATAGCTTGAACATTACGATATTTCAACAACTGATACCACTTACACGGCATTGTCTTGTCTTCATTTGCAGTATCAACACCATCTCTAATATATGACAATTCAGAAGCATTGACACTTTTGTGTTTAGCCGGATCATCTTTAAAGAAAAAATGCCATGCAACTGCCCAAAAAACGCCTAAAACGCCTAAAACTGCAAAGGTTTCCCGCCATCCAATTTGAATCATTAGCCAAGTCAAAATAGGTATTCCAAAAGCACCTCCAAACTTTTGCCCACTGTCAAAAAGTCCTCCAACTGTAGCTCGTTCACTTTTAGGAAACCAATTTCTCGTAATAGCAGCATTACTCGGATAAGCTCCCGCTTCGCCAACACCCAAAATCATACGCAATCCCAGCAAAGACTTAAAACCAGTTGCCACCCCAGTAAGCCCCGTTGCAATAGACCACCAAAGCACGGACAAGCCTAATGCTTTACGCTGACCAATTTTTTCCGAAATAAAACCGGCAGGTATTTGCAATAAAGCATAACACAAAAAGAAAGCTGACATTAACATTCCCATTTCTTCGGTTGTAATACTTAAATCCCTCATGATATGCGGAGTTGCAATAGCAAGAGTTGTTCTATCAATAAAATTGATAGCGATAGCCGCCCACATCATCGCTGCAACAATCCAACGAACATGTGTACGTTTTTGTGATTGTTGCACTTCTAACCCTATCGTTGTTTCATTTGGACTCGACATATATAATCCTCCTCAATATTAAATATTTTGTCCATCACAAAGTTTTTACAACTATTCTATATTATTTTTGCCACCGTAAATGATCATACGCTTTAGGATTACAAACTTTGTCCCATTTTTGACCATTGACTATGGCTACAGCTCCTTCGGCTGCCATCGTAGCGACTCCAGAGGCTGCTTCTTGCGTTTGCCCCGCCATATGTGGAGAAACAATAATGTTTTCATGTTTAAACAGAGGATCATTGGGATCTATGGGTTCATGTTCGACAACATCTAAACCAGCGCTATGAATCCAATTTTCAGTCAGTGCTTTATCTAAAGCTGCTTCATCGACAATACCACCGCGGGCACAATTGATCACAATCGCTGTAGGTTTCATCATCTTCAATTCTGCTTCTCCTATCATCCCCCGTGTTTCCGGTGTCAGCGGTGTATGTACCGAAATAACATCCGATTCTTTAATAATGTCATGTACATCAGCTCTATACCCATAACCCTGATTTTCTACTACTTCTTCATTAATAAATGGATCATACACAAGGACTTTCATCCCAATGCCTGTCGCCATTTCAGCAAATACGCTGCCAATATGACCATAGCCGACAAGACCCAGCGTTTTGCCAAATAATTCATACGCCTTATACGCACTGCGAACAGCAAAATTTCCTTTTCGCATTTCAATATCACTATGCAGCATATCCTTGGCACAAGCAAACATCATAGCCATAGAATGCTCTGCCACTGAACGTGTATTGGCTCCCGGCGCAATAACTACCGGTATTCCCAATTCAGTAGCTCCTTTTACATCGACATTATCGACTCCCACACCGGGGCGAGCTATAACCTTAAGATTCGGACATTGTTCCATAGTCGCTTTATCGATATGCCCAATACGTATAATGACTCCATCTGCATCTTTTAATTCCGGCAACATATCTTCCGGTTCACCGCTATTAGTAATAACTACATCGACACCTGATTTTTCCAATACAGCCATTCCATCATCATGTAATCTATGGGAAATAACAATTTTTGCCATAATTCATAAACCTCCTAAGCATTAATACAATTTAAAGACGTCTTCAAGTGCGGCTTTGATAGCTGGATCAGTACAATTTGACGGCTGACGGGCCGGTCCTACATGATAGCCCCGCATATTGACTGCCAATTTAACAACAGAATTCGGATTTCCCATCTGCATAACGTTACGGAACGGACGAATCTTCTTCTGGGCTTCGTTTGCTTTTTCAATATTTCCTTCTTTCCAATACGTGTAAATGCTGACCATCAGTTCCGGGAAAACATTGGAACATCCGGATATAGCTCCGCTGCCGCCAGCCAATAAGGCCCAAAGAATAAGAGAATCGCTGCCAGCTAATACATTCAGACGCGGATCCGTATTTTCAATATATTTCAGCATAGTATCAAAATTACCGCTGGAATCTTTAATTCCGATGATATTCTGGAATTTTGCTAAGGTTTTAACTGTTTTATATTCAATGGAATTGCCGGTACGAGCGGGTATATTATACATAAGAATAGGCATATCCACACTTTTTGCGATTTCACTGTAATGCGCAATAATATCCGCTTGAGAGGCTTTTACAAAATACGGGGTAATAATAGAAAGACAATCTACCTGCATAGATTTCGCTGCTTTTGATAATTCAATCGTTTCTTTGGTCGTAACACAACCAGTGCCGGCATATACAGGTACGCGTCCGTTGACAGCTTCTACCGCCGCTTCGATGATTTCCAGCTTTTCTTTCATAGAGAAGGCATAAAATTCCCCATTTGTACCTAAGGGAAAAATGCCGCTGACCCCTGCCTTAATTAAATGATCAATAAATGTAACATATTCCGCCTTATTGAATTCTTCTTTTTCATTTAATGCTGTTACTACGGGTGTTATAAGTCCTTCTGCTTTAAACATAGTATTACGCTCCTTTGTAATAAATAAAAATTAGGTTTTATATATAATTGGACGATAATAAAAACATATCATTTTTTATCCTTCAGCAAACTGTTTGCCTAAATCCACAGCATAGAGCATGCTTTCTTCATTGGCGATTCCTTGGCCCGCAATATCAAAAGCAGTCCCGTGATCTACCGATGTGCGGATAATAGGGAGACCTAATGTCACATTCACGCCGCTGTCAAATGCCACCATTTTCATTGGAATATGCCCTTGATCATGGTACATGGCTACGACCACATCATATGTACCGTTGTAGGCTTTTAAAAACACCGTATCCGGCGGTACCGGCCCTGTCACGTTCAAGCCTTCCTGCTGTGCTTGCTTGACTGCCGGTTCGATTTCATCAATTTCTTCACGTCCGAAAATTCCTGCTTCTCCGCTATGCGGATTAAGGCCTGCTACTGCAATCTTCGGCATCGTTTTACCGAGTTTTTTCATCGCGTTATCGGCAAGATGAACACATTCCAGCACTCTTTCTTTTGTTGCCATGTCACAAGCTTCCCGCAAAGAACAGTGCGTAGATACATGCACAACGGATATCCTGTCGCTCCAAAGCATCATGGTATATGATTTGGTTTTTGTTAAAGCAGCAAATATTTCTGTGTGCCCTGCAAAATTATGTCCGCCTTTATGCAGCGCTTCTTTATTAAGAGGTGCCGTTGTTACCACGCTGATATCCCCCTTCAGGGCATCTGCGATTGCCCGTTCTACATACTGGTAGGCTGCATCTCCGGCTACAGGAGAAACTTGACCGATTTCAATATCCCGGCCAACTTGTAAATCCACAACCGAAATAACATTGATTTTTCCTTCCTGAAAATCAGCCACACTGTCTATTTGTACTAACGGTGTTGTGAGTTTCAGCAGTGTATGATAATAGGAAAGTATATCGTAACTCCCATAAATCAATACGGATTTTTTATATTCTTCCTTTTTTTCGATAGATTTCAGCGATATCTCTGGACCAATACCTGCCGGATCTCCCATGGTAATTCCTACAAATTTTGATTTCACTTCATTACCTCCTACTACTATAGCCACTATAACGAACTAATTTTAATGTTCTTTTATGTTATTTGATGTTCGCTTTTGTTCGTATCCATTATATCAATATAACTTTGTAACAGTCAATACAAAACAGCATTATCTCTATGCTTATTGGTAATATAATTTGATGAAACGCCCTTTATGTATTACAAATATGCATAATTTTATTTCTTTTATGTTTTCTTATACTGATATGCATTGTTCTTTTATGTTATTATATCAACATAAAAAAACAGGCTGTCGCTAGTTACTACGACACCTGTTTTTTATCCGTTGCAATATTTGTACTATGTTATCCTACTATTTCCTTTAGTTTCATCATACTGTTGTATATATCCGAGTCCACCCCAAAAGCACCCGCCTTAGTAACAATAGGAAGTCCATCACATATACCTCCCATCAGCCGTCCCTGCACAAAACCCGGCAGTATTTGACTGTCAATGTGAGAACCAGAGGCCTGCAGACGGTGAATCGCTGCAATCGCCGTATCCCCTCCGGTAAGAAAAATCCCACAAATCCGGACCTTGGACACGAGGTAAGGAACCGCTGCACTCAATGTCTGCTTTGTTATTTCCGCTAATACTGCCGGTTCTTTACCGCACTCCTTACCGTACTTCAGGAAAGTCTCGTAATCCTGCCGAGTCGCTGCTGCCGTCACAATAACATCCTGTCCCTTCTGCAATATGTCAACGGCAGGCCTAATAGCTTCTTCCATCGCGTCTCCTTCACAAATACGAGTCATATCGACGCACACAACAGAAATACCGCGTTCTTGGCAATATGCGATTTGTTCCATTGTCTTACTGCTGACGCTCCCGATAACGGAAAGAACAGGTGCTTTGTGATAGACAGACGACAACAATCCCGCTGCCAATCCTGCCGACCCGATCCATACGGTTTTTCTGCCTGTCTGCAGGACCATCTTGGCTATTTGTTCCATCTGTTCCTGCCGGGTCGTATCAAACGTATATGCCCCAGACGTCAGTTGCATAGTTTCCGATGCCAGTTCCTTTTCCGTCACATGTATTACCGCCGTTCCTGTATACGAAGATAATAACTGCGCAATATCATCTTCAAAAACGGGATTGCGGGGATCAGCCGCTATTTCTGTAGTAAGAAGCGGTTTTCCGTATACGCAAAGACGGCGGTTTTCCACGGTTCTTCCCTGGGCCGGATATGCCGGATCAAAAATAATGAGTTCCGGATTATATATCTCCAGCAGCGCTTTTATTTCTTCCTTCAAATTGCCTCGTAAAGTAGAATCGACTTTTTTATATAAATACCGACAGCCCCCCTGCTGTACGATAGTCTCCGCAATATGTACCATGCAGGCATAGGCTTCCGTTGGCGGAATGACCCGGCTTTCCGTATCAATAACAATACTGCCCTCGCCTTGGGCAGCCGGGTCCAGTTCCAGTAATACATCAATCGGTATGCCTTGTTTCCTTACTTGAACTCCTGTATCATTGGCACCGGTAAAATCATCTGCAATTATAACAAATTCACGCATTGTCTTTCTCCTTCCCTTTCTATATCTGGATATATTCAACGTCATGTTCCGTAAATACATTTTTTTCTGCTTCAGAGGCTCTGTAATCTGTAACCAAAATATCGGCCTCCCACAAATCAAATAAATAATACAACTTGTGTTTGTTGAATTTTGAATGATCTGCCAATAATACGACTTTATCCGAAGCCGCAATACTGGCGCGCTTAACTCCTATCTTTTCCACATTGGCACTCATAATCCGCCAATCCGGAGTAATTGCCTGCGTTCCTAAGATACAAATATCAAAGTGCATACTTTTCACCATGCTGGTCGCAAAAACACCGCAAGTAGCAGCAGATTCGGCATCAATCGTTCCTCCCGCCATCAAGACACGAACACCGGAAACAGCACTCAATAATTGGGCGATAGCCAAATCGTTCGTAACGATTGTTAAGTCAGACCAATACTGTTCTGCTATAAGTGCCGCCAATTCATAGTTTGTCGTTCCAGCATCCATATAAATGCTCATAGAAGGTTCTATCAAAGAAAGTGCCGCTTTTGCTATCCGTCTTTTTTCCGTAATATGTACGAGTTTTCGATTGCGATAGGTAGCTTCCTTGACGACAGATTCCGTAAGAATCGCTCCACCATGACTTTTTTCTACAAGGCCGCTGTCCTCTAAAAGCTGTAAATCACGCCGGATCGTCATCGGAGTGACCTCCAGTTCCTTGGCCAAGTCATTTACCTCAACTGCTTTATTCTTATATAACTTATCTAAAATATATTGGCGTCGTTCTGCTGGCAGCATATATATTCCTCCTCGGCTTTTAATTGTTCTTATATGTTCGTTTTTGTTTATTTAATTATAGCAACGACTAGGATATACCGTCAATCAAAAATTGCATATTTGCTTTGTTTATTTTGAATTTCCCCTATCTGGCATGCCATATTACATACATAATATGCATTGTTATTTTACATCCAAGATGAACAACATCTTTATTTTAACTATAAAAAAGCGGTGAAAACAATATGTTCCCACCGTTGATGCATCCCCACATTATATTAAAAAGAATCTTTTCCCGAAAATAACTCCTTTAAGTATGCCTTGAAGGGTTCTCCTAAATCATCCCGCCGCAAAGCATATTCTACTGTTGCTTTTAAAAATCCCAGCTTATCCCCCACATCATACCGTTTCCCTTCAAAATTATAGGCAAATACAGCTTCTCGCCCAGCCATCACTTTTAAAGCATCTGTAAGCTGTATTTCTCCGCCTTTTCCCGGTTCCGTACGGCGCAGTACTTCAAATACATCAGGTGTAATAATATATCGCCCTAGCACAGCACATCGGCTGGGTGCTTCTTCGATAGTTGGTTTTTCGATCATATCGGTCACACGTATCAATCGAGAATCGTCCAGTCGTTTTCCTTTTACAATGCCATAAGAAGCGACGCGTTCCCGCGGTACTTCCTGGCACCCGAGCACAGTCGCACCTACATTATCATATACGTCGATCATCTGGCGCAAGGCCGGATTGGCATCATTATAAACAACATCATCCCCCAACAGCACTGCGAAAGGTTCATCATCGATAAAAGACTGGGCGCAAAGAATAGCATCCCCCAATCCACGCATATGTTTTTGGCGGATATAGTGAATATTGATTTCCGAAATGCCCCGGATCATTTTCAGTAAATCTGTTTTCCCCTGCTGCTCCAGGTGCATTTCCAAGCCTAAGGTCGTATCAAAATGATCTTCGATCGCCCGCTTGGCATGCCCGCTGATAATCAATATTTCTTCAATGCCGCTTTGAAGGGCTTCTTCCACAATATATTGAATAGTCGGCTTATCTACAATAGGCAGCATTTCCTTTGGAGTCGCCTTTGTCGCCGGCAAAAAACGAGTTCCGTATCCGGCCGCCGGAATAACAGCTTTGCGTATCTTCTTCATGTTCCTTCCTCCTTATTCAAACCATCGGAATAAATCAAACTCTTCCCCGATTATTTCCTTCACATATGCCTGTGCTAAATATAAACCTAGGAGAGACAATGTCGATACTCGCAGCAACGTGCTGTCCCAAAGATCTCCCATATCGGCAAATACCGGGGATATTTCTTCCAAAATATCCAAAGCTTCTTCTCCATTGAAACTCGTAGGATGTTTTTTAGCCAACCGCAGCAAGTGATTTTGCGTATTGCGGTCAGTGATACCCGTCTGTCGGAAAAAGCGCGAAGCCATTCCTTCATCCACCAGCGCGAGTTTATAAAGATCAGAATTAAAGGATGGAACAATAAATTCCGGCGGAATATGTTTTCCCCGCAGGGAGGTCTGTAATTCTTCCAGCGTAAATCCCCGATATCGGAACAACAGCGGATATGAATCAGCCAATATTTCGGCAAACGGTGTTTCCTTGGTTTCCAGCGCCGTGCAATGCAAATAATCCAACTGCTGATAAAATGAACGTTCCGTTGGAAAGCGTTCCAAGAAAGGCATTACATATTTATCGATGTACTGCCTAAATGTTTCCGTGTCTACATTATGGGAGTTGCGGGAATACAAGAAGACAAGCAAGATAGCTAAAATACGATAGTGTTCCTGTGAAAGATAGGGCATTACTTTTAATGTGTTGATTGCCACCAAATGACGTGTCGATGTAGGCGGACAATGAAGCACATCACAAAAAGCCCGCAGTGCCACTGCCGCTGCATGTTCCTCCGGATGTGCCGAATAGGTTTTTTGCACATCTTGCAGCGCATCCTGTATAATAAAGGGTTTTATAATACGCTCCCGTTCTGCTTCATCAGAAACTCCCGCCTGCTGGAACGCCGCTGCTGTAATAAATTCAATTTGGCGTTTCATTTCCGGTGTTACGATTCCGTAATGATCGAGAAAATGTGCAATACACATCTTGATAACAGGCGAATCGATATGCGTATCCTGGGCCCAGATAGATTTTGAAGGTAATGCCTCCGTGGTTTTTTCAGTTCTAGGAAGTACATTGCCCCATGGACTTTGGGATGCCGCTTTTTTAGATGATATATCCGTGCGGTTCGTTTCATTTACAGGTTCCTTTTTCGTATACGCTGTATCGACGTGGACAGGTGCCATTTTAGTCGTTACATCTGTCACCGCCACAGCTCCAGCCACCGCCCCCGCTGCTGCAAGTTTCGTCTTTAAAGCTCCCGGATCCATAATCATAGTTTCGTCGGAAAGAACATGTTTTTGTTCAGCAGCTGCCGGTGCCGGGGAATGTATCACAGGTGCCGCAGCACTCATCGTTTCTTGTGATTTTTTCTCTTTCAAATCAGCCGCAACAACCGCTGCCATGCCCGCAATCGGACTTGCGATTTTTTCCTGCTTGGCTTCTTTATTTTTATCCGCTTCCTTCATCGCTGCCAGTACTTCCTCGCGGGAAATTACCTGGGTCGTTCCAAAACTATCATCTGCCGCTTTTTTAGAAGTTGTTTTTTCATAATACATCTGATCTCCCGCATGCACAACTTCGCCTTTCGTTGTAACAAATCCTGTTTCCTCCGGATTTTCTCTACGTTCCTTGACTTTTACATTAGAAATTTTTGGAACGGGTGTTGTATCTTCCTTCAAAGATGCCGGGCCTTTGGAGTGCAGCGTTTCTAAAGTTGCCCATGCCGCGTGTTCTTCATTCCGCTTTTTTTGTGCTTCCAATGCTATATTTTTATGTTTTTTCTTCGCCGGCTTTTCCGTTGCATGCCCGGAATACATAATATAACAGATCACAAAAAATATAATAACCACACCAGCTAAAATAACATACGGCAAAAACTTCGTCATAACATCCACTCCTTGTATCTCTATCCACCTAATATCCAATAGGTATTTTCTTTTTTATTGTAACATAATATAAGCTTCATTTTAACATGTTTTTATATATTTTTACAGCTCTTAAAGACACTAAAATTAGACAAACAGTCTATTCACCGCTATAATAGGTTCAGACACTTTTTTTATTACAAGATAAGGAGGCATATAATTTGAAATTCACCGCCACGTTTTCAAATTATTACAGTACAGATGAATACGTATAAAACAATTATTTTTGACATGGACGGTACCGTTCTCGATACCTTGGACGAGCTTACCGAAAGCTTAAATTATATATTGCGGAAGTACCAGCTACCGGAAAAAACAAAAATGCAGGTCCGTTCATATTTAGGCTATGGTTACGCCGGATTAATCCGCCAAGCGGTCCCGGAAGCAAACCAAGATTTTCAGTTGGAATTACAGGATGCGTTCAAAAGCTACTACGGATCACACTGCCAAGGGCACACGAAACCTTATGAAGGTATTCTTGAAATATTAGCGTCACTCCGCGATGCCGGATATAAAACAGCGATTGTTTCCAACAAGGGACAAGCGGCCGTAACGGAACTTCACAAAGAATTTTTTGAAGGTCTCGTTCAATTTTCTCTTGGTGAATCGGCTAACTATAAAAAGAAGCCGGAACCCGATATGGTCTGGGAAGCCTTACGGAGGCTCGGCAGTTCTGCACAAGAAGCGATATATATCGGTGATTCCGAAGTAGACAAAAAAACCGCAGATAACTCCGGATTGGATTCCGCCTTAGTTACTTGGGGTTTTCGAGATAAGCCACTGCTGCAATCTTTACATCCGGACTATCTGGTATCCTCTCCAAAAGAATTGAAACACTTATTTATTCCTGCAAGATAAATTTCACATACACATAAAAAGAAGGCCTTGCCACTGACAAGGTCTTCTTTTATGTTCCTCTGTAAGAATTAAATGTAATTTATTTTTGTACACTCACTGCTGCCGCGCCGTATTGTCCAATAGCCGGCAAAACTTCTATCCGCACGGCATGATTGCCAACGGCTTTAGCTATAGCGGCGGCAGTATCCGGACGCACCGGATAGTGCGCGGTAAGGACAATTTGTTCCTTTGCATAATCCGGTTCTGCTCCGACATAATTCTGTACTCCTTCATCCTTGACAAATATACGGACGGCTTTATCCCTCATATGGATATAATCGGAATGGCTGTATTTTGCCTTGCGCAAAACAACGACACCTGGCGGCGTTATTTCATCTTTCAAACGCCGTACCAATCCCGAAGGAATATCCCCCTTCAACGCGAGTACCAACGTATCGCCCTGCCAGTACATCGTCCCTTGATCAAAATAGCTCAGAGAGGATCCATACAGAGTCCCTAATGTCTTCATTACCTGCTTCTGTACATCAACATGAGAAATATAAGTTCCATCCGGTTTAATCAAACGGAACAGCAGTGATGCCGCTTCCGCTCGTGTCACAGGCTGCTGCGGCCTAAAATAATTTGTCTTCTGCCCGATAACATACTGCCGATGCAATGCCTGAACCATAGGCAGATATTGGGCAGAAATTTCTTTCTCATCAGCAAAAGGCGTACCAGTTGTATCCGCATTTTCCATTTGATAATACGCCATATAGCGATATATGACTGCTGCCAGTTCTTCCCGTGTAACAATATCAGTTGGATGGAATGTGCCATCTCCCTGATTGGTCATGATCCCGCAGCGCAGCATAGCCAACACAGCTCTAGCGCCTGTCTGAACGGGGTCTTCTATTTTACCGGCATCGCCGGCAGTCCGGAAGACCGGCATCGTATCACACAGCAGCTGTGCTAATTCTCCGCGCGTGATAGCTTGATCAGGATGAAAAAGGCGGATATCCGCTGTTCCTGCAAAGGTAAGACATTTTGTATCATACAGATAATTGATTGCTGTTTCTGCCGCCGTATTTCCAATATCCGTGTACGGGGCCCGCGCAAAAACCGTAACATTCGCAGCCGTCAGCACCATTGCCGTCAACACAACCGCAGCTTTAATATATTTCATGAGAACTGTACTCCTTCATGGTTTGTGCCTTATTGAATTACAATTTTAACAGTATTGCCTAATGCTTTATTAAGAGCCTGCTGCGTTTCCGGCGTAATGGAGCTGCATGTAAGAACAATTTTTTCATTTAAATAATCCACATCCGTCGAAACCTTGGCATCTGCCGGTTCCGTCGCGCGATAAATCTTTTCCGCCTGTGTCATCATAGCCTTATACTCATTATAACTGTATTTCGATTTCTGAACATACACCGTATCCGCCGGCAATGCCGCATCAGCTGCAATAGCCGTGGTCAATTTATCCCGCTTCTTACTGGTTTTTGCTCCTACATGAAGTTTATTTGCCTGCCAGTACATAATTCCATCTCCGGCGAAACTCTTCACACTGCCGTAAACAGTCGTAATATCACTGAATACCTGGTTTTCTACCTTGGTCTTTGCTGCATTGTCTGCCTGTGTTCCCTTTAAAATGCGGTATAAAACCGAAACAGCTTCGCCGCGTGTCACATTATCCTTGGGATGAAATACATTATTGGTTCCTTCCATATAGCCCGCAGCCGCCAGTGCATCTACTGCCTTCTGCGCCCAAGGTGCAATCTGATTTTCATCGACATAACTGGTATCAACGACGGTCCCCGTAGTAACCCCCCGGTAATTTAGATAATTATACGCGATAACGGCAAACTCTTCACGCGTTACATTCTGTTCCGGCTTAAACGTTCCATTGTTATATCCGTTCATAATTCCTTTTTCACAAAGTGAAGATATCGCATTTTCCGACCAGCGGCCTTTTACATCACTAAAAGCGCTTTTCGCTTTTGCATCATTGCCGATCATATTGCTGATAATAGAAGCTACCCCTTCGCGAGTAACCGCCTTGTCCGGATAAAAACTGCCGTTGACGCCGTTGACATAATGATTATCATAAAAATACTGCACTGCATCCTTGCCCCAATAATTATCTATATCTTTTAATTGTGTCGTACCGGCAGCAGCAAAAGCGGACATACTGATTGTTGCCGTCAATGCTGCGGCTGCCAATAAGGCTGCATATTTTTTCATCACCGATCGCTCCCATCTTATTTGTAATCATTCCATCTATGTTATATCTCAACACATAAATTCATTGTAACACAGACACCATTCTATTTCAATAAATGCATACGGTTCCGCATCGCAGGCATTTCTCAGTACAAATCAAAGAACTGCTGCAAGGTATTTGGATCCCGGGTCTGCAATAAAGCTAATTGCAATACTATCTTAGCTTTATGTGCCGGAAGATTGTCTCCCGCAATACGGAAAAATCCAGAATCGTCTTCCGTTGTACTGACGATTCCTCCCAAGGTACGCGATGTACATACCGTAACGATTCCTTGTTGTGCTGCTATCTTTAATTCTTTAAGTACGGCTTCGGGAATTTTCCCATGTCCCAAGCCGGCTGTCACTATTCCCTGAACACCGGACGCGACAGCTGCCCGAATCAGTGCCGGTGACATTCCCACATAACAATATACTATACATACAGCAGGCAATTTCGTAATTCCTTGACAGGACAACTGCGAAAGATAGGTATGGCGCCGCAAGCTTTGCTGATAAAAGTAGGGAATCCCATTCTGGATAATTCCCATATATCCCATTTGCCTGGAACGAAACGTATCTACATGTGTAGTGTCCGTTTTTTCTACACTGCGGGCTCCGCAAATACGTCCGTTCATAGCCACCAGAACACCATACTCTCCGGCCTGCCGGCAAGCCGCTATATGAACCGCATCCAGCAAATTCAACGGTCCATCTGCGCTCAGTGCCGTAGCCGGCCGCATGGAACCAACCATCACAATCGGCTTGCGGCTATGGACCACCAGATTTAAAAAGTATGCGGTTTCCTCCATCGTATCCGTACCGTGTGTAATGACAATACCGTCGACATCCGCTCTGTCCGCTGCCGCTTCTACGCATCGAGCCAGACGCAGCCACAGATCCTCCGTCATATTTGTGCTGTCCATATTACAAAACTGTTCCCCTGTAATATCCGCATATTCCGTAACCTCCGGCACGGATTGCAATAGTTCTTCGATCGTAAGTTTTCCTGCTTTATACCCAATCAGTTCTTTTTCCGACTCTGCTTTCCCGGCAATCGTGCCGCCGCAGGCAATAATATGAACATGAGCATGCGTCATATATACACTCTCCCTTCTACCTCTCCAGTATACTGATTTTCCCGTGCTCTGTCCACACGGATTCCTGCACTTTTTCAATCAAAAAAGCCTCCGTTTCATTGACTTTTACAGCCATTCATGGTATTATTTTAGTACTGCTTTTTAGGCAGAAATAAATGAATGAGGTGATGTATCAATGGCAACAAGGAGAGACCCACGTTTTAAAGAATGTCGCCGGTTCGGACTTAATGTGTACGGACATCCCAAGGCATTGAAACGTGTAAAAAAAGATCAGCGTCAAAAGAAAGTTTCTGAATATGGTACACAGTTATTGGAAAAACAGAAGCTCAGAGCATACTACAATCTGCTCGAACGTCAGTTTGTCCGGTATTATGATAAAGCCAGAAAACAAGGCGGTATCACTGGTGAAAACATGCTTAAGCTGCTCGAATGCCGCTTAGATAATGTTGTTTATCGTATCGGTTTTGCCAACTCCATCCGTCAGGCCCGTCAAATGGTCAACCACGGTCATGTACTGGTAAATGGCAAACGCTGCGACATTCCGTCCGCTAACGTTAAAGTCGGCTCGGTGATTTCTTTGAAAGAAAGCTCCCGTTCCAACGAAATGTTCAAAAAAGTCTTCCAGGAATTAAAGACATTCGATCTTCCGTATATCGAAAAGAACTTTGATAACTTTGAAGGTACGTTGACTCGTATTCCGGAACGTGATGAACTTCCGATTGAAATCAACGAAACATTGATCGTCGAATTCTATTCAAAATAATAGTACACTGTTACACAATTACAGCAGATTGGAAATCACTGATTTCCAATCTGCTTTTTTTTGAAAAAAAAGGATCTGCATCGCAGATCCTTTTATATACAGTACTTGCAAGGCAATCAAAAATCCGCTTTCCAAAGGCCATGAAGATTACAGTATTCATATACCGTGCCAGAAGGAACTTCACAAAACTCCGCTTTAGGTGCATCACCGGGTTTCAAATATTTGATCATTACTCTATCTTCGGCAGCGAGCGCCACAAATTGAATGAAATGTTCCGGCAGCATAGGATGTTCCACTGACCCAACCGTAACTTTTATCTTTCCATCTTCCTTCACAATAGCCGGAACATGTTTTTCCTTAGCTGCATCCACCGCACCTGCTTCCAAATGCTTCATAGCCTGTCCGCAGCAGGTCAATTCTCTGCCTCCGCCATCATGAACGATTGCAATAATGTTGCCGCATAATTCACAGCGATAAAATTCTACTTGTGTCATAGTAAAAGCCTCCTTCGTAATTGAATTATCAGTAAAAATACTGATACCCTTTATGGTTTCATCTTACTACAAAAATCTCTTATTTTCAATAATTACAGCGTATTTTTAATACCACCGGATCATAGGGAGCTGATTATTGGTACCCTTGGTCATCAGGATTTCATGTATATCGATACTACCGATATAAAAAGAGGCAGCGCAGCCGCACAGATATAGTTCCCACATCCGCACAAATTCTTCGCCCTTGTCTTGGCTGATCGCATCCCGAACTTTTTCAAAATTCTGATACCAGCAATGCAGTGTTTTATAGTAATGACGGCGCAGGCTTTCCACATCCAGCACTTGAAAATCATAATCATAGGCTAAACTGATGATTTCCCGCAGCGAGGGCAGCGTACCGCCCGGAAAAATATACTTCCGCATCCAGGGATTGCCGATTTCTTCATCATGCCCGCTGATATAATGAAGCATGAATACACCGCCATCGACCAGCAGATGATTCGCCTTTTCCATATACAAGGGATAATTGGAACGCCCAACATGTTCCAACATCCCAACACTGACGATACGATCATATTTGCGTTCGCTTTCATTTAAATCACGGTAATCCAATAAATCGATTTGCACCTGGCCCTCCAAACCGAGTTTTTGAATCCGCTCCTGCCCTTTCTTCCATTGTTCTTTGCTCAGCGTGCAGCCATACCCTTTTACACCATATTTTTGGGCCGCTTCCAGCAGCAAGTATCCCCAGCCGCATCCAATATCCAGAAGAGACATGCCTCTTTCTAAATGGAGCTTATCTAAAATATAATGAACCTTATTATGTTGAGCCTGTTCCAGCGTATCATCCGTATGCTTAAAATAAGCGCACGAATAACTCATGGATGGATCAAGCCACGAGTTATAAAAATCATTGCCCAAGTCATAATGGGAAGAAACCTGTACTTTCTGCTTGGCTTTAGATTCCGGCGTATATAGGATGCTTCCCAACGCGTTTTTATCTAAAGAAAACTGGCTGGTCTGTTCCAGCAAGCATTTAAGCACGGTAAATAAATCTCCGTCAATGGTAATGTCCTTACGCATATACGCTTCGCCAAGCGCCAGAGAAGTAGATGCCAGCAATTCACTTTTAGGGATATCCCGATGAATGGTAACCTGAAATACAGGTTTTCCTTCTCCTACGGTATAGGTTTTTCCGTGAAGAATCACATTAAAGCAATACTTATCGAAACGATTCAAATAATGTACTAGAAAACTATCTGCTAAATGCATTTTTACACCTTCTTTTTAAACACTCACTCTGTTTGCTTTGTCCCGCAAACTACATTTTCAACGATCATCATCGTCGTAACGGCGCCAACGCCTCCCGGTACTGGTGTAATAGCTCCGGCGATGGTTTTTATTTCTTCAAAGTCGACATCACCGACGGTCTTCCCTTCCCATCGATTGATCCCGACATCAATTACTACTGCTCCGGGTTTTATCATATCCCCACGTATTAGTTTAGCGCGTCCGGCAGCAGAAATCAATATATCGGCCCGCTGCGTCACCTTGCTTAGTTCTCGCGTGCGGGTATGGCAGTGCGTCACGGTGGCATTGCGGTTAAGACACAATTGAGCCAGCGGCTTTCCCACTACATTGCTGCGGCCAACAATCGCCACCTCTTTACCGGACAAGGAAATATGATAATAATCCAAGATAGAAATAACCGCCCGCGGCGTACAGGGAACAAACCCCGGGCGTCCGGTAAATAAATCGGCAATGCTTTTATCTGTTAACCCGTCCACGTCTTTGCGGGGATCAATACAATTTATAACCCGAGTCGCATTCATATGTGACGGCAGCGGCATCATCATCAAGATGCCGAAAATCGACGGCTGTTCATTAAAATGCTCGATCATAGCAATCAATTCGGTTTCCCTGACCGTACTAGGCTCTGTATATATTTCAGCCTTGAGTCCCATTGAACAAGCTACCTTGCACATTGATTTGGCATACATGGCAGACGGTTTATCCGAACCGACCAATAGGATCGCCAATTCCGGATGAATCTGCCGCTCGTGCAAATCATCCAATCTCTGTTCGATCCGTTCTCTATGAAACGCAGCCACGGCTTTTCCGTCTAATATCTGCATCATATCACCTCTATCGCATAAATGTTATGTGGACATCCGTTCCCGGTTCCACATACCGGCCGCCAGCTGGGTTCTGATAAACGGCGCGGCCTGTCCCGTTAGGTACAAATCCGAGATTCGCTTTATCCAGCCAGTCATTTACATCTCTCGTATCCCAGCCGATAAAAGAAGGCAGCAAAATTCCCTCCCCACTTTGCACCACATCCGGAATCACTCTTTTTTTGATTGCCTCCTGCTTTTTAGGAAAATCTGCATTAGCCGCAGAAGCCGTCGGCCGTATCCCTTTAATACGGACGATCTGCGTCATCATTTCTTTAAAAATAGGTGCTGCCACTTGCGCGCCATAATAGGTTCCCGAAGGATTATCAACAACGATAAGCACTACATATTGCGGATCATCATACGGTCCAAATCCGATAAAAGAACCGATATACTGTCCTTCTGCATATCCGGTTCCCTCGGCATTCAACCGCTGTGCCGTCCCTGTCTTGCCGCAGAATTGATATCCTTCGACTTTGGCATTCTGTCCGCCGCCAGAAGATACTTCCTGCTCTAAAATAGAAGCGATGGTATGCGCCACTTCCTCCGAAACAGGCGTACCTATTTCCTGCGGTTCCATTTTTTCATATACCGATCCATCGGGATTATCGATTTCCTTGAGGACGTGAGGCCGCATCATATGTCCGCCGTTTGCCAACGCCCCAAAGGCCTGTACCATCTGCAGCGGCGTAACGGCCACGCCTTGTCCGATGGACATAGTTGCAACATCGACACGGCTCATCGTTTTGGGATTGAAGAGTATTCCCGTCCCTTCTCCGGGAAGTTCGATATCTGTTGGTTTGCCAAATCCAAATTTCTTAGCATACGAGGTCAAAATATCTCCGCCTGTATGAAGCCCGATATTAGCCATACCTGTATTAATGGAAAACTTCAATATATCCTTTAATGTCACGATGCCCATGCCGGTCTCATCCCAATTGCGGATCTGCCGGTCATCGACATTAATATATCCTACGTCATCATACGTTGTATCTACGCCCCACGTTCCCGCATCCAGAGCAGTTGCTGCCACAATGGCTTTAAAGGTAGAACCCGGTTCATACATATTGATCACGGCCCGGTTTTTATAGGATTCGCTGTTTCCCTTGCCGTAATGGTTGGGGTCAAACGTAGGCCGGCTGGCCATAGCCAGGATTTCTCCGTTCTTCGGATTCATAATAATGACAGACGCACCGGTCGGATGACTTTGCTTCACGACCATATCCAGTCCTTTTTCTGCTACATATTGGATCGTATTATCGATCGTCAGTTGAACAGATCGCTGTTTATCCGGCAAAATTTGCTCCAGCGTCGATTCAAAAATAGGTATATTATTGCGGTCTGTCGTCAGGCGAAATTTACGGACATCCCCTTTAATTTCCTTGTCCAGCACCATTTCGATCCCATCCAGCCCCCGGTCATTGTCCCCGACAAAACCGACAAGTTGGGCAGCCAAACTGCCATTAGGATACGAACGGCAGCTTTCATCAATAAATACCAGACCCTTGAGTTTTTCACGCTGGATCATCGCTTCCAGGGCTTCGTATTTCTCGTGATCCATCGTCCGCTGCAACCAGACAAACGCGGTATCCCGCTGCAGCCGTTCTTGGATTTGCTGCGGTTTAAGATGAATATACGGCGCTAAAAGTACCGCCAATTCCGCAGGAGACCGATTGATCATCGTAGGATCCGCATACAATGATTTTGCCATAGAACTTACGGCAAGTATATTACCGTTTCTATCAAAAATAGTTCCCCGCGGCGATTGCAGTTTACGGTCTTCTTCCGACTGCATATCTGCCCGTTTTGCCAGCATGCCTCCCTGAACGACCTGCAGCCAGAAAAGGCGTCCTCCGATGACCATGCACATGGCGAGAAGCAGGATCAAGCAAGTGCTGATTCTCCTGCGTATTCGATTGTTCATACGAGTTTTATTGTTTTCTTTCATCGTTATTGTCATAAGCTCCACGCTGCCGCTGTAACCATTTGCCGGCAGCTTCTGCTAATATCTCCGGATCATTTTGTAAATTTTTATTTTGCACGCGCTGCAGCAATATCTGCAGACAAGTCCCCGTTAAATTACCGCACTGTTCCGGTATACGCCGGTCATAGTGCAAATCTTTCGTATGGATCGGCATTTGTTCAGCCAGCAGCCGCATATACTCCCCAAAGGATGCTGTCCCGCTGGTATCAGAAATACCTCCGCAAGCCAGCACATCGCCAATGGCCAGCTGCGTCGCCTGTCCGACTGCCTCCGTAAGATCCGCAGTCCTGCGGAACGGGCCCTGTTGTGCTTCCCTGCGCAGCCACTTGTCCACGTCTCCCATCCCTGTATTCGCAAAATAATGGAATTTCATATGTGTTTTTACGAGCCAGGACACGCGGCGGACCATAGCCTCCGGTTTTTCCCAGCGAGTCAAAATCTGTGCGGCTATTGCGGCACCTTTTTCATCATGCCCATAATCCGTCAGCCGTCCCTGATGGATACCGCGGATACCGGGAAGCCCCTTGGCTGCATCATGGAACAGCGCCGCATACCGCACTGTCAGTTCCGGCGGGGTATGCGCCACCGCCGCCAATGTATGAATCCATGCGTCAAAGGCATGAAACGGACGGGATTGCGGTGTATGCGGCAAATGGGATAGTTCCGGTAAAATCGGAACAGGTGTATAGATCCCGTCTTTTTTCTTTCGGCAGCAGCAGTCCCCCAATCCGGACCGCACGAGAATATCCAGGCCTTTGGCCGCATACGGTGCAACCATAAGCTTGTCAATTTCAGCAACAACGCGTGTCAACGAAAGACCCTCTACCCGGGAAAACGCATTCGGCATCGCAACCAATACGTCCTTGTCCGGCAAAAAATCCAATTGCCCGGTAAAGCGACACACACGAAACAAGCGCAGTGCGTCTTCCTGAAACCGGCGCACGGGATCCCCTACGGCCGTCAGACGCTTCTTACGTATATCCTTGCGTCCGCCTACATAATCATATATAGTCCCCGCCGCATCCATTGCCAGTGCATTCACCGTAAAATCGCGTCGGCATACATCCTCCTGCAGCGTATCTGCATACCATATTTTTTCAGGCCGGTGACTATCGGTGCCATAAGATTCCCCACGAAACGTGGCCGTCTCTACAACTACAGAATCTACAAGAAGCGCGATAATACCAAATCTGGCACCTTGTATATCTACCGCACGCCAGCCCTGCTCATCGGCAACCGCACGGATTTCCTCCGGGCGGGCAGAAGTCGTAATATCATAGTCATGGGGCTGCTGCTGCAGCAGCAAATCCCGCACAGCACCTCCGACGATATACGCCTCATAGCCTTTGGCATTAAATGCTATTAATATTTTTCGCACAGCTTGTTCCAATTGAGTACGCACCTCACACAACAGATAAATATACTGTAATAGTTTAATTATACCATAGAGCGTCTTTCATATAAATCAATTTTTCTTTCTGCCGATTGAATGTACATGCAGATATGCTATACTAAGATGGTATTCTACTATCTGTCTACAAGAAAGGATTTATATAAAGATGCTTGTCATATCCAATTTGTTATTAGAAATGCTGGAACGTATCAGCCTGGTCGCCATATCGGGATATATGCTGACGCAAACAACTGTATTTCATCAAGTCCTCACACGTAAAATAGGTTCTATGGGAAATGTTGTTATTATTCTTTTATTCAGCAGTATGGGTATTTTTTGCTCCTATGCTGGCGTTCCCATCCATGATGCCATTGCCAATTCCCGCGAAGTCATCATCATGCTCTGCGGCCTGTTATTCGGGCCGATCATCGGCACCGTCGTCGGAATCATTACGGGTATCCACCGGTATACAATGGGTGGTTTCACTGCACTTCCCTGTTCCTTATCCTGTATCTTTTCCGGTCTGATTTCCGGTTTTGTCTGCTATTATTATCAAAAGAAGAAAATCCCCTGGATCGTTACTTTTACATTGGGCATCACCGTCAATATCCTGCAGATGGTCATGATCTTGCTCACGGCATATCCGTTTTCACGTGCACTGGAATTAGTCAATACGATCGGCTTGCCCATGACCGCCGCCAATTCCATGGGACTTGTCATCTTTATGGTGATCGTCCGCCGTGCCTTTGAACAGGAAGACAGAATTTCTGCCGAACAATCTCATCGGGCACTGCATATCGCAAATCATACCCTGCCATACCTTCGTACGGGACTAACGGAAAAAAACGCCCAGGCCGCCGTCAATATTATTCTCCAAACAACCGATTATCAGGCCGTTGCTTTGACGAATACAACGGAAGTACTGGGATTTGCCGGCGTCGAAAGTGCGCACCATGGTCCCCACCGCAATGCCGGTCTCACCAGTGCTACCTGCCACACCTTGAAAACCGGAAAAATAACCGTCGCTGCCAATCATGAGGAAATCGGCTGTTCCTATCCCGGCTGCAAACTAGCCTCGGCAATCGTCGTACCTTTATTTAAACGCAATCATTTAGCCGGTACCTTAAAAATGTATTATACACAAACCAATGCCATCAGCCATTCCGATTTTGTTTTTGCCAAAGATATCGGCACGCTTTTTTCGACTCAGCTTGATTTAGCTGAACTGGACAACCAGTCAAAACTGGCTGACAAAGCTAAATTAATGGCACTCCACATGCAGATCAACCCGCATTTCCTATTTAATACGTTAAATACGATTTCATCGCTTATCCGTACACAACCGGATACGGCGCGTCATATTTTAACTAAGCTAAGCGCCTTATTCCGCTTTTCCCTGCAAAAAACAGGAAAAATTATTTCTATCCGTGAAGAGCTCTTTCAGGTTCACGCGTATTTGGAAATTGCGAAAATACGGGATGGCGATAAATTATCCATTACGGAACATATCGACCCTGAAATTTTCTCCTACGGAATCCCGTCTCTGACGCTGCAGCCTCTTGTTGAAAATGCGCTGCAGCACGGTCTGCACAAAAAAGAAAACGGCGGTACGTTGTCCATAAAAGGATTTATAGAAGAGGATACCCTCTGCTTTATCATCCACGACGACGGCATCGGCATGACGGTAACCAACGAAATATTCAAGGAACAGCAAGATCATATTGGACTCTATAATGTCAATGCACGCCTGCAAGGATTGTACGGAGACCGCTACGGCCTTAAGATCGAAAGCACCGCAGGACAGGGAACCACGGTCTTCATTCATTTGCCGAAACAATTGCTGCCAACAACGGTGTCAAAATCAAAGGAGGTTATAGTTCATGCTTAATGTCATCATTGTAGACGACGAAAAACCGGCTCGCGATGAACTCCACTATTTATTATCCCGCTACAGCGATTTAACCATTTGTGCCGAGTGCGACAGCGGTGAAGAAGCCATTGCTCAAACCGCGCAGTTGAAACCGGATGTCGTATTCCTCGATATCCAGATGCGCAGCCTCAGCGGGATAGAAACGGCCCGTATTATTCGTAAATTATCACAGAACACTTTGATCGTTTTTGCTACGGCATACGATGAATATGCCATCAATGCGTTTGACGTCCATGCCATAGACTATCTGCTGAAACCGTTTGAGGAAGAACGGCTTGATGATACTATTTCCCGTTTAAAAAAACTGACTTCTGATGAAAAAAACAGGAAACTTCATTCTATTGATGATTCACTGCCGAAACTCTCTCCCAGACCACTCCATAAGTTAGTCGTAGAAAAAAACGGCCACATCAATTTGATCGACATGTCGGAAATACTGTATATCCACGTAACCGACGGCGTCGTCCATGTAATTGCGTTAAGCGGTATGTATACATATAATGATACGCTGTCCTCCTTAGAAGAAAAATTAAAGGATACGCCGATCAAGCGTGTACATCGCAGCTATCTGGTCAATCTGTCCCAGGTCCGGGAAATTCTTCCTTGGTATAAAAGTACCTATTGGCTGAAAATCCCATTGCCCGGGAAAAAAGAATTAGGTGAAATTCCTGTAGGGAAAAGCCATCTCAAAGAAATCAAGGAACTATTGGGAATAAAATAGGAGAGAGCCTCGGCTCTCTCCTGTTTTTATCCTCAGACATCCGCACACACCGCACTTCTACCTTGAAAAACTATTCTTCTATGCCGATCCGCGCCGCATGTCCTGCATCATACGGATGTTTGCGCTTGCAGATTTCCGATACATAATCAGCAGCGTCTATCACCGCTTGGGAAGGACCGCGTCCCGTCAGAACGACCTCCAGTTTAGCCGGCTTAGCTCGCAGAAACGCAAGTAGTTTCGATTCATCGACCAGGCCGGTACTGCAGGCCACCAGTATTTCATCTAGTACCAGCATATCCGGCTGCAGGACACGGCATTGCTCCAGCACCGTATCAAATAAGGAATTCTGTATATCATGCGCTTCTTTCAATTCGGTCGTTGTCATTTGGAAAGTGAATTTTTTATTTCCCGTCCCCCGTACTACGGTAATTCCAGGAATCAATTTCAAAGACGCAAGTTCTCCTGTCGGACGGTCCTTGAGAAACTGGACAAACAGTATCTTTCCGCCTCTTCCCGCACAGCGGACAGCCAGTCCCAGCGCTGCTGTCGTTTTTCCCTTGCCGTCACCGCAATATACATGAATCAGTCCGGTCTCCATTATAACCCTTCCTCCACGATCTTGTAGATTTTATCCATATCGATATGCCGACGCAGGCAGTCCGCCAATTTATCATACTGCTCTTGTTTATAAGAGCGATAATTAACACTCTGCATGTCAGCAGGTTTTCTTCCTTTCTTGGCGAACAGTGCCCGGGCCATCGTCGACGCTACGCCTTCGCAATCAAATATGCCATGTATAAAAGTTCCATACACATTCATCACATCGTCAACATACTGAGACCCTTCCGGTACGATTTCTCCCGGTTCATATGTCGGCCGCATATGGGTCAGGCAATTTTCCGTAGGAAAATCGGTAATTCCTGAATGAATTTCATATCCATAAAAACTCTTTCCTTTTAACTGGCGAAAAATGCCTCGGACATTGCCAAAAAATCCTTCCACGCGAAAAGTCCGTTTCCGGTCGGAAAACATCGTAACCGTTTTGAGCAATCCCATCCCTTTCAGTACGCCGCCTTCTTCTACATGATAGGGATCTGCCAGTTTTTCTCCCATCATCTGATACCCGCCGCAGACACCGAATACTACGACACCTTCCCGTGCCTTTGTCAGGATCGCTTCTTCTATGCCATTCTGCCGCATCCATTTCAAATCACCGATCGTATTCAACGTCCCCGGAATAATGATCATATCCGGATCGGTCAATTCACTTTCTTTATGGATATAGCGCAAAGCGACTCCGGGAATGCGTTCAAATGCATTAAAGTCCGTAAAATTGGAAATATGCGGCAGCGCAATAACATCGATCGTAATGATTTTTTCCACATCATCGCTCTTGATACTTGCCGACAGATTATCTTCCTCTTCAATATCGATAGGAGCCATAGGAACAACTCCTAACACGGGAATTCCTGTTTTTTCTTCAATCATGCGCAGCCCCGACGTCAAGCTGTCCGGTTCTCCACTGAATTTATTGATGATAATTCCCTTTATCATCGCCCGTTCTTCCGGCCGCATTAACATAATAGTCCCAAACAGCGTCGCGAATACGCCGCCTCTATCCATATCGGCAACCAAAATCCCCGGTGCCTGTGCCACGTTAGCCATTCCCATATTAGCCAGGTCATCTTCGCTGGAATCGACTTCCGAGGGATTGCCCGCCCCTTCCAGAATAACAATATCGTAGGCAGCCGCCAATGCTTCATAGGACTCCCGCAAAACAGCTCCCAGCTTCTTATCATGATATATCTGAAATTTATCCATCGTCATGCTGCCCACGGGATGTCCCTGTACAATCACTTGAACGTTCGCTTCCCCCGCAGGCTTCAGCAGTACGGGATTCATCAAACTCGTCGGTTCAATATCCGCGGCTTCTGCCTGAACAGCCTGCGCCCTGCTGATTTCTTCTCCTGCATCTGTAATAAAAGAACTACTTGCCGTATTTTGTGCTTTAAAGGGAGCTGCGGATTTGCCGTCTTGATGAAAAATCCGGCATAATCCCGTAACGATCCAGCTTTTTCCTGTATTTGTCATCGTCCCCACAACCATAATAGGCTTTGCCATATGAATCTCCTCCTGTATATCATCACTATGTACCGCTCGTACCTGCCTTTATAAATAATTATAGCATCACCGCTTCCGCTTTTTCAACACATCCGGAACGGATTCCTGCATTGACTTTGCCGGAAAGACTGATTATAATGTTAGCATATTCGAGTAACGTATGTGATTACAGGCCATTGATCGTTTTCGGTCAATGGCCTGTAATCACATACTAAAAACGAAGGGATGATATATAAAATGAATGTAAAAGAAACAGTAATGCAAAATTTTGAAGAATTAAAAACCATCCGCCGCTATTGCCACGAACATCCGGAACTGTCGGCTGAAGAATTTGAAACCATGAAATATATTGAAAAAAAATTGGATAGTTATGGTATTTCTCACCATTACGTCAAAAATGGCGGTGTTTTCGGCTGGATCGACGGCCAGGGAAGCGGCAAGACGATTCTGCTGCGTGCCGACATAGATGCACTTCCTATTGTCGAAGACGAAAAGAACCTCAACAGCCCTCGCGCCTGTATTTCTCAAAACAAAGGCGTAATGCATGCATGCGGTCATGATGGTCATATTGCCATGCTGCTCATGGAAGCTAAGTTACTGCAGGAACAAAAAGACACCTGGCCGGGAAAAGTCATTCTCATGTTTGAAGAAGGAGAAGAAGGTTCTGATGCCGTACGATATTTACTGCCGTATTTAGAAAACGAAAGCGGTTGGAATATTGATACCTGCTATGCTACTCATGTACGCTGGGATATTCCTGCCGGAAAGATGGCGGTCTGCCACGGTCCTGCTATGGCCGGCGGCTTCGGATTCAAAATAAAAATCAAAGGACACGGCGGCCATGGTTCCCGTCCTGATTTGGCACAAAGCCCCATCGACTGCTTTACTGCATTTTACAAAGACCTGCAGGCATTGCGCATGCGGGCTGTCTCTCCCATGGAAACACTGACGGTCTCCATCGGCAGCCTCCATAGCGGCGATGTACTGAACGTCATTCCGAATGATTTGACTTTTTCAGGTACCAGCCGGTTTTTCAGCTACGACAATGCCGGAAAAATGTTTTACGAAGAATTTTTAAAACTGCTGGAAAATGACTGCAAAAATTATAACTGTTCCTATGAGATTATCCATATGAAAAAGCCGCTGTATGAAACACGCAATACAGAAATCTGCGTAACTCGTGCAGAACAGGCCATACAAAAATACTTGGGCGATGCCGTACTGACACCCTGCGAACCCTGGATGGCCTCGGAAACCATGGCACTCACCATGCGGCTGTATCCCGGTGTACTTACCTTCACGGGAATTGCTAATGGAGAAAAGGGCTGCGGCGCCAATCACCACACTCCGGAATTCGACATTGATGAAGACGGTCTTATATACGGCGTAACAACCGCTGTCGGCTATGCTCTCGACTATTTAACAGAACAGCCGGACATTCCCTTCCACCGCAATATCATCTCCATGGAAGACTTAGTATCGCGAAATCTATAATCGTATATGCAACAAAGTACCGCTTCACGGAACAGCCCCCTGCCGTTAGATTTAAAAATCCAACTTGCAGGGGGCTGTTCACGCTGCGGTACCTTGTTTATGTCTCTATACGTACGACTTATGCCGGACTTCCCCAGATGCACTGCATCGTATCGGTATAGGTCGCTTCCAAATGCTGCAACATCACGTCGATAATAGTCCGGGCCATATCCGCATCAAAGGCATCATCACTGGCAACAAGACAGCTATCCAGCACGATATCTCCGTCATCGGAAATATAATATTTAAAAACCTTGAATTTCTTGTTGCATTCATTGAGATACGCTGCAATGTTGTCTTTATTTTCCGCCGTTACCACCTTGACGGCAACAAAAACACGCAGTATAGCGTAAATACTGTCATCCAGGATAACCATGAGCGGCAGCTGCTGTCCCTTGATTTGCAAGTTGGAGTGATATACGCTGCCATGGAAATCATCTCCCATTTCCCGCATAGTAAAAGCTGTAATCCCTTCGGTTTTCAGCATGGCTTCAAACTTTTCCGCTTTTTTATTCATAATAATGTTCCTTTCCCCTATCGTCTTTTTTTATATTTTAACACATTGATAAAAAAAAAGAAAAGTTATTTCGTTTTTTCTATGTTTTTATGAAAAGGATAAATCCATAGATAAAAAGCAGCTATAGCGCCTATTTCCCCGCCAGCCATAATAAGTCCCATCGGCATCGCTGTATAACTGCCGGCAATACCTACTAACGGAGCCATCACAGCGCCGGATATCATGGAGAAAAAGCCAATCAAGGCCGAGGCGCCACCGGCATTTCGACCCTGTGCCTGCATCGCCATGGAAAAACTGCTTGTACTGAGTGCTGCCAGCGTCGGAATCGTCAAAAACAATACCAAGACAACCAGCAGAAGAGGTGCTGTCATTATAAAACACAACAGCAGGACAAGACTTCCGATCAACGCTTGATACAAAGAAATGCGAAGAAGTTTCCAATCCTCCACACAGCCAGTCAATCTTCCTACCAAAACACCGCTGATCATCAGTCCGATGCCGTTGATCCCAAAAATATAGCTGAACATCTGCGCCGATACGCCATATATATTTTGAAACACAAAAGATGAACCGGAAATATAAGCAAAAAAGGCGGCAAATGCAAAACACTGCATGATACAATGCCCCATAAAATACCGATTACCGAATAAACTGCCGAAACTTTTTAAATGATCCAGCAAGCCGCCGGTAATGCGCTGCGCTGTCGGCAGTGTTTCCCGTATCAGCAAGGCCCCTGCCGTTAACGCAATGCCAATCAATACGAGAAGTAGAAAAATAGCCCGCCAGGAAAAAACGCGTAAAATCTGACCGCCTATGACGGGTGCCAAAATCGGAGCAATCCCATTGACCAGCATCAAAATAGAAAAGAACCGGGTCAATGCCGGTCCTTTGCATACATCTCTGGCAATTGCACGAGCGATTACAATACCGGCCCCGCCGGAAAATCCCTGAATAAATCGAAATACAAGAAAAACTGAAATAGACGACGAACAGGCACATATAACCGTAGAAACAGTAAAAATCAACATCCCCGCAGCCAACGGCCCCTTGCGGCCCTTTCCATCACTAACCGGTCCGGCAAAAATCTGTCCCACCGCCATACCGGCCATAGAAGCGGTCAACGTCATTTGAATCATAGAGGGCGTTACGGAGAAATCAGTCATCATCGCAGGAAGTGCCGGCAAGTACATATCCGTCGAAAGAGGCGCTATCGCCGCCAGCATTCCCAAAAATACGATCAAGGCCTTCCTCATATACGCCGAAGAACCCTTTATTATCAATGTATATACACCCTTTCTTCCTTACCGCAGTTCTTCCAGGGCTGCCGGGACTTCAAGCAAGCTCTGCAATTCTTTCCATACGGTTTTTTTCACCTCTGCCGGAATATCCACCATATCCGGAATCCAAATAGAAGGAATCGCCGCCGCTGCCGCTGCCCGCAATCCATTCGCTGAATCCTCCAATACGATTGCCTTAGCCGGTTCCGTTCCCAGTTTATTGCAAACCGTAAGGAATATATCGGGAAATGGCTTGCCGCGTTCGATTTCTTCGCCGCTTTGTATCAATTCAAAATACGGAAGAACTGCCAGCTGCTCCAGATACTGGCGGACGCGCGTCAGCGGTGTCGACGAGGCTACGGCACAGCGTATATGCCTGCTTTTGGCATACGCAAGGCAATCATGCAATCCCGGCTTGGCCGGTACACCATGTTCTTCGATATAGGCAGCTGCCAGTTTTCTTTTTTCCGCATATATTTGTTCATACGGAAAATCTTCTCCGTATTCGGTTCGAAAAACAGATCCGATGCGGCGATTATCCATGCCGTTTATCTTATCAAATAACGTTTTAGGAAACGTATACCCATATGTATGTCCCACTTCTTTTAAGCATTTTGCCGCTAATCGTTCTGTATCTGTCATGAGTCCATCCATATCGAAAATAAGCAATTCAGGTGTATTCATTAGGCTATTCTCCTTTTTTTACATGTAAATCTATTATAAAATATCATTTTATATTTGCAAGAAAATAGTTGTAATTTTAAAAAAAAAGACCGGTACAAGACCGGTCTCTTGAAATCATGGACTTCACCCTGCACGTCTAATATATGCAAATCCTCCACCCAATACAGCTTCTTTAAACCATCGTGCGGGATCAAATTTCGTCATCAGGCCGCTGTCATAGCAAAGGGATTGGTAGTGTTTGCGTCCCAGCAAGGCCACGATGGAAATCCAGTGCCAATTACTAAGTTCCAGTTCATTGCCGCGGCTGCGATTTAAAAAAGCGACCGGCGAATCCGCGGCAAGGCCGGCTCCGATAAAATCCACAATATCCTTGGCGCCTTTTTCACAAAGATGAAACGGATACACCGGCAGCATTTCCACACAGTATCGCGCCGGTGCGGCTTCTTCAAGATACTGCTGCAGCCCATCTCTGAACCATTCCGTTTTGTACAAGCCACCGCAGTGGCTGGGAGTCACATAGTCCCACACCCGTTCCATCGCTTCCCGGCGTTTGCCTATGGAATCCAACGCATTGTCAGGCATATATCCGTCGCGCTGCAGTACATAGCCGGATAACAGTGCGGCAGCTGTCGGTCCGCAGCCGCTTGCCCGCTGCCATGAGGTATGGAACCAATCCTGATTATACCCATAGATCGTTGTTCCATCCTTTTTATGTAATTGTAATCGTGCAGGATGCTGCAATACCCTCGTTTCCATTTTCATATTCCTTTACGTCTGCGTATTGTATTATGGTAATCCCGTTAAATCTCGTACCACAGCACCGGCAATAATCAAGCCGCATACGGATGGCACAAACGAAATGCTGCCGGGACTGGGATGTACCGCATCATCCGGTACTTGTATCGGACGCGGTGCTTCCTTAGAATACACGACCTTAATGTGGCGAACATTCCGTTTCTTTAATTCACGTCTCATGACTTTTGCCATAGGACACACCGATGTTTTTTCAATTTCCGCTAACTCAAACAATTCGGGATGCAGTTTATTTCCTGCTCCCATCGATGATATGACGGGGATCCCGGCATGATACGCTTCTTCAACAATACCGATTTTACTGCTGATCGTATCAATGGCATCCACAATGTAATCGGCTCCAGAACCGGCAATATATCCTTCATCCTTAGCCGGCTGATAAAATAAATACTGGGAGCGTACGGTGATATCCGGATTGATAGTGCGTGCTCTGGCTGCCATGACTTCTGTCTTGTAACAGCCTATCGTATCAACAGTCGCACCTAATTGCCGATTGATATTGGACGGATCAAACACATCTCCATCTACCAGGATCAAGGTGCCGACACCCGCTCTTGCCAAGGCCTCGACAACATAAGAGCCCACTCCGCCCAAGCCAAAAATCAATACTGTTTTTTCTGCCAGGATATCTACTTTTTCCTGTCCGATCAGACGCACCGTCCGCTGTGTATATTCGTTTTTCATCTTATTTCCTTTCAGGTACTACTTCTAACCAATATCTATCGGGGTCCGCAATAAAATAAATTCCCATGGCCGGATTATCGTATACGACACACCCCATCGCTTCATGCTTTTTATGCGATGCCTCTATATCAGAAACACTGAAAGCTGTATGGAATTCGTTTTCTCCTAAATTATACGGTTCTTTCCGATCCTTCAGCCAGGTCAGTTCCAAACAAAAATCCGATACGCCGTCGCCTAAATAAACGATTGTAAACGCATCCGTTTCAATACGGCGGACTTCCGTCAAGCCCAATGCTTCCTGATAAAAATCCATGCTTTTCTGTAAATCCAAAACGTTGAAATTAGTATGTTTAAAAGTATATTGCATAGCTATCCCTCCTATCCGATTTGCCAGTCTTTAGAAACATGTACCCATGCTAACGAATGAGAATATGTTTCCAATTCCGAAAGCGTTAATTCAATCGCACTGTTTCCCGTCCCACAGGCAGGAAACACGGTTGTAAAACGTTTCAAGGAATCATCCAGGAACACTTTGACATTCGGTTTGATCGCAAACGGGCAGACCCCGCCCACCGGATGACCAATCACGTCTTCGACTACGTCGGTTTTGATCATAGATGCTTTTTTATGAAATCGTTCCTTGAATTTATGATTATCCACCCGTGCGTCCCCAGCCATGACCACAAGAATCGGCTGCGTATCTACCATAAAGGACATCGTCTTGGCAATCCGTTTCCCTTCTGTATGCAAAGCAGCCGCCGCTTCTTCCACGGTTGCACTGGAATGATCCAATTCCCGGACTCGGTCCTGCATGTTCCATTGTGAAAAATATTCTTTTACTTTTTCAATAGACACTCTGTTCCCCCTCTTTTCCATCCCATCTTTAACTAAAATTGCTGTTGCCTAATATTATACCTTTTAGGTGTCGAATTATCAAATATTTTTATATAATTTTATTATTCACAATAATTCAAAGGCTGCGGTACTGCCTCTGTCCGTTTTTTGCACGGCTAACCGGGTATCGATGCGTTCCCGCAGTTCCGGCACATGTGAAATAATTCCCACCAGTCGTCCATCCTGCCGTAAATCCAGCAGCGCCTTCAAAGCAAAATCCAGTGTCTCCGCATCCAGTGTGCCAAACCCTTCATCAATAAAAATTGTATCCAAATGGATGCCGCCGGAATAAGCCTGCACTACGTCTGCCAATCCCAAGGCCAAGGCCAGCGAAGCCAAAAAGGTTTCCCCGCCGGATAAGGTATTGGCCGGACGGGCGTACCCCGTATAATTGTCAAATACCTCAATATCCAAACCGATCTGCTTGATGCGCTTATCCTCCCAAGTATGAGATCGCTGCAATTGATAGCGCCTGCGGCTCATGTCTCCCAGCCGCAGATTGGCTGCCCGCAGTACTTCATCAAGCAGTGCGCCTAAAATATAACGTTCAAAGTTGATTCCTGTCACTTTGCCGCTAACTAAGTCATACAAAGAACCTACTGTTTTATATTGTTCTGTAAGCGCTGCTTGTTCCGCATGCCAGGACTGCAGCTGTCCGAGTCCTTTCTTCAAGGTATCATACCGGCTTCTGACAGCAGCTTCCTGATCAGAAAGCTGCTGCCATATTTGATTTTTCGCCTGCAGTTCCTTTGCATACCGTTCTACATCGGGTTCCGGTTCCTGACCGATTGCAGCTTCCTCCTGCGATATCCGTCCGGCTGTCTGCTGCAGAAGCTGTTCATAGCGGGCCAATTGTTTTTCTTCTTCCGGCAGGCGGGGAATATCGTTTTGCAGCATCCGGCATTCCTGGACCGTAGCGAATCCGGCCTGCACCACCCGTTTTTTCAACCCCTCCATGCTTTCAGAATATTGATTGCGCAGTGTTTCCACTTGCTGCGTCAGTAATCTGACCTGCTCCTGGTATCCTGCATCAGCTTTTTGCGCAGCCGTTAGATTTTCCCGGGCTGTCGCTGTTTTCTTCTCATAGTCAGTAACTTTCATTTCCAACCGTTGGATATCCTGCCGCAGTGTTTGTTCTATACGATATATTTCGGGAAGTTCATTTTCTGCTCGTTGTTTAGCTTCTGCCGTCCGCGCAAAATGCAAGCGCGCTTCCTCCGCACTGCTGCGAGCCGCAGTTTCCTGTTCTTCCCATTGTTTTAATTCGCTTTGACGATCCTGCAACTGTTTCTGCATCTGCTTCGTCTGTGCCGCGGCACTTTCCAGCACTGCTCCGGCAGCTTTTTTATCAGCCAGCCGCTGTGCCCATTCTGCCACACTTCCCTCTTCTGCATATGCAGAACGAAGTAATTTATACTGACGCTGCTGTTCCGCCAATACGGCTTCCAGTTTTTGTACGGCTCCCGCCGCCTGCTGCCGTCCTTTTTCACTGGTGGCAGCGATATGTTTGCGGCGCTCCACATCTTCCTTCTGCGGAAGGTGTGCGGCTGCCGCAGCCGGCTGAGGATGTTCCCGGGAACCGCATACCGGACAAGGACTTCCTTCTTTTAACCCCTGCGCCAGCAGAGCAGCTTGTCCCTGTAAAAACAGTGTTTGCACCGACTCATAGTCTACGGCATCCTGCTGTGCCTGTTGCTGTTGTTTCGTATAAGCCTGTACTGCCTCCGTCATTTGTTTTTGTGTACGGCTGATCGTCGTCATCAGCTGGTCTATATGCTGTTCCTGCTGCAGGCGGTCCCGGAGATTTTTTTCCTCTCCTTTGTTCTTTTCTAAGGCAACAAAAAGCTGCTGCTGTTTTTCTACAATAGGAGCCGCCGCTTCTATTGCCTTTTTGCAGTCTTCTTTTTGCGAAAGTATATGCTGCAGGCGAAGCGCTGCCTCCTGCGATTTTTTTTGGAGCATATCGTACTGCTTTCCCAGTTCGGTACATTCATGAGCTTTTTCCACATACCCATGGAGCTGCACGATTCGTTCCCGCTCTTTGCGCATATCCTCCTGCTGTGCTTCCAGGGCATGCTGATATGCAGCAATATCCCGAAGTGCCGCCGCCGCTTGCTTTGATTTTGCCGCCGCTTCCTCCAGTGCCTTCCCTGCCGCGATGCCCTGCCGCTGTATCTCTTCGAGGGTACGGCATGGTTCCGCCAGCAGTTGGGCTTTTTTGAGCTGCTCAATCAGACTGCGCCGTTTTTCCATCATTTCCTGCTGTTGCTGCAGTCCTTCCCTCTCTTTGCGGTTATGCTTCAATACCCGCCAATGATCGGCCAATACTTGTGCATGCTGCACGACTTGTTGATAGGCATCTCTGCTGGCAAGTGCCGTTTTCTTTTCGGCTTCTATTTTTTTTTGCTGTGCCAAAAGATCCTGCCGCAGCCATTCCAGGGAGTCTTCCTGCGCGACATCATTCGTCTGCAAATATTGATCTATTTTATATTGTATCGCCGTATATTTCTCTTTTACTTCATCATGCCGCTGCTTGACTAGCTCTTGAAAGCGGCTGTATCGTTCTGTATGAAATAAGACCTGCATGATCTGCTGGCGATCATTGGAATTTGCCAATAATAATTTACGAAAATCACCTTGCGGCAATAACACAACTTGGCGGAATTGTTCCGACTTAAACCCGAGAAGCTGTTCTACTGCGGGAGTCACCATTTTACTGGCCAGTACGGCCTTATCTGTTCCATCATCGCAAAGTTCATATAAAACAGCCGAAGCCGATTCTATTTTTAAACCAGTTCCGCGCTTTTTAGCGATTTCCTGTTCCGGCTGCCGTTCGATTCTATATGTTTTTAACCCGATGGCAAAGGTAAAGGTCACATAGGTTGTTTGTTCCGGTGATGCATATTCGCTGCGCATATTGGCTCCCGTACGGGTATTGCCGCTTGTATCTCCGTACAAGGCATAGCAAATCGCATCCAGCACCGTTGTTTTTCCGGCCCCCGTCGGTCCATAAATCAAAAACAGCTTACGGTCCCGCAGCAGCCGGAAATCAATAATCTGCCGCCCTGCATACGGGCCGAATGCATTCATTTCCAAACAGATCGGTTTCATAGCAGTCCCTCTCCTTCGTCTTTGATCAGCTGTTCCCACAATCCATTGGCACAGGCTGTTTCCGCTTCAGACAAGGGGTGTTCCGGACGCATAGCTTCGGTAAAGCTTGCAAACAATTGCCGTTCCGTTGTATTGCGTACGTCAAAATCACGTTCGTTCCTGCCTTCATATTGCCGGTTAGGCGTTTCCAGTGCCAACGCTCTTGGATACTTCCGACGCACCTTGGCCATGCCATCGAGTATGGGTTCTGCATCACTAAGCCGTATCAAAACAAAATCATCTTCGTGGTCGTCCGTTGCTTTCATAATCGTATCAAAAGACCCTTCTATGATGCGTACATCATGCTTGGGAATAAACGGCAGCAGGTTTACCGCGACCTGTCCGTCCTCCTGCAAATCCACCAACACAGCGCCCTTCTGCTGCTGTGCTTCGCTAAAAGAATATTTCATCAGGCTGCCGGCATACCGTACCTCCGGACGTCCTGCTTGCTGCGGACCATGCAGATGGCCTAATGCCGTATACGAAAAAGGCTTGAAAATACTTGCATCCACACAACTGGAACCGCCTACAGATAATGGACGTTCTGAATCGCTGATACTACCTCCGGTCACAAACGCATGGGCAATACAGACAGTACGCATGCCTTCCGGCAGATTTTGGGACTGCACCCGGCATAAACATTCCAAGGCCGTTTGATGATCTTTTATTTCTTCATTTCCTAAAAAATGCCGTACCACGGCGGGTTCTGCAAACGGGACCGGAACAAAAGCTACCGGTCCGAAAGCATCTTCCAATACGATGGGACCTGTCAATTTTGTCAGTTCCCCGGCGATAAACAATTGCTGCTGCCTCAACAAGCGGCTGGCAAAGGATAACCGGACCGCACTGTCATGATTGCCGCTGATAACCAGCAGGGGCACCTTAAGATCACACGTAAGTTTGGTTGCTATCTCATCAAATAATTCCACTGCTTCTGACGGCGGCAGGCTGCGGTCATAGACATCTCCCGCCAAAACGACCGCATCAATGCCTTCATCCCGCACCATCGGCAGCAATTGTTCCGATAAAATGCAGGACTGATCTTCCGTCACATATTCACCATAAAACATTTTTCCCAAATGCCAATCTGCCGTATGTAATATACGCATACTCCCGTCCCCCTTATCTGTCGATGTATGCGCTGCGGAGCAACGCTATTTCATGGGCATACCCGTCAAGATCGTTGGGTGTTTCCAAATAAAACGGTAAAGTCCGCAGGCGCGGATGGTTGATAATAGCGGTAAATGTATCCATCCCAATGTATCCCTGTCCGATTTTTTCATGCCGGTCCTTATGACTGCCCAAGACATTTTTGCTGTCATTAAGATGAACGGCCAGCAGTCGGTCCAAGCCGATAATACGGTCAAATTCAGCCAAGACGCCCGCCAAATCAGACACAATATCATACCCGCCATCAAATATATGGCATGTATCCAAACATACCCCGATATGATCAGACAGACGGGCTGCCTCCAAAATTCTGGCCAATTCCTCAAAATTTCTGCCCACTTCTGATCCTTTTCCTGCCATAGTTTCCAATAACACCGTCGTTTTCTGCCCTTCAAACATACAGGCATCCAGCATCTCCACAATGCGTGCGATCCCTATTTCCGCACCTTGCCCGACATGACTGCCGGGATGAAAATTATAGCGGCACTGTGCGACATACTCCAGCCGCTGCAAATCCTCCGCCATCGCATGAAATGCAAACTCCCGGGTTTTATCACTGGCGGAACAAGCATTCAGGGTATACGGGGCATGCGCCAGTATGGGGGCAAAATGATTCTCCTCCCGAAACAAATTCAGCGCCTGTATATCATCTATATCCAGCTTGCGTACGGTACCGCCGCGGGGATTGCGGGTAAAAAATTGAAATGTATCGGCCCCAAGAGAAACTGCTTCCTGCCCCATATGCAGAAATCCCTTGGAAATAGATAAATGACATCCTATATGTAACATGGTCTCACCTCATCATATAATTAGTTTCTATTATATACAACTACTTCAAAAAGAGCAAAAAAGACCGAAGCATATCGCTCCGGTCTGCAGAATACTTGTACAACTATAGATTAAACTTCACCGCGTAAATAGGCTAATTCCGTTTGGTTTTCGGCATAGTACCACTTTACAGATTTGCCGACAGAACAGCAAATTGCATTTAATTTACCCGCTTCTGCCAGTTTCTTCATTTTTTTCAAATCAAAACCGTTTACCGAAAAATATGTTGCCGATATAAACCCTTGTGACTTCATCCAATCACGATACAGCGAAAAATCATCTCTTTCAACTGTCAAATGTTTAATCATGGTCAGCCCCCCATTCGGTCAACGTACGGTATGTACAAATGTCCTGTACGCGCCAACGTTCATCTATATGTTGTTTGATTGCTAAAAGTATAACACAGCTTATGGTATAAATCCAGTAAAAAGATAGGCATTTATGTAAAATTTTCAAGCATCTATGTTTCATGATATAACATGAAAAAAACAAGGGAGCCATCCCCGTTAGAAGACAGCTCCCTTGCTGATACAGCTTACTTTTTTTGACATGCTGCACACACACCAGTAAAAGATACACCGACACCATTTACTTTATATTTTGTTTCGTCTGCAGCCTGTTGCTTTAATGCTTCCATATCAACATTCACATCATCAACACGGTTGCAAATCGTACACCGGATATGGGCATGGGGCGAAACATTAAAATCATAGCGATGTGATTCTTCTTCACATTGCAAGATTTGGACAACTCCAATTTTTGCAAAAATTTCCATTGTCTTATATACTGTTGCCAAGCTCATAGACGGATAACGTGGCTGCAATTCTTTATAAATTGCTTCGGCATTCGGGTGCGTCTTATTCTGATCAATGACTTCATACACAGCCAGACGCTGCGGCGTAACCTTATAACCATGCTCACGCAGAACTTCAGTAATGTTCATAACCTATATCCTCCTTTCGGACAACAATTTTTACCAATTTAAGATTTTTTAATAATCTTTATTGTTAATTATTTGTACTATTACATTGTAATGGTTATTGAAGAAAATAGCAAATGTTTTTTTCATTTGACGTATACATTTTTTTTACGCATAATAGAGAAGAGAGGAGATATATATGCAACCAGAAAAAATTATCCGAAAGATTGCCGCAGCACTTCATATCACACCCAAGCAAGTCGCTGCCGCCCTTACTCTTTTCGATCAAGGCAATACGATTCCCTTTGTCGCTCGTTACCGAAAAGAAGCAACCGGCGAACTCGATGAAGTACAATTACGGCAAATAAAAGAAAACTTTGAATATGACATGGCACTGGCTCAACGAAAAGAAACAGTGCGTCAATCTATCGCTTCACAAGGACAGCTTACAGAAGAACTGGCAGAAAAGCTGGAAAACGCACAACGTCTGCAAGATGTAGAAGATATATACCTTCCGTATAAGCCGAAAAAACGCACGAAGGCCTCCATGGCTCGTGATGCCGGACTGGAACCCCTGGCGGCACTGCTAATGGAACAAAATCCGGCAGGACCGTCGGCCGAATCACTGGCTGGTTCATTCCTCAGCGAAGAGGTGCCGACAGTGGAAGACGCCCTTCAAGGGGCCGGTTATATTATTGCCGAGCATCTGTCCGAATTGGCAGCGTTCCGGCGCTACCTCCGCTCCGCTCTTTGGAAATCAGCAAAGCTGGAATGTACGCTGCTGGTCGAAGAACAAGATGCACAAGCAATGCTTACCTATAAAGACTTCAGCGAAAGTATCCGTCATCTCCCCAGCCACCGCATTCTAGCTATCAACCGCGGCGAAGCGCAGAAAGTATTAAAAGTCACACTGACGGCTGCTGATGATATCTATATTCAGCATTTGAGAAGTCTGCTGGTCCAGCAGGACTCCCCCTATGCAGCACTGCTGGAAGCTGCCGCCGCAGACAGTTACAAGCGCACTATTTTTCCACAGATGGAACGGGAAATACGCAATGAATTAACGGAACGTGCAGAAAAACAAGCCATCACCGTTTTTGCCGAAAATCTGCGCCAGCTTCTTCTGCAGCCGCCGTTTACAGGCCAAACCATCTTGGGCATGGATCCGGGATACCGTACCGGCTGCAAATGTGCCGTCATTGATTCCTGCGGTCATGTGGCGGATTATGGTACTTACTATCTAACCAGCTCGCAAAAACAGCGGGAAGAAAGTGCCGCGGCCCTCAGCGCCTTGATACAGCAGCATCACGTTACGCTCATTTCCATTGGCAACGGCACGGCATCCTATGAAACAGAACAATTTATTTCCTCACTGATCCGGGACAACGGTTTAACCTGCCGCTATTGCATTGCCAATGAAGCCGGTGCCTCCGTATATTCAGCCTCTGATCTGGCCCGTGAAGAATTACCGGAACTCGATGTTTCCATACGCGGTGCCGTATCGATTGCCCGGCGCATACAAGACCCGCTGGCAGAATTAGTAAAAATAGATCCTAAATCAATCGGCGTCGGCCAATACCAACACGACGTCAATCAAAAACGACTGTCGGCAACCTTGGATGACGTCGTCGAATCTGTCGTAAACTATGTAGGTGTCGATTTAAACACAGCCTCTCCCGCCCTGTTGCAGCACATTTCCGGACTTACGGCAAGTACAGCGGGAAATATCGTTGCCTACCGAAATGAAAATGGTCCGTTTCATGACCGTCGGGAACTGCTCAGCGTCAATCGCCTGGGACCCGCCGCCTTTACGCAGTGTGCCGGATTCCTTCGTATCAAAAACGGCAGCAATCCCTTGGATAACACCTCCGTTCATCCCGAATCCTATCCACTGGCTGAAGAAATAATCAAGATGTATGATTTTACTATGCAGGATTTAGAAAATGAAGAAAAGCTCCGGCTCCTGCAAAGCAAATTACAAATGAACGCAGCTCCTAAATTAGCCGCTAAATTACAAGCCGGCATTCCTACGATCCGGGATATATTAGAAGAATTGCGCAAACCCGGCCGCGATATACGCGACGGTTTTCCACAGCCTTTGACACGCAAACATGTCGTTTCTCTGGATGAGCTGCCGGTCGGCACTATTGTACGCGGTACGGTGCATAATGTAGTCGATTTTGGCGCCTTTGTCGATATTGGGCTCAAAACGCCCGGCTTGATTCATCGTTCCGAACTGAGTTCCCATTCCTTTACGCATCCGCTGGATATCATTCACGTTGGCGATATCATCGACGCCGTCATTATTTCTGTTGATGCCGGACGCAGCCGTATCGGTCTTTCAATTAAACAATTAGAGACGAATAAATCACAAAAATAAAGAGATAAAAAAATGCTGTTCCTATGAGAACAGCATTTTTTTATCTCTATTTACTTAAATTCGGTGTGCAGTCTACCGTAACATTGGTATATGCCGTTCCTTCCATATGCTGCATGATCGTATAATTGCCTTTTGTTTCCGGAATAGCCGCCGCCAATAAATCGCTATGCCATTTTTGCACGATCATTTTGGAATCTCCTGTTTTTTTACTGTTTTCGGAGAGCTTCTTGCCATCTTTAGGAACCATTTTTTCAGACAGTGGATTCTTGCCGTCTTTGGAAGCAAACGTTATCGTAATCGCTTTATCCCCCTCAAAAATGGTTTTATACGCCCCATTATTAAACAATTTAATCGTATCTCCCTGTGCTGTCGGACTGCCCCATTCTGCCGTCCATGCCGTACGTGTATCTCCTAAGCCGGGAAGTTCACAAACTACGGCCTGCCGCGCAGCAGCTTTAGATGATTGCGTATTCTTTGTATCCTGCTGCCCCTGCTGCGTCGAATTTTTCTGCGTTGCCGTAGAACCCATATCACATCCGGCTATTAAAAACATAGTCAAGACAGCCATTACTATAGCTAATGTTCTTTTCATGAAATTGCCTCCTTAGTTTAACCTTGCCGATCTTAGTTTTATTATACTGAATTTCACTGGGAATGAAAAGCAATAATCCTGCAAATCAATTTTATTTCCCTCGCATTGTAAAATCATTGACTCCGACATGACGATTCGGATAATAAGGTATATAATATAGTCCGAAAGAAAAATCGTCTGCTGTATCTTTTATGATACGAAAAGCAGAAAAAGAAAGGAAGGAAATATCATGACTCTTCAATCAAAAAAATGGATAGAAGAAATTGCAAATGCAGTAACCCATGGCGTCGGTACCGTGTTGTCCATTGCGGCTCTCGGTATTATGCTGTATATGACCCTGGTTCATCATGAAGGAACCTGGCATGTACTTTCAGTTACTGTATATGGCGCTTCTTTGGTTCTCTTATATTTAATGAGTACGTTGTACCACAGCTTTTTTAAACTGCCAAAGGTTTCCTATGTTTTCAAAATACTGGATCATTCTGCAATTTATATACTGATTGCCGGTTCCTATACTCCCTTTTTGTGGATCACGCTCCGCCAGTCCTCCGGCTTGGCCATCTCTGCCGTGATTTGGCTGCTTGCCGCGCTGGGTATCGTATGGCAGTGCTTCAACGTACATAGATTTCATATTGTGTCTACGCTTTGCTATATCGCAATGGGTTGGATATCCGTTCTATTGCTGCCGCAGCTGATAGAATATCTGTCATGGAACGCGATCATGTGGCTCATCGCCGGAGGGGTCTGCTATACCGTAGGTGCCATTTTCTATCTTTGGAAAAAACTGCCGTTCCAGCATGCCATTTGGCATATGTTTGTTTTAGCCGGCAGCGCAACGCATTTCTACTGTATTTTCTTTTTTGTTCTTCCTATATCTGAAATCTTTTAAAAGTAGTTAAAAATAATATGCAATCTCCCGCAGCAGCTTTATATTGCACAATATAAGGCTGCTGCGGTCATCTGTCCCATCTTTTTTTGAAACTGTCCCGTATTCTCCTATTTTATTTTTATGTTATAATCGTCTCAAAGGAGATGATTACCGTGAGTGAAAAAATAATTGGAATGACTAAAAAAGAAGTGTTTGAAACCATGCGTCATCTGAACAACAGAAAGTATCATACGGTGTTCAATGCATTGTATTTTGATACGATCCGCCATTTACACTCTCAAACCACAAAAGATGTATTCGCATCACTTGAAATATTTTCCGCTGTATATACGGAAAATATCTTATATCCTTTTGTTTCCGATCTAATCGAAGCCAACAATAAAAAAATAACAGAGGATATAAAACAACTACTCTCTAAATAAACGACCGTTTCCGGTCCCATCGTACTGCCTGTCACGATATAAAAATCCCCCGCGCACCAAACTGCAATGCCGGAAATGTATTGCAGAATAGAAAGGATGTCTACTTTCGTATGTCAAATGATTCAGCCCGTACCATCGTATATGCAGGAATATGTATTGCCTTAACCGTTATTTTTTCCTATGTGTTTGCCATCCGAACAACCTTTGTTCATATTACGTTTGGCTTTCTCCCTATCTCGTTGTACGCCATGCGGTTCGGACCGAGGCAAGCCGGAATAGTGGCAGCTATGGCAGATGTTATCGGAACCGGCGTATTGGGGCTCAGTATATTCTTTCCCGGTTTTGTCCTATCCGGATTTTTGACAGGCTGGCTATTCGGGCATTTTTTATATCAGAAAAAAATAACGCTTCGTCAAGTCGTTCTCCCCTTTCTGCTCGTCACTATCTGCATTCATTTGGGACTCAATACACTATGGCTTACGCTCTTTTACGGCAAGGCTGTTTCAGCTATATTCTTAAGCCGCTTACTCAAGAACATCCTCTGTTTCCCTATGGAAATCTCGCTGTTCTTTCTGGCATACAAATCCATATATACACTGCTGCCAACCTGGCAGAAAAATTGAACACCCCTGAGAAAAACGTTACATGCGGCTCTCTGCAGAAAAACTACCGCCCGTCTTCTATAACGGATACTTCCGAAAAAACTACGCATATATATTCGCATCATTTTTATGAACATAACATCATATGCTAAAATATTCGATGTATATGTGTTGAAATATTTACAATTATAAGCTATAATTAAATTATACAATTATAATTTATGTATTGTAATGCAAAGGAAGTGATACCATGAAAAAATCCTGGAAGAACGTGCTAACATTGCTCATAGGCAGTATGTTTATGATGGGTTTATCTGTATCATTCGCAGCACAACCTCCGCCTCCCATGCCAATGCAGCAGCAATGCCAAGACAAAAACTGCAAGGACATGAATTGCCCTCAGATGAATTGCAAAAATAAAAACTGTAAAGATAAGAACTGTCATCAACACCAACAAAAAGCAGAAGGTCATCAGCATGACGGTCATCAAATGCCGCCGACAAAATCCTAAGGACGGCAGTACAGCGCACAACGAGGCTAAGACGCATCGTTGTGCGTTATTTTTATGTACACTGTCACTGCTTCAAAAAAGAGAAGCATCATAGAGGATTCCCCTCTGCAAACAAAAAAGAGCCTCTGCATGTAGACTCTTCATTATGTCGTCTCGTGAAAATAATAGTTCTCGTATAATTATCCGTTTTAGTTCGATGAGGAAGCAATACTGGAAAGATCACTGCCGATTTTACTATACAGCATCGACACGGACCCTCTGACATGAAAGCCAAACCATATCATAACCCCAATCAACACCACGAGCAGTAAAATGATTGCATATTCTGTAAGTCCCTGTCCTTTTTCTCCTGCATACCGATTCATTACATATTGTATATACCCTAGCATACTCTATCGCTCCCTTCACAACTCATTTCATTACTTGATACCGTTTTATTCAATATATTTTTACGATACCTGCTGTTATTTTGTTACATTTTAGTGTATCAAAATAACAAATAAAAAGAAACTCTTTTTGACAAATACATATCAATTCTTTCGAAATGCCTTATGTTACAACAACAGCAAAAGTCTCCCGTCTTTTATCCTATTTTAGCTAAAAAAAATCAGAGGATTCCTGCTTGACTTTTACTATGGTTTATAGTAAAACCAGTATATACTACATGCAGAAACACGGAGCAGCTGACAGCTATACGATCTCCGCAATAGGTAAAAACATCTTGTATATTTCACGAGGTACAAGACGTTTTTACCTATTCAGATATCTTTCTATCTCTGCAGCTTTTGCTGCAGATCGTATTGCAGATACCGCCGTGTCATATAATCATGTAATATAATTGCATATTTATAAAAAAGGAAAAATATCCATGAAAAGTACCCCCGTAAAAAAATTATTGTTTACCCTACTGGCAGTATTCATGCTGGGTTGGTGTCCCAGTACTGCGGGTGCTGCTCCGTTTCCGCTTCCCCCGCTTCCCCCGCTTCCCCCGCTTCCCCCGCCGCCGCATCATCACGGCCCGCATCTTCCACCGCCGCCGAAATTGCCGCCGGCACCGCCCACGTTACCACCGGCACCTCCTTTTCCGTAAAAAAATAATGTATCATCCCCTAAACGGACTGCAGTGCAAAAAACTGCAGTCCGTTTTTTTCTGCCCGGCAAAAAATTACTATATGCCGTCCCGTTACAAACCACATGATATCCGCATCGGGCATGTCTCCTGCGCCTCAATGTATACAAAAATATTATAAGAAAATGAAGTTCATGTTTTTTTTGCAACAATCCGCAAAACAACTTAAATTTAATATAAAATAACAAGATACACTTTACAAAATAATTAATTTATATTAATATACTTATGTTACTATAATTTTGTACGAATACTTAACACATGCTGTATCGGAAAGAAGAATCGCTGTTATTTTCAGTGCTATGGAGTGTTACATATTACTTGCTAGATAGTCATATATAAGAAAATTGATTTTTTCCAAGGGCCATCAACGTGTATATTGCTGCTTACTAACTTCTTTTCAGATATCTGAAAAGAAGTTTTTTTATATATAGTATCATTTGCTGCCATATTCTTTATATTGCTTTTTATTTTAATTTTCTGACAGCAATCACATGGGAGGGGTATTATGACTAGAAAAATTTTCAGAACGAAAAGTATCAATGAATTTATTTCAGAGACGCAAAAAGAAGGCGGCATGAATAAAGTACTGGGAACCTTCGAGCTTACCATGTTAGGTATCGGTTGTATTATCGGGACAGGAATATTTGTCCTCACCGGAGTCGCTGCAGCGGATTATGCGGGACCTGCTTTGGTTATTTCCTTTATTATTGCGGCTATCGCTTGTGGCTGTGCCGCCTTATGTTATTCGGAATTTGCCGCCATGGTACCTGTCGCCGGCAGCGCATATACGTATGGGTATATTGCTCTCGGTGAATTTTGGGCGTGGATCATCGGCTGGGATCTGATTTTGGAATATGCATTTGCTATCGGTGCCGTTGCCATCGGCTGGTCCGGTTATTTTGCCAATATCATGTCTAATATCGGTATAAATCTGCCCGCTATTTTGACAAACGCTCCTTATGCCGGCGGTATCGTCAATCTTCCGGCTATGCTGATCATTGCGCTGGTAACATGGATCAATATCATGGGTGTCCGTCAGAGTTCCTCTGTCAATAACGTCATTGTTGCCATTAAACTAGCTGTTGTTTTATTATTTATTGTACTGGGATTCAGTAATGTAAATCCAGACAACTGGCATCCGTTTATGCCTTACGGCTGGAACGGGGTACTGTCCGGAGCTTCTGTTATATTTTTTGCTTATATTGGTTTTGATGCTGTATCTACGGCTGCAGAAGAAGTGAAAAATCCACAAAAAGATTTGCCGCGCGGTATCATCTTATCATTAATTATTTGTACCGTTTTATATATTATTGTATCTGCTATTTTAACCGGCATGGTTCCGTATCTTGACTTTAAAGGCCAAGCGGCGCCGGTTGCATTTGCATTGCAGCAAGTAGGCTATCATTGGGGGGCTGCCATAATTTCTGTCGGTGCAATCTGTGGTTTGACCTCCGTACTGCTGGTCATGCTATTTGGACAAAGCAGAATTTTGTTTGTTATGTCTCGTGATGGACTTCTTCCGGGTATTTTTGGCCATATTAATCAAAAATATAAAACCCCGGCCAGAAGCTCTTTGATCATTGGTATTATTACGGCTATCGTTGCCGGCTTCCTGCCCATCGGCATCGTCGCTGAACTTACAAACATCGGCACACTCTGTGCATTTATGATCGTAGCCGCTGCCGTTATTGTATTGCGCAAAAAAGCGCCGGATCGTCCCAGAGCCTTCAAGTGTCCCTGGGTTCCCGTTGTACCGGCACTAGCTATTATTTTCTGCGGCATATTGATTTGGATGCTGCCGGTCGTTACGCAAATTCGTTTTATTGTTTGGCTGATACTAGGATTAATTATCTATTTTGGTTATAGCTATGATCATAGCATTATCTCCGGAGGACTCTTCAGCGGTTCTATGAAACCCTCGGGGCAGCACGATGACTCGCCTACTGCTAAAAACAAATAAGCGCATCCTGCGGACCATCATATACGCAGTCGTGTATTACTCTCCACAGAATATAAAATAACCCGCCCGCATCGATTGGAAATACATAGTTTCCAATCGATGCGGGCGGGTTATTTTATACACGATGTACTACTATAAATCATTCTCAATCGTATCTGTTCCTGCGCAGCAATATCTATCTTGTAGATAAACTTGCTGCTTTTATACTTGCATACATTACGCGCTGCGTCACATGCCTCCTCTCAAAGTAAGGATTGCAATACCTATTATTGCTAAATTGATCTTAATAACGTACTTTTCAAATGTATACTGCCGGTTTTTATGTTCTTTTTGTTCGTTCTCCATGACAGCATCCGCTTCTACAATTGCATTTATGATCCATTGCATTTTGATATGTCTCCTATTTCGCATCTGTTGTATCGTCACTATTTCCCGCGTTTGTCCATCTTGAACTTTTTCTATATCTATACGGTTTTGATGCTTCCAGATGCTTTTAATGGTATAATTCTATTACTATTTTCACCGTATATATCATACTATTTTTCGTTGCTCATTTGGTGATTTTTTCTGCAAAAAAATAATGGCCAGCGAGCCAACAGAGGTATCCAGAACATTAGACAAACTATTCAATTCACTTACATCTGGTATTTTTTTCCCATTCGTTATTTTATTCAATCGTTGCCTGGACCAGCCCAGCATTTCAGCACATGCCGCTTCCGTATGAAATTTATCATAAATAATATCTGTTAATTCTTTTATTTTTTTAGACATCTTCTTCGCCTCATTCTTGTAGTCTGTTTGGTGATTTTATAATTATAGTATCATTCAGTTTGCGTTGTGTCAATCGTTTGGTTACAATATTTATATAATTGTATTGATTTTGGTGACAATATATGTTTTAATTAATTTATACACAAAAGGAGATTTATTATGACTGAAAAATTTGGAGATAAATTAAAAAAAATAAGATTGTCTAAGAATATGTCTCAGGAAGAATTAGCTGTTTTTTTACATACCTCGAAACAAGTGATTAGTCGATATGAAACAAATCAGCGTACTCCTAAAATCACGGTAGCCCAAGAATATGCAGATAAATTAAAAATCCCATTACTGTATTTAATTGATGATAAAATTCTCTCTGTTGAAAAATTGCAATACGTTTTAAACGATATAAAACACTACAGCACAGAAGGATATACCGCGTCGGAAAAGGATATGATAAAAAAATACCGTTGCCTGCCTTCAGAAGGCAAAGCAACCGTAGATGCTGTTATAGATATCCAATACAATGCCGCAACCCAAAAAATCAGTAACGATACGGCAGATTAATTCGAAATTCTGTCACCTATGTTTTTTATTTATTATAAATACAAGCACACACAGCCTTCGCATGCAGGATATAAAAATAAAAAGCATACGAAGGCTATTTTTCTGCTAGCAGCCCTATGATTCAGCAAAAAAATTCCATCCTTTCATAAAAAGATGGACATACCGGTATACATCCGATACAATCAAAGAAACCGGATCTACGGGAAAGAATATATCCCCCTCCCTTAGAGTCGACTGCCATCTCATATTTTATTCTTTGAAATTAAGACAGGAGGATCCAGCTTGTGAACAGTGAAACGTGCTGCGCCCCACCCATTATTCCCGGTGTAGAGGATAGGTTTTATTACGTTATTTCCAACGATTGCGTCATGTGCGGCTGCTGTGTAAAAGCATGCCCGGTAAACGCAATCCTCGAGGGCAATGGGCAATATGAAATCATCCCCTCTCTTTGTATTGATTGCGGGACCTGCTCTTACATCTGCCCGTTAGGCGTCCCGCACCCTGTATAAAAGGAGACTAACAGAAATGACAACAATAAGAGAAAGTATTTCCCTCCGTCAAATCAACAAAAATAGCTGTTACTTTAATCCGGGCTGCGCCATGAGCGTATATAAGCCGGAAGTCCCCAGCCTGCTGTGGGAGCTGCTGAAAACCTACTGGGAAGAGGTACCATTCCATCCCATCTGCTGTCATCATGACCCGCTTCTTCCGAAAGGAGCCACAATCATCAACAACTGTGCAGGATGTGACCGGCGATTCCGTTCTCTGTATAAAGGGATCCGCACTCTCTCCATTTGGGAAGTACTGGACAGCCTGGAAGACCTGCGATTGCCCGATTATCATGGGTTGACCGTCTCTGTCCATGATTCCTGCGGGTATCGGCACAAACCGCAGGTACACAACGCAATTCGCAGCCTGCTCTGCAAGATGAATATCATGATGATAGAAACAACCTTCAGCGGGACCCGTTCCGTGTGCTGCGGGGATACTTTTTACGGACATGTGCCGAACGAACAAGTAGAAGCACGAATTCAGGAACGAGCAGATCAATTTCCCTGCGACAATGTCGTCGTCACTTGCATCGGCTGCGTGCGTGCCATGACCGCAGGCGGAAAAAAACCGCGCTATTTGCCGGATCTTATACTGAACCGTCTTACAGAACCAATGCCGGATACACTGGATGAATATCACGCAAAAGTAACAGCCTATATAGAAGCACAGAAAAAAATCCAATCGATATAGGTTGCCCTATACAGTAAAAAAACAATCCCGCACGCTGCATTCAAAAAGGAATCTCTCATGAAAGATACTACTAAAGGATATTATGCAATAACACTTCAATCAAGTATTATCGGACTTTCTTATATGTTTGTAAAAATCGCGCTCCAAAGTACCCATCCTATGGATCTACTAGCTCATCGCTTTACAATCGCTGCGATAGCCATTCTTATCTTCCGGATATGCAAATCCAATACTATTTCCATCAAATGGCGCGATGTATTAAACATACTCCCCTTAAGCATTATGTATCCCTTCTTGTTTTTCTTATTTCAAACGCTGGGACTGAATATTGTATCTTCTACCGCAGCCGGGATCATCTATGCAATTACGCCTATTCTCACGCTGATCATTGCCAACATCGTGTTAGGGGAATCCATTAGCCCGAAGCAAAAAGCATTGATGTCCCTCTCCATATGCGGTGTCGTTTTTATTAACATAATGAGCGGACAGGACACCGAAAATAGTATGTACATAGGATTTTTATACATCTTTTTATCTGCTGTTTCCGCCGCATTATGTACCGTATTTACAAGAAAATTATCTAACCATTACTCTACCTTCATCCTGACATATATAATGACACTACTGGGCTGTATAAGTTTCAATATCCTCTCAATCATTCGCCATCTCCTGGAAGGAACAATTACAGCTTATTTTGCCCCCTTTACCAATCTATCATTTGTTTTTCCCATTTTATACTTAGGCATTGCATCGTCCCTGTTAACCTCTCTGCTTTCAACGTATTCTCTGGGAAAATTAGAAGCCTCTACGGTCGGGCAATTCAACAATCTTTCTACGGTGATTTCTATTTTAGCCGGAGTCCTATATCTGAAAGAACTTCTTTACGGATATCAGTACATCGGCATTACAGCTATACTGATCGGTACGATTGGTTTCAGTTATTTAAACCAGCGAAAGAAAATATAACTCCCCCGTCCTTCTAATCCCCCTATGCCGTACCCTATTTTTCGCAAACATTTTCTCGGGAATTAGTATGCCTCATACTAACAAGACTTTTGACAGTCGCTCCGTATTCAGACATAAAAAAAAGAACCCACCAAAGCAGGTTCCATCTTATCGTATGGCGGAGAGACAGGGATTTGAACCCTGTATAGAGTTTTCACCCTATACAGGATTTCCAAGTATTATTAAGCCATTTTTGCGTGTATCTACATATGTCCCATAGCGCATGGTTATCACGTTTCTTAAAAGATGACAGGAAAACACTGATGTGATTTTTTACCAACACGATAGCTGACCCTAAAAAAACATAAATGCATTTTTATACCAGAACATATTGCAACACGCATTTTGACAGCAAAAAAGCCCCATCATAGCAATGTTGAGGCTTTTTATTATTTGGCAAAATTGCTACTGATACCTGCCACACTATCCCTAATATTTTATTAACATCTCATGATTTTTATTGACTAACAGTAAAAATTTTTCCACTCAATCTAGTATATGAATCAGCAGAAGGTTTTATCAATATCTTAATAAAAGCAAATCGATCGTCTGCCGGATTCCACTGAATACCTTTTCTAAAAAGCCAAACCAATCGTCTTTTCCCTAATACAGCATATTGAGAATCAATCAATATATCCGCTATATCCCGTGCTGGAATAGATAATTTCACTGCTATTCGTTGAGAAATCTCCGATAAATCTTTACCTGTATGAGAATGAAATGCTGCAGTAATACCATCTATCATATATTTCAATTTACCTGCCAGATTATATTCAGTATTAGTATATAAGATTATTTCCATCCCATACTTTTCGTCTTTAACATCATCTTTTGCAGCAATATATATGCGATTATGATTGTCTTTTATATCTTTCCAGTACAATACCAGATCATTGTATAATGTCCGTATCCTTATATCCTCCCAAGAAATAATTAATTTATTAAAATTCCAATAGGTTTGTTGTTTCCTTTCATCCACCATAGTGTACTGTTGAAAATATTGATACGGTACTTGTTTGTCTTTTTCTAAAGAATGAGGATATTTAAATTTTTCTAATATTAATCCGTTTCTGCAAAGATGTTGAAATACGGTGGACCCATTTTTTCCCTGTTGAACATTATAAATAAGAATATTATCTACATCGACATCTCTGCGACCATTTTCAACAAAAGAATAGGTACCGTATAATATTTGTTCTTGCTCATATGGCATATTCCAAAGTGCTGTCTTTAAATCCTCTCTCATTTTCAACAATGTACCCTTGGGCTCGAATGGAAGTCTATGCGTAGATTGCAAACTAACTCCATCCTTTACACGTTCGATACGATATTGAATTGCTACTTCATTCATATTCTCTCCTAAATTTTGAATAAGCAGGCTACCTTTTCACGTTATTATATATAACCTTCCTGCAAATTAAAAAGTGATAGTGTCAAGCAATGTTCGCAAAAACCATCAACCTCCGAATGGGATTAAGCAGTCTTTGCTAATTGTAGTTGAAGCTCGGTAATAATTTTAG
>NZ_FNHQ01000001.1 GCF_900103535.1 Megasphaera paucivorans | reverse complement strand
TGTCCTTATCGACGGACCTTTCACTCCGACCAGGGTTGGGCCTATCAAATGGGAGAATATGTTAGCCGCTTAAAAGAAGAACGGATTTATCAGAGCATGTCCCGAAAGGGAACCTGCCTTGACAATAGCGTGATGGAAAATTTCTTTGGACTATTAAAGCAGGAACTATATTATGGCCGTACATATCACAGCTTCGAAGAGTTACAAAAAGCAATTCAGACATACATTATCTATTATAACAACCGTAGAATCAAGGCAAAGCTTGGCTGGCTAAGTCCGGTAAACTATCGGTTGCGTCATGTCGCAGCATAATAAAAACCGTAGCAGCAATAAATGCTACTACGGTTAGGTCTAACTTTATGGGGTCACTACAGCATTCCGTACCGTAGTTTATTATATACAGCTATTATTTTTTATGATACAATACATATAAATGAATAATTATATAAAAAAGATAAATAAAAAATCAATAGAATAACAACAAGTATCGATACAGCAGAAAATTACTCTTATAAAGAACAAAAAAAACGTGTATTACTATGTATCCGTGACATAACGGCTGAACGATTATCATACATATTCAGTAAAACAGTACAGGTGGCAAGGTATTGCCATCAATTATATAAAACTACTATATTTTATGAAAAGAGGGATTATGATGAAGTTAAAAAAGGCAGGCATACTATTGGCAGTTGGTTTAACAATATTGGGCACATCTATGGTATCCGTATACGCAGCAACCATTACTCCGGCGGGCAGTGCTTCCACGGCACAAGCTTTTCTATACGATCAATATCCTCTTATAGGTGTGGGCGATGCAAGTGAATATTATTTGGATCCCTCCAGCTGTTATGTTTCTAATGCAGATAGCAGTGTATCGGCCTTGGGCTGTACTATATACAGTGCGGCTAAGGGAAACGATGGGAATGTCCCAATGGATGACTTAGAGAAATATACTGTTTTATTTACAACCTATACCAGTGTTTACGATCGTGTTGTCAATGTGAATAGCGTGATAAATAGTAAAGGACAAAATGTTACGAAGGATATGGTGACAAACAATGCAGCATTCTTTGATTCACTGTTTTGGAAAGTTGTTGCGATCACAGGACCGACAGATGTGTGGAAAACTAATAATGCAGGTTCTGGCGAGGCAGTGACAGCAGAGTAAATTCATTGTGCCGGGTAACTCCACCTTTTGGTGGAGTTATTTTTATTACCGGGAGTACCCGACTATGATGACATAATTTAAGAAATATATGGTTTCAAATACGTGGCACTTAGCGATATCGTATGGTTTAAAAAATGAAAGACAGGATATATAGCATATAGTTCTGTATATCCTGTCTCAAAGTAGCTGTTCATTGCTTGATTAAAGTAGGTGAAACAACTGCATAGCAAGCAATTTGGAAGTTTTTGCTGCAATGAACAGCTACTTGACTATAGTATAGTACAAAATATTCAAAAGAGAAGTAAATATATCATAAAGATTTATGGCGGGTATATTCTTGACAGGAAAATATAAACGCTATATTATGAATTATAAATAAAAATCTGTTTATTTATTTAAATAAGTAAAGTGTAAGTGGCTTTTTGAAAAAATATATAGAGTGGAGGCATGATTTTGGAAAAAATATGTTTTAGCAACGTAAATGTGATAGACGTCAAAAATGCATGTATTTTAGAACAGTATAATGTAGTCATAGCGGCAGGCAAAATAGTCTCTGTTACAGCACAAAATGAGAAGGACACAGGGGATATGTCTGTCAAAATCATTGACGGCACCGGTAAATATTTATGTCCGGGAGTAATGGATATGCATGTGCATCTGGTTTGGGAGGGGACGTTGGCAGATCCGCTTACTGCCAATCGTATGGAGGGCCCATATATTGCGATGATCCGTGCATTGCATAATGCACAGGATAGTCTGCGTAAAGGGGTTACGGTAGTTCGCGATGTCGGGTGCAATGGAGATGTAACCATCTTTTTGGCGGATGCCATGCGCAAGGGGTTGACTTGGGGCTGCGATATCATACCGTGCGGCAGTGCTATTACCGGTAGCTGCGGTCATGTACCGTCTCTTTCACGGATCGCCGATACGGATGATGAGTTGGTAAAAGCAGTCCGTACGCTCAAAAGTCTTGAAAATCATGCCGCTATAAAATGTCAATGGATAAAGGTAATGGCAACAGGGGGCGCGGCAGGGCCGGAAGATGTCGGTCCTTCCATGTATAGCTATCAAAATCTATGCACGGTTGCAGAGGAAGCCCATCGCCTCCACATGAAAGTAAGTGCCCATGCCCTGTCGCGTGAAGGCATTTGTGCGTGCATCGACGCAGGAATTGATACCATTGAACATGGAGCGGATATTCCGGAAGAAAAGATGGATGTCATGCGTGAACAAGGACAAACTCTTATTCCCACGCTGTGGATTTATAAAGTACTAGCAGAAAGCAAGGGAATCGTAGATGATTATATGAATCAAAAAGCGAAAAAGGTAGTGGAACAGCAAAAAATCACATTTAGGAATGCCATGGATAAAGGCGTGCGCATTGCATTGGGAACGGATGCCGGGTCTCCTAATTTTGGACCTCATCCCAGTGTTTATGGTGAAATGTATGTCATGAATGAATATGGCATGAGTCGTCAGGAAGTAGTAAAAGCAGCCACGATCACATCTGCTGAGGTATTGGGAATTGCTGATGCAAAAGGATCTATAGAAGTGGGAAAAGATGGCGATGTCCTGTTGCTGACGGAAAATCCTTTTGATACTCTTCACGCCTTTGAAACTGCGTTAGAATCAGTATATCAACGAGGTAAACGGATACCTGCTTTTGATTTTCAGTAAACTATAAAATAAGTCGGGGGGCGCAACATGAATGTATCGATAAGAGGGGAAGTCAGTATCGAAGAAAAAGTCGAGGCTGTACAAGCTCCGGAATCTATATTTAAGGCAGTTTTAGCCGGTTCTATAGGAAATGCGCTGGAATGGTTCGATTATGGGATTTATGGATACTTTGCATCTATTATTTCTTCGCAGTTTTTTGCTTCAAAAGAACCGATTACGGCACTTATGCTATCATTTATCGTCTTTGGTGTTGGATTTGTCATGCGCCCGGTCGGCGGCCTTGTTTTTGGTCACTATGCCGATCGCGTCGGCCGTCGGGCCGCCTTGACATGGACCATTGTATTAATGGGAATCAGTACGTTTTTTGTGGGTTGTATTCCCAGTTATTTAACGATTGGGATTTGGGCCCCGATTTTCTTGACCTTATGCCGACTGCTACAGGGAATTTCTACGGGAGGCGAATGGGGAAGCTGTATGTCCTTCTTGGCAGAATACGCAACTCCCTACAATCGCGGATATATAGTAAGTTGGTCAGAATTCAGCATTGCTGTTGGTTTATTGATGGGGTCGGCATTAGGAACGGGACTAAGTTTTGCATTAACTCCGGATCAGTTAATGACATGGGGCTGGCGTATTGCCTTCTGGAGCGGTATTTTTATTGCTGCGTTTGGACTGTATACTAGAAAGCATGTAGATGAAACGCCGGAATTCAGGAATGCGGTTCAGATGAATACACTGCAAGAAACACCCTTGGTAGAAGTACTTCGTAACTATAAGAAGGAAACATTCTTAAGTTTTGGGTTAGTTATTGGCTGGACGATTTCCTATTGGCTTGTGATGGCGTATATGCCTACTTATATTTCTAAAATATTGCAATTTCCCCTGACTCTTGGGTTTTCATTGAACACTCTGTTGATTATTATTTTTATGATAGCGATTCCGTTTACCGGGAAATTAGCAGATAAAATAGGCAGGAAACCTGTTATCATGTATTCAGCGTTGGGCTTTGTCCTATTAAGCTATCCTTTGTTTTATGCACTAAGCACGACAAAAAATTCGATTGTTTTGATGGCCGTATTGTTTGTCTTTGCCGTGTTGGAAGCATTGTTATGCGGTGGAGCCACGGTCTACATGACAGAAATTTTTCCGACAAACGTGCGTTGCAGTGCGATTGCTATCGGGTATAATATTGCCGTTGCTTGCTTTGGAGGAACCGCACCGTTTATTTCTACATGGCTGGTATCCGCAACGGGGAGTACCCTGTCGCCCACGTATTATTTGATTGCCGGGACTGCGGTGACTTTTTTGGTCATGGTCTTTTTGGGGAAGGAAACCTATAGAAAACCATTAAAGAAGTAGTAGAACAGCATATGTCTGCAGCACTGGAACGAGGATAGTTATATAGTGTGTTTTTTGCTATATCAAATACATGAAAACTGCAGTATATATTTCTATCATACAAATACGGGTAAGACCACCATAAATTGCGGTCTTACCCGTATTTGCAAATAAACTGTCCTGTACCTTGCAGCGGCAGCCGCTGCATAAAATAATACGGTATCCGTAAAAAAAAATAGTAAATACAGCCAATATTTAAAATAATATAGTATTAATTTATATTATAATAAAAATATATAATACTATGAAATATCTGAATTTAGCAATGACGGGAGGAGATTTTGATGAAAGTACTTATGATTAATGGCAGTCCGCATGAACATGGTTGTACGTATATCGGATTACAGGAAGTAGAAAAAACATTGCAAAAGCATGATATTGAAACCGAAATTTTTTGGTTGGGAAATAAACCCGTATACACATGTATTGCCTGCGGTAAGTGTGCAAAAACAGGAACCTGTGTTTTTACAGATGATGTGGCCAATCAAGTAGTCGATAAAATTAATGCAGGAATGGATGGATTAGTCATTGGGTCGCCGGTTCACTTTGCTTCAGCTACTGGAATAGTAACGGCAGTCATGGACCGTGTATTCTGCTGTGTGAAAAAGACAGTGCAAAAGAAAGTGGGTGCCGCTGTCGTATCCTGCCGCCGCGGCGGTGCAGCAACTACGTTTGATCAATTAAATAAATATTTTTCCATTACCAATATGCCAATTGTGCCTTCTTTGTATTGGAATCAAATTCATGGGAATACACCCGAAGAAGCAAAACAGGATTTGGAAGGAATGCAGACGATGCGAATCTTGGGTGAAAATATGGCATGGCTTATGACGTGTCTGGCTATCTGCGGCAAAGCAGGTGTTCCGGAACCGCAATATGAAGATAAAATTATGACTAATTTTATACGATAACGGTGACCTCGTATCTAGAAAACACTGGCAGCTCTCAGTAAGAAAGAGGTATGTGCATCCTAACCAAAAAACATTTGTTCGACAGCAGACTGCACAATTGAAAAAAATCATTATTATATGCTACAATGATTTTAGCTGAAGCAGAAAGAAGGGAATCCGATGTCAACAATCCTGTTATTGTATACGGCCAATACGTCCTTGGTGAATGGCGGCGGGACAGAACATGTTTTTGTCAATATGGCCAACGAGTTTGTAAAAAGAGGCTATATCGTATATGCCGTGGTTAATGATATGGATGTTTCATCATTTTTTCTTTCTTTCGATTCCCGCGTACACCTTATAAAACTCCGGGTGCGGAATGCGGCACTTCCGCTTGCGATAAAATTTAAGCGGGAAATAAATCGCATAATTCCTTACTGTGATAGTCCAAAGGAAAAATATATCACGTCGTTAGCTGTCAATATAATAAAGCCGCTGCTGGCGGGTCAAAATATTACGGGAATCATATGTTATGAACATGAAGATGTTTTGGTGGCCAATACATTGAACCTGCCGCATGTTCCGGTGATTGCTATGATCCATAATGCAATTGAACCCAAGTTGGGAAATATGAATGCGTGGGCATTGAAAGAAGAAAATAAAGTAACAGTCCATCAAGTATTAATGCCGGATTTTGTGGAAAAAGCGAAGCAATATGTTACAACCCGTATTGTATATATTCCGAATACGATTAATCGGGTAGAAGAATCTCAGTGGAAAAAAATAAATGATACGGCAAAGACTCATTGTATTGTTACGGTTGGCAGATTGGATCCGGTGCAAAAGCAGACGCATATATTAATTGAAGCATTTCATATATTAGCGGATACCTATCCTGACTGGAATGTATATATATATGGAAAAGAAGCCGAAAATCACACGGAATATACAAGAAACTTGCAGCAGTTGATTGAAAAGTATCAATTGCAGGAACGTGTTTTTTTATGCGGACTGGAAAAGGATGTAATGGCTAAATTGCAGAAGGCGGATATTTTTGCATTTCCGTCGGCATATGAAGGATTTGGTTTAGCATTGGCCGAAGCCTTATCGATTGGCTTACCGGCGGTAGGCTATGCATCCGCGGATGGAGTGAACAAGTTGCTGGACAACGGAAAAAACGGCATCTTATGCGAAAACGGAGTCCTGCCGTTTGCCAAGGGATTGGAAACGGTAATGGAATCTCCGGCGTTACGAGAAAAAATGGGGGAAGAAGCCCGGAAATCTGTAAAAAAATATAGCCCCGATATCGTTTGGAATCAATGGGATCAGTTACTGCGGCAATTGCAGGAGCATACTTTGTAAAAGCGTTCGCTGCTGTCCTATGAGAGAACAAAGTCTATACCATAGTCAAACAGGAACATTCATTTGGAATGTTCCTGTTTTTGATGTAGGTGTCTATCCGTAAAACAGTCTGGCTAATGAGAATATTGACTTTATCCCCAACCATGAGGAAGGCGTTTTTCTAAACGGATTGTTTTACGCTGTTCATATACATAGCAAGTGCAACTATCCGTTCGGCACATAAATCCATAACGCGTCCTTTTTTACGAAGTATCATACAATCACAAAGTGGTTCGGAAATAGTTGTGCAGGTGGAATATGTTTCTCCTGTATCCCCTTATGAACCGGATACATCGGCATACTGTTTTATTTTTTTAGCATAGGTAGTTTGTTGATAAAGGCAGCGATTGAAGTAATCATCTGCGGAACAACAGGTAAGTGGGGATTGCTGTAAGTGGCAATCTGATCGTCCCTATCCATTGCAACAAACTTTAGCACGTGGTTCATGCCGTCGATCATCACGAGTGTGGCCTTGGGAGCTGCCAGCTTTAATATACGTCCATTTTCAGGAGCGACTTGAATATCGTGTGTTCCCTGTACCAAAAGAACGGGGATATTTAATTTAGAAATTTCTATTGCAGGATCATATCGGAATTCAGAAATCAGGTAGGGTTGCACACTGGGACGGAATAAGATGGCAAACGAAGCATCCGGAATCGGTACAGAGTGGCCTTTTTCCAATTCGGAAATGATGAATTTACTCTGGCGGAAGTATTCTTGTGAGGTATTCTGCTGCAGTTGTTCTAATAAAATGGTTTGCAGCGATTTCCCGGGACCGGCAACAGAAATAAATGCATCTGCAGCACTTTGCCGGGCGGCAGCTGCACCAATCAGGCTGCCTTCACTGTGTCCCAGTACGATAACGGAATAAAACCTTGGGTCTTTTTTTAGATATCGTATCCATTGGGACGCATCCTGGATATACGTCTCTATTGTCAAATCTGATTCCTTTAGGACGGGAAAACGGCTTTCTCCAATGCCCCTTTTGTCATAACGAAGAGAGGCGATGCCCTTTTCAGCGAGTCCTTCTGCTAGCAGTTTCAATGAGTTGTTTTCTCCGGACAGGCTGTTGTTTCCATTTCTATCCGTTGGTCCAGAACCGGCGATCAGCAGTACGACAGGATACTGTTTTTGAGACTGCGGCAATACTAGGGATCCTTTTAATATTCCCTGGGGTTGAGTCAGTTGGACTTCTTCTGTCCGGATTCCGGCAGCAAGGCCGGTGAGGGGGACTGCAATAAGCAGACAGAGCAGCAATGCCCTAAAAAACAGTTTCCCCATACGCGTTGCATGCTTCATGACGTATTCACTCCTTTGAGATGATTATATCACAGAATGGAAAAATTATATGGCGGGCCGTGTGACTTTCCCGTAGTTATAAAATAGAATTATCTGCATCATACGCAGATAATTTCAAAAATAAAGAGATATATTTTCTTTTGAATTATATAGTGCTATAGTATAGGTAAAGTATACAGATATACGTATTAGCATCGAAAAGGAGTGATATATATGCTGACTATTTTAGTAATAACCGCGATAGTTGTATTGCTTTTGTTGCCGATGAATAGAGTTTCGGCGAACGAAAGAGAAAAGAAAGTGCTGATGGTGGTCACCCATCATGATCATTTTGATAATGGAAGAAAAACGGGCCTATGGCTGGAGGAATTTGCGGTTCCGTATACTCTTTTTGTCGAAGCAGGTTTTACCGTAACGACTGCCAGTCTACAGGGGGGCAGTTGTCCTATTGATCCCGGCAGTGTAGATAAAAGAATTGGCGCAGAATGGAAACAAGCGGCGGATATTCTGCAGCAGACGGAAATACTATCACAAATCAACTACCAGGAGTATGATGCCTTGATGATACCCGGTGGTCATGGTCCCCTCTATGATTTGGCCAATAGCAAGGCACTGGATGAAATTATTTCATATTTTGACGCGCAAAATAAAATAATTGCCGCAGTCTGCCATGGAACAGGAACGCTGCTGCAAGCAGTACGAAAAGATGGTATGCCGGTAGTAACGGATAAGAAGATAACCGGCTTTACCAATGCGGAAGAAATACTGGTTCAGGCAGAACAGTTGGTTCCTTTTTCTCTGGAAGACAGAGCGAACACTAAGGGAGCAAGGTTTGTGGCCGGAACTCCTTGGAGTGATCATATAGAAATAGACGGAAATCTGATTACAGGACAAAATCCACAATCCAGCAAACAGTTAGGCGAAGCGGTTGTGAACGCTGTTCTTCATGTGGATTGAAGGTAGGCTGCGATATTTGCTTATAAAAAAGAAGACAAAGCAGAAGGGTAGTGGGCTTTGTCCTCTTAAACAGGGTTCCTAGAAATGTGATGGGCATTTTTATTAGGAGATGTTTCTATTGAAACACATAAGAAACCTGTTTATTCTATTATAAGGAAAATAAGAAATAAAACAAGCATTTATTAAAAATAAATGAATAAAATCGGTAATATTAATTAAAATATATGGATAATTGTTAAATTACATAGGAATACTGTCTGCTATTTAATACATAACAAGCAAACGAAAAAAGACCGAATACGCGGTTGCTGCTCCACGTATTCGATCCCAAAGTAGATTTTCATTGACTATGTAAATCATGCATGCATTGCGATGCATAAAAACAACTGGCAAATTTTGTATAACGTGCCATTTGAAAAGTGTGCGATAGTAATGAAAATCTACTTATCCATAGTATAATACAACGTATTTTTAAAAAATAGTAAATATATAATAACATTTTGATTGGTATGAATACGGCAGGAGAAAATCGTACTAAAAGAGTTCTCCGCTTTTTGGGCGGAGAACTTTTTTGGTACATATTATCGTTAGCAGCCTCTCCTTTTTAATGAATTCATGTTAGGTATTGTGTCCTACGACGGCACCTATAATAGCACCTGCAACGAAAGCAGTGACAGCATTGTTGCTGCTGTTGTCATGATAATAATGATGATGATGAATTGGAGGAGGCCCCGGATGATGCCAGGGACCGGCAGCACTTACTAACGTGGTTCCTAACATGCTGGCCGTAAGCATGCCGGTTAATAATGTTACTTTTAGTTTTTTTGAGATAGATAACATGATGCTCACTTCCTTTATGCATAATTTGTTTGATAGGTGTAGTATACTCGGCGTTTTTTGGAGAAGCAAGGGAATACACAGAACCGATACCATTGTGTTAAAAGACCGTAATAAAGTAAACTGTATTGTTATAAAATTGTAACAATAGGTGAAAAAAAGGAGTAAGATATAAGTACTCAAATTGAGGATTTATAAAAATAAATGAACTAAACTAAATTGTATTGTAACCGCAGGAAACAATACAGGACAGGCGATCCTATACGATCTATTATAGTATCCTACACGTCAAAAAGTACGGCATAGGCTAATCGCCATGTTGCGAAAAAGCAATTTGGTAATATGTCAAGAACATAATTGAATTGTTTTTGATAGAGAAGGGTAACTTGAATAGACCTACGGTTTTTCAAAGAAAAACGTAAGCTAGATAGTTGATATGGATTACCTACTCTTTTCCGGAGAGTAGAGTTGGCTTTTGTCCAGCAGGCCAAAAAGCATACGTATAAATTTACGGGAGGTCAACGCGAGTGCTCTTTTATGTTGATGGTTTCTGGTTTCAACATACTTTTTGGTATAGAATCTTTTGTATGCAGGGCAGTTTCTGATGACGCTGTCAGTAGCTTCGATGATATAGTAGCGCAGGTAACGGTTGCCAGCTTTACTCATCTTTTTATCTTCTGCTTCAAAATCCCCAGACTGGTTATCGTTCCAGACGATGCCACAGTACTTGGCAAGTGCATCCGCGTTTTGAAATGTTTTAATAGAGCCAAGTTCAGCAAGAATGCCAGCGGAGAAAACTTTGCCAATTCCAGGAATGGAATTCAGAACGGTATATTCTACGGGATTTAACCCTTGCACAGTTTGAAGTATGGCTTTATCAATCACTTTCAGCTCTTTTTCAAAGGAACTGATGCAGTTAAAAGAAGATGCAATAGATATGGTTAATGGTTCATACAGACAAGTATCCAGTCTGTATGAATTACGCGCTGCAGCTTGAAGAATCTTGGCTGTTTCTTCTGGATCAGCAATACGACCGCGACTTTTAGAATTGACAAAATCAACCAGTTCTGCCACTGAAGAATTTACAAGATCTTCATTGGTTGTATACTCGGTTAGAATTGCTTGCGCAGTAGCACTATATTTATTTGAAAAAGGATGCTCGTCCTTATTCAAAAGCGCGTATTCACTGAATTTGAGAAAGATATTATTTAACATGTATGTTTTCTCTCTGGCAATACATTCAGTAATGTGCATGCGATGTCTTGTAAGGCGTTGAAGAGCTAAGTACTGCGAACCCCGCCATGGTTTACTAGCGATACGTCCTACACGTGCATAGTCAGCGATCACAAAAGAATCAATACCATCGTTCTTGCCTAAGTCGTTGAAAGATTTTTTATAGTTTTTCACTTCCTTTGGATTGAGGCAGTACACATGTAAGGAAAAAGGAGCAAGCGTATCGCTGGCAGAAAGATAATTGGCGATGTGTACACCATAAAAGCCAGTAGACTCCATACCGATAATGACGTACTTGAACTGATGGTTATTACCTAAGACATTAACAATCATTGTTTCAAGAAATTCCGCCCCTTCCTGAGAATTAGGAGCTGGTTTCATCTTTATGAAATAGTCCTGATTAAAATCAATGGCAGACACAACATTCATTCGGGATGCAATATCAATCCCAACAAACAACGTTGATAGGTAATCAATTTTCTTCACGGGAATCACCCCCTTTTGAAATAAAATGAAGAATGTAATCATGGATTATCCCAGATCACTACGCCACCCTAACCCTCGCGTTATTAGCATTCACTGACAGAAATACCCTGCTGGTGGCTAGATACCAGGAAGCAGCATTTGTGTAATAAGTTTTGGCGTAGTATTAGGGCTGCAAGCTTTTTAGGCAATAACAACATGTTTTGCTGGAGGAAGAAGCAGTGACCATAGCTACAATTCTTATGAACAAAGTATAGCATCTGGGACCATGATTATAAAACAACTTATTAATTATATAGGTATGAAAAGGATGACTAACAATTCTCCCATACCTATATCATAAAAAAATAAGTTTATAGCCTCTTAGTGAGGTCTATAAACTTATAATACGAGGAGGAAGTATTATGATTCAAAAAATGAACCTGAAAGACCAAGTGAATGCAGCAGCCAATCTTTTTTCCTATCATAGAGTGGATACCCTAAACAATCATATGCTGAATGTACTGCAGGCAGAAAATCGGACATTGGATTTTCATGTGCATGATCAGTCCGATGAAATGTTTTATTGTATTGAAGGCGAATTCGATATCGAATTTGACGATGGGGCGACCCATTTAACGGAAGGAGATTTTATTATTATTCCCCACGGAACACGGCATCGTCCTGTTTGTAAAAAATTAGTCAAATGCCTTCTTGTGGAAGTAGAAGGCACATTAAATGAAAATAATACAGGTGGAACATATAAAGCGTAAGAATGGAGACCGCTGATTTTTTGCAGCAGCAGGCGCAATCGGTTAGCGGATATAATGAGAAGGTTATTGCTGAAAAGAATAACAAATACAAGAAATGGTATTTTGTCGTGTGATACGATAGGAAGGAAGAACATCACGAAGGATAGATAATGGAGTGTATGGATAAAGAAGAGACTTTACGCATTATTTTAGCAAAAAAGAAAAAATAATCATAAAAAAGTAATCCCAGAGAGGTAACGATTTGTTTATTGTGAAAAAATTTTTCTTGCAGTAGTTTCTCAGGGGTTTGGGATTGGAAATATGTGGTATAATGATAAGGTAAAAATAAATATAGGCTAGGTAATTATACATATTTCATAGACGTTGTGTGGCTCTTATCATGAGGGGGAATAGTATATGACATCTTATTTAGAGAAGTATTTAAAAATTCGAGTGATCAGCAATAGAGCGCTGCACGAAGGAATTTGTAAAGCACACGATTCTAAAACGAACTATATTATATTATCTGAGCAGGCAAAGAAAAACGCAGGACGCAGAGAATGCAGATATAATCTGACAGATATTAGCGTCATCAGTGTCAGCGATTGTAAGTAACAGGTAAGCACTCAGCAATGGGTGCTTTTTTTGTTGCGTGGAAAAGTGAATGAATATGATTATTGTAGTATAAACGGTTATAATTTTTTTACTTATAGAGATATATTTCATGGTTCTGTTTACCTACACTAATTTCACATCTTGATGTTTGCCGCAGCTATAGTCAACAATCTCGCGATTATTTATCGGTTGTAGTTATATTACTGATTTGTAGAATATTTAAAAACCATTGCAATGATGGATTTTCATTTTCCTTATTCCAAGCAGTTATGACTTCGACTCGTTCTTCATTGTCTATGATAGGGATTGCTCGAATTTTATTACTAAACTGTTGCAGAAGAGGAACGTAATCAGGGACTAATCCGATACCTTGATTAGCGGCGGCCATGAGAAAAATCGTTTCGACATCTTCATTGTAGTAAATTGTTCCAGAAATAGCGGTGTCAAGGGCCAAGTTGTGCAACATCTGCGTTTTTTCATCTAATTCGTTGCCTTGCGTATCTAGGAGAAGGAGATTTTCTTGTCGTAGTTCATGTACCGTTAGATGAGTTTTATTTGCGAGTGAGTTGTTTTTGGAGCAGATTGCTAATAGTGAGGCTCGATGTAAAAGTTTCCATTGTATGTTGCTGTATTTTTCTGTGTGGAATTTTACATTGATAATGATGTCCACCTTGTTGTTGAGGAGAAGATTGTAGAGAGTATCAACAGTTTGGCGAATGAAGTGGAGCGAAATATTTGGATATACTCGGCAAAAGCGGTCTAATGTATCGACAAAGTTAACGTTCACATAGTCCTTGACAATTCCAATGATTAGTGTGCCTGTGATTCCTGTGGAAATGGAGGTACAGCGGGCAATAGCGGTATTTAGGTTACGCAAAATCTCCCGGACGCTTGGAAGAAAAACCTTGCCTGCCGGTGTTAGTTCAACATGTCTTTTGTTGCGATAAAATAGAGTACAATTTATTTCCCTTTCAAGTACTTTAATCTGTTGTGTTATCGCCGTTTGAGAAATATAAAAGCGGCTTGCCGCTTTAGTAAAATTGAGTGTTTCCGCTACGGCAATAAAATATTCTAATTGTCGTATGTTCATATATTGGTTCCTCCTACAGGTTGTTACTACTATTATATGGGATAGTTAGGTGGTATGCAATATAATAAATAAGTTTTAGTTATTACTGATATCGTTTATTATATTGGACGATCAAAATTAAGCAGATTATACTGAGTGTAGTTGATAATATAAATACCTGATCAGGAGGTAACCAATATGACAAACAACCACTTTGAACATCTATTTCAAACCATGCGAGTAAATAATAAAACATATCGCAACCGCATTGTTAGTGCGCCGATGACGTTTGCTCTTTCGGCTATGGATCCGAATATTCGGGAAAAATGTTTTCGCCAGATTGAAGTACGCGCTAAGGGCGGAGCTGCTGCGGTCACCCTGGGGGAAGTAGACGTTAACTTTACTGATGCAAACCGCTTGCCGTTTCCATTTGTTGATTTTACGTCTTTTGAAGGGGAACATTTCCGAGTTTTTCAAGAATATGTTCGCCGCATCCATAAATACAATGCTATCGCTCTGGGGGAACTTTGTCATGCTGGTTCCGAAAAGGTTCCTTTTGTAGGCCAGCCGGAACCTATTGGTCCAATAGATATGATCAACAAAGATGGAGTTCATGTCCATGCTGCAACGAGAGCTGACATGCAACGCATTGCTCATGATTTTGCTGTGGCAGCTACCTTTATGCAAAAAGCTGGGTTTGATGGTCTTACTGTTCATGCGGGTCATGGATTTCTTTTTACTCAATTTCTTTCAGAACGGACCAATATACGTACTGATGAATATGGCGGAACCTTGGAAAACCGTGCTAAATTCCCAATTGAAATTCTCCAATCTATACGTAAGGCCGTCGGATCGAATTTTATTATTGACATTCGTCTGAGTGCTGAAGAAGGTGTGCCTAATGGCATGACTATCGACGAAACAGGACGGTTTGTCCAGATGATTGAAGACCTCGTTGATTCTATCCATGTTTCCGAAGGACTCTATACAGATCCTGTTACAACACATCAGTTCAGCTCTATGTTTGTACCACATGGCTTCAATGCGAAATCTTCAGCAATTATTAAGCAATATACCAAATTGCCGGTTGGAGTTATCGGAGGCATTAATTCTCCTGCGCTGGCAGAAGAAATTATTACTTCCGGTCAGGCGGATTTTGTCATTCTCGGTCGGCAAATGATTTGTGATCCAGACTTCCCCAATAAGGCTGCTGCCAACAGAGAAGATGAAATCCGTCGCTGTGTTCGTTGTTACCATTGTTTTCCAGGTTCTCCAGAAGAAGGGTATATGGATATTCCATATGATGGCCTAACACTGTCCCAAAAAGTTGGTATCTGTGCTCTCAATCCGGCGACGGATCCCGATATCATGTTTGGGACTTTTCCGAAGTCAGATGGTACGCGTAAGGTTTTGATCATTGGCGGGGGACCGGGTGGTATGGAAGCGGCTATTGTATCTTGCGACCGAGGTCATGATGTAACAATCGTTGATGATCATGCAAAACTGGGAGGAACACTGTGTTTTACTGATACAGATATTGACAAAACGGATTTATGCAATGCTAAAAATCGTCTTATCCGTCTTATTAAAAAACGTAATATCCGTGTTTTATTGAATACAAAGGCTAATGCAGATTTTATTCGTAAGGAACAACCGAATGTATTGATTATTGCTATTGGAGCGGCTCCATCTGTTCCTCCCATTAAAGGATTAGATACAGCAAAACAAGCTATGGAGGCATATAACCATTCGGAAACAATTGGTAAAAATATTATTATGCTGGGTGGCGGCCTGGTTGGTTGCGAAGTTGGTCTCCAATTGGCTAAAACAGGACATACAGTTACAATTGTCGAAATGATTGACACGATTGCCAAAGATAGTTATGGTATGTATCGTGAGGCATTGATGAAGGAAATGAATACATACGGTATTAAAATGATGGTCAGTACACGCTGTACCGAAGTAAGTGGCAATTCCGTCCACGTTGTTGACAAAAATAATAGCGAAAGAATATTAATGGCAGATACCGTATACTACGCACTTGGCCTAAAAGCATTACAAACAGAAGAACTGAAAAAGGCAGCTGGCAATATCCCCGTATTTGAAATCGGCAACTGTATCCATGTCGGGCAAGTCGATATTGCTCTCAAGGAAGGCTATATAGCCGCAATGAGCATTCACTAGGAGGAATAATATTATGGTAACATTGACAGAAGAAGAAAAAAAATTGCCATACGTAAAATATTTTTATCGCCCATTGGTACCGGCTCCATTGGGGAAAAAAGTTATTGCCGATGGACGGGCAGCTGATACATTACAACTCTTGCCTATTGAAGAACGCAATCGCTTTATTGCAGGTACGGATACAGAATTTCTGCAGGTTGGCTTCGGCATCGCTGCGAATGGGACCGGATTTGTGGCTAATACTACTATTATGCCCGGTGTTACAGTGAACATGATGAATTGGTGGTTTGGCTGGCACAGTGTGACTAGCGATCTGCGATACAAAATTTGGGACCCAGAAGATCATTATTATGCTCGTGCTGACAATTCAGACTACGTTAAAGATCCGTCAGTACCAAACAATGAAAAAACATGGGGTGTGACTCATGATATTATGGAAGATATCGGTATGGGACCAGAACCACTGAAACTTCATTTTATGAATCCCATTGATTTTGGCTACGATGATTCTTTGATTAGTACAAGAAAATGCGAATCGCTTGTTTGTGCTATCGGCAGCGGTAATTGTCCAGCCGCGATGACGCACAAATTTTACAGTATTCCTGGCGGTATTAGTTTTGAATCCAGATTTTGGATAGGGTATGCTTATAAAAACAACAAGTTTATAAAACTTGTCATGGACGGTGAGTCCATTCCGGAAATTGTTCCTCGCGCCCTTTTTCGTCACAATATTAAGGAGTTTGCCAACCTAGCTTCTATTTTGCCAGAAGTTTATGCTGAAGAAAAAGATAATTGGTAACGTTCTTCTATCTATTTTTCGATAGTATAAGTGACATAGAAATTTGACATATTAGGAGGAATTTAACGATGAATAACAAAATTATGGGTATTACCGCTGGGCGGAAAAATAGTAATAGTGAAATTTTGTTAAAGGAAGCTTTACTGCAATGCCAAAAACAAGGGGCAGAAATTCGTTTAGTTAATCTTCGCGATTATCATATTGAAGATTGTATAGGTTGTACAACGTGTACCAAAGGAATGTCACAAGGGAAAAATGTGGGCTGTGTTCTTGATGCCAAAGATGATAAAAAGAAAATTATGCAAGCAATGCTTGCTGCTGATGGAGTTATATTTTCAGCACCTACATATGATTTAATAGTTTGTGCTACTTTTTTGAGATTTGCTCAACGTAGTTTAAGTTATGAAACATCTTTTTTGGAAACGATAGGGGCAATTCCGCATAAGGATCGTGTTGCAGCGTTAATAGCAGTAGGCGGGTCTACACGTTCATGGATGTCTATGTCATTGGAATCTATGCAGGCTGCTATGTTTACAACGGATATGAAGGTTATTGATATGTATTTGGCTACCCGTATACCTGCACCGGCTCAGTGTTTATTGCATGATGATATGATTGCTAGAGCTGGGTTAGTTGGTTCTCACATCATAAAAGCTGTTCGTACATCGGCGAAATCTCGTACTTGGTTAGGCGACAAAGATATGGGGTGGTGTCCTAATTGTCATTCTAATGCTCTTGTATTGGGGGAACCCCAATGGGATGGACTCCATTTCCCGGTAGAATGCCAGGTATGTGGTGCTGGTGGAACATTAGAACAGATGGAAAATGGAAAATGGAAGTTCGTTATTCAAGATAATGGATTATCACGAGATCGTACCACTGTAAGTGGTCGTGCAAAGCATCTTGAAGAAATAAAATGCACGCAAGGTGGTTTTTTTGCCGATTCTGAAAATATGAAAATTGTGCGGGAAAAATTGAAAAAGTATGCTAATTTGAAAATTAAAGGAATAGAATGATTCGTGTTTATCATACAATGAAATTACCGAATGAGAAATTGGTGTATGCATACATAGTTTGAAGTATGGTTTGTTTGAAAAAGTTGTAAACATAAATAGAGAAAAATGAATGTCTGGCATTTATGTTTAAGAAAATATGATGTCAGGTATTTTTTCTTATCATTAAAAAATCGCTACAAATTCTAATAAATAATTCTAAAACAAACTTTTTTAGTGTTTGTAGTGACTCCATAAAGTTAGGCCAAAGCGTGGCAACATTATTGTTGCTGCGCTTTTTTACGTAACAGGACCAGACAAAAAGACGTGAACGAAGCTGGGGAAGTGGAATATGCAAAACGATGTTTCCCGGAACTTACAGAAAAGATGCTGCGTGATAATTATGCTGAAATCGCCTTTGCCTATGACAATAATCAAGTACAGTACGTGAATTGGCAGGGGATGACGGGTACGCTTGTAACGTAAAAGGCGGTATTACATATTGATCAGTTTACTGGCTGTATTGTGGCAGGAATCGAAGGCGAGAGCGTTCACCATGAATGAATACCTATGAAATTTCGATGATAGGAGATTTTTAAGGAGGAGTGTACATGAATACAGCAATTATAAGCGGAAATCTGGGACGAGATCCTGAACTGCGATTTACGACAAAGGGGAATGCCGTGGCAAGTTTTAGTGTAGCTGCTGCATCAGATTACGTTAAATCCAATGGAGAAGGGACAGAAATAACGGATTGGTTGAATGTGGTATGTTGGGGCAAGTTTGCTGAATCGGTGGGAAATACGTTGTCTAAAGGGGATAACGTATTGGTAAAAGGCAGAATCAGTACACGATCCTACGAGGCGAAAGATGGGATAAAACGGTATGTAACTGAAATTATTGCAGATTACGTCAGTCGAAATATAACGAATGATGAAAAAATACAGAAGAATGACAGTAGTTATGATCACTACGGGTCCGATGTAAATGAAGAAGAAATCCCATTTTAGTAAAAGGGAGCAATAGTATGAAAACTACAAAAAAAACGATTTGTAAATGTGGGTATAGTACCTGTTTAGAAGTAAATAGTAGCAACGGCATTAAGATATATCGTCTGGTATGAATACATCACCAACATAAATAAAAGACAAGATACGTGATTTGTTTTCACATATCTTGTCTGAAAGCAGAGTTTCATCGGACAATTAGTGGGTGTGGCCCCTTAATTTGTTAACAATTTGGGAAGTTTTTCGCATGAATGAAACGCTGCTTGGTTCTATTATAATACAAAATATTTAAAATAAAAGCATATATTTAGTAAATTTTTGTATATAAAAATAACAGTTAAGGAAGTAATTATAAAGTAAAATAACTGTATTTATTTATAATTAAAGGCTGCCCGATAACTAAAAAAACAGTATGAGGCGGACAAAAATAGTTTGATGCAAAGTAGGCAGTATGCAGAATATGAAGAATCGGTTTTATGGCAATTAAAATTCAGGCATAAAGAAAATACAATTGACTGTCCTGTAATTATGACAGCGTTGTATTATATGCCAAATAGGAAGTCGTGGCCGGACTTGACAGGATTGCTACAGGCAACGTGTGACATATTGGAAAAAGCGGAGATCCTTGCAAATGACAGACTTGTTGTTGGTTTTGGTGACAGCCGGATAGCAGGGATAGACGAGCAGAATCCTCATGTAGATAAGAGACAAAACTGCTTTCTGATAATGTGTTTTTTGCGCCTTTCAGCCATATGGCGAGCCATTGGCCGAGCGTAATGTTATAATCCACATGTGGGGCAGCTTGTACTGTTTTAAGGTATGTTTCTTTATTTTCAGTTGCTTCCTTGAACGTTTTTCCAAAAAAGAATTTGCGCTTGCCATCTATCGTGGCCGTTGTTTGGTATCGACCATCAGCGCGCTTTTTGTGTTTTTCTGCCATAAAAATCAGCTCCTTTAGATATAGTGAATAAAGGGCTGATATGATATAATAAAAAAGTAATCAGCCCATTTTAGACGGTGGTGCGATTGCGTTTTCCCGTTACTGGTTGCCGCCGATGACGGGATTTTTTATTTTTCTATAATTTGAATATAGCGTTCTAATTCTTCCTTTTCGTATTTTGCAATCAAAGAAATTAATGTTTGGGGATTATTGTTGTGCGTATGATATTCGTTAAAACAGTTGTAATATTCGCGGCGATCAGTGAATTTTATATCGACTGGTAATAGACCATTTTTGATAAGTTCGAAATTTAAAAGCAATCTGCCAGTTCTTCCATTCCCATCAATAAAAGGATGAATGGATTCAAATTCAAGATGAAAAAGAGCAACTGCTTCAATAATATGTTTTGTTTGGTTCCATTCTTCATAATGCTGTATAAGTTGTTCTATGGCTGGTGGTACTAAATAAGGTTGCGGTGGGGTATGAAGAGCACCAAGAATACGGACTGGAACATTTCTATATTTTCCGCGATTTTCCCGATCATTCATTAGAACAAGGGAATGAATTGCTTTAATGGTTTGTTCTGTTAGTGGTTCATTATGGGAGGCTAAATCAATAATATAGTAGAAGGCATCTTTAAAACCAATAACATCAAGATGGTCACGCAAAGGTTTTTCTGCAATTGTTATGCCTTCTTGCAGAATTAAAGCGGTTTCCCGTAGTGTTAGTGTATTACCTTCAATGGCATTGGAATTGTACGTTGTTTCGATAATAAATTCATCACGCAGCCGTTTTAATTCAGATTTATTTAAAGGACGTAGGCTTCTTAATTTGATTTCTAACTCATTAATTTCGGTTAGTATGTTATTCATAAAGTATTCCTTCCTTTTTATATTGCAAGTAAATTACTATGTTTTTTATGGCTGTTGTTGTTTATGTTTATTAATTATGTGTTGCATGAAGTCCTGTCCTTCTTTTGTATCAATAATCATTTGATTGCCTAGTCCATATTCAATAACTTTTTGGGCATCCCGATCAACAACCACAACATATTTTTGAAGTAAATGTGCATTAAAACTATTGGTAGCTCTTACACTACCTATAACTAAGGCAAGATTTTTACCATTATAATTTTCAAGTTGTGCTGTATCATCTTGTTTAAAATCAGCAGAGTCAGGGTCTTTTAAATTTTGTTTTACATACTGTTGTACAGTATATATGATCGCACCCTTATCTTTTTCTAATTGTTCTGCAGGTGTTAATTGTTTGGGTTGTGAATCACCACATCCTCCTGCTAATAAAGACATTCCCATAAAAATAGCTGTAAAAATAATCATTAATATTTTTTTCATACTTTGCCATCTTCTTTCTAAATAATAATTTCTAATAGATGAAAATATTTTCTAATATTGTTGACTGGCTAGCATTTTTACATTGGATTAAAAAGATTAAGCAACAACGAAGAATTGGATATCGGGTAAATCGGATTCTTTGATTTCATGATTGTGTAATAAATGTTCTAAGACATCTGCATGGGCGTCGGAATTAAAATTACCATTTTGAATATGGCTTATTTCATGTAAAACACCTTTTACTTGTACATCATGATCGACGAGAGAATTAACAAAAATAGTATACGTCCCATCTGTATTTGTATGGGTTAATGCCTTAATCTCAACTGGCATAGATTTGTATATAAGAATCACGTTCATTAATCATCGATACCTTCTTTTTTCTTTAATTCATTAATCATATTTACGATAAATTGAATATCTTCTTTTTTTAGATTTTTAGATGCATCAAAAAGAATTCTTCCGTTGGGATTGGTACGAAGGGCTTCGGTAAGAATAGCAACTTCTGGATCGTTGTAGTAGCCGACGGATTGTGAATTTGGTGTTGCTATGTTTGTTGTAGGAGAGTGTTTTTCTACGAGAGCGGATTTATTAATATTAAAATAATTAGCCAATATCTCTATTTTATCAATTCGAGGATACTTTTTAGCATTTAGCCATTCGGAAAATGTAGAATATTTAAACCCCAAGTCTTTACATATCTCAGCTCTGCTTTTATCATGTAATTTCATATAATATTTTATGTTATCCGCCATAACTTGTTTATTGCCTAAATAGCTCATAAAACAATACCTCCTTTTTATATGTATTATATTACACTTTAAACAGAAAAAATCAATATAAAAATTAAAATATTACACTTAAAATGGTTATATTACATTTTAAGTGTAATATAATCGTATACAGAAAGGAGGTGGCGACATGGGAATTACCTTAAAAACCGCTAGAACGAATAAAAAAATGCGACAAATTGATGCCGCAAAAGCACTTGGTGTCAGTGTATATACAATACAAAACTATGAACCTGGCAAAACATATCCAGATGTTCATATGCTCAAAAAAATAGAAAAGTTATATGGCTTTCCTTATTCCGAAATTATTTTTTTACCCAAATATTACACTTAAAGCGTAATATTTGGGTAAAGAGGAGGTGAGAGAAGATGGAAGAAAATGAACAAACAATTCAGTTGCTAAAACAACTAAATGGTAAGGTAGACAAACTTACGCTTGTGCTTCTCATTAAATATGAATACCCATCTTAATTTTAAAAACTTGTATAACCAGTATGAAAGCTTAGGACAAAATAGTGTCATGGAAGAAAAATATAAAGAAATGATGCGTCTTTCTGAGTTGCCGCCGAGGGAGGGATTACATGTTCCTTAAATTTGCACGATGGATACACCAAAATATAGCTGATATTTGCATGGTAATCGGTGTTTTTGGCGCGGTTGATGTGTTGTTTTCATGGACAGTCGGATATTGGTTAGAAGGGTTATACGGTATGAAATTTCCTATTGATAGTTGTTGGCAAGGGCTTACCGCTATGGGAGCGGGACTTGTCGGTTTGTTTACCCATTTAATTAATTCGGCACTTAATAGTCCTAGGGGAGTGTTTCCGGATATAAAACAACAAAATGGAGGTAATAATAAATGAAACTAGGAGATGATTTACATGAACGTAATTGACATATCTGATTGGCAGGAAGGTCTTAATTTTGACGATTTACGAAATAACGGTGTAGATGGCGTTGTCATCAAAATTGAAGAAGGGCAGCAGGAAGATGCTGACTTTGAAACATTCTTGCAGGATGTAGAAAACGAAAGCTTACCTTGGGGCGTATATCTGTTTACCCATGCTACGACACCAGATAAAGCAGAGCAGGAAGCAAACGACTTGCTTAGTTATTTATGTGGCCGTGTGCCTCCTTTAGGTATATGGTACGATATTGAAGCTGACGAATGCTTTGCAGATGGCGTAGATACTACGGCATTATGCAGTGCGTTTATTTGTACCGTCAATAACGCAGGGTTGAAGTGTGGTGTGTATGCCAGTGATGGTAAATTTGGTGATGCAACCAATGCAATCAATCCAAACTTATTAGCGGACTACGTTCCCTATTGGATTGCAGAATATGGAGTATCGCAATGTGATTTTCCATCTCAATATCCGAACAAGCACATGGCAGCATGGCAGGATAGTGAAAATGGGAATATTGACGGAGTGAATGTTGATACGGATCAATGGAATGATATGCCTGAATAATTTTATGGTTAACAATTAGGAGGTAATAATTATGTTAGAAGAAGTAAATGCAGTACAGACAATAGATGCAGCAATACCGGAAGCAACTGTACAGGATACGCCAGCAACTAACACTACAGTAGAACAGGATTTGGCTACGGTTCGGGCCAAAAAAGATGAATTGATTGCAGCCGGGGAAACGCTGTTCAAGGATGAAATTGCATCGCTGGAAGAAAAAGAAAAATCCTTGACTGCTCAAATCGAGACAGAAGCCAAGGAAACGGAAACCCAAATTGTTACGGCGGAAACGTCTTTCCGTGAAAAGTATGGGAACATCATGGTAAACGGAATTGAGATTATAGGGATCGGTGCTATTATTTATCGGCTGTTCTTTTTCTAAGGAGGTGATATGTATGCAGGAAAAAGCAAAACAAATTATAGCCGATTATTTCAATGAGTATGGTAAAGTTCCAGGAGATAAACCAGTTGGCACAGACCACGTACATATAGTATGGTTTTGTAAAACATTGCAGAATTGGAAGGCATTGGCAATAGTAGACCTTATGAAAGGTACTATGTATTATGAAATCACGCATAATGGGGATAAAAACGAAACATACGTCGATGTATATAAAAAATGTAACAATTTTACAGTTCAATAAAAATGATCAATAATTATATTAAGGAGGTAATCTAATGTGGATAAAAAAACTTGGATTATTGCTGTGTTGCTTGTTGTTCTTGTCGCTTCCGGTGGCTGGTTATTGTACCGACACTACAACAGTGCAGGAACCGCAGACGGTCGTAGTGCAATTGACACAGTGGAACAAATTGAAAGAAACGATAAATCAGCAGGACATGACGTTGACAACGCTGCAGACCAAATTAAATCTGCTCAGTCAGAACTCGACAGGGCAGGAACAGACGTTGATGACGCTCAACAGTCAGCTGACCGATTGCAAGAGTCAGTTCAATCTAATCAAGACACAATTGGCGAATGCAACAATCTCGTTGAATCAGGCCGAGCAGGCATTGCAGCAGAACGAAGTATTATCGCAAACGTTGACCAAGCAAATCAAGGGACTGGAACATAAAATTAGTGTTTTGCAGCGGCAGCGTGATATGTGGGCTGCCGGATGCGGTATCTTGGTGGGTGTTGTGATACATGATAAATTAGTATAAGAAAAATTCTAGATAGCATTTCATATATCAAAAAAATTTACTGTTTTATAAACCCCGGAGAGTTCCGGGGTTTATTTTTGTGGAATTATACGAATTCAATTTGTAACATGGCCAATAGGTTATTGGATGAGTTATAATGTGGAACATTTGTTTTAAAATGAAAATTATTACATACGGTGTATAAGTGATAATATATTGAGTACTTACTTTTAGATAGAAGCTCTTTTTTATTTTTATTAAGAAGTGTATAATAATTTTAAATTATATTGTATGTTTTTAGTTTGATAAAATTTTGTTAAATTTAGCGTGAAGGGGAGTTTGAATATGAAATTGGCGATTGTTCATATTAGTGATTTTCATGTTAATGATAAAGATCAAATTATAAATGAAAAGATAGAAAAATTTTTAAATTCTCTAAATGTATTGAGTCATATCGATAAATATATTATTGCTTTTTCTGGAGATTTAGCATATTCAGGTGAAATTACTGAATATAAGAAATCTCGATATGTGATAGGAAAAATAATTGCGGGAATAAAAAAAAAAAATAATCAAAAATTTATTGATATGTTAATTGTACCTGGAAATCACGATTTAACTTTAACGAAAGAAGTAAGAGATAATATTATTATACAGGGTTATTATGATAAAAATTGTATAGAATCAATTGTTGAAAATGAAATAAAATTACTTGATAATTTTTATACTTATTCTCATGCGAATTTTAAAAAACCTAATGATAAGATTATTGATAAACGCTTTTGTAGATATAAGGATTATTGTATACAATTTAATTTGATTAATACGGCTTTGTTTTCTACACTTAATCCTGATGATAAGGAATTACATTATTTTCCTCAAGATAAAATGAACGTTTTAGATAAGGATGATGAGGCAAATTTATGTATAACAATAATGCATCATGGATGGGAATGGTTTAATCCTAGATATAAATCCAATTTAGAACATTCAATTCTGAGTAATTCGGAAATACTATTATTAGGTCATGACCATTATGCCGATACAAAAGCTATTTCAAATAAGGAAAGTTTTGAGACTTGGATATCGTGTGCAGGAGCAATGAATTTTTCTGAATTAAATTTTTCTGATTCATTTAATAGTATTATCATTAATACAGATGATAATACTTTTTGTGGCTATATATTTAATTGGAATTATAGAGAAAAAATATTTATACATGAACTGGTAATAGAAAATAAAAATCTTCTAAGTAAAACTAGAAAATTAAATCCATTGCAAAGTTATGTTAAGACAATGAAGGAAGATATTTATTACTATTCAAAAGATTTTACGCAATATTTTGTTTTTCCTAAGTTAATTAGCGAACATAAAAATGAATTTGGTAAATATGAAGAAATAAAAACGGGTGAAGCGTTACTTGAATATATTGATCAGAAAAAGAAAATATTAATTTTAGGAGAATCTAATTCTGGAAAATCAACTCTTCTTAAGTATCTGTATTTGGTTATGACCAAGGATAAGTTGCCATTGTTTCTTTTTATTGATTCTGCAACTAAAATTAATTCAAAAAATTTTATTAGACGATTATTTGAGGATCAATATGGTGATAACTCTATTTTATTTGAAAAATATCAACAAACAGAAAAAAATAAAAAAGTTTTAATTGTTGATGGATGGGAACAATTAAAAGAAGAAAATAAAAAACAATTGCAAAAAGTAATTGAAGTTAATTTTGATTTTATTATTTTTAGTGCAAATGAAGAACGAAAAAATATTGTAGAATTAGTTGAAAACGAAATTGTTAAAGCTGATTATTTTGAAGAATTAAGAATAAAACCTTTTTTTGCAGAAAAACGTAGTCAACTTGTGAAAAAAATATGTTTACTTAATAGTACATATACTAGTGAAGATGCAGACGGGGTAAATAAGCTAATTGATAGATTGGTTTATAATAATAGTAATTTGTTTTCATTAAATCCTGGATTTATTATTAGATATACAGATTACTTTACTAAAGAACATTATTGTGACTATACAAAAGGGGAGGCAATTTTTAGTCAAATATTTGAATATGAATTACATACTTCTATTATGAGAGTATCTAAAGATGCTGATATTAATCAGGATTTTATCGTGTTTGAAAAAATAGCAGGATATATGTATGAACACCGCAAAGACATTTTAAAGCAAGAGGAAGTACGAGATATTGTTGACAAATATAATGCACTCTATGGCATGAATGTATATTTAGCACAGATATTAAAAATTGGTGAACAAGCAAAATTGTTTAAAAACACGGAGGATTGTTCAATTTATTTTGTAAATAAAAATTATTTAGCATATTTTATAGCTAAGCATCTTTTAAGAGTTTTACAAGACGATAAGTCTACAGGTAATTTATTGATACAATATGCGCTTAAAAATATTTGCTTTGGTATTAATTCAGATATTATTTTATTTATTTCGTATTTGTCAGGTAATACAAAAATTGTAATGTTAATTGCTCAATATGCTGGCGAACTTCTTTATCCATGGAAGGAATTTAATTTAAATGAAAGCAATATATCATTTTTAAAACAGCGTAAGTTTGATCGAATAACAACTCCAACGCCAAAAGATCATGACAATATGAAACAAAACCAAGAGATTGCTGAAGAAAGAAAATATCAGGATTGTACTATTGAGGCAAAAGGATTATTTGAATATAATGAAAAAGATATTGATGAATATCCCTACAGACTTATTAGAGCTATTAAATATACGGAAATGATATGTAAAGCTTTACCTGCTTTTAATAGTAGCATCCTACTTGAGCAAAAAAAACATTTAGTTGAATTGATTTATTCATATCCACATAAAATTGTATTTGCTATGTTAGAACCTATTGATGAACAAATTGATATAATATGTGAGAAATTATTAAAAATTATTAAGAAAAAAAAGATTGAGAAAAAAGAAGGTGTTTTATATAATGAAGAAGATATACGTGAAATGTTTTCTCAATTTGGACTCTCAATGATATTGAATACATATGATCATTTTTCTGAACTTTGTACAAGTCAAAGAACAATTGAACTTTTGTTAACAAAAGAATATAAAGAACTGAATAAAAATATAGAAAGATTAATGATAGTTGAAAATTTAGGAGATACTGAAAAATTTATAAAAGAGGCGGAAAAGGTAATCAAAAATTTTGATGTTAAAGCTTATTATATAGTGGGACTTATCGCACGAAAACATTTGATGTGTAATCCACAATTGTCATATACTAAACGTCAACAAATAATAGACAAATTTTTTTTAGGAAAACACACAAAAACAAACTTATTAATGTCTTCTTTACAGAAAGAAAAAATATAATAGAAAGAATATCCTAATACACTTTTTAAAATAAGAACAAATGTTTGTATTGTAATTACTATCATGTTATACTAATACTAGACTAGTCAGAATCTATTATTATGAGGTGGTTGTAAACGAACGAGAAATTTTTAAATCAAATTATATGCGGTGATTCCATCGAATTGTTACAGCAGCTTGAAGATAATTCCGTGGATGCAGTTATTACAGATCCGCCATACTGTAGTGGTGGACAAACTGCAAATGTACGGGCACAAAGTCCGTCCAGCAAATATGAACAATCAGATAATAAAATTGTCCATCGTCCGGATTTTGTTGGTGATACCATGGATCAACGTTCATGGCTGCATTGGTGTATATTATGGATTACGGATTGTCAGCGGATTCTTAAGCCGGGTGGGTATTTTCTTATGTTTACTGATTGGCGACAAATGCCGACGGCTTCAGATGCGCTGCAAATGGGCGGCTTGATATGGCGTGGTATTGTAGCATGGAATAAAGGACTTGGGGCGAGAGCCCCGCACAAAGGCTATTTTCGACATCAATGTGAATACATTGTATGGGGCACGAATGGAAAGTGTCCTAAAGCTCAACATGCAGGACCGTATCCCGGCTGCTTTAATTTTCCAGTAAAACAAAAAGATAAGTTCCATTTGACCGGAAAGCCGACACCACTCATGGAAGAACTGGTACAAATTGTTCCGGAAAGGTCAGTTATTTTAGATCCATTTGCGGGAAGCGGTACGACGTGCGTGGCAGCCAAGAAACATAACCGGCAATATATTGGATTTGAGAAGACTGAAGTATATTATGATATTGCTGAGAAAAGAATAATGAATGCTATATAGCTAAAAGGCCCTATTTTAAATAGGACCTTTTTTGTGCATAATGCAAAAAATTTACAAAAGGTGTAGATAAGGGTGTAGATGAGCTGTTTTTTCCCGTATATACAAAAACAACCATGCCGCGCAAACGGCATGGTTATCATACTTTTTATGGTGGACCACCAGGGGCTCGAACCCTGGACACCCTGATTAAGAGCAAAGCAGAGGCTGTTTTTTTGTGTTCGTGTGTGTCTCTTATAGTGCATGGTTGACGCATTTCTTTAATTATATGAGATGGTTGTCAAATGCGCGTTTTAATGGTTTGCGGTAGAAACTGCGGTAGAAAGATTAGCATCTTTTTTTTCTGGTCGTGCAATTTTTTCCATGGCATCTGCGGTAATGGATGCCATTCTGTCAGTAACATGTTGATATAAATTTTGTGTTATCGTAGTGGATGAATGGCGTAATTGTCGGCTAACATATTTTATGTCAATATTAGATTCAAGTAATAATGTAGCAGCGGTATGGCGGAGATCATGAGCACGAATGACAGGTAGGAGGTCATCTGGGTGAGCATTATTATAGGTGTTAATTACTTTATGTACGACAAAGTAGATATAATGAACGTCATATGGGATACCTATATCATTTGATAAAATGAAATTGTCATCATGATAAGCCTGTCCGAGTTTTAGGTGATATGTCTCATATTGCAATTTTCGTTTATCTAATAATTCACATACATATTCTGGTAATTTAATGGTGTTCTCTGAGGCTTTTGTTTTAACTGTATCGAGCACATGCCAGCTTTTACCTGCCTTTTCACAATATTCGTATGCAGTAGTATCAAAACCGGTCATGTCTCGTCGGCAAAGGTTGTGTCGAATAAAAAGTTTTTCTGCGTTTTTATCATAATCTTGCCAACGAAGTCCACAGGATTCTGAGCCTCGAAGCCCACATAACATTCCTAATGAAATAATTAGATTATATAAAATCCCCATTTTTTCAGATTGGCGCAATAATAAGATAGCCTGATTTTGATCATAAGCCTGAGCTGGTGATTCGGTGTTTTTTGGTGCATCGGAAGAAAGTACTGGATTTTTGAATATAATGTCCCATTTAACGGCTTTATTTAATGCAGTTCTCAGCACTCTATAAATAATACGAACAGATGATGCAGATAGGCCATCATTCATCATTTTCTTGTACATCTTTGTTAAAGCAAAAGCTTTTAAATTATCAATTCGAACATTTCCGATATATTTATTGATTTTGGTGCAGCAATATTTATAATTTTCATAGGTTCCTAGTGCATGTGATGGTGGTTTTATAGATGTATCCAACCATTGATCTAAAAATTCGTGTATCGTGGGAGCAGTATTTCTGTCTAAAATTGATTCTCCACTATCACGAGCTACGATTAATCTATGTTCAAGGCGTTCTGCTTCTCGAATTCCTGTTCCGGCTTGATACCATTTTTTTTTCCATTTACCTGAAATACTTTTGTAATTGATGATAACATAATATTTTCCACTTTTTTGAGTTATCATAAAAATCAGCTCCTTTGAGTATGTGAAATAAAGGGCTGATATGATATACTTAGGAAGTAATCAGCCCATTTTAGCGAGTGGTGCGATTGCGTTTTCCCCTCATCATGTTGATAGCATGGTGAGGTTTTTCTGTCATACATCAGTTGAATTATCAGAATTGTCTTCCAAGGAACTCTCTTCTTCAGATGTTTTTGGTGTAAACTCAAGAAGTTTTATAGCTTTAATTTGTTTTTGGAGAAGTAAAATTTGATTATTTTTTTCTTCTTGTATTTCGGGAGGAGCCATAAGGGATGGATGTATTTCCATTCCTTTTTCTAATATTTTTACTAGATTTTCCATTGTACGAGTAAATTTTCCTAGTTCTCCTTCATCTAACTTTTTCAATTCATTGTTATTTATTTCTTTTATTGCTTTTTCACATAGAGCATGAAGAACCTGTTCTATATCTATGTTTGCTGATGTCTTAATTTTGATATCTTTTTCTAGAGATTGAAGGTCTAGATTAGCCTTTTTAGTTGTTATGTACTTATTAAATACATTATAAATATTATTTATAATTATATTAATTATAGCTATTATCTTCCCTGTCATTTTTATATATAACCATGAACACCCCGCTTCAACACCTACAAATTTAATGTTTCCTTCAATTTCGGGAACGGTTAATACTGCTGTGAAAAGTTTAGAAAAATTATCAGCTATATCACTTAAAGTCTTAAGATCTGATTCTTCTGGTAATTTTATGCAAATCATATCTTTATCCATTGTAGGCAAAATATTGTTTGCAAGCGATAATATTGCATTACATTCAATCTTCAATGTTGCTAATTCATTATTGAACTTATTGCAATTAGCATTTGCAACTACAGTTTGGTTAGATGTATGTATTGTGGAAATTTCGGGAATACTTGTTATTATATTAATGTGTTCTTTTAAACTGGGAATACGTTCTAGCTTATGTAATGCTATTAATACATTTGTTACGTTTTTTACCATACATAAATTGCTATCACGAGGAATGGGGTCAATTGATATAGATAATAAATCTTTATTTTCTTCAATAATTTTTTGAATTTCACTAAGTCTCATTGGATAAGAGCTCCTTTATTGTAAATTTGTAGGCATTAGTTATTAGTTATTTAATCTATTCAAGTAATCAATATTGGATGAGTTAAATTCAACAGATATCATTCCGTTGGCATAAGAAGATACTTCGTATGGCTGATATATCATATAAAAAATACCTTGCCCGACTAAATAATAGTCATTACTTATTCTAGTTGGTTGGTGCATTAGATAAATTTGCTTCCATTGCCAATTGTATGCAGGAAAAATTTGACTACCGGCTAGTCTTTTCCACTGATCAATACTGGCAATATTTACAAAATTAGATATTGGAATTCGATCTCCGGTGTCTTTATCATATACCAATCCATAATAATGTTCTTGTGGATGAGCACCCCCGCCATCTCTTAATTTAGTTAGTATAATGGATAAAGTATGATTATCTTCATATTTTACAGTGTAGGACAATTTTACTTTATACCAACCACTGTAATAATCAGCTTTTGTTTTTTCTACATAGCTAGCAATATCAGTATTGATTTTTTCTTGTGCATCCGCATTGTCTATATACACAAGAGGGTAGGATAATTGCATGTTAGTATCTTCTTGATATCCAGATTCGACAGAAGCAAAAACAGGAATAGCTAATAAAATAAATGTGAGTGTCATGAATAATTTTTTCATTAAATTATCTCCTCTTTATTATGATATTTAGTAGTTATTTTTTGCTTTTTTAAATTTAGTTCTAAATGTGTTTGTAATTCTTTGAATCATGCCTTCCTTATCTGAACGGGGTGCATTTAATCTCATGTCTTTATAATACATTACATCTTTTCCAGTTTTTGTATCAATAAGCCGAAAATCCATAAAAACATTTCCGAGTCCTTCATTTTGATTATATGCGTAAATATTCACATAAAGTACTGCATCATAATTTTTACGTATATATGTAATATAAGCAGAATTAAATTCAGTGCTTCCTGGTTTCAAGGTATCGGAATATAATGCTGTAAAAACATCACCGGCTTCATTCGCAGAGGACATGTTGCATATATCAGCAAAAGAATGGCTAATATAATTTGTATATTTTTGGGTTATATATGGATCTGATATATAGGCATAGCATTGGGGGGGTACTGTGGAGACGACACAAATTTTTTTTATATGAGTAAAATCATATTTATCATCTTTATAAAATGATTTGTCATCTTGAGCTGGAGAATTTCCTATAGATTGTCCAATTGAATACCCAATATTATACCAATCATCGGCGTATACATTACTAGATACAGTTACAAATAATAATAAAACAAAAATCATTACATAAAATGTTTTTTTCATAGACATGCCTCTTTATCAATTTCGCCAAATAACATAAAATGCATTTGCACTAATTATTTTATAACAGTTTAATATATATTCCCTAAAGGAAACAATGTTATTATACTGTTTCTTCTAATTAGTATCTTTCAATACACCTGCATAATAAAAAATGTGCTTCTCGATGGGTCATAATATCTTTATAACGAGGAGCTGCTTGAAGCAATCGTGGATCTATATCATAACTATATGACAATAAATAAAGTGCAAATATATTTGCCTCATATTCGCTACGGGCACGACAGTAATTTACTGTGTCCGTGTGGAAAGTATATCCAATAGTACCATGCATGAGTGCATGTCCTAATTCATGAGCAACAACAATAGGAATTTCTCGTTCATCTAGTTTATTATTCAGAACAAATGTTTTTCGGCGGAGTGGGTGGGTAAGGTATCCAAGAATATCATCAGGAAGAGAAGTATATACAATAGGAATTCGTAATATTTTAGCAATTTGCATGGGATTAGAGGTCCCCATTTTCCGTACAAGATTTTTAACACGTAATTTAATATTTTTTCGCAATAGACGACACCTACTTAGTTTTGTCGTCTATTTTGCGTTTGTTGGCACGTTTGGCAGCATAAAAGGCGACTTTTAACGACTGCATAACCATATCCTTTTCTTCTGGAGTTAGGTTGTATGTATCTCCGTCAAATATTACTTCTGATTGCTCTAAGTATTTTTTTAAATCCGCAGGCACCTTTTCTGATTTTTCTGGATTTACTTTTTCGGAGATAATAATTGTATCTAAGGGTGCATTTGTTGCATTAGCAATTGCTTTCAATGTAGAAACACTGGGGTTATAACGATTTTTTTCTATATCTCCGATATAGGAACGTGAGAGGTTTGTTAGTTTTGCTAATTCTACTTGAGTAAGTCCAGCTTTTTTACGAGCCTCTTTTATGTTTTCTCCAATAGTAGCCATTAATAATGCCTCCTTTTATTTGTACGGTTTTTCCGTCTATATATAAATTATAGTACATTTTTGACGGAAATACCATTGACAAAAAGACGGAAATACAATACAATAATCATTAAGAACGAAAATACAAGTAGGAAGGAGATTAATAATGAAGGAGATTGGAAAAATGTTAAAAAAAGCACGTGAAAATATTGGCAAGACTCAACAGCAAATTGCCGATGAAGCTGAAGTATCACGAGCTTATTATGCAGATGTTGAACGTGGTAGATATACTCCCAGCTTAAAACTTCTTTCTCGATTAGGTAATCTTTTAAATATCGATCTTAATTTTTTAAAAGAAAATGACGGAAATACAAGTATATAAAACATCGTGTAAAAAGGAGTAGACATATTTGATAACAGAAAAAATATAGAAAGTGAGGTGTGTTTTTCATGATTGTAGAAGGACAGATTTATTCAGCTAGAGGTGTGGCAAAGGAACTGCGTATAGCAACGACAACCGTATATGCCATGGCTAAAAACGGAAGAATTCCATGTTTTCAAGCAACGCCTCATAGTCAGCTTCGTTTTGCCGGTTGGCAGATTCGGGCATGGATTGACAGTATGGCCAAAGAAAAGGAGGTTAAACAAAATGGCAGTAAAACCGAAAGAGGACATCGTAATACCGTGGCACTTTAAGGGATATAACAACCCTAGGGAACCACCTAAAGCTATCTATTATATTGACGTGCAGCAAGCCTTGGAATCACAGCTAAGTTTGCAGTTAAAAATGCAATTAAATAAGTTAAAGGCAAAGTATTATGCGGTGTTAGTTGTATCGGCAGTAACAATTTTATTGCTTTGTAGAATTATTTATGATCTGACATAAAAAAAGCCGCCTTGGCAGAGGCGACTAAGAAAAATTAAATCTGTGAATAGTTTACCACGAAACAATAAATAGTTAAAGGGGGATTCAAAATGATGAATTGCACCATGTACAGAAACGATTTTAATAAAAGAATAGATCCAGACAGATTACCCAATAGTGCCATACAGCGGATAAGAGATTCGTATCCGGAACTATCCTATATCAGCGGACAGCTAGATGGTGTTGCAAAAGATATGAGAAATAATGCCGAAAATGATTACTCGAAATCCAGACTAAATGAATCGTTAACAAAACTTGAAGTGATTGTAGATGATATCCGTGCTGAAATGGACGAATTAGAAATTGCTCGACAAAGTGTATCAGCAGAATAGGAGAGGATGATCAGTATGGCCGTAAACGCATTGCCAACACTCGTGCCAATAGAACCTAAACTAATGAAAGCGGATTTAGTCTTTGATTGGAATCACGAGCAGGTCAAAAATTATTTGGTAGCCGTAACAGAAAAATATCATGGATTAGTGGTTACCGATGAAAATGAAGAGGATATGTCGAAAGCGCTGCGGGAAGTAGTTTCCCTGCGTACTGCGATTACTAAATTTCAAACTAAAGCAAAACACAAATTAAAAGAGCCGGTCAATACCTTGGAATTACAGGTAAAAGAGTTACTTCAGGTTGTTTCTGAAGTGGAAGTGCCGTTGCGTGAGCAGCTTAATAGGTATGAAGAACACAGACAAGCGGTTTTGTCCGAGCAAATCGCAGACGAAATAACAAATAAGGCAGCGGCTGCTGGTTTGCGTCAAACCTATTTAGAACAGTTTGTTAGTGATACCCGTTGGTATAACAAGACTTCCAAGTACAGCGAAACAACGATTGGCATTGATCGGGAAATCAGCAGATTAATGGAATTACAAAAAGCCGATGACGACAGAAAAAAATTATTGGAAGAACGGCTTGAAATGGCCAATGAATGGGTCAGCATGGCAAATGAAAAATACAGATTAAGTACTTCCATGAAATTGAGTGATGTTATTCCTGAATCATCTTTAAGCGAACGGACAATAACCGAGTTAAAGCAGTTGATATATGGCAAGGCGCAGACATTGCATGAGATAGAACAGCAAGCCATTGAACGTGCCGAACAAGAAAAATTAGCGCAGGAACAAGAATGGCATCGGGCATTAGAGGCAGAACAGGAAACCATCAATCAAAAAGAACCGCAGGAAGTCATACAAAAGGACAATTCCCCAATTGAAAATGAAGACGCGCTGCCTGTATGTAAAACCATGGTCATTAAAATATACGGAGTCCACGTTTCAGAAAGAGAGGATCAACTCATTTGTCAAATGATTGATGGGTTTGACCGGGTGTATGACGTAACGCTTGAAGAGTAAGAGGTGGGAAATATGGATAAAAAAATACCGCTTTTAACGGCAAATGACATTGAATGTCGGATACAAATGATTACCAAGAATAATAAAGCGTTGGTTTTACTGTATAAGAACGCCCGTGTAGATATGCGGGTTTTAGATGAAGTATTCGGGCCGATGAATTGGCAGCGGGAGCACCAAGTGGTAAATAACAATCTGTTCTGTACTATAGCAGTGTGGGACGAGAGCAAAAAAGCGTGGATATCTAAACAGGATGTCGGCGTTCCTTCACAGACAGAAGCAGAAAAAGGACAGGCAAGCGATGCATTTAAGCGTGCGGGTACCTGTTGGGGAATCGGCAGAGAATTATATGATGTTCCGCCTATCTTTATCTTACTGGATAAGACGGAAATAGTGCCACGGAGTAATGGAAAGACGACCTCCTATGCGAAATTCTACGTAAAAAGCATTCAGTATGATGAAACACTCCGGAAATTTACGGAACTTAGCATTGTAGACAGCAAAGGGAAAAGCAGGTATTCATTACAATCACCCGTGAAGTCGGCTGTAACGGTACCGAAGCAAAACGATGATAAAAGTATAGGAAAAGAAAATAAAACGCAAAGCAGCGGGGCTCAGGCTGAAAAACAGACGAATGATGTAACCTCGAATGCTGCCAATGATATAAAAATGCGGAATCATTACCTGATTGAAATTGTGAAGGCCGCGAATGTAAAAGAAATGGCAAACAGGCTGCCATCGATTATACAAGAAGAATACGGAGTTAACAGCATTAATAAATTAACCTTTGAACAGGCAAAAGAAATGTATGAAAATATTGATTTTATTCTCGATACGGCTATGGCGGAAGCCGAGGATAAAGAGGCAGTGAATAGGTAATGAAATTTACAGCAACAGTGCAGACGATAACAGGGGCATTAGGAACGGCCCTTGTTATTACGGCACCTAAATCTGAAGAGATAAACAAGTTTGACGGAAAGAAAAAATACAGCATTGAAATCAAGAAACCCTATCGGAAAAGATCCTTACAGGCGAATGCGTATTGTTGGGTGTTAACGCAGCGGATCGCTGAAAAGTTATCGCAGGACGGCAGCTATCACAGCAAAGAAGATGTATATCGTGCCTGTATTAAAGATTGCGGCCATTTTGTTCCGGTACCGGTGCGGGATGATGTTGTAGATGAATGGTGCCGGAGATGGGGAAGCAAAGGCTTGGGGTGGGTAAGTGAAGTTTTAGGCCCCTGCAAAAACACAAAGGGATATACCATTGTTGCCATGTATCACGGAAGCAGTACCTATACCGTAGAAGAAATGACAAGGTTAATTAATTGCTTGCTTGATGAAGCGCAGCGGTTAGGCGTAGCAACCGAACCACGGGAATATGTTGATGGCTTATTGCAGGAATGGGGCGAGCATGATGAGACTCAGCGGGAAAAAGCTAAGAAAACTGAACAATGATATCCACGATAGAGATCATCATCAGTGCATTGTCTGCGGAGTATATGTCCCGAATGGCATTAAATTCCATCATGAACGCAGCGGTCTTAAAAATGATTGTATCGAAGAAGGTGTAACGCTTTGCTATGCCTGTCATCAACAGCGGCATTTTGGGGCGGTCGCTAAAATAAGAAAAATTTGTCGTGACTATCTAACTAAATTGTATGGAGAACGCTGGCACGGCCGGAGGTAATATATGTCGACAAAAATAAGAGTTGAAAAAGTAAAAAATTTTACAATATTATCCAATAAACTATTGCAGGATAAACGCTTATCTTTTAAAGCGAAAGGATTATTGGCTTTTATGCTTAGTTTACCGCCTGATTGGGATTATTCCATAGAAGGGTTGGCGTATTGTTCTAAAGACGGGAAAAACAGCATTCGAACAGCTCTAAACGAACTGAAAGAATGTGGATATCTTGTTATGGAACGGGCTAGAGATGACAAGGGCCGTCTGGATGGAACCGAATATATTATCAGAGAAGAACCGGAACAGCCTATATTGGAAAATCAGACGCAGGCACCTATGTCCGAAAAACCTACGTTGGAAAATCCAATCGTGGAAAAACCTACGTTGGAAAATCGCACACAACAAAATACTAATATACAAAATACTAATATAACTAATAATAAAAATAATATATATATAAAGGGCGAGTGTGATACACCGGATTCATCAAAATCAAAGGTAATTGAACAGGTTGAAGAAGTTTGCGGTATAGAAAACCATCACGGTGAAATAACTGAGATTATCGATTATTTGAATGATAAGGTCGGAACACGGTATAAACCGAATACCCCTCTGACAGTGAAATTAATACGATCCAGAATGAAAGAAGGGTTTGCTGTCAGCGATTTTAAGTTTGTCATTGATAAGAAAGTTGCTGACTGGGCCGGAGACTGCAAAATGAGTAAGTATCTCCGTCCAGAAACACTCTTTAGTAATAAATTTGAAGGATATTTGAATCAAGTAAGTACAGGAAAAGAAGACAGCAAACAAGCTGCTATCGATGTTGTCAATGAACTGTATGACGAGATGGGAGAACAAAATGGAAACTAGGGATCAGCAGGTAGTGAAGGCTTTATCAGGATTACAGCTTGCTTATCGGGACAGCCTTTCAAAATCACAAATGAAGTTTTATGCAGATATGTTACGAGATATTCATCCCGTTGTTCTGGATAAGGCAATTAAGAAACTGATATGTACATCGAAATTTCTTCCCACGGTAGCAGAAATACGGGAAACGGCTGAAAAGATGATCACCAAGGTTAACGGGACCAGACAAAAAGATATGAACGAAGCTTGGGAAGAAGTGATGGAGCAAGTCAGAATTTGCTTTGTTTATCAAGCTCCGAAATTCTCTACTCCTGAAATAGCGGAAACAGTGAAAAGCATGGGGTGGCGGAATCTCTGCATGATGGAAACACGGCAAAGCAGTACATACAGGGCTCAATTTCGAGATACCTATAAAATTGCGTGTACCCGGCATAGCGAAAATGCTCTTGATAGAAAACTGGGAGTATATGAAATTCCGATATCGGCAACAAAAGAATCTAAATTACAGCGAATTGGTGAATGTATGGGAGGTCATGAGGATGACTAACAGAGAATTGCCAGACCGTATAAAAAATATTTTTAACAGCATTAAGACGGGTACATTCCGGAAAGAAATGCAAATGCGTCCGGAAGTAGTGGAATATGCAAAACGATGTTTCCCGGAACTGACAGAAAAGATGCTGCGTGATAACTATACTGAAATCGCCTTTGCCTATGACAATAATCAAGTACAGTACGTGAACTGGCAGGGAATGACAGGTACGCTTGTAACGCAGAAGGCAGTATTGGACATAGATCAGTTTACTGGCTGTATTGTGGCGGAAATCGAAGGCGAAAGCGTTCACCATGAATGAATTGCGAATTTTCGATGATAGGAGATTTTTAAGGAGGACTATGTATGAATACAGCAATTATAAGCGGAAATCTGGGACGAGATCCTGAACTGCGGTTTACGGCAAACGGCAAAGCCGTGGCAAGCTTTAGTGTGGCTGCTGCATCAAACTACGTGAAATCCAATGGGGAAGGGACAGAAATAACGGATTGGCTGAATGTGGTATGTTGGGGCAAGCTTGCTGAATCGGTGGGGAATATGTTGACTAAGGGTGACAACGTATTAGTAAAAGGTAGAATCAGTACCCGATCCTATGAGGCGAAAGATGGTACAAAACGCTACGTAACTGAAATTATTGCAGATTATGTCAGCCGAAATATAACGAATGATGAAAAAATACAAAAAAATGACAGTAGTTTTGATCACTACGGGTCTGATGTAAATGAAGAAGAAATCCCATTTTAGTAAAGGTGGTACTCATAAATAATTATGAAAACTACAAAGAAAACGAGTTGTAAATGTGGGTATAGTGCCTGTTTAGAAGTAAATAGTAGCAACGGCATTACGATATATCGTCTGGTATGTCACCACTGCGGACGTACCGGCGGATGGTCTACCACAAAGGACGGGGCAGTAAATTTATTTAACGATGATGATATTGCTAGGAAGGTGAAGGGAAATGTGGATTTTAACACAAGATGGAAACATTGTAAATCTGGATAAGAGCATAGCGGTTGAAATTCATAATAATGAGATATTTTCTTATTGCGGATATGATTCATTAGAACATGATTACCTGTTTGATATGCTTGGAAAATACAAAGATCCAGAAAAAGTACGGGATGCTATATATCAGGCTATTGCAGAGGGGAAAAGAACATGGACTATGCCAATGGATGGTGAAAATAATGGGGTTAAATAGAACGGATGAATACATCATCAACATAAATAAAAGACAAGATACGTGGTTTGTCTTCACATATCTTGTCTTACAGCAGAGTTTCATTGGAAGATTAGCAGGTGTGGAACTTTTGATTTGTCATAATTTGGAAGTTTTTGCATGAATGGAACTCTGCTTGGCTCCATTATAGTACAAAATATTTAAAAGAAAAGTAGATAGTTAGTAAATTTTTGTATATATAAATAACAGTTAAAGGAGTAATTAGAAAGTGAATCAACCGTATACATTTACAATTACAGGTCGTCCGATAACTAAAAAGAACAGTATGAGGCGGACAAAAAATAGTTTGATGCAAAGTAAGCAGTATGCAGCATATGAAGAATCGGCTTTATGGCAATTAAAAGTCAGGCATAAAGAAAATACAATTGACTGCCCTGTCATTATGACAGCGTTGTATTATATGCCAAATCGAAAGTCATGGCCGGACTTGATAGGATTGCTACAGGCAACGTGTGACATATTGGAAAAAGCGGCGATCCTTGCAAATGACAGACTGGTTGTTGGTTTTGGTGACAGCCGGATAGCAGGGATAGACAAGCAGAATCCTCATGTAGATATTGGGATAGAAATTGTGCCAACGGATGGCATTGCCTATACGCTTGATCCATACGTGCTTAAAAATATGCGTCGGGCATAAGAGTATCCTATTGATTTAGTGGGAGGGGAAACAATGAAAAAAGAAACCATAGATGAATATATCATTAGAAAAGATAAATGGAGTATTTGCAAGAAGCATTTTTTTAAGAAGTTTGGCCGTAAATGTGAATTCGCTGCTAGAAAATGTAATAAACGGACATGTACTGATTTACAGTATGATGATTGTTTGGAACGTGTAAGTGCATTAAATATTGCTAGATCCAGAGCGGCTGCTGAATGGCACAAACGTGGATGGAATAAGATATGGCGTAGAAAGCAAGCCGGTACATTCAGACCACGGCAGATGATCCGATGTTGGAAATGGGAACATATCCGTCTTAGTTCATTTTGTTTACGATGCAAGATAAAAGAGGAAGAGCTGTGTTCTATTGAAAATAATAAGGGGATTATTAGAAATTCCAAATGCATTCATCCGTTATAAAAAAGAGGTAAATAAATGAAACAGGATCAGGTATTTGATTTAATCTGCTCATTGGTGGATGGAGATAAACAAAAAATAGATATTGGATTTAACCGAATGATCAGTGAGTTAGGAAATACAAATGGTGCGTATCGGTTACAACGCATATATGATTCTTATAAAAATAATACCGGCAAATTAATTGAACTTCCGCAGGCATTAAAACCGTTTGTTTGTGAGACCTATAAAGAAGTTTCCATGGATAATCTATTACTGAACGATACGATCATTGAGTTTTTGGAAAACATCCGTAAAGAATGGTCCTATCGCAAAGAACTCCGGGAACAGGGATTAACAAATAGTAACAGGGTGTTGTTAGTTGGACCGCCGGGCAACGGTAAGACCAGTTTTGCCATTGCCTTAGCCGGATATTTAGGGATTACACCGTATATTGCCATCACAAATGAGTTAATCGATTCGCATTTAGGGGAGTCTGAAAAGAACGTGATAAATTTAATCCAGAATATTCCTTCGCAGGGGCTTTTATTTCTGGATGAATTTGATACGTTGGGTACATCAAGGACAGATGATACAGCCTCAAGCGGGCGAGCTTACAACAATATTGTTAATAGTCTGTTAATGAGCTTAGACCGATTGCCTGAAGACGTTGTATTTGTAGCAGCTACCAATCGTGATGATTTATTGGATAGTGCAGTACATCGTAGGTTTGATGTAGTGCTTTCATTCCCAGATCCGACAATAGAGCAAAAAGAAATGTATGTTGAAAAGTATATGAAGCGAAAAGCGATACAGTTACCCTTTGATAAGGAAAAGATAGAACAATGTACGTCTTACAGCGATTTAGAACATGAGGCTGTTAGATTACATAAACAGTGTATTTTAAGCGGGTTATTGTAGGAGGCAGCTAATGAAAAATACTATAAAAAAGAGTGCTAAAACCATAACAGGATCATCTAAACAGTGTAAGGATTGTAATTGTACTGATTGTCATAATACGGCATGCAGGAAGCATAGCTGCTCATTTTGTGGCAAGAAGGGGCAATGGTTCCCATTACAAGAAAAATGTAAACATGTGTGCTAAAGGAGTGATATCCCTTGATAAAAAAAGGACAGCGGACGCGAAAAGATCCCAAGAAACAAACAATACAATTTATATTCTATCATGAACAGGTACTTAAACGGGCTGTCCGGGAAGCGCGAGAAGAATCACTCAGTACAGCGGGGCATACAGATGGTTCAGGTAGTCAGGCTTTTGTTTCTGATCCTACTGCAGTGCAAGGTATTAAATTAGCGACGGAATTAAAATCTGTAACACTTCGGAATGGAATTGTGATTGATAATCCCGGAAAGTGGATTAAAGTAATTGACGCTACGTATGATGGCTTGGATGATGTTAGTCGCAAAGCCGTAAAAATGAGGTATGAAGGCAGCCATTGGCGACGAATATGTAATAAGCTGAATATGGGACGGACAATGTATTACAAAATTCTAGAAAAGGCGGATAACCATGCGATCGAGATTGCAATTGATTTGGGACTGATTCATGTGGTGTGAGTTGTTGTGCTACAATATCAATAAACTCTTATTGGTAGGATAAGGTTAATTCGTATGATTATGGATATAAAATATTGAAAAATACAAAATGACTACCTTAAAATCAATTTTTGGTGGTCGCTTTGTTGTTTATTATTAAGTGTAAATTAAGCAGTTGACCAATATTCTTTTGAGAAATAACTTATATATAAACAATTATCGAATAATAATTAAAATGGTATAGGGAATTTTGTATGAATAAAAAAATAATATATAAGCGAATTGATGCAGCAGTATGATACGCGCTGTTAAAATTTATTTACACAAAAATCTTGATACACCCGTTTTACTTATATAAATGGAAATAATTTTATAGCTTAATCTAAAATGTAATAACATTTGCACTAGTACCTGATCGAGCCGTCAAAAAGATACTGCGAGACCGTGGCCCATATGATATAATAAAAACATACAGAAATTGTTGCGGAAGGGTTGTTTGAGCATGACAAAAAATACTACAGATTGGGATTTGAAAACTTTCAAAAATCTCATTGATAATCTCCATGACGAAATCATGATTTTTGATAACAACTACAAATTAGTTTATCTCAACAAAGCTAGTCTCCGTCACTACGGACTGCCGCCGGAACATTTTATCGGCCAGAATTTTTCCGTGTTAGATAACACTTTTTGGGGTAATTCCACACTGCCTATAGTGTACAGAGAGAAAAAAACTATAACCCGCCGACAGATCACGAATCTTGGCGCCGACATTATTACTATTTCTGTTCCCATCATGGATAAAGATAAAAATATCCAATATGTAGTCATGAACGTCAATGACTTGTATACTATCAACGAGTTAAATGATAGCGAAAAGAAATCCATTGATGTTACTTATCCTAAAACTTCAAAGGGTGACTATATTTACAGTAGTAAAGTCATGGAAAAAATCATGTCCATGGTCGGACAATTGGCGGCTTACGATATGCCCTGCCTGATCATGGGTGAAACCGGTACTGGTAAGAGCTTGTTAGCCAAATATATGCATAACATCAGTCTCCGCAAGGATAAACCGTTTGTCAGCCTAAATTGTGCCTGTATCAATCCGAACCTCATAGAGTCGGAGCTGTTCGGTTACAAGTCTGGTTCTTTTACTGGAGCTGACAAACAAGGAAAAAAGGGTCTGTTGGAAATCGCCGATGGTGGTACCCTGTTCATGGATGAAGTATCGGAGATTCCCATGGAATTGCAAAGCAAGTTCCTACAAGTCCTGCAGGATCAGGAATTTATCCCCGTGGGTGGACATAAGCCGGTCACCGTCAATGTCAAAATTATTGCTGCTACCAATTGCAATCTTCAAAAACTAGTTGCGACAAAGAATTTCCGTCAGGATCTTTATTACCGCCTGAATGCTTTTGAAATCGTCCTGCCACCACTCCGGGAAAGACCCGATGACATTAAGGCGTTGTCCTATTTTTTCCTGAATAAATACAATAAGAAATTTAAACGCAATCAACTTATTACGGAGGAAACACTCAGCGTGCTGATGAATTATTCTTGGCCGGGTAATATACGCGAGCTGGATCATATCATCCAAAAAATGGTAGTCCTGTCTACAGATAGCCATGAGTTACTACCCCAAGACTTGCCAAAGAATCTTTTTAAATTTTTTTCTACGGAGCAAATAGTTAAAGAAGATACATCGCTTGACGATTTACTAGCCGATTACGAAAGCCGAATCATCCATGATGCTTACAACAAATACCAAACCAGTACTCATGTAGCCAAGGCCCTGAAAATCAGTCAACCAAAGGCTTACCGTCTCATCAAGAAATATATCAAGGATACTGAATAACAAAAAAGAAGCCTATTTGTACAGATAAGGCTTCTTTTTTCATGCGTTCATGACATGTTTCGTTTTTATTCCACAGGTTTGATGTCTTCGCTCTTTGCAGCTACTTTCTTTGTATCCAAGATTTCACCATAGTCTTCGTGAAGCCATTTCATAAAGGACAGTACCATCATTACCATAACTGCAATCAACGGTAATGCCAAGATAATTGAGGACAGCTGTACGGACTGTAATCCGCCGGTAGTGAGCAAGCCAGCGGCGTAAACGCCGAGCAAGATAGCCCAAAGAGTGCTGACTTTGTTATTTGGTTCTTCACTACTACCGATATCCTTGGATACCTGAGAAGATAGTGTATACGCAGAGGAACTGATCGTGCCACTCAGAAAAACCAAGCACATGACAGCAAATACCGGAATGATTAACGTTTCTGCCATTGGCAAGGTGCCCAAGATAGCAACGATAGTGCCATCTGGTGTCATGGTTTTAACAATCTGAGAGATGTTTAAGACATCCGTAATCTGGAGATTGATGGAATAACCACCCCAGACAGCGAAGAATACCCAGCAACCCAGGCTACCGAAAAAGAGTTCACCGAAAACTAATTCCCTGATTGTACGTCCCTTGGAAATCTGGGCTACGAAGAGTCCCATCATCGGTGAGTAAGCAATCCACCAAGCCCAATAAAAAACGGTCCAGCTTTCGGTAAATCCCGTATGAGCAATGGGATCGGTAAAAAGACTCATGCGAATAAAGTTCGTGGCCATGAGGCCGATGCTGTTGACCCAGGTGTTGAGAATAAAGATAGTCGGCCCGGCGATGAAGACAAAGGCTAACAGAAAATAAGCCAAATATGTCTTAATGTCGTAAAGCTTGGAAATACCTTTCTTCAGTCCAAAGAAGACCGTGACACAAACGAGAGCCACAAAAGCAACAAGGACTACTAGCTGCAGATACAGGCTCTGTTCCAAGCCCATGAAATGGGCGACCAAAGCAGATACGAGTGGTACAGCCAGACCTAACGATGTTCCAACACCACCAATCATGCCGAAAATAACTAGGATGTCAATAATTTTACCAATAATACCGTCAGCTTTGGAACCAAGTACTCCCTTGCAGGCCGTGCTGAAACGCAACGTTCGCAACTTCTTGACATGGAGTGCATAAGCAATGGGAAAGGCCGGTAAGGCATAAATAGCCCACGGGGTAATGCCCCAATGGAACTGACCAAGCATACCGGCCCATTCGGCGGCATCCGTGCTGTTCGGCAAGATTCCGAGGGGGGGGGCACTTATATAATAGGCAGGTTCAATAAAGGCCCAGCGAGCGATAGCAATACCGATGCCGGCGCAGAACATCATGATGCCCCATTTATATGTAGAGAATTCCGGTTTGTCATCAGGTCCTCCAAATTTGATACTACCCCATTTGCTCAGACCGAGCCAGAGCAGAAACGTGACACAGAAAAAACCATAAAGCAGGAAGATAAACTTAAAGTTTCCCGTAACACCCTTAAAAAGTGCATTGACGATGTCCGCACCTTCTTCTTTAAAGAGTACGAGTGGCAGGGAGATCAGCAACGTAACAAGAATTGCCGGAAGCATTAATGCATAGTCTATATTACCCTTTGTGTTTTTCATTAATTTCATCTCCTTATACAATATTTTTACTGTGGAAATCGACTAACTCCGCATCAGTATAGCCTAATTCTCGCAACACTTCATCCGTATGTTCACCTAACAGCGGTGAAGGAATATTTGTTACCGGTGGATTTTTGGAAAGCTTGATAGGATTGCCAACCAGTTTGATCGGTCCGAGTCCAGGATCTTTCAAGCTGATGACCATATCACGAGCTTTTAGTTGGGAGTCTTCAAAGGATTCGGCAATATTGATGACACCTGCTGCGGCAATGCCTGCCGGAGTCAGTAGGTCCACAATTTCACGACGTGTTTTGTCTTCAATGGCCGTTTCAATGATTTTCTTCAGCTCTGCTACATTAGCCAGGCGCCGATCATTCGTAACAAACCGGTTATCATTGGCGATGGTAAGATTCAAAGCTTCGCAGAAGGGCATCCACATGACTTCCTTCTTTACAGAAATGGCGATGTAACCATCAGCACATTTATAGATATCGCCCGGCGCGTAGTAGGGGTTCACATTACCGATACGGGAAATCTTTTTTGCGAAATTAGCATATTCCAGAACCGGATATTCTGCCATAGAAACAAGCGAGCCCAGCATAGAAACGTCGACACGCTGGCCCTTGCCGGTCTTGAGTTTGTTATAATACGCCAATAGAACACCGACCAACAACATTAAACCACTGTAGCTATCGCCGATAGCTGGTCCGATTTTTGTCGGTGTCTTGTCGGGGAAGCCGGTCATGTCCATAATGCCGGCCATGGCCTGAATAACATTGTCATAAGCTGCAAATTTAGCATATTTACCAAAGCGGCCAAAGCCGTTGATAGCTGCAAAGATGACTTCAGGATTAACTTGTTTGAGTTCATCATAGCCGAGACCGTATTTTTCTAAGGTACCGCTCTTAAAATTAGAAATGACAATGTCTGCATTTCTGACCAAGTCGAATACGATATTCTTGCCTTCTTTTGAAGTAAGATTCAATGTCAAGCTTCGTTTTCCTCTGTTAAAGGAAGAATAGTAAGCACTATAGCAATTTTTGAATGGTCCCCAAAGACGAGCTTGATCGCCTGTATCGGGTCGTTCTATTTTAATAACTTCAGCACCGAAGTCTCCTAATTCGAGTGAACAGTATGGACCTGCATAGGCATGTGTAAAGTCGATGACTTTTACTCCTTCTAATAATTTCATAGGTATCCTCCTAACAATGTTGATTTTCAACAAATTCTTTAATGGCATCTGCTGTATAGCCGAGGCCGTCCAATACTTCTTCTGTGTTTGCCCCAAGTTCCGGGCCATCACAGGAAATTTCTGCTGTGCTTCTACCTAATTCAAAAGGCAGGTTGGGTACACACATCTGTCCGAACTGTTTGCTTTCCAATTCACACATGAAATGATTAGCTTTCGTATTTGGGTGAGACATGATTTCACTGATATCAAAAACGGCGCTGCAGGGAATGCCTTCGACGCGGCATTTTTCTTCGATTTCACTTTTCGTGTAAATCATGGTTTCCTTTTCTACAAGGGGACGCAACTTGTTGAGATAATCATCGACACGACCTTCGTTGGTCTGGAAACGCGAATCTTCTTTCAAATGTTTCAGTTCCAGGGCATCACAAAATTTGAACCATTGGGCATCGGTGGCAATGCCGATAGCGATGAAACCGTCTTTTGTCTTGAACGTATCATAAGGAGCACAGGACGGGTCAAAATTACCCTTACGCGTATGGATTTCTCCGACTGTCGAATAAGCTGCCGGTGCTGCTTCAATACAGTTGAACAGTGAATCGACGAGAGAAACATCTAACTTTTGTCCGCCGCCATGGCGTTCCCTGTTGATTAAAGCCAGCATAATTCCGGCAGCTAGGTTGCCGGAAGCATAGTGTTCTCCAACAGAAGGTTCCAATTTGATGGGTTCCTGTCCAATGACACCGGTCATGTCCATGGCTACGCTCTTGGCCTGGGCCACAAGACTAGAGCCCGGGCGGTTCTTGTCGGGGCCGTTGTCACCAAACGTAGAATATTGCACGTAAATTAAATCTGGATTGATATCCTGCAAAATTTCATAACTCAGTCCGATAGTTTCCATGTAACCGGGTTGGAAGCTTTCTACAAAAACATCAATTTTTTTGACCAATTCCAGAATAATTGCATTTCCTACTCCGGAAGCAATATCCAACGCTACAGACTTCTTACCGCCATTTAGATAATTGAAATATAGACTCCGTCCGTCTTTCAGTGGTTCCCATTTCCGTGTCATATCACCGGCACCGGGTTTTTCCACCTTTATGACTTCAGCACCAAAGGCAGCTAAGTATTTTGTTGCCAAAGCAGGGGCGAGACCTGTTGATAAATCAAGTATTTTAATACCGTCTAAAAGTTTCATTCCATAACCTCCTCGATAATGATAGGTAATCAAAACATCATTGTTATATTTTTCACAAAGTTTTTTTATAAGAAATGTATTTGCCTGCACAGTTTATAGACAAATACATTTCTTACTTTGGAGGATTATTTCAACAAGGCACCGGCAATAACCATTTGCTGTACCTGTGTGGTACCTTCATAAATCTGAGTAATTTTCGCGTCACGCATATAGCGTTCTACTGGGTATTCACGGGTAAAGCCATAACCACCAAAAATTTGTACTGCATCTGTCGTAACTTGCATCGCTACATCTGAAGCAACCTTTTTGGCAATAGCTGCTGACATGGTATAGTTGGCACCAGTCGACATATCATACGCTGCCTTGTAGACTAGCCAACGGGCTGCTTCTACTTTAGCCTTCATATCTGCCAGCATAAAACTGATAGCTTGGAATTTAGCAATGGGTTTGCCGAACTGGATACGTTCCTTCGAGTATTTGATAGCATGATCCAAAGCGCCTTCGGCAATACCAAGTGCCTGAGAAGCGACCCCAACACGACCACCGTCGAGGGTCATCATAGCAATTTTGAAACCTTCGCCTTCCTTTCCGAGTAGGTTTTCTGCGGGAATCTGCATGTCCTGAAAAATAAGTTCACGTTGTACGGAACCATGAATACCCATCTTTACTTCTTGTTTACCGTAAGTAAAACCAGGTGTTCCTTTTTCTACAATAAAAGCACTTAAACCCTTGGAACCCTTGGATTTATCTGTTACAGCAAAAACCACGGTGATTTCTGCTTCGCCACCATTGGTGTTAAAAATTTTGGATCCGTTAAGGATGTAATGATCACCATCCTTAATCGCGGTTGTACTACCGTTGAGAGCATCCGTACCAGCATTCGGTTCAGTAAGGCCAAAAGCACCTAATTTGGTACCGCTTGCCAATGGTACTAAATATTTTTGTCGTTGTTCTTCCGTGCCAAATTTGTAAATTGGCCAAGAGCATAATGTCGTATGTACTTCTAAGCTGAGGCCGATGGAAGCATCGACCTTGCAGAGTTCTTCGCAAGCCATTGCCATGCTCAGATAATCAGCACCGACACCGCCATATTCTTCAGGAAAGGGTATTCCCAACATTCCCAATTCTCCTAATTCGTTTACCAAGGAGCGGTCAAAAACTTCTTGTTCATCCCGTTCATGTACTGTCGGCAACAGCCGTTTTTCGGCAAAGTCCTTCGCCAATTTCACAATATCTTGATTCATTTCGTCATAAACAAATTCCATAATATACCTCCTAATGATGTAATGGTGATTAAATTATTTCATGCGATAATATATATGCAATATTTATGCCAAATATTTTTATAGAAAAAATGCCTGTAATAAGGCATTTTTGTTTGTGTGCTATTCGTTTAAGAATAATCTATTCACTTTTGAATATATTCAAAAGTGAATAAGATACATGATAAATATGATTTTTAGTAATTATAAAATATATTTGAGATAAATAGTTTATTTTTATTCGCGGAATAAGAAGCTTCAAAAACTGTTATACTATATACAGTAGAATTATGTAAAACACTACTACAAGTAATGAGTTTGCATAGGTCTATGATTCAATGTCTCCTTTCTGGATAGCCGTCACTTGATACAGTGGCGGCTTTTGATTTAATTGAGGTGTTAATTCTTCGAACTTTATGATATTATCGTAATTGAGGTGATATCCTATGGAAGAAGAATGGCAAAGCGTAAAAACGGTTGAATATGACAGCTTTTTAGAATTTTATGAAGAAAATTTTATTGAACCTATAACCAACAAAAAGAATAGGACAGGCAAATGTCTTGAGTTTAATTATAAAGATTTTATTTTTAGAGGAATGCACGATGCTTCTTATGAATTAATTCCTTCATTTCACAGATGGTTTCGGAGTTCCCCTTATTATTCTTTGGTTTCAGGCAATTATCAGACAGCGTTTGAGAGTTGTTTTTTTAATGAATTTAAATTTTTAGAAGAATTTTATAAACAATGTAATTTTCAGGGATTACCTATACCTGGAGATATTAATCTTAGCAAATATCAATTTACTCAAATATATAGCAATAAAGAAATTTTAGAAACTATGACAAATACTGATTTAGAAAATATTAAGAAAAATGTTTTTGAAAATGTAATGGAAAAGGGTCAATGGGTTTCTGATATGTATTTGAATTTTGTTGCGTTAGCACAACATTATGGTTTGCCAACACGAATGTTGGATTGGACTTTTGATGTAAGAGTTGCTGCGTATTTTGCAACTCTTAAAAATTTAAAAAAAAGAACGAATAGATCGTATGTTATTTGGGCGTTGAATACAGCTGAAATTGGGACTCTTAGGTATAAAAAGATTAAAACACAACAAGATACTATCCCATTAGAATTTGTAGTTCCTCAGTATAGTCAAAATCCTAATATATGTGCACAAAAAGGTATTTTAACAACATGGCGGTTAAACTTATGTACCGATGAAGGAAAAGAAAGTTATGAGAATGAACTACGAGATACAAATAATGCAGCATTAGAAAAACTTATTTCAGATTATTGTAAAAACAGTTTTAATGATGACGACTGGAAAGGAATTGTTAAAAAGATGGATAATGAAGCCGTTTTATATAAATTCATATTCCCTAGTGAAGATATTAATTCAACTTTACGTTTTTTACGAGAACAAGATTATCTAACAGCACATTTATTTCCGGGGTATAAAGGTTGTGCAGATCAAAGTAAAAATTGGAAGGTATTAGGATTGTTATAATAGTTAATTTACAGCACTCAGCAATGGGTGCTTTTTTAGTACGTAAATTAGGTGATAGTATGGCAAAAGCAGGACGTAAAGGAAAATATGAAAAATGGCTGACGAATGAAGGGCTGTTGCGTATCCAAGGCTGGGCACGTGATGGACTGACGGATGAACAGATAGCCGAGAATATGCAGATTGGTGATCGGACATTTTATGAATGGAAGGTCAGATTTCCGCAGATAGCGCAGGTCCTAAAAGAATCCAAAGATGTAGCTGATCGGCAAGTAGAAAATGCATTACATAAAGCTGCCTGTGGTTGGGAATATGACGAAACAACGAAAGAACCAGATAAAGACGGCAAATTAGTGGTAACAAAGGTTGTACATAAAGTTGTGCAGCCTAATCCAACGGCACAGATATTCTGGCTTAAAAATCGTAAGCGGGATGAATGGCGTGATAAGCAGGAAACCGAGATTACCGGTAAAGATGGCGGCCCAATCAATGTATGCAATATGAGTGATGAGGATGCTGATAAGCGTATTGCGGAATTAGAATCAAAGCAAAAGCATTGATATTTTTGTGATTGTTGTATGTTTATACATTAATATACCTAGTATAACGGGATTGATAACATAAAGTTGTCAGTTCCGTTTTGTGTTTATACAAAGTGGTGGTTTTGATGGCACTAACTAAAAAGGAAAAAAATGAACTGCTGCAACTGCTTGAATGGCGAGAATGGAAGCATAACAAGACGGCTTTTATCCAAGAATGTTGTTTGACACGAGATGAAGCAGATGAAGGAAAAGTAAAACACTTTCCGGAGAAGGATTATCTCAAACGTGTTGATAAGATTATTACAGGAGAAAAAATAAGTATATTCCCGAAGAGTCGCCGGATGATGATGACTTGGAGATGCCTGGCTAATTTATTATATGCAGCAATGTTTAATCCGAATCTTGCTATATTCATTCAATCTAAGAAGTTTGAAGACAGCACATATCTTATGAGTGATGACCGATTATTATTTATGTACCATCATTTACCGATGCATCATTCATGGCCACAGATTATCCGGGCAACGAAAGATAAGCTCGGCTATGGATACATCCAATTCGACAATGGTACTACATTTATGGCCATCGCTGAAGGACCAGACCAGTTACGGCAGTATACAGCCTCTATTTTGTATGCTACTGAAATGGCATTCTGGGAAAAGGCAGAAAGCACATGGAACAGTTTCCGGCCTGTTATCCAAGGCGGAGGGAAAATTATCGTGGACAGCTCGGCTAATCCGGGCTTTTTTAAACGGTTAGTTACAGGGAAAATTAATGAACAGTCAGATGATAAGGAACTGGAATCACATGATGATTTAACAGGTGTTCATGAATATCGTAGAAATGGTGCTTATATTGCACGTATCCATTATACGGCTGATCCGATAAAGCGTGATCCTGTATGGATCGCTAATGAAAAAGCCGGTGCAACAACTGAAGGCTGGGAACGTGAATATGAAATCAATTGGAATGTGTCCATTAATCCGAAGTATTACCCAGAATTTTCCTATGAACGTCATGTAGCTAAAGAACCATTGAAACCGTTGGAAGGACGGCCATTAGAACGGACATGGGACTATGGACTTACACCGGCGACATTAATAGCGCAGCAGACGGCAAAAGGTCAGTTGTTAATACTGGATGAATTGCAGTCATTTGATTGTGGAATGAGAAATCATGCTAAAGCAGTACGGGCAGAAATGGGGACATTTTATTCAGGCTATGCCGCAAATGATACCGGTGATCCGGCAGGAAACCAACGCTCACAGGCAGATGAAAAGACGGCCAATGAATTATTGCAGAATGAATTTGGTATCTATGTATCGCCGGGGGCTATTACACAAACAGCACGGAGTGAAGCGGTGAGGTATTACCTAACGACACTTACATCAGATGGACAGCCAATGATGTTGATTGATCCATCGTGTACAAGGATTATTGAAGGATTCCAAGGCGGTTATCATCGTAAGGTTGTTGCAAATCGTATCTTAGATGAACCGGAAAAGAATGACTACAGTCATTTAATGGACTGTATCGGATATCTATGTGCGAAGATGTATGGCCAAAAGAATACCAATTGTTTTGATGAATGGAAAGCTAAAAGCCGTGGCCGGGTACGTAAAGCCGGTTGTATGTAAATATTATGTAAGGAGGTGATGATTATGCGTACACGCGAAGAAGATGAAAAAATTATTGATGGTTTAGTAAAAGATGTAGCTGCTTTAAAAGAAAGTATGGATAGTAACGAATCAGGGAAATCCACAGCTACAGCCAATGAAGGTACTCAACAGAATACCGAACCCAGTAAATAAGGAGTAATGAATTATGGCGAAACGTAAAAAAGTAAAAGGATTTAAGAACAATGCTGTGCTCATTGCACAACGTCAAGGAGTATCATTGAAAACGGCATCCGCAGAACTTGCCTCTGGTACCCGCAGGGCATCGGCAGGCGCCAGACGAAAAAATCCGGCATTGAATAAAGTCAGGGGAAAATAAAAAATGACAGAGCCTATTATAGAATTCACATCAATTAAGCAAGCCTATGACTGTTTACATGAATGGCAGAATAGATTGTTTTTAGATGATTGGATTATCAAATTAAATCTGTTGCCACGTATTCAAATGACGGATGATGATGCAGGTCATAACACATTTCAAATAACCAATAAGGCATCTGTTATTAGTATTTGCATTCCAGATGATGATGCTAAAAGCCGCATATCTAAATTCTGTCAGGAACTTATTTTAGTGCATGAATTATTACACCTTAAATATAATTTAGTTGATGCATCAAATCCTTCTTATGAAGAAGTATCCCTAATGCAGACGGAACACATGTTACTGGAACAAATGGCAAAGAGTCTAATTATGGCAAAATATAATTTACAGAGAGAATGGTTTATTAATTTTAAGGAGGATAAATAAATGGAACAGTATATTGGAACGAAAATCGTTCATGGTGAACACATGACAAAAGGAAATGCAGAAAAACATCTTGGACATCCCGTTGCAAGTGGTGAAGATAACAATGCCAATGGATATTTAGTTGAATATGAAGGTGGTTATCAATCATGGTCGCCAAGAGATGCGTTTGAAAATGCATATAAAAAAACAAATGGTATGACTTTTGGATTTGCTATTGAAGCGGTAAAACTTGGAAAGAAAGTTTGTCGTAAAGGTTGGAATGGTAAAGGACAGTATATTGAACTTGCTACTCACGTAAGTTATATGAATCCAGATAATAAAATGCAGAATGTAAATCATGATCAAATGGGTAATAAGGCTATAGCATTTGTAGGAACATCTGGTATCCAATTAGGCTGGCTTGCAAGTCAAGCAGACATGTTAGCAGATGATTGGCAATTTGCAAAATAAATTATAGCAATACCTTATTCATATAAACATTTGGTAACGGTTTAGCCTGTCGAGATATTAACGCATGGTATGTACGTTGATACAGTAGACGGTATTTAACGTGCCGATATAGGGGCAGTGGCATACACACTGTCCTTTTTTGTGGAAAGGTGACCGAGTTGGTTTAAGGTACTTGTTTTGAAAGCAAGAGAGCGAATTGCTCCATGGGTTCAAATCCCATCCTTTCCGCCATGTACTACGAAATCTTAATGAAAGGTGGTGAAAGTATGGAAGATATTAATAATTCGATAGCGCAGGCCGGTGACCAAGCACAAGGATTGATTCCTATGCAAATGCAATCAGATACACCGCCACAAATGCCGCAAAGCTTATTTGGACAAGGACAGCAGCCGTCATTATCTGACTGGTTGATGCAGCAAGCGGAACCAACAGATGAACCAGTGTCACTTGATACGCTTTCACAAGATGAAATTGACAAGATTATGACCTCTGTAAAAGATGGGATAGCGGTATCAAAGGAATACTATGAATCTGTTGTAGAACCGAAATTAATTGATCGTCAACGGTTAGTTAAGGCTGATCAAAAACTGTATAAGGAAAAATTCCCGCAGTTATCAGAGCGCAGTAAATTTGTCTCCTATGATATTGCTAATGTAATTGACTGGATTAAGCCATCATTAGTAGAAGTTTTTACGGGTAGTGAAAGTCCTGTTACGATTGCGGGCAATACCATTGAAAATGATGATACAGCAACAACATTGCAGCGGTTGATAGAGTATCAGCTCACACGTAAAAACAACTATACATCATTAATCAATGATGTTGTGACTGATGGTTTAGGTTTAAATCTTGGAGTATCAAAATGTTGGTGGAAGCGAGAAGAAAAGCGTGACCATTATAAAATGATGTTTAATATTGCCGACGTGCAGACTGCAATCATGCTGACGGAAGCGACTTTAAGCGGTGACATTGAGATTACCGATATATCTTCGATCAAAGATGCAGATGATCTGTATAAAGTCGAATTTGATCATGTAAAGCTTATCTCCAATTATCCGGTTGTTGAGTATGTTCCGCCGACAGAATTAAGATTTACGCCGGAAGAATCCAGTATTCAGCAGTGCAAGTTTGTTGCTCATCGTAAGATTGTCAAAGGTGATTATCTCAAACGGAAAGAAGCGGACGGCGACTTTAAAAATGTTGATGAAGCATTAGAAAAAACGGGAGATACAACTTATACAGCTGCCGATATATACAATAATCCAGTATTAACACAACCAAAGATGCAGGCCACAGACAGTGATAATGCTAGTAAAGATGTGGAATTATATGAATGCTATCTTAAAGTAGATTATAACGATGATGGTATTTATGAATATTTGATTGTACATTGTGTAGGAGATACGCCATTGTCTATTCAGACAAATGAGTTTGGCATTGCCCCTTTCTTTACCATTTCAGCCACACGGGATAACCGTCGTATTTTTCCGGAAGAAGGATTTGCAGAACAACTTGAACCGTTACAGGATCTTAAAACGGCACTCATACGGCAAATTATTATTAACGTTGCTAAGAATAATGACAGGCAGAGTTTTATCAACTATTCCAAAATTGATGCAGATGCTTTGTTTGCCGGTGAAGAATATGTACCAACAAAGGATGATCCATCAACCGTTATATATAGTGTACCGCAATACCAGATATCCGAAATGGCAATGTCAATGATTGAATACGCTGAAACGGAAGTAGAAAATCGTTCAGGCAGTACAAAGTATAATCAAGGTCTTGATGCTAATAGTTTGAATAAAACAGCTACGGGGCTTACTGCTATTCTTGGACAAAGTGATAAACGTATTAAACTTATGGCACGGCTGATAGCTGAAAGTTGGATTATTCCGATGGTGCGTTTCCTTATTCTGCTTAATCAAAAGTATGGCGAACCGGTACAGACTTTTCCTTATAAAGGGCAGAACTTATCTATTAGCAACAGTGATATGGATATGGATGTTGACTTAGTAATTAATGTTGGCGATGGCGCAGGAACAAAGGAAGCAAGGATACAGTCGTATATGGCTCTTCTTGCAAATGTATTTCCGACACTTGGCGCACAAGGCGTTGCTACACCAAACTCATATTATGAGGCAGGGTCGGCACTATTGGAAGAAATGGGATTGAAAAATACATCAGGTATTCTGCTTGATCCTTCAAGTGATGAAGCTAAACAGCAGCAGCAACAAGTACAACAACAGGCTGTTCAACTGGCGGCAATTAAATACCAAGCGCAATTAGAAGCACAGCTTGCCGTTGAACAGATGAAGAATGAAGGCAAACTTGCAGTTGCACAGACACCATCAGTCAGGGCAAATTTAGACGATTTACCGCCTAATACACAAATGCAGATTATGAATGCCAATGCAGCGACGAATGTTACACCAATGGATATCGCAGAAAAGGAGTTGCTTAAACGTGTTGGAACAATTCAAAACCCGCTTGGAACACCTACGGGACAAAACAGTGGGGCAGGGCCAAGCATACAAGGACAGCAACAGCCGCAAACAATATCTGGCGGGACTTCTCCAACAGGGACAACAAGCGGACAATCTTAAAAACTTTCTTGATGATTTTATGAAAATTCAAGAACGGGAAGCTCTTAATCTGTTTCCTAAAGTACAGTATCCAGAGCAATTGCAGGCACAATATAGGACAGCAATTGCTTTTTATAATTATATGATGAGCATTATAAAACTTGCCAAAAGCAAGAAAAATGATGCGGACTAGATTTTATTATGGGAAGGAGAAAAACAGGTGAAATTTGATTTTAATTTACAACGATTTGCAGAAGGTGGAGAAGCAACTCCATCCACTACCACGGGCGCCCCCGCAGGAACCCCGGCATCAGGAACGCCTAGTAATGAACCAGCTGCGTCACCAAAACAAACATCTACACCAGTGTCTGAGGAAAAACCAGCTCAACAGGTAAAGCTTTATATTGATCGTTCAGGGCATCGTCGAATTATTACGAGTGCTGCGGAACCAACGCATTCTACTGATGATGCAGCACAAGAAGAACAATCGGCAGCAAAACCGGCGGAGGTTACCGGCGAAGGTGATAAAGAAACATCATCAATAGAGGAAGAAACAGCAACGGAAACCCAAAAGGAATCCAATGAAGCTACTGTAGCCGATAAACCGGACGATACATCAGAGGAGAAACCGTCTGATACAAAGGATACAGAGGTTAAGTCGACCAATACGGAACCACTCATTAATACCCAGCCATATACTCTTGAACAGTTAAATATGGCAATCCAGATGGGAAATGTTAATGAAGGGCGTATTCCACCTCAATATCTCTATCAGTACAATCAGTATAAATCACAACAAACGCAACAGCAGCAAATGATGCAGACGCAGCAGGCACAATTGAAACAGCAACAGCAGAAACAGGCGGTGGAGCAGCAAAAACAATTATATGCCAAGATTGATACTATGGCTAAAGATGCTGCATTAAAACAGTTGGGGCTTACTGCAAAGGATCTTGAAATTGCTGAATATTCTGATGATGCAAATGAAAAGGAAAAAATCAGTCAATATCAAACAGCTCTTGAATGGAATAGGCAGCAGCTTATTAACGGTGTGCAAATGCAGCAGTATCAAAAACAACAGGCGCAGCAGTCGCAGAAAAGCGTTTATAACGATATTGCGACTTTTGTTACAGATGCCATGTCAAAAGAAAAAAACTTTGCTGCTATTAATCAGTTTATGAGTACATACTACAAAGCAATGCCATATCAAGATGCTCATATAATTGCGGATGCCGTAAATGCGATGAATGCCGGTACGATCAACCCGCAACAATGTAAAGTATTGCAAAAGTACTATGAAGACAGTCGTGTTGCTTGGTATGCAAAGAAAAATGATTTATCTACTACGCCTAAAAAAACACCTGTTCCAAAGGTTGAGAAACCGGGAACCGGTACAACATCAACGCCGAAAGCGTTTGACTTTAATAAATTACGTACTGTCGGAATCCGTGATCGGCGTGCCATGCTGCATAAATTTTGGTCTAAAGAACGAAAATAATTTTTTTAAACAAAGGAGAAAATAAAAATGCCAACAGATGTACAAAGAAACCTTGGTCCTTCCTCTTCGCAGTCAGTATCCTACGAAGCAATCGGACATTCAGAAGATTTAACACCGATACTGTATAATATTGATCCGGAACAAACCCTGTTCCTGCCGAAATTCGGTACAACAAAACCGGCAACTGAACTTGATTTTACTTGGATGACAAAAGGCCTTCGTCCACCTCAGGACAATGCTCATCTTGAAATGGAAGATTATGCCTTTGGCAAAGTCGGCAGCATTCAAGGTATGAGCAACAATATCCAGCGTTTCCAGAACTCCGGTTATGTAACCGATGATCAAAACCTGATGGCAAAGGCATATAACAATGAACATGGCTCTGATCTTGATGATGCCAAGTTTGATGCTATCCTTGGACAATCCAAAGATATTGAATATATGCTTGTTACCAGCAATAAAAAAGTGGCAGGAGATGCTACTACTCCGGCGCGGTCCGGTGGTGTTCCATTTTTTATGCAGCTTTCAAATGAAGCGGTTACGATTGATACTACTACGGGAATATTTACTGTTGCTGATACCCTACATTTACAAACGGGTGATGTTGTGTACTTTACGGCAGATAAAATACCGGGAGGATTGAAATCCGGATTAGTATACTACATCCGTACCGATGATACGAATCCAACCACCAAATTTACGATTTATAATACTATGCAGGGTGCTATTGAAAAAGATACAACGCAGCAGGTCATTCCTACTGATAGTGGTACAAAACCGTTTGTTGTAAAAAATAATGTTATTGCCCTTGACGGTAAAACAGATTTTACACTGGATGATATTAATAACGCAATGGAAATGGCGTTCCGTCGTGGAGGTAATCCTACCGAAATGTTTATTTCTGGCCGTAAATATCAGGCTTGGAATAAACTTGTTTTGGCACAGACTACTACGCAACGTAGTAAAGATAAAAGCATTAGTATGGTGGCGACGACTTATACAGGAGCATTTGGTACTATCAATGCTAATATCCATCCGCTCTATCCGGATAACCGTATTGATATTCTTGACATGCAGTACTGGGACAACCGATTCTTTACCAAAACCCATGAAGTACAGGGATTACCTAAAACTGGTACCTATGATAAGTTCGTTGTTGAAACAAAAATGGGACTTCAAGGTACGCAGCCAAAAGCGTCCTGCTCTATTATCAATATTCCACGGTAAGTTTTTAATCATTAAGAGGCATAGGAACATTGTTTTCTATGTCTCTATTTTTTTAAAGAAGGTGATGCAATGAAAGTAACAAAACAATCCCTTCATACCGAAAAAAACGGCACAGTGGTATTGCGAAATAAAATTGACTGTTCTGATGAGGTAAATAAGGTACGGGAATACAATGAAACAACAAATGGTTATTTTGGTGACAAAAACGGACGTTGTATGTTTATGGGCTGTATTCCCCCTGCTTTTTGGAATTTTGATCCATGGCTTATTACCGCACGGCGGGCGCAAAAAGAGGGAGATATGCGGACATACTTACGAAATTTGAAAAAGTTCTTTGATCTTCATCAAGCATTCAAAGTCAATCACAAACGTATTTATTGGCGGGGAACGGGGGCATTTTTATTATGATATCGGTTAAGGAGTTAATGAAACTTATCCGTTATAAGACAAAAGATAATAATGCTGTACAATTCAGTGACTATGATATTATTCAAGCACTGAATGAATGTATTCGATATGTAAACCAGTATTATGCACTAGCAAACAGTGATTTTTTGGAAAAGGCTGTTCATATCAGAGAAGATACGATTAACGCTCAAATTGATGCAGATAATGTTGCAAATAACACATCTGTACCGCATATAGACATGAGGATGACCGGTATAAACCTTCCTGATGATTTTATTGACATTGTTGCAATTGAACGGACATGGAATCGGGTACAGCTTGAACCGTGTCAATCCATTAGAGATCCACTTCCACATCAGTATAAAATAGTGGGTGGCAAGTTGTATGCAGGCGTGAAAGACCTTGATATGGTATATAATGCGGCTATTGCAGGCGTAAAAACAGAAACTGATAATGTTAATATTCCTGATATATTTAAAGATGCGTTATGTAAAATCAGTTGCACTATACTTGCAAATAATCCGAATGGAGATACTATGGCACAGGCTGTAGAGGATGTTTTGTCAAATATTGTTCCTAGGCGTAAATATACGAATGCGCATAGACAGATGCCGTTTTATTGTTAGAGGTGATTTATTATGAAAGTAACAGATGCAATAGCTCGAATAAAGTCATCTATTCATGATATCTCAAATGAATATACAGACGCTCAATACATTGATTTTTTAAATACGGCTGTCCAACAGGTAAGTTCATTACTCATTGCTGCCAGATGGCCAGCATTTATAAAGGAAACCACTGTGCGTGATGGGGATTCACTTCCTAAAAATTATATGTGCTGTGTTGGAACATACCCACTTCGTATGACCGATGGGACAGTAAAAATTATTGATGATGATTACGAAACCGTTCCCTTTCGTTATTTTGCTACACCTGATTTAATTGATGATACAACCATTGATCTTCCGTTTACTCATAGCGGGATCAATGATGTTGTTGTAATGGCAGCTACGTTATTGGCTGGTAACGATAACGAAATGGATATAACTCAAGATACAAGTATTATGCAGGCTTTGCAACAGGCTATTGCAAGTGGTATAAGTGGGACTACAAGCGGGTGATATGATGGCAGACGATATCAAAAAAATTGTCACATTCCCAAATTTGCCAACATCTATTAAGGGCGATGGACGATATGTTTTGTCGCTGTTGCGGAGTTATTTAAAGACTGTAAATGATCAGCTTAATCTTGCTAATGGATTTACGGCTGATGATGTAGATGCGAATAATAAAGGCGAATATGATATGCCTAAAAATCTCACTTTGACGTTTGACCGTTTAGGAGGATTATTATTATGGGATAGAATAAGCGATGAAAGTAAGCTTAAATGCTATGAAGTACGGATGGATTCTAATGTAGGGAATGCATATGGTCTGCTCATTCAGACGAAAGATAATGAAACGACTATTTTACCACCATCATATTCCAGTGTTGTTTATCTATTCGCTGTTAGTACAGAAGGAAAAACTTCAAATGGAATTAGTCTTCATTATACCAAGTCGCGTCCGAATGCGCCGACCAATATTTCTCTTACCAAGAACAATGAAGGCACGCTTATAACGTTTTTAGAGATACCTTCGGATTGTATTGGTGCCAACCTTTATATTGATGGTGTTAAATATCAAGCATTGGATAATGTAGTACTTTATCATAATCAGGATACTATTAGGACGCTTGAAATTGCTTATTATGATCAATTTGGAGAAGGTGAACGAGGTGCGTTATCCTGTTATGTTCCAACTGTGACAGGCTTTTATGTAGAAAAAAATGGTGCCGATTTGACATTTAGCTGGGATGCTTTGTCTCTTTATAATGTGAAGTACGTTGTAAAAGTAGGAACTACGCATGATTGGGAACAAGGGATTGAAATATTTTCAACTAAATTAAACAAACAGAATTATATATATCCAAACTCAGGGAATTGGTATTTCATGATCAAAGCCGTTGATGATCATAATAATTATTCATCTGATTGTGCATGGTACTTACTGTCTGCTGATGCAGAAATTAATAAGAATATCATATTTAATTTTGATCAGCAGGCACAAGGGTATAGCGGTAACAAAATAAACATGTATCTTGATAGTGATATGAATGGTCTGCGACTTGAAGAATCAGCTTTTAACGGTGAATATATTATGAATGTATCTTTACCACAAAAAATAAAAGCGCGGAACTGGATTGATAATAAAATTAATGCTGTTACAACGCAAATGATACGTATTTGTGATATGGACTTTTCTGTTGAAAGCTACGAAGCGGAACATATTCTTGTCTGTGGCATTATCGGTGATATAGACGGCGTACAGGTAAAGAAACAAATAGCACGATATATAGGAGCTGATTCAGACGATCTATTTAATGCAATTGTAGATGGCACGGCAGCAGCAAACGGAGGCTCACTGAATGAGAATATCAACATATCAATAGATGAGTGCCGGTATAACAAAGGAATATTCATAACGGATACAACCCAGTTATCGTATGATGTGTCGATTCCAGAACGGTTTAGCCTTGAATTTTGGATAAAGAAAAAAGTGTTGCTGCACGACTGTATCATCTTGGTACTTCGCGGCAGTCATACTCTTTATGTGGGGTATGATAAAAAACAAGATGCATTCTATTTGCGTGATGATGTTCATCCGGACATGCTCACGGTAAGTATTAAGACATTAGATAGGGACTGGTTATTTATCGGGATTTCACAGACGATAGATAGGCGGTCATTTTTTGTATATGGTCTGAGTTACGATGTCATGGGACAGGATTCATATGAAGTTTCTCCCTGTGGCAGTTTTACTCAATTATATTGTTATCCGAAGGAGTAAATAAAATGGAAAAAGATAAATTAAAAATAAAAGGCAGTATCAATGTAATGCTGCATAAAGCCAATGGTGATGTTATTGCAAGGCGCAGGGACAATTTGATTTTAACCGCCGGATTTGATTTTATTTGTGATGCATTGGCAGGTACTTCTCGGCCTGCTATTATGGCATATACCGCAGTAGGGACTGGTACAACAGCAGTAGAGGCAGGACAAACGGCACTTGTAACAGAACTGAAGCGTAAAGCGGCTGCCTATGCACATACAGCAGGAACGCATATCTTTACCCTTACGACAACGTTTGCAGCAGGAGAAGCAACAGGCGCAATCACGGAAGCGGGTATCTGTAATGCATCTTCCGGGGGTACATTCTTGGATCGCGTCACATTTGATGTTATCAATAAAGCTGCCGATGACACCATGACAACGACTTTCCAGTTTACTTTGTCATAATCATGAGTACGGATATTACGAGCGATCTGCATTACTATGCCGTTCAAGATTGTGCGTTCCTGCTGACGGATTCACAATGCAGTAAGCCGTTGCAAGATTTTGGATACGCTGATTATGCCATGAGAAATGCAGATGTCATGGGAATATCCGATACATATATAACCAATCATGGAAAAAATTCTTATGAAGTGATGCATTTTGCCGAAGGGTATGTCAGAAAACTTAGTATAGTACAAAAAGATGTTATCCGGATAGCTGAAACGTATTGGGATAATATTTTTTTTATTATCCATATAGTGGAGAACATTGGCGTAAACGAGTGTAGGTCTTATGATTTTAAGCATTTTTTGAAAGATGTAATTGCAGTTTCAGATGCAATCCGGAAAGTTTTTTATCCGGTTAAATTTGACTATCTTTCTATGGAAGATGTGTGTAGTTGGAAGTACATTCATTTTTTGTCAGAACATCTGAATATGGTAGATAGCATATGGAAAATGCTAAATTTTTTATGGGATGATTCTGTTAGAGTACAAGATACATCCCTTACTGATTTACAACAAATGGTTAGAGAAATATTTTCTATATCTATGTCGGATATATTGAAAAAATATATCCAATCTATCAAGACTGAATCTACAACCATATCAGATGTACATCAAACAACTTACAGAAATATGTATAAAGAAACAATGTTTTTTGCAGAAGCCTACAGGCGGTATATCAGTGCTGTAAAAAAAGAGAAATTTTGTATAACAGAAACGTACTGGGACAACATATCTTTTATCATTAGAATATTGGAAAACGTTACGATACGAGATACTGTAATGCAAAATTTACGTCATGTTATTGTTGTTCAGATGAAACTATTGGATGGCCTATCTAAGCGCATGGCTCCATCTAAAAAGGAAATATTTAATTTATCGGATACCATGGGCCGGGTGTGCAGCATATACCGCACATTTATGGAAGTCATGCAGACCATGGATGCTATTAGTCGTCAGATGGAACTTAGGAAGAATGACCGGATTGGTTTGAATAATCATAAATCGATTGCTCTTTTCCATCGAATTTGTGAGACTGTTTTGACCGCGGAGTCTTTTAACCGTGATATGAAATTCAGCCGTATTGTAAAAGAATTGGTAACGATTGGAGAAGCTCTTTCTAAATATCAAGGAAAAACCATGCCTGAATATTTCCTACTAGCGGATGCTTATGTTAGGGCTTGCAATGCTATTCTGGAAGCAATCCGGATATCAGGTAATGAACTGACATTGGAACAGTTCAAGAAAGACATCAATATCCCGTATACATTTGAAGAATTTACGGATTTCAATGTGGGTGATTATGAGTATGAAAAAGCGTTGATGCGGCTGCAAGTAATAAGCAATGCAACTCATTCACAGCCGATGTTATATGACGTGGCTCTTCATGTCGATGTTGATGATACTAATGACAGCGGCATTGTAGAAATAACGGATACCACATCGGCAACAAAGGTCTATTACAATAAGCACTACTATAACGCTCCGGAAGTGCAGGTTACGCTGCGTGGTGGCAGTGCATTTGCCATGCCGTCTATTATGAGTACCGATAAAATCGATGAAAAAGGCAGATATTTTGAAGTAGAACTGCTTGATAGTACGAGCAATAGAGTGACAGGCATCATTTCATGGGTATCGAAAGGATGGTGATTGAATGGCGCAAAATTTTTATTCGTTAGATGTGACAAAAGATGTAAAGACGGTCATACCACAGATGCAGACTAGTCTTGAAAGTGTGGCCAGTAATTTCAGTGGTGAGGTATTCCCTACAGCAAATCTATTTGTTGGGATGAAATGTTATCGTACAGATTTAAAAAATACGTATAAATGGGATGGTACAGATTGGCTGTTAGATTCACCTTCCTTTGCAACGGATGATGAGGCAAAGGCCGGAACGGTAGACGACAAAATCATGTCACCTGCCAGAGTGAAGACGGCAATAAGTAATGTAAAGGGAGTATCTAATGGATTGGCCACGCTTGATAATACGGGGAAGATTCCGACTGCACAAATCCCTCAATTGAGTTATGTACCGACTACATCTAAGGGGGCTGACAATGGAATTGCTTCATTAGATGCAGATAAAATTCTCGTGGAAAAAGCAAAATATGATGCAGCCGGTAATGTTATTACAGATACATATGCTACAAAAGATGGATTAACAAAGGCAATTGATGGCATGGCTGTATTTTCCGGGGCAACGGACACGACTGCTAGTAATAAGGGGTTAGTGCCTGTAGCTGCGGCAGGTGATCAAAAGAAATTCTTTAGGGGGGATGGAACTTGGAGCACAGCGGAAAGTGGATTGACTAAAGTTGTATATACCACACCGGGGACCTATACATGGACGTGTCCGGCAGGTATAACAATGATTTTAGTTACTGTTATAGGAGCTGGTGGGGGCGGTGCAGGGGGAGCTTATTTAAATAATACTACAGTATGTCCTAATGGTGGCGGTGGTGGAAATATTATCAGAGATTTTTCAATCCCTGTTACGCCAGGCACTGATTATGCTATTACGGTAGGGGCAGGCGGCAATGGGGGAGCTGCAACTAAAAATGGTGCACCCGGAATTAACTTAGGAAGTAACGGAGGGGCTTCGTCTTTCGGTTCTATTCTATATGCATCTGGGGGTATGGCTGATGGAACGGGAGCTTTGATATATGGGTATAGTGGTAATTCTCAGATAATTCTAAATAGTGGACAATCCCAAACTACAGGATCAGTCGGTGGACGAGGTGGTGGTTTGTTTGGTGGTTCTGCTGGAAATAATTCAACGCCTCCGGGGAATGGCGGATTAGGATCTGGTGGCGGGGGTGCCGCTGGAAAATATGATAATAATACACCATCTGTTAAAACAGGTGGCAATGGTGGACCGGGAATGGTATTACTTATGTATTAAGGATGTGCGCGGCATGGATGGAGTGTTGGTGAGGATTATAGGCGGGTATGAGTAAATATCGGAGGTGAGATATGGAAACCATATATTTAAAAATATTATATGTCGTATTAATAACAATCGTGCCTATAATGCTATCCGGTATTATAGGCATTTTGTATAAGTTGTATAAAGCAGTTGTTGCAATTAAACTCGGAACACAGGCAGTTCTCCGGGATGATTTATTGGGAAAATATCAGCATTACGTACTTGAGAAGAATTGGGCCCCTGATTATGAAAAACGTAATTTTGAAAACTTGTATAACCAGTATGAAAGCTTAGGACAAAATGGTGTCATGGAAGAAAAATATAAAGAAATGATGCGTCTTTCTGAGTTGCCGCCGAGGGAGGGATTACATGTTTCTTAAATTTGCACGATGGATACACCAAAATATAGCTGATATTTGCATGGTAATCGGTGTTTTTGGCGCGGTTGATGTGTTGTTTTCATGGACAGTCGGATATTGGTTAGAAGGGTTATACGGTATGAAATTTCCTATTGATAGTTGTTGGCAAGGGCTTACCGCTATGGGAGCGGGACTTGTCGGTTTGTTTACCCATTTAATTAATTCGGCACTTAATAGTCCTAGGGGAGTGTTTCCGGATATAAAACAACAAAATGGAGGTAATAATAAGTGAAATTAAGAGATGATTTACATGAACGTAATTGACATATCTGATTGGCAGGAAGGTCTTAATTTTGACGATTTACGAAATAACGGTGTAGATGGCGTTGTCATCAAAATTGAAGAAGGAAAGCAGGAAGACGCTGACTTTGAAACATTCTTGCAGGATGTAGAAAACGAAGACTTACCTTGGGGCGTATATCTGTTTACCCATGCTACGGTACCTGATGAAGCGGCACAGGAAGCTAATGACTTAGTCAGTTATTTGAATGGCAGAGTACCTCCGTTAGGTGTTTGGTACGATATTGAAGCAGACGAATGTTTTGCTGATGGCGTAGATACTACGGCATTATGCAGTGCGTTTATTTGTGCCGTCAATAACGCAGGGTTGAAGTGTGGTGTGTATGCCAGTGATGGTAAATTTGGTGATGCAACCAATGCAATTAATCCAAACTTATTAGCGGACTACGTTCCCTATTGGATTGCAGAATATGGAGTATCGCAATGTGATTTCCCGTCCCAATATCCGAACAAGCACATGGCGGCATGGCAGGATAGTGAAAGTGGGAATATTGACGGTACCAACGTGGATACGGATCAATGGAACGACGATCCGTCGTAATTTACATATTATATATAACATAGGAGGAAAATAATTATGGCAGAAGAAGTTAAACAAGAAACAGAACAGAATTTAGCAGCACCAGAAATTCAACCGGTAGTACAGACTACACCGGAAGAAAAAGTAAAACAGGATATTGTTAATATGAAACAACATTTGACTAACTTGGAACAGGATGATAAAGAGTTGTATGCGGACGAAATTAAATCTTTGAAGGCCAAAATTGCGGCATCGGAAGCCCAATTGCAGCAAGAAGCAAAAAACGTTGTGACTAATGTGGAAACCGCAGAAAAGACATTCCGGGAAAAATATGGCAATGAAATATTAAATATAATTGAAATTGTAGCTTTGGCTGTGATTATTTATCAGCGATATTAGATATGAAAAAGACCGGAGGGAGTATTTCCTTCCGGCCTATTTTGTATAATACAAAAAAATTATATTTATTTTTCATCTGCTACAAATTCAATTTTCATTTTCATACCCATACCGGCAGCGAGCCGCTTTAGGGTTCGTAAAGAAGGATTGGCATGTCCTCGTTCCAACTTACTAATATCGCTTTGCGCTATACCTGTTTTTTCAGCAAGGCGTTTTTGAGTAAAACCAGTACTTTTTCTGGCATTAATTAGGTACTGAATAATGGTAAACTCTGGATCTAATGCATCATATTCAGCTTTTAGTTCAGGATTTTGAAGTTGTTGAGATAAAAAATCATCGAATTTAGTCATTATTCAGACTCCTTTCTGTCGAGGTAATCAGTACGATAACGTTTTGCTTTATTAATTTCTGAAGAGGGTGTCTTTTGTGTTTTTTTGATAAACCCATTTGTAAGAATAATCAATTGATCTACGTAGAAAAAATACAATATACGAGAGGTATCAGAGGCAAACTTGATACGTAGCTCAAAAATACCATATCCGAGTGATTTAGATAAAGGTTCTCGTAGTTCGGGACCATTATCAGCTAAAAGTTTAATTGTGCGTAATACCTTAGCTCGCATTTTATTGTTAAGAGTTAAGATAAAATCTTTTGCTGGTTCTGTCCCGTTTTTTTTGTCATAAAAAATTACTTCAAAAGTTTGCATTGATTCACTACCTTGCATATTTTATATGGTAGATATTTCATAATTATTATATAGGATATATCCCATATTGTCAAAGATAATTTGAGAAGGAGTTTGTGATGTTGAATTTTATTAAGAAACATAAAAAAATAATTGTTTGTGTTGTCTGTGCTGTCGTTGTAGCTGTTTTACTGGGTATTGGCTTATACTTTTACCTGCATCATGAAAAAACGGTACAGGAAGCGCCTAAAGTGATGAAATACCCAGATACGACCAATCCGGGTAAATTAAAAAATACCCTAGATGTAGATGATGGTACGGCAAATCAATTGGTAAAACAAATTGAATATATTCATGATGGTGAAATTCCGCCAGAAACTATTTATTATGTAACTGCACCTACCTTAAAAAAAGCAGCTAACGATACGGCAGATGATATAAAAACAACAATGGATACAGGAAAAAACACGAAAAATTTGCCGACAGCAGCAGTTGAAAAAACGGACCGGACAGTGGTAACGGCTAATACGGAACAGCAGCAGGTGGATGTGTATAAGATAAATCTCAGAAACAACCATAAACTCAAGGGCGGAGTTCTGTATCACGATAATGGTTTATCGGTTGGAGCAGGATATCAAGCCGGAAAATGGGAAAGCATGGCATATGCTGGCCATGGAAAACCCGATTACGCGGTCAATTATACATGGAAAGAATGGTAGTGTGATGAAACGATTTAATAAGCATACCGTAACAAAAACAACGTTTGTAGGTTTAACGGGTGGTATTAATGTATCACAAGCGCCTGAGCAAATAGGAGATGCTGATATGCAGCAATGCATTAATTTTGTATATAGCCGAGATAGTAATCGTCTTACAGGACGTGATGGTATTGGAAAATTATATGCAATGGATGATAGTATTCGTGATATATGGTATGACGTTGATACAAATGTATTGTTATTATTTACGAATACCTTTAAAGCATATTCCTATGTGGTGGGGCAGACACCTACTTTTATCGGAGATTTAAATGGATCAGACAATCCTACGTGTGCAAAGTTTCAAGATAAAATATGGATAGCTTCTGGTGGTCATTTACAATATTATGATTATTCAGAAAAGGGACAATTAGGTACGGTAACATCAAGCCCTATATGTAATCTTGTATTCCAACGATTCTCCAGACTTGCGGTGTCCATGGATGGAACCGACGGATTTTATATTTCCGAGGTTGGCGATGGTACGTCATGGACAGAGGATACTAACATGTCAAATAAAGAACAATGGTTAGATGTTGGGTATGGTGATAGTGGGACTATTATTGGTATTGTTCCACTTGCTACTGACATTATTTTTCTTAAATCAAATGGAAAGATATATCAACTATCTGGGGATGCCGATCCCTCTAACTGGGAAGTAACGGAAATATCCTGCGATACTGACACTGTTGGTACAAACTGCGCTGTGAATATTGGTAATTCTGTTATATTCCTCTCTATTCGTGGATTAAAAACAATGGCAGCGGTAGAAGAATATGGAAACATTGCAACAAATGACATAGGAGATAAATTCAATAAACTCATTACCTCTAATATGTTTGAACCACGAGTTTTTCATTTAAAACGACATAGTATGCTGCTAATACGTTCAACCTCAGATTGGACGTATTTTGTTGCATATAACTATTTAGTAGGAGCTGCAACAATATTAAAATTTAATATTCCCATAGCCAGTATTTGTGAAACTTCCAATGATATACTGGTCGCTTCTAACAATAACATTTATAAGTGGAGTGACGAATATACAGATGACGATGGTAAAAAGATAGATTATGAAATTAAATTAAAATCTATTATTGGAGCGAATAAAGTATTATTGACATCTATTGATACTAAGTTTTCAGCTGATTATGCAGGTGAAGTAGAATTGATAGATGGCTCGCTGGATATAAAGGTGCCAAGCAATGATAGAAATAACGTTAAATGTTGTCATAGTGCAGATAACTTAGAATTAAACATTAAATCAGGTGATCGCTTCACCGTGGATTATGTTGCATTAGAGGTGGCGGATTTATGATACAAAAAAGCTTGAAAGACTGGATACAAGAATATGAAAAGGGAACAGGCAATAAATTTGAATGTTTGAAAGATTTTACACTGTGGTATTTACCTAATAGAGGATTTTGTCAATTTACAATGCTGCCAAATGAAAAGCTTATATTTATTCGAGACACATGTAATGATGCACATTTTTGGCGAGATACTATGGAATGCTTAGCACATCAATATGGATATGATTTTCTTATGACACTATGTATTCGTCATATACTGCCATACATTCGTTATTTTGGGTGGACTATTGAACAAAAATTTACCGTTAATGGATTTAAAAGATATATCTGTTCTGATCAAGAAAATCGAGAAATCGTTATTACTGCTAAATATGTTGGCGTACATGGAGAAATTTATTACTATGTGACGCAAGCAATGCACAAACAATATAAAAAATGGAAAACAGTTAATGGATAGGAGTTGATAATATGAGTAGCAAAGGTTCGAGTTCTACAACAGTACAGTCATATAAACCTACTGCTAATGAAGATGCATTGACTGGCAAAGAATTGGAGTATACAAATGCTGTTGAACCGAATGCATTAGCATTAAATACGAAAGCTGCAAATGTTTTATATAACTCTTTAGGTGATAGTAAAGTAGATTATAACAGCCTTCTGAATAATGCATTGGGACAAATTAATTCAGCACAAACAGGAGTAAATAACTTAGCTAATGGACAATTGCCTTCATCGTATCAAACAGCTATGGAAAACAGCATAAAATCCGGTGTTCAAAATAGTATGGGAAGTTTATTATCCAGTCTTGGTAATAAAGGAGTATTAAATAGTAGTGTTACTGATACCGGATTAAAAGGGATAAGTGATAGTGCAGCAAATACCATGGCACAGGAATATAACAATAACATCAATACCTTATCAAACCTTTACAGCCAACAAGTAAGCAATGCACAACAGCCGATTACAACAGCAGCATCAGCGCAGGAAGCAGCCCAAGAACCGGCTTTAAATTTGTGGAATGCTTCTTTGGGATTAAATGGAGCTACAACGGGTGCCTTATCTGCTTTATCAGGTAAAGGAACAACGACCTCTTCAGCAAATACCAGTGGCGGTAGTGGTTTATTTGGCGGTATTCTTGCCGGACTTGCAAATAATTCTGGTTTATTTTGTTTTCCGGGAGATACCAAAATCAAGACACCAAACGGGAATGTACGAATGGACAGTTTGAAGGTTGGGGATAAGGTAATCTGCCCTCATACAGATGGGACGGAAAGCACGGAAACAATCACAGGACTTATGCCTGCTACATATAATGATGTATACAATGTCATTACGGATGACGGAAAAAGTAAGCATTATGTAAGCGCAACATCTACGCAGCCATTCTTAGCGGCAGATGGTAATTTCGTTGAATTAGGGAAAATAAGTATTGGTCTTGCATTAAAAGGGGTAGGAAAGGTAATCAGTATTATTTATAGCGGGGAACGGAAGGTTTATGATATGGCTTTGACAGGTGCCAACAACTATTGTGCGGATGGATTTATTGCACAGGGTGGTTCAAACGCTATTTGGGGAGGTAACAACAATGCCTAATAACTATAAATTACAATATCCTGCAATTTCTCCTAGTAGTTTTAATGTTCCTAGTTTTGCTATGTATGCTTATAAAGACCCTATGTTTGCATTAGGTCAATTATTGGGAGAAGCATGGAACAATCAGTATAATCAACGGGGCGTTGATAAAGGAGTGGCAGCAACAAGTGGTTTAGATGATATGCATGGAAATGGAATATCAAATGATACACAGGCATTTTCAGCTCCACAATTGGAAAGTGGTGCGGGTGATAACGGACAGCAAGCAGCTGACTTTCAAAGCGCATTAGCGAATGATAAGAATAAATTGACATATGATCCTAATACACGGCAAATAACCTATCAGGCACCGGCATTTATTCCAGCATTGTATTCCAAAAACAATGCTATCAATTATGCGCATCCAACTAGTTTTGCAGATTTTGTTAATACAAATCAGGGAGATGTAAATGGTAGTGGCCTTATTGATATGAGCAAACTTGCGACTCTATCAGGAAATGATGCAAAGACACAGCCTGTATTGTCTAATGAAGGGGTAGATGGAACATCATCAGATACTTCAATACCAGCACCTTCTACAATAACGACAGATGGACAGATGCCTGATTTAAGTAATTTTATTAGTGGTGGAGTAACATCTGATTTATCAAAAAACACAGATTTACAACAACAAATTTCTGATCTTTCAGCTATAAATCATGCACCAACTGAATCACAACCGATAGCAACTGATAGCGGTTCTGCATATAAAAATAGTGGACCAATTACAAGTCAAGGTGGTCCGATAACGGAACAGCAACCGATAGCTTCAAATCAAAATGGAGTTATACAACCGTTAGGATCTCAACAACAATTATCGCCACAGCAGGCACAAAAAGCACAAACAATATTAAATGCGATGCAGTCAACTAATCAAACCAATACAAGTTCAACGCCTGCAACATCGGAAGTACAATTAAATCCACAAACAGGACAGCAGGTGTATCCGAATACTAAAGGTGATCCGCTTACGGCAGAACAACAAGCGGAAAAAGGCGATATTCCTATAATGGATAAAAATACGGCAGCAAATGCTATACAACAAAATAATGCAAATAATACTGCTGTAAACTCTCACTTTCAGGCAGGACAGCCGATTTCTGATATACAATATACGCCTCAACCATTCAGTTCTGCTAAGTGGGTAAGTGATGCTACTGCGAAAATGCATTCAATGGGAATGCCGCAAAACCAGATTGATGAAGTAATTAACCGATTAAAACCTGATGCTGATCTTAAAGAACAGCAATATGATCAATATATGTCCAATAAGATAGTACCGGCATATCAAGCTGCTGTTGCAAAAGGAGATTATCCAACTGCAAATGTTTTGGCTTCACAATTAATGCAGTATAATCCGACATTAGGTGCACAATATGTTAAGACAGGGCCAACAGCATTGAATTATTACAATACTAACGATGCTCGTCAGCGTGCAGAAACAGCACAGCAGTATAAACAATCAAATATGAAAATGCAGCATGGATATACTACGGAAGATATTTATAATAACGGAAAAGTTCGTGAGGCACTTCAGAATAATGCGCATCAAAATAAGCTGTCTGAAATGCAGACTGCACAGAATTTCCAATATGCATTAACAAAATTAAAGCTAGAAACCCAAGAAAAGCTTGGAATTATAAGAGCTAATAACAAAGGTAGTAATGGTGGTAATGGACAAACAATTAGTAATGCAATGTCCATCGTAAAAGCATATGATAATCCAGATACACCTGATGAGGAAAAAAAGGATTTAGCTGCTGCTTATGCACCGGCCAAAGATGTTATTGACAATTATGGACTAGTTCCTCTTACTAGCAACAATAATTATAATGATGCAATGGAATGGATAACAGATAGATTGGATAGAAATAAGGCATTAGGTAATCCTTATAGTAAAGATGCAATGCAAAATTTAATTAGTAACAATTTGGAACCGCATACGGCTCAATCAATTATAAATGATGTTAACTGGGATGATTATTTTTAGGAGGTCAACATGTCTTTTTATAGCGAATTAGAATCTGTTGTTGGAGATCCGGATAATATTAAACAAATACAATCTACTGATGATGGACAAGAAAATACATCGGAAGAATCACAAAATCAACCGGGGATATTTGATAATATAATTGGTAAAATTAAAAGCACATTAGATAATTGGCAATTACCGGATACATCAGATGTAGATGTAAGTGGATTCGATAATCCACAGCCAGCGAATGCTGCCGAAAGTGCGATTAGTAATGGTTTGGGGAATGTAAAACAAACAGTACAGGAATATCTTACTCCAGTACAAATAGGGAACGGTTATCAGCGTCCCCTGGACAGTGATGCAGATCCTTCTATGCCAAATTTACCCGAACAAGGCGGTGAATTTGGAACTGCAATGCCAGAAGAGAAACGAGCAGCTCAATCACAACAATCTGGAATAAATGAAACCTTAAATAGTATTGCACAAGCGGCAAAACAATATCTTACACCGGAACCGATAGGAAATGGCTATCAACGTCCTCTTGATAGTGATATAGACCCATCTATGCCTAATTTACCAGAAATGAATGGTGAACAAGGTACCGCAATGCCGGAAGAAGAAAGAACTGCACAATCTCAGCAATTTTATAGTGACCATCCTTATGCAACGGGGGTTTTAAAAGGTGCTGTATCGGGAGTTGGCAACATGCTTGCGGGCGCAGCCAATGATTTTGGATGGAGCGCGCCTTTAGAAGGAATGGATAGAGTAAATGCATCTATGCAACGACCAGAATTTAAAAGTTATACATCTATGGAATATTTCACTAATCCAATGGGACTCGCTTTTGATATAGGTGCAGGGCTTGGTTCGGCAGCCGCTATTGCCGGTACAGCTGCTCTATTTCCTGAAGCTGTCGTTGGAACGGGGACAGGTGCAATTACTAGAGGATTATCCCGAATTGGATTACAACGGGCAGCAACCAGTAAAGTAGGGCAAGAAATTATTACTAATTTTATTAAGACTTCTCCGGCTTCATTCCTTGATGCAGCGTCCCGTTACGGAAGTACTATTAATGATATGGTAAAAAATGGTGAATCACAAACTAATGCGCGTCTTAAAGCTTTTCCTGTATTTGTGAAAGCATTAGGTGTAGATATGGCAACTATTCCTGTTGAATATGCGGGTATGAAAGGTGCAACATTTGGGAATCTTACACCTACAGCAAGTGAAAGTATCGCACAACGTGCAGCACTTGCTGTACCTCGTGCTGTACCGGGACTTGCTGCAAACGCGGCAATTGGTGGTTTACAGCAAGTAGAACAGCAAGGAATTCAGAATAATGCAATGGGGCAACCGTCGGGCGATCTATGGAATCCGGATACATGGACACCTGATCAAGTAGCTTCTTTCTTCGGAGGTGCCTATGGTGGCGCAGCCATGGGTATTCCTGGCGGTGTTTTAAGTAGAATGGTGCCTAAAACGGATACTGTATCCGGGAATCAGACAATGCAGGATACACAAACAACGGTAAATCCAAATACCAATGAAACAGAAAACAGTCAATCAGCAACAGAGCCAATGTCTTCCATGGCAAATACTGATAATGGACAAATGAATAATGACCAAGCAACGAGGCCTGATTCATCTGTTGATGTTGATACATTATCTAAAGAAAATGAACTTTCAGATTATCTGGATAATATAGATCCAGAGTCAATAGGTGAAGATAATTATAATACAATGTTTGATGCTCTGCGCAGTGGGGACTCGAAACGTGTCAATACTGCCTATGATATGATGTCATCAATGCCAGAAGAAACATCTGAAAATGAAGAAGATATACCCATGGAATCTGTATCCGATAAAGAAAATAATTCTGACGATATTCCTGTAAGTTCTGATAATAGTAATGTCGGAATTATTGAACATGCTGCAAATAATGCAGGCATTGATCCAAAAGTAGCACTTGCAGTTGCAGCAGTTGAAACAGGCGGTGGAGATGTCAATGCTATAAAAATGTCTGATGGTGGGGGCATGTTTCAGATTGAACCAGATACAGATATTAATGATGGCAATGGTGGCCGGGCAAAAATTGCAGATTTATATCCAGACTATCAGACTGATCCGAAACAGAATGCAGAAGCAGGCATGGCAGTTTTGAAAGACAAAATAGCTAATGACGATGGTGATTTGTGGAAAGGTGTACAAGATTACAATGGTGGTGGCGATGACGAATATCTGAGTAAAGTACAAAATGCATATGATAATTTAGGCGGCACTGGTGAATTTGATACAGAGTCAAATGATGGCTTATCTGCCGGTACAGAAGCGTGGATTGGGCAATCAATGGAAAATGGTGCAAATGGGTGTGTTGAAGCTGTTGGCAAAATAGGTTCTTTTTATGATCCATTTTTAGCAGAAGAATCAAAGAAAGGGGTAGATAATGTAGATACCCTTGTAAAAGATGCTGGTGATAGAGTTGTTCCATTCAGCGAAGATAATTTACAAAAAGGCGACGTTATTGTATATGGCGATGATGACCATGTTGTTTTATACGATGGTGACGGTGGTTATATTGGTAATTCTACAAGTCAAGGTAAGATTATTCATGGCGATGATTATAATAAAATGGGTGGTCTGGAACCCACTAAAATTATTAAAACGTCTGATACTTCTGGAACATCAACCGATTCAATAAATTCTGATTCTACACAGGATAATATCATTAATCAATTTGATAAAGCATCTCGACAGGATGAACAAGCAGATCAAAAAGCAATGAATGATATTGTTAATGATGATACAATAGATCAGATCAGTAATGAAATGGCAAAAGAAGAAGCTGATATTCAGCGTCAGGAAAATAGTAATCCGGATGAAAAAAGTACTTTGGATGCAATGTTCAAAGGAGATCAAAATAATAGCCCATTCATCGATACACAGGAAAACATTGATACGCTGAAAAATATGTATGGTCCTCAAATTGATGCTATGACGGCACAACGGACGGCAGATTTAGTCCTAAATTCGTTGCCTGATAACTCGGATGAGGCACTGCGTGACAGTATTAAGATGGCGGGTATAAACGGAGATTTGGAAGCAATTAGGAATATTTTGCAGAATAATCCACAGATTGACTTAAAGAATGCTGATATGAATACGATTCCTATTCAAAATGTTCCCACGCCGTTAGATTTAGCTGATAATAATCAAGTGCCTGTCAATAATAAATTACGTCAAGCGGTACTTGAAAGCAAGCCTTTAGCAGTACAGACTTTGCAAGATAAATTAAAGAAAAGTCATGTGCCGGATAGTCAAATACAGAATGCATTAAAACAGCAGCAGGAAGATACACCGTCTTCTCTGCTGCAAAAATCAATAACGCCAAAGCCATTGGAAGAATCGACAAATGAACCTTTTGTACAAGATAATTATCTAAACAAAAAGGAACAATTAATGCAGCATGTACCAACAGGCAATGTCACAAGTGTTCATGCAAATACATTAGATAAAGGATTTAATGCAACATATAAACTGGTACCGTCAGGTGACCTGATAACTAGCAATCTGACGGATTATTCTATTAATCCTAAATATCCAATTGAACTGCAACCGAGAGATCGGCAGCGTGGTGAAATGCGCAATCAAGTTGAAAAGATGGCACGGACTATTAAACCTGAATTGCTGTCGGACAGTCAATTTGTTAATCAAGGGGCCCCGGTTGTTAATAAAAATGGTATTGTTTTAAATGGTAATGGCCGGACTATTGCTATTCAACGGGCATATGAGGGACAAGATAGACAGCATAAAATAAGTGCGGCTGGATATAAACAATATTTAAAAGATAACGCTAATAAATTTGGCTTTACATCAGGACAAGTGCAAGCTATTGATAATCCAATACTCGTTCGCCAAGTAGATAAAGAAGCGCCTATCAAAGATATTATTCATAGTACTGAAGGTGGTGCACGGCTAGGTTCGGCAGAACAAGCACAAATGGATGCAAACAAACTCAAACTATCTACCATGAATAAATTTGTTGATGATGGTACAGGAGAATTCTTGAATCCGGGGAACAGGGAATTTAGAAAACTTGCGGCACGAGATATTAAGACAGAAGATGACAGTAATGCTATTTATAATGACAAGCACGAAGTTACTCCCTATGGTGTTAGCCGTATTAAGAATGCAATGTTTGCTAAGGCATATCATGATAATGCATTACTTGCAAAAATGAGTGAATCGACAGATAATAATAGTAAAAATATTTTAAAAGCAATGATTATTGCAGCTCCCGATGTGGCAAAAGTAAATTATGGGATAGACCATGGAACTCTTTATAAGTATGACATATCAAAAGTTATGTCTGATGCATCTAAAGTATTAATGTCACTCCGTGATGCTAAGAAACCGCTTAATTTTTATCTTAAAGAAACAAGTTTGTTTGATGCTTCCATATCGCCTGAAGAACGGGCAATCTTGGAATTTGTTGATGCTAATAAATTCAGTACCAAAAAAATTAGCGAAGTATATAAAACCATCTGCAATAAAATTATGGCTGTTGGAGATCCGCACCAAGCAGAATTATTTGGTACGGAAAGACCTTCTCTTGAAAATATTATTGAACGTTCTATTAATGAGGTGAATAACAATGGACAAAAATCATTATTTGAGCAAGGACGGGAAAATTCTAAAGAAACCAACGTTGGCGGAACGGAAAGCCTTTATGCACAGGAACACGCCGGAAATGAACGCTTATTTAGACAAGAAAACAGCGGAGTGGAACAAAAAAACGCCAGAGGAACAACGGGCAGCACTGGGGAATTACGACTAGAAAAACAACTGCTAAAATTAGCAGATGACAATAATATTCCTGTTAATAACAAGCTTCGGAATGATGTACTTGCAAATAAGCCATTAGCGGTACAAACATTGCAGGATAAATTACGAGGGAAGGTGTCAACTGATAAACAACGGCAGCCTGCGTATGATGATGTGCAAAAAGAAATTGATAGTATGGAAGATGCTCTTGCCAATAAATATGGGGAAGACTCTGTTATACATATGGGACTTGGTGATGATAAAGACATTATCCCTGTCTCTAGTCAACAGAAATTGAATGCTTTATATGATCAGCGCAATGGTATATGGGAAAACGAAACAAATGCCGGTGTTGGGGCTGTTGTCAATAATATTCGAAATGATGGACCTGTTCCTACAGAAAAAGTGGCAGATATTCTTCAAAACTATGCTCATCAGAACAAGCTTTCTATATCAATGGAAGGCAGACCAAAAAAAATATCCTATAATGATTTTTTCAAGGATATATATGGTAGGTTAGCAAACTGGATGGTATATCATTCTTCCGATAATTTTCCAGAAGCTTTTTTGGATATGGATACTGCGCAACGAGCTGCCGGAGATTTTCAGCACAGCATATATGGCAGGAACCCTGAGGACGTTTTAAAGCAGGCTAAAAATATTACGGATACTGTATTCAAAGGAGAAAACAATGAAATCAATCGGGCACGCTTGGGTGGACAAGCCGTTGAAAATACAATTGGAAACGCCCAATCTGACCAAGCTGAAAAACAAAAAAATACCAACCGTGAAAACAAAATCAATAATTCCAAAAATAACTTGGAAACAAAAATAGAGAATGAACAATCCAAAACTACTAAAATTGAAGATTTTGGCGAAAAAATAGGCGGCGCACGGAAAGATATATATACTTCTTATAAAAAAGAATTGGATGACAGTGATAAGATTGATACTCAAACCAAACCATTATCGAAGTCATTTCCAGAACCAAAATATGATGCATTAATAAAGGCGGGGGCAGATAAACATGCCATAGCTCTTGTTCATGCATTGCGGGATTCTATTAGCAATAAACCTCGGAGAGATATAAAATACTGGGCTCAAGGCGTTGATGCTGTAAAGAAAATGGCACAAATGATATTGGATGGTAAAGGAGATGAAATAGAAAAAAGGTTGTATTCAAGCGGACATAAAGGTATTCGTGATGTCGTTTCTAATGCCAAATTATATGAAGCAGTCGGGCATGCGCATTCTTTAAAAGAATATACATTGTCAGAAGGTACATATAGTATGTATGACGGCAAAGAATATAATCCTCCTAAACATATATGGGAGATAGTAAAAGCACAAAAAGGGCAGGTGCACTTTCATAAAACCGTTGTTGATGGTGATACCGAACAACAGGTAATTGATAAATTTAAAAAACAATATGATAGTATTATGGGAGATAATGCCGATAATACAACAAAGCAGTCATTTGGAATTTATATAAACCGTGGTACCAAGGAATATGAAATTTGTAAAAAAATTGGTAACCGAGTTGTTTTGATGAAAGATGGATTCAAGAACGTTAAAGATGCAGTTAATTATCGTGACAATCATGCAACAGAATTAGAAGAACAGCTGAAGCAGATGAAGTATGTGCCAAATGAACGCAGAGAGGCAAATGAACAGCGTGTTGGTACCAACTATCGAAAGGGCAAAGATGTTACTCCGGAAATTTTCGGTAAGGCATTTGGATTCAGAGGTGTTGAATTTGGTAATTGGGTGGAAGGCAAACGTCGCCAGTCGGACTTAAATAATGCGTATGATTCACTACGTGATATGGCTAATATTATTGATGTCGATCCAGAAGCGCTGTCATTAAACGGACAATTAGGACTTGCCTTTGGTGCCCGTGGTATTGGCGGCAAGCACCCGGCAGCGGCACATTATGAACCGTTACATAATGTTATCAATCTTACAAAGAATGAAGGTGCAGGAAGTTTAGCACATGAATGGTTACATGCTTTAGATTACTTCTTTGGAACAAAACGTAAAAAAGATGAATTTTTATCAACAGCATCTGATGTACGGTTAGCAGCACAAGGCAGCAAATATTATTCGCCTGAAGGAATACGCCCTGAAATAGTAAAGAAGTGGGGTGATATTCGCAAAGCTATTTATAATTCAGGTATGGTGAAACGGGCAGAAGCATTGGATCAATACCGTTCAAAACCATATTGGAGTAAACCGGAAGAATTATATGCTCGTGCCTTTGAAAGTTATATTGTAGATAAGTTAAAAGAACGTGGCGAATCAGATGATTACCTTGCTAATATCGTCCCAGCGTCGGCATGGGAAGCAAATGTAAAAGGCGACAGAGAAAAAGGGTATCCTTATGTACAGCCAAAAGAAATGCCTGAAATTCGGAAAGCATTTGATGCCTTTTTTGATACTGTTGAACAAGAAAAAACAGATAAAGGTATTACCTTATACCAGGTTGCCGGACAGAATCATATGATTCCAACAAATCATCCGGAAGTTAAACGTGCGTATGATGATGTTGCAGCAGAAGTTAAAAGAGCTTTTCCTGCCGGTGAATTTTCACAAGACGGGAATTTGATAAATGTTGATATGCCTAACGGTAAACGAATTGTAGTCGATATTAAAAATCAAATTATACGGAACGGCAAAGAAATAGAAAACGCAAAATTGGCGCATGGTGTTTCTCCTAAATCAACCATCAGCCTTGAAGGGGCGTGGCGCGAAACATCTCTCGATCATCTCTCTGGATTAATGGAATTGTCACAGAGCAGCCGAGAAGGAACAGTTTATCATGAAGCTTTTCATGCGGCATGGGATATGGCTTTAACACGGCGTGAAAAAGATGCCATGCTGAATCATTACGATCCTATTGCAAAAAAACAAGGCGTAAATGTTAATGAAGTAATGGCAGATGCATTTTCCAAGTATGCCGGTATGGCTAAACCACAGGGTATATTTGGTAAGTTATATCATAAATTAATTGACTTCGCAAACAAAATAAAAGTTGTTTTAACAGGGACGGAAAATGTTCATAATGTGATGCGGAAGATTAAAACTAATGAAGTGTGGAAAAGCGAAGGTGAGCAGGCAGACTATATAAAAGATGAGGATTACTCTGTAACGAATAAAAATATTACAGGTGATACACGTGTGCCTGTTATAGATGTAACAGATCAGCCAAAAGTGAATGTAAAAAATAATCAAGAAAAAGTGGCAATAGCTAAAAGTTTAATTGGAAAAACATTTACTATTATTGGTAGTGAAGGTACGGGAAGGGTAGCCTCTGTTTCGGATGGCAGGCATTTAATTAATTCGTCAAATCTGTCAAGACAAGGGTTGGCTACAAGAGGAAAAGCCTTATCAGTTATTAAAAATATTTTAAATAATACAATATATGTTGAGAAGCATATAGATGATAGACACTCTAGTGGTAAACCTTATATTGAACTTTTCTCCGTTGTTAAGGATGGCAACAAATTAGTAAGATTTAGAATTGTAGCCAAGGAAGGAGATAAAAACGCAAATCAATTTACCATAAGAGATGCTAAGTTTTACGATATGATACAACAAAAAGGAGATGTCTCCCCAAGCATGCCGCAAATGGGTATGCAAGGTGGGAAGATATCTCCTTTAAACACTGTCAGTGTAGCAGAATTATTACGAGGTGTCAATGATCGTGAAGGGAAACCATATGTTAATACGGACGGAACATTGAATTATGATGTACGTATCTTAGGAGAACAAAAATCAATTAATCAGGATCACCTTGATATTAAAACACGGGATGTACAGGAACAACACTTGAATCAAGATATAGCAAAATGGAATAATGTTGTTGATGCATATGACAAAGCTGATAAACAAGTATGGAAAGAGAATAACAATGGTCGTCTTTATAGAGTTATGGATATGCCATTGGTTTTACAAATGATTAGCAAAAATGACAAGGAATTGTCCGTATATGGAAGCTTTTTTGAACATGTTTTACAGCCAAAGCACTACGGAATGACAACTGATATTATAAGACAGTTACCGAAAGCAATTGCAGATCCTGTTATGGTTTTTAAAACAGCTGATGTTAATAAATTTGTATTGGCATTGGAGTTAAAAACTGATCAAGGTGCCAGTGTCGTTGTTCCTGTTCAATTAGAAAAAAACGATAATGCTCATCATGCTATTAATGTGCTTAATACTGCATACGCTCGTACAAAGCAGGGATCGTCTACACCAAACTATAATTGGTTTGCAGCCAATTTAAAAGCAGGGAAACTGATATATGCGAACAAGACAAAAGCACTAGATTGGGTGCGGGCCATCAAAGGAGATACCCTTGTGGGTCCTGCACTATCTAGTGCTTTATCTAATCAGAGTATACTAACCGAACGAGATCTTGTCAATATGAGAAATGAAAATGCAGGACAGTATTCCATCAGAGAAAATAATGGTCAATCAACTAATGATAAATCCGTAACACCGGATGACATCACAAAGGCCGTGAATGCGATTACTCCTGCCGGTAAAATAAAAAATGGTTTTGACTTGTCTAAATATGGCCGGTTAGTAGCTCAATATGTGGATGATAAATTAAAATTGCGGAGTAATGCAGAATTGATTCATACAGCACTTAACCAACTAAAAGGGCAAAATTTAACTCCATTAGAGGCACGGCGTGAAGGGGTATCTATTTTTGGCTCGAAGTATTTTACAGATCCGGATCTTGTAAAAGAAGAATTCCCAAATTATTATAAAGCGTTTGAAAAGAGTCTAGATAATGATCCGGCTTTAAAGTCAAAAATTGATAATGTAAAATCATTAATAGATCAGTATCAGCAGCAAAACAATGGCATGACTGCATTTAAACAGAGAACAAGTGTGCCTGTTAATGATTCCAATAATCCATTAAAAAATCTTAACGAACAAGATATAAAGCCAGCTGTACAATCGGTTAAAGATACTATTTCAGATGGCATAAAAGATATCAAAGATACATTAGCTCCTGCGACAGCGGGTGAAAACGCAAAAACTATGGCCAATATCATGCGTGAAAATTTATCTGAGATGGCACAGAAAGCTGATCGTGCTGAAAATGCACTCCATACTGCGCGGAGTTATTTTTCCAAACAATCATCAGTAGACAATCTTGATTTTGTAAACCGTATTGAAACCGGCAGAGGTCAATCTACGCCAGAATTGCAGAAATTTGCTTATACGTTGAGAAAGATGTTGGATGAACGGCGTGTAGCTATACAACAATTAGGAACCGGCAAACTGCAAGATTTTATTGTAAATTACTTTCCGCATATGTGGGAAGATCCTAATCATGCAGGGAACTTGTTTGCAGCGTGGGCGGGAAGACGGCCATTTGAAGGTGGTAAATCATTTCTGAAGAAACGTTCTATTCCAACTACTAAGCAGGGTATAGAATCAGGACTAAAACCAGTTAGTGATAATCCCGTGGATATTGCCATGCTTAAAATGCGTGAAATGGATAAATATATTATGGCCCACAATGTTATAAATGAGGCAAAAGCCCGTGGACTTACCAAATATATTAAAGCTACCTCTAAAGATATTCCGTATAACTGGGAAAGGATTGATGATCGTATTGCAACAGTATATGGTGCACCGGTTGATGTAACCGGTAAACCTATTGGCGGATTACACATCAGAGGATATTATTATATGCCAAAGGAAGCAGCACGATTGATTAACAACTACTTATCACCGGGATTACGGACGCATGGCCGTCCCATGTCGGGTTTGTATAGATCGTATCTGGGAGCAGCTAATATTTTAAATCAGTTCCAATTAGGACTTTCCGCATTCCATCTAGGTTTTACTTCCATGGATGCTACTGTATCTAAAGTGGCGTTAGGATTTTTGAAAGTTTCTCATGGTGATATTGGTTCAGGATTAAAAGATTTCTTTCATGCCCCCATTGCGCCGGTTGAAAATGCTTTGCGTGGCAATAAGGTTTTGAAGGAATGGTATACACCGGGTACGCAGGGAGCAGAAGTTGCCAAACTTGCAGATGCATTGGTTGCTTCCGGTGGTCGTGTCCAGATGGATAAATTCTACAGAACTGGTATGTGGGATAAGATGAGCGATGCATTTAATGCTAAGAACTATTTAGGCGGAGTATGGCGTATCCCATTTGCCATTATGGATAAAGCAACAAAACCTATTATGGAATATATTGTACCTCGTCAAAAATTGGGGGTATGGGCTGATGCAATGCGATATGAAATGACAAGAAAACCTAATATGACGCGTGACGAAATGCGGCAAATTGGTGGAAAAATTTGGAATAGTGTTGATAATAGAATGGGACAATTGGCCTATGTCAATCTGTTTTGGAATAAAACTTTGAAAGACTTAACGATGGCAAGCGTCCGGTCTGTTGGCTGGAACTTAGGTACCTTCCGTGAATTGGGGGGTGCAGGTGTTGACACTGTTGAACAGATGAACAATCTGCTTCATGGTAGACACCCGGAAATGACATATAAAATGTCGTATGCGTTGGCACTTCCTATTACGGTAGGTTTAGTAGGTGCCGTTACACAGTATCTTTATACTGGTCAAACCCCACAATCCATTAAGGATTTGTATTATCCGCAGACAGGGATGCTTGATCAGAATGGGAAAACGCAGAGAGTCGAACTGCCGTCTTATATGAAGGATTTGTATGCTTATTACGATCATCCGGGGCGTACCCTTGTCAATAAGCTGCATCCGATGTTGTCGATGATTGCAAGTATGCTTGAGAATAAAGATTTTTACGGCACAAAAATTTATAATGAAGATGATAACATGCTTGATAAGATCGGAGAAATGGGTAAATACGTGCTGTCACAGTTCGTTCCGTATTCTTTACAAGGTGGTAAACGGCAAGCTGATTTAGGCGGTGATTTCTTAAGTAAGGCATTACCTTTTGTTGGTGTTACGCCTGCACCATCTGATGTGAATAAATCGCCGCTCGAACGCCGAATGTCTGAATTGGTGGAAGCACGAATGCCCGCAGGTGCTAAGACACAAGCTCAATCTGATAAGTCAGATCTCAAACGTTCTATTTTGCGTGATATGCAAGAAAATGGTGGTAAACCAACAAGCAGCCTTGCTGATGCGTATAGGAACGGCGATATTAACAGGGCAGAGTATAAGACGTTATTGCGTAAAGGGCGACTAACACCATTAGAACGAAGTGCCGATGCTCTGAGTATGCAAGACTTACAAGGATTATTACCAATTGCCGATGAAACAGAACGTCCAGTTTTAGATCGAGTATTACAACAAAAGATTAGACATGCAAGAAGTCGTGGTATTTATCAGCAGTAAATACTATGTCAAAAAGCTCCGTATCTTAATAGTACGGGGCTTTTTGCTGTTTAAAAGTGCTATCAACTAATTCGGATTAGCAGAGGTGGGTATGTATAAGATAAATATCAGGAATAACCATAAATTCAAGGGTGGGATTCTTTAATTTGTGGTTTAGGAAAAATATATAAGCAAATACGTGAAATTTTATAATTATTTATCATTAAGTGCATATTGTACTATTGCTTCAACATGAATTTTAGTAGTGTCAAATACGGGAAATGAAATATCTTCTTGATGAATTAGATGACCAATTTCAGTGCAACCAAGGATAACTCCTGTTGCACCTTGATTAGTGAGAGTCCTTATGATGCGAAGGTATTCTTTTTTTGAAGAAGGTAAAATTTTTCCATGACAAAGTTCTTCAAAAATTATTTGATTTACGATCAACATATCTGTTTCTGATGGTAGAAAAACTTGTATGCCGGATTTTTTCAATTTATTTTTGTAAAAATCTTGTTGCATAGTATATTTTGTACCAAGTAATGCTGCATATTGTATATGCTGTTTTTTTAACTGTTCTATTGTAGCATCTACAATATGTAAAATAGGTAATTTAGTAGAGGATTGAAGTTCGGGAACGACTTTATGAATAGTATTAGAACAAATTGCGATGAAATCTGCGCCACCTTTTTCAAGTGAATGGATAGCATCTGTTAATATTGTGATAATACGTTGCCAATTTCCCGTTGTTTGACAGGTTTCAATTTCTTGAAAATCAACACTGTAAAGTAATATTTTAGCAGAGTGTGATCCACCGTATTTCTGATTAATTGATTCGTTAATAAGTTGATAATACGTAACTGTGCTTTCCCAACTCATACCACCAAGAAGTCCAATTGTTTTCATTTTGGATCAGTCCTCACTATATTTTATAATTTTTCTTGTATAGTAGCACTGGAAACAAATTGAGTCAAACAATGAAAAAAATAATATTGTGATGCGATTAGTAAATAAATTGATGTATATAAAAAAAGCTCTTCAATATCGAGGAGCGTTTCTAACATACGATTATGAGACGGGGGCAAAGACTGTCAGATATTGTGGAGTCAGGCATAATAAAACTATCTACAAATATAGCTGATGTATAGTCTGGTGCAAGTGAAGAAACTTGAACCCCTATAGCGTAAACTGCCAGATTCTGAGTTTTATTAGACATGTAAGAAGTTGTAGTATTTATCAATAGTAAATATTATATAGAAAAGAGGTCCCAATTAAAACATAGGGCTTCTTTTTTGCACGAAAAAAATGTAACTAAAAGCAAAATTTTGTTGATTGCGGTAGAAAGTGCGGTAGAAAGATTGAAATATTACTTAAAAACAAAAACAACCATGCCGCGCAAACGGCATGGTTATCATACTTTTTATGGTGGACCACCAGGGGCTCGAACCCTGGACACCCTGATTAAGAGTCAGGTGCTCTACCAGCTGAGCTAGTGGTCCATATGTTTATGAGCACAAAAGATATGTTACACTATTTTGTTGAAAAAATCAAGTATATTTTCTAAAAAGTGAGGAGAATACAGTAAACAACCGAATATGCAGGTTCCTTCATTGATTTTATCTGTAGGAAAAATGTATAATAAGCATATATAGATAGCGATTAGCTGGAGGGATAAACATGATTACTTGTAATGGCAGTGGCAGCTTGGATAATGTTGCCGTCGGTGTGGATAACCGGATGCGGGTGTTGACACAAATTCCGAAAAAGGATAGCGAGAAGCTTCGCATATATGTAGACCGACATCCGGAGCTTTTAGAGTATCCGTCTGTGTCTGTGTTTCCTCTGATTGATGAAGAAAAAGTAAAGAATTATATTCTTGTCGGTATCGGTAAAAAGCCCTATCCTTACGGGCAGGCTGATGATTTCCGTATTGCTCGTAAAATAATGGCAGCTGCCATGGCGTGGGGTGTTTCCGAGTTGGCAGTTTTGGTGGATACGTTGGAGGCAGATATACCGACATTGATCGATGGACTGTTGTTTCGCAATTATGAGTTTAATCATTATAAGAAAAACACAAAATCCCATCTTGTACCCATGGTCAATCTCGTGACTTCTACAGAGGATGTTAAAGAGCTGAACATGATGTGTTATGTGTATACCGCTATTTATGAGGGTATCAAAACAGCGAGGGATCTCGTCAATATGCCACCGAATGAACTGACTCCCCGCAAGTTTTCCGATATTGCTGCGGCGTTGTGCAAGAGCGAAAATATTACGGTAGAAACTTTGAATAAATGGCAGCTGGAAAAGTTAAAAATGGGCGGGCTTCTGGCTGTGGGAAAGGGAAGTATGAATAATCCCCAAATGGTAACGGTCACGTACACCGGCAATACGGAAAGCCGGGATAAATTGGCTGTTGTCGGCAAGGGAATTACCTATGACAGCGGTGGATTGTCGCTGAAGGACCATGAAAATCTGGAGTTCATGAAGTCCGATATGGCAGGAGCTGCTACGGCGTTAGGTGTTATTCGGGCATTGATGTTGCTGAAATATCCGGTTAATGTGATGGCTGTCATGCCGATGGCTGAGAATGTCCCCTCCGGCATGTCGTTCCATGTGGATGATATTATTACGATGTTAAGCGGCAAAACGGTGGAAATCAAGAATACCGATGCCGAAGGCCGGCTTGTTTTGGCTGACGGGGTGACCTATGCCCAGAAACTGGGTGCGACGAAGGTTATAGACTTGGCGACTTTGACCGGAGCTTGTGTAACGGCACTGGGGACGGTTCGTTCCGGTGTTATTGGGAATGATCAGCAGTGGATCAACCATATTTTTGAAGGAGCTGCCCGCATGAATGAACGGGTATGGCAGCTGCCGGCAGATCGGGAATACGAGTCCCTGCTGCATAGTGAGGTAGCAGATTTGAAAAATACAGGCGGCCGTAACGCCGGGGCGATTACTGCGGGATTATTTATTAAGCAGTTTATTCGTCCGGGGGTTGCCTGGGCTCATATTGATATTGCCGGAACTGCCTTCTGTGAACAAAAAGATGAAACCGGATTTTTTGGTGCTACGGGGGTTGGAATCAAAACGGTATTGGAACTTCTGAAAGGAGGGCAGCCATGAATGTTGATTTACATATGCACACATCGTGCTCAGATGGGGTGTATACGCCGGAAGAACTCCTAACGATGGCAGAGACTGCCCAACTCGGTGAAATTTCTATTACCGATCACGATACGGTAGAGGCGTATTCTCATCCTTGTGTCGTTTCTTCGTCGGTCAGCGTCATACGAGGTATTGAAATCAGCACGGAATATAATGGTGAGGATATTCATGTTTTAGGGTATTATATCCATACGGAGCATAAAGCGATAGCGGAATATTGTCAGACGTTTCATCAGCGCAGATTGGAACGGGCATTGCAAATCGTGGATAGATTGGCTGGGCTTGGATATGAATTGGATCGCACTCCGCTCGAAGGACTGATCAAGCAGGGCGTGGCGGTGGGACGGCCGCATATTGCACGAATGCTTATTGAAAAGGGTTACTTTGCAACGATTGCAGACGTGTTCCAAGAGGTGCTGCATCGAGGTGCTCCGGCGTATGTACCGTATCAGCGCTGTACGATCGAGGAATGTATTGAGCTGATACATGAGGCTGGCGGAGTGGCTGTTCTCGCACATCCGGGACTGATTCAGCATAATCTGCAGGCTGTGCTTCCCTATGCATTTGATGGTATTGAAGTTTTTCATCCCAAAAACTGGGGACGGGAAAACGAGTTTATGGAAATTGCGAAAACGCGGCATTGGCTTATCAGCGGCGGTTCTGATTTTCATGGTGTTCCGGGAAGATTTCCCGAAGTAGTGGGACAGTTTTATGTTCCATCGGAACGGCTGCATACATTACTTGAATACAGGAGAAAAAAATGAAAGTTATAGGGTTTATCGGTGCGGCTGGAACAGGTAAAAGCCATCATGCACTGGTGGTAGCACATGACAACGATATAGATTGCATTATTGATGACGGGATCTTGATTTATCAGAATAAAATTATTGCCGGACGTTCGGCCAAGGAAGAAACAAATCAGCTGAAGGCGACACGACGCGCTATTTTTTCTGATGCAGCGCAGGCGGGCGAGGTACAGAAAGCACTGGCAACTATCCAGCCGGAGAAACTTTTGGTGTTAGGGACTTCCGTGCATATGGTGCGGAAGATTGCAGAAATGCTTGCGATTCCTGAACCTGAGGCGTTTATCCACATAGAAGAAATTTCCTCTGCTGAAGAAATATCCAAAGCCCATATGATACGCGTCAGAGAAGGAAAACATGTAATTCCTGTTCCGACAATGGAATTGAAGTCTCATTTTAGAGGCTATCTGCTGGGATCTATCCGTTCATTTTTTAAGAAAAAAAACGGCAGGAAATCAGAGGAAACGTATGAACGTTCTGTCGTACGCCCTGTATTTAGTTATTATGGGAAATTGACTTTTACGGACGATGTATTGCAGCATTTGATTCAGCATAGTTTAACCGGTATTCACGGCATTGCCGGAGTAAACAAGGTGAAAGTAGGAAAAAGCACGCAAGATGTAGGAAATGGCATTGATGTCATGCTGTCCGTCACGATTTTGTACGGCGAAAATGTCAGAGCCTTAATGCACCAAGTCAAGGACGCGCTTCAACATGAGGTCGAATATACTACCGGCATGTCTGTCGATGTTTTGAGAATAACGATTCATGGTATTGTACCAAGTAAGCCATAGCGTTTGGCAGAGATTACAATCAGGAAGAGGAGCTTTTTTGACATGGCTAAGGAAAAATTAATTATGCTGGGAACCGGTTGTGCTATGGTAACAGAATGCTACAACACGTGTTTTGTTATACAGAATGCAGCGGGCGATTGCTTTCTTACCGATGCCGGCGGGGGCAACGGAATATTGAAGCAGCTGAAGGCTGCTCAGGTTGCGTATCCGCGGCTGCATCATTTGTTTGTCACGCATGGGCATACCGATCATATCCTGGGAGTCGTCTGGGTTATTCGGCGCATTGCCATGTATATGCTGGCAGGCAGTTATGAGGGAGACTTTCATATCTACTGCCATGATGAAGCGGCGCATATGCTGCGTGTTATTTGTGATTTGACATTAACGGGAAAACATAAGGCGAAAATTGATAACGGAATTTATATCCATGAAATAAAAGATGGTACACGGTTTTCTGTTTTGGGAATGGATATACAGGCTTTCGATATTTTGTCTACAAAGGCAAAACAATTCGGCTACCGGTTGCAGTTACCTGACGGAAAGAAACTTACCTGCCTGGGGGATGAGCCGTTTAACGAACATTCCCGTATCTATGCAGAGCATAGTGACTGGCTGTTAGCAGAAGCTTTTTGTCTGTACCGTGACCGTACACGATTTAAGCCGTATGAGAAACATCATAGTACGGTAAAAGAAGCTTGTGAAACGGCGGCGGCCTTGCAGTGCAGCAATTTGGTTTTATATCATACGGAAGATACGGACCTGGCAGGGCGTAAGGCGCAATATACGGCAGAGGGAACCATGTACTACGATGGGGGACTATATGTTCCTGATGATTTGGATGTCATCGAACTGTCGTGATAGATGCTATTTTTTCATTGACAAAGTTTGTTTTTCAAAGGTATAATTTATGCATGAGTTCATGTGACTGACGGAAGTGGAATGACCACGGGGAGCATGACTAAGAAAAGCCGACCGTCTGGGCAATGATTCCAGAGGTGTCGGCATTTATTTTTTTGGGAGGTAATTCACGATGAAGGAACTGCAATTAAAATATGGCTGTAATCCAAATCAAGCCTCAGCCAGGGTGTATATGAAGGATGGCAGCGAACTGCCTGTTGAAGTAATGAATGGACGTCCCGGCTATATTAATTTACTGGATGCATTTAACAGTTTTCAGCTGGTCAAAGAATTAAAAGAAGCAACGGGGCTTCCTGCTGCGGCCTCCTTTAAGCATGTCAGTCCTGCCGGAGCCGCAGTAGCTGCCGGTATGAGCGATGTGCTTAAAAAGATATATTATGTAGATGATTTGCAGTTATCTCCGCTGGCTTGTGCGTATGCTTGTGCACGCGGGGCAGATCGTATGAGTTCCTATGGTGATTTTGTCGCGCTGTCCGATATGTGTGATGCAGAAACAGCGACGCTCTTGAAACGTGAAGTTTCTGATGGTGTGATTGCTCCCGGATATACGGAGGAAGCCTTGGCAATTTTAAAATCCAAGCGCAAGGGAACCTATTGCGTGCTGAAAATTGATCCGGCGTATGTACCGGCTGGTATAGAAAGCAAGGAAGTATACGGCGTAACCTTTGAACAAGAACGGAATAATGTAAAAATTACGGACGATCTTTTTGAAAATCGGCCGACAAAAAACAAAGATATTCCTGCGGCGGCGAAACGAGATTTACTCGTGGCACTCATCACTTTGAAATATACACAGTCTAATTCTGTTTGTTATGTAAAGGATGGCATGACGATCGGCGTTGGTGCGGGGCAGCAGTCTCGCGTTCACTGTACTCGTCTGGCTGGGAACAAGGCAGATGTTTGGTGGCTTCGTCAAAATCCCAAGGTACTGTCGCTGCCGTTTAAAGAAAATATTCGCCGGCCTGATCGGGACAATACAATTGATGTATATATTTCTGATGATGCTGAAGATGTGTTGGCGGAGGGCGTCTGGCAGAACCTTTTTACAGAGAAACCGGAACCTTTAAGCAGAGAAGAAAAGAAGGCGTGGATTGCACAGCTTCATGGTGTTGCCTTGGGAAGCGATGCATTTTTCCCGTTTGGTGACAATATTGAACGAGCTCATCGCAGCGGCGTCGATTATATTGCGCAGGCAGGCGGTTCTATCCGGGATGATAATGTCATTGAAACTTGTGATAAATATGACATTGCCATGGCCATGACCGGATTGCGCCTGTTCCATCATTGATCCGATCTATAAAAGAATGAGATACCGTCATAAAAAGACAAATCCCAGATATTAATATCTGGGATTTGTCTTTTTATGATTAATTAAATTACGGGATAAGGTTCCCGTATCTGTTACATTGGGATGTGTTTTTTTCTGTTTCGGAACATAGCCGATAATCCGTTTCCAATCTTTTATGGTTTGAATCATCAGAGGCAGGGATGGGTTGTCTGTATCATCCAGCCAGGCAGTAATAATTTCGGCTTTCATGTTGATGCCGCGAATGGGAAGGGTTTTGATACGGTTATTATTAATAGCGGGAATCATATAAGAAGGAACAATGGAAATACCCAAACCGGCGGAAACCATTAGCATCATGGTCTCGGTGTCATTCGCATAATAGATTTGCCCATATTTGATGTTTGCTGTCATATACCGGCTGATCGACTCATTTTGGTCGGTAATGGTTTCCCCTGTGCGGCTTACGATAAAGGGCTGAGCACGCAGATCATCACGGAATAAATATTTTTTGTTCGTCAGCGGATGAAAACTAGGGAGAACGGCGACAACGGGAAATTCATGAATAGGGAGTTGTAAAACATTTTTGTAACGGCCGATATCAAAACGGATGTTAAAAACCAGATCTAAGTCGTTGTTTTGCAGTTTGTCATATAAATTCACGGCGCTGTTGCGTTCTAACTGCAGTGATATCTGCGGATGCGACTCGTGAAACCGCTGGATCAGCAGATGCAGCGGTGCTTGTTCAAAACCGGTGATCCAGCCGATTCGCAGGGAACCGGAAATGCCTTTGCCGATGAGACGGACCTGATCGACCGATTTATCGAGTGTATATACCAGTGCACGGCTTTCTTTGAGAAAATAACGGCCTGCTTGTGTTAGCACGACGCGGTGGTTAATCCGGGTGAACAGCATAACTTGCAGTTGATCTTCCAACGATTTGATTTGCTGTGTGATGGCTGTTTGGGTAATATGAAATTGTTGAGCCGCCTTTGTAAAACTTTCATTTTCTGCAGCGGCGATAAAATATTGTAATTGCTTAGTATTCATAGCTTATTTTGTTTTCCCCTTCCGATATATTGTATATACGAGTACACATTTAATATAATTATAACGCATAATATTTATGTTGTCATTGTCGAATTTTCAATTAATATAGAAATAAATTGTATGATTTGAACAGTTTGTGTACATATGTGAACAACGTATATCTATACGAACAAAAATAGCATTGACAAGTAAAAATACTTGACAGATAAAAGGAGCTGCTGTATACTGACAATATGCACAATTGTCATGAGGCGGTGAAGGTATGTTAGAGGATATTGTCCGCAAGGGACGGCTTCTTGATGTATATGGGCCGCTGCTTACAGAGCGGCAGCATCGTTGTATGGAGCTGTATTTTTTCATGGATCTGTCGTTAGCAGAAATCGGTGAAGAACTTCATATTTCAAGACAAGGTGTTTATGATATGTTGCATCGTGCCGGAAACGCGTTGGAAGAATATGAACGACGGTTACATTTGCTGGAACGCATCGATACGCTGCGGACAGGCTTATCGGAAGCGGTGTCACTGCTTGAACAGGGTGATGCAGTGCAGATAGAGAAAGCAAAACATATCTTACATCATTTGGATATTTGATGATAAAAGGAGATCCCCATGCCATTCGAAAGTTTATCGGAACGATTTCAGTTAGCTTTTAAAAAACTGCGCGGTAAAGGAAAACTCTCCGAAGAGGATGTCAACGAAGCACTGAAAGAGATGCGTCGGGCATTGCTTGAGGCTGATGTTAATTTTAATGTAACAAAAGATTTTATAAAGAAAATAAAAGAAAAAGCCGTTGGCGAAGAAGTATTCAGTACATTGAATGCGGCACAGACGGTCATTAAAATTGTCCGGGACGAATTAGCCGACTTATTGGGTGGCACGCAGAGCCGTATTACCATTTCCTCCCGTCCGCCTACGATCATTATGCTTGTAGGGTTGCAGGGAGCCGGGAAAACGACGACAGCTGCTAAATTGGCTAAAATGCTTAAGAGTCAGGGGAAGAATCCCTTGCTGGTTGCAGGTGACGTATACCGGCCGGCCGCTATTTCCCAATTGCAAGTGTTGGGGGAACAGCTGGATATTCCTGTGTATACCGAAGAAGGCAGCAAGGATCCGGTGCAGATATCTCAAAATTCGATTCCTTTTGCGCTTAGCCATTTAAAGGACATTATCATTGTCGATACGGCAGGGCGTCTGCACGTCAATGAAACCTTGATGGATGAGTTGGTCCGCATTAAGGCAACCGTGCATCCTCATGAAATCATGCTGGTCGTTGATGCGATGACCGGGCAGGATGCGGTTACGGCTGCGTCAGCTTTTGATCAGGCGTTGGGAATCGACGGCATTATCATGACCAAGCTTGATGGGGATGCCCGCGGCGGTGCCGCCTTGTCCATTAAAGCTGTTACCGGAAAACCCATCAAATTTATTGGCGTCAGTGAAAAGCTGGATGGTCTTGAAGAATTTCACCCAGACCGGTATGCTTCGCGTATATTGGATTTGGGCGATGTGGAAACGATCATTGAAAAGGCACAAGCTGCTTTTGATGAAGAATCCATGGAAGAAATGAAGAAAACCATGAAAAGCGGCAGCTTTACATTTGATGACTTTCTTTCCCAGCTGAACATGGTTAAAAAGATGGGGAATATGAGCAGCTTGGTAGGACTCATTCCCGGTGTTGGAAAATATAAGAAAGAAATTGATAAAATCAATATGGATGGAAAGGAATTTAAACACTTAGAGGCCATTATACAGTCTATGACAACTAAGGAACGATCCAGCTCCAATCCGAAGATGCTTATAAAGGACAGCCGCAAACGCCGTATAGCGAAAGGCAGCGGTACTCGCGTCCAGGATGTAAACCGTCTCATCAAGCAGTTTACAGAAATGCAGAAAATGATGAAAATGGCTAAAAAACAACAAGGGAAGAAACGTGGCTTCATGCCGCGTCTCCCATTCCATATGTAGGCCTCGATAGTGAGGATATTACGTTGAGGAGGTGAAATGTAATGATTAAAATTCGTTTAGCTCGTTTAGGTGCTAAAAAGAACCCGGTTTATCGCGTTGTTGTTGCTGATTCTCACAATGCCCGCAATAATGGTCGTCCTGTTGCTACCTTAGGTCAGTATGATCCTGCTAAAGGCATAGAATCTTTGAATGTCGATGTTGAAACTGCTGTAGAATGGCTCGGCAAAGGTGCACAACCGACCGATACGATTCGTTCTCTTTTCAAAAAAGCCGGTATTATGGCTAAGTTTGAAGAGTCTAAAAAGTAAGTGAGGCTGATTGCTATGGAAGAATTAATTGCATGTATTGCAAAAGCGTTGGTGAAACGCCCGGAAGCAGTTACAGTTACGAAGAATCAAAAGAAAGGCCTCGAAGTGTATGAGCTTCATGTCGCCCCGGAAGATATGGGGAAAGTTATCGGCAAGCAGGGAAAGATTGCAAAAGCAATACGCCTGGTTGTAAAAGCTGCGGCAGTGAAGGCTGATAAAAAAGTATCAGTAGATATTGTATAGGAGGAGCCATGGATCAAATTACATTGCGCTGTCCTGTTGCTGTTAAGTCAAAGGTTACAGAAGCGCTCAAAGCTAAAATCCTCAAAAATTCCGAGCAGAATCTGACTGATGTTGACCGTGAAATGCAAAACCTGGAATTTCAGGCAAAACGCATGATGGTTGATCAGGCTAAAATGGATGCGCAAGGGCTTATTTCCCTGCGTGCTCAATTGGAAGAACAGCGGCAGCGACTCAATGCTACGAAGGCACAGGCTCAGCATGCCTACGAAGAAGCACAGAAGCTGGATATCGGATCCGAAATCAATCAAGGACAGCTTGAACAGACTGTTTTGGTAAAAGTCGGTGACGATTTGGATAAGTTAGTTGGTACCGAAATCTTGCTGGAAGATGGCAAAATTATTGCCATTCGTCAATAAGTAAGATGGCTGATTTCATTACGATTGGACAAATAGTTGCCCCGCACGGCGTGCGGGGTGATGTTCGTATTTATCCTGATACGGACTTTCCAGAACGATTTCTGCACATGAAACGTGTTTATATTGACGGGACACAGTATGAAATAGAGCATGCCAGCTTTCACAAGCGCGTGGTGCTCATGAAGCTTGCCGGTATCAATGACCGCAATGCTGCAGAACTTCTTTTGAAGAAGGAACTGAAAATACCGCGGGAAAACCTAACACCCCTTAAAAAGGGACAGTACTATGTGTTTGATATTATAGGAATCGGTGTGTATGATTTGCATGATCATTATTTAGGAACCGTTACGGATGTCCTGAAAACGGGAAGTAACGACGTATATGTTGTGACCGACGCAGAAGGAAAAGAAACGTTGCTGGCGGCAATTCATGAAGTTGTTAAATCCATTGATGTGGAAACGAAAAAAATGGTGGTAGATCCACCGGAGTGGGTAGAATAATGAGAATCGATATAATTTCCTTATTTCCTGAATTTATCGAAGCTTTTTACCATCACAGCATTATTAAACGTGCCCGTGAGGCTGGAATTTTGGATCTCGATGTAACGAATCCCCGCAGTTTTACGTATGATAAACATCATATGGTGGATGATACACCGTATGGCGGCGGCAGAGGAATGCTTATGAAGGCAGAACCGCTGTTCCGTGCGGTAGAAGCAGTGCGGCGGAGTGTGGACAAAAGGCGTATTATTCTCATGGGACCAAGTGGTTCGACCTTTGATCAGGCGAAAGCCAGAGAACTGGCGGCCTATGATCAGCTTATTTTGCTTTGTGGACATTATGAAGGGGTGGATCACCGGGTAGAAGATTATCTGGCGGATGAGACTATTTCCGTGGGAGATTTTGTACTGACAGGAGGAGAGATTCCTGCTATGGCGGTTACCGATGCGGTAGCCCGCATGCTGCCAGGTGTTCTTACTGCAGGCAGTGCGGCAGAAGATTCTTTTTACACATCGCTGCTCGAATATCCGCAATATACAAAACCTGCACTTTTTCGCGGCTATCGTGTTCCTGAGGTGCTTTGCAACGGCGATCATGCAAAAATCAATGCATGGCGGCATCGGCAGTCCGTGCAGAGAACACTTGCGAAACGGCCTGACTTGTTGGAAAATTGCGCATTATCATCATCTGACAAGGAACTATTAGCGCAGCTGAAACGGGAGATGGAATGATGAAATCATCCTTATATATAGGGTTGGTGCATTATCCAATATATGATAAGAATTTTAACGTCATTGCTACGGCTATCACGAATTATGATCTTCACGACATATCGCGATCTGCTACGACGTATGGCGTAAAAAAATATTTTATTATCCATCATATTGAGGGACAACTTGATATGGTGCATAAAATTATCGATTTCTGGCGCAGTCCGGCGGGACGGAAATATAATTCGTACCGTACGGAAGCTTTTGATATTGTCGACATCCGCCCTTCCATCGAAGCGGCTGTTGATGCGGTGACGGAACAGGAAGGACAACGTCCGTATATTGTTACGACCGATGCGCGCACGTATGCCAATACGATTTCCTATAAGGACCTGCGGCATAAACGTGAAACAGAAACGGTGCCGATCTTGTTGCTTTTAGGGACCGGTTATGGTATGACGAAGGAAACGATGGAGCAGTTTGATTTCATCCTGGAACCTATTTATGGCGCTGGGGAGTATAACCACCTATCCGTACGTTCGGCAGCGGCTATTATTCTTGACCGTTTGGCAGGCGAAGCTTGGTGGAATCAATAAGGGAGGCATTTTCATGTCTGGACATTCAAAATGGGCCAATATTAAACGTAAGAAAGGCAAGAACGATGCTATTCGCGGCAAGATTACTACAAAAGTAAGCCGTGAAATTACCATTGCTGTTCGTATGGGTGGAGCTGATCCCGTTGGTAATATGCGGCTGAAGCTGGCATTGCAGAAAGCAAAAGAAAACAATATTCCTAAAGAAAATATCAAGCGCGCTATCCAGAAGGGCGCAGGTGCTGCTGATGGACAAAATTACGAAGAAATCGTATATGAAGGATACGGACCGGCAGGTGTTGCTGTTACGGTAAGTGTTCTTACGGATAACCGCAATCGTGCAGCTGCGGAAGTGCGTCACGTGTTTTCTAAGCATGGCGGCAACTTGGGAGAAACCGGCTGTGTTGCCTGGATGTTTAAGAATAAGGGCGTATTTGTTGTGACTAAAGATTCAGCAGATGAAGAAGAGCTGATGATGATGGCTCTGGATGCAGGAGCTGATGATGTCAAAACAGGTGATGAAGAATACGAAATAACGACAGCACCGGACGCTTTTGATGCAGTAGAAAAAGTGTTGGAGGAAAATAACATCGGTATGGAAGTTGCTCAAATCACGATGGTTCCGGATAATACGATTTCTCTTGGAATGGAAGATGGCCGTAAACTGGAAAATCTTGTAGATGCGTTAGATGATCTTGATGACGTGCAAGATGTATACCACAACGGAGACATCCCTGAAGAAGATGAATAATATATGATAACCGCGCCGCTATGTAAGTTTGTAGCGGCTTTTTTTATTGGACGGTGAGATTTGTTCGTCAAGGAAAGTGGCAAATGTAAAAGCCGTTGGCAGGTGAAGGACCAACGGCTCAAGGTGTGATGGACGATGAAGTGTCCATAGGTATAGTTTATCACAACAAATATAAACATAAAAGTAGTTTATATAAAAATATATACGACATTGTGCATTATATATCAGGCAGAAAAAGGAAAGTGTTATAAATTTCTTTCGTATAGGAAGGCAACGGACAATCATACAGGGAGTAGGGGGTTACGGCACGATCATGCTGCGACAAAGAAAAAATCCGTTCATGCTAGGACATGAACGGATTTTTCTGATTAAAGCAAATCAAGATTACCTTATCAGTATATCATGCAGTATTGGTACTTGACAACAAAATATTAAATATTTATTGATATTGATGGAAATTTTTAAAGTATTGTAGAATACTGCCGGTGTGAGGCTATTTGCTTTGTTTATCTTTCGAGTCTTCCTGCTTTTTGCATTCCAACCATTTGTCCAGTGGAATTTTTGTTATTTTAGCTAATTTTGAGATAATATCAAACGGACAATCCGCATCTCCGGTCATGATGCTTTTAAGATTTTCTGTAGGAATGCCGAGCGTTTTAGATAATGTTTCGGTAGTCATTTCAACAGATTCAATATAGGCTTCAATTATTTTTCCGGGATGCATTGTCTGAGATTTCTTACTTGCCGATGTGTATTTAATGTCAGAATTAGTTTTATTCATATCAATACCTCTTTTCTGTATGAAAATCAAACAAGGCAGAGATTTTTATTGAAAAGTGTATCCGCTTTTTAAAATAGAATGCATACTTCCTGTGTGATAGCAGCAATTCATGTTGTTTTATATAGATCGGTACATCTTTTTAAATTTGCTGCAGCCGCCGCGGACCGCTTGTATAAAAGTATGCCGGCAGTCCGCCGGATAACAGCAGTTTCTCAATGGTTGCTTAATTCAGCGTAGTAGTTGACATTTTCAGAAACCATATAGGTATTATCAAATATATACTACATGCTAATTATATAGCAAATTATAGTTTAATCATAGGTACTGTCTATCATATTTTCATAACGATAGAAGGAGAATATGAATGAAAAATTTATATACCGTCTGTTTTTGTTCTACTGTACTATTTCTATTGACTTTTTGACTTTTTGTTGTATGATAGATATGTGAGATTAGCACTCGGACAAATGGAGTGCTAAATATAATATAAAGGAGTAGATTTACATGGCGAAAGAAACGTTCGAATTTCAAGCAGAAACACAGCAATTATTGGATCTTATGGTCCATTCTATTTATACGAACCACGAAATATTCCTTCGTGAACTTATTTCTAATGCGTCCGATGCTATTGATAAACTGCATTTTGAGTCTTTGACAAACAATGAATTATTAGAAGGGGATGCAAATTTTGAAATTCATTTAGTGCCGGATGAACAAAATCATACCTTAACTATTTCTGATAATGGGATTGGAATGAATCGCAAGGAAGTTATTGAGGATATTGGAACTATTGCGAAATCCGGGACAAAAGCTTTTTTGGCTAAGTTGAAGGAAGCTCGTGAATCGAATACGGAAATTACAGATAAAGAAATGATCGGTCAATTTGGCGTTGGATTTTATTCTGCTTTTATGGTAGCAGATAACGTAACCATCGTTACTCGGAAAGCAGGAGAAACAGAAGCTGTGCGCTGGGAATCGACAGGTGATGGAAAATACAGTATTGAAGCGTGTGAAAAAGAAAAACATGGAACGACGATTATACTGACGTTGTCGCAGGGTTTTTATGGTGAAAAATCGGAAGAAAATTATACGGATCGGTATAAACTGCAGGAACTTGTAAAAAAGTATTCTGACTATATCCGGTATCCTGTAAAAATGAATTTTGTTATTGAAGAAACGCCCAAAGATGCAGATGGCAAACCTATCGAAGGGGCCGAAAAAACCAAGCGTAATGAAGAACGGACGTTGAATTCCATGCAGCCTTTGTGGACTCGCAACAAATCTGATATCAAGAAAGAAGAGTATACGGATTTCTTCAAACATCAATTCTTTGAATGGGAAGATCCTATGGAAATTTTCCACACAAAGGTTGAAGGTACCGTAGAATATACGGCATTGCTGTATATTCCGGCGCATGCACCGTTCAATCTTTATTATAGTGATTATGAACCGGGAATCCAGCTTTATTCACGGCACGTATTTATTATGGATAAATGCAAGGACCTCCTGCCGGATTATCTGCGTTTTGTCAAAGGGCTTGTTGATTCTCCGGATTTGTCTTTGAATATTTCGCGTGAATTGCTGCAGCAAAGCCGGGAATTGAAACTTATCGGCAGAAATTTGGAAAAAAATATTCTTAAGACATTGGAACGGACATTGCAGAAAGATCGTGAAAAATACGAAAAATTCTGGGCTGAGTATGGAAAGTCTTTGAAAATTGGCATTTATAACAGCCTTGTTTCCGGAGAAAATAAAGTAGATCAATTGAAGAATTTGCTTTTGTTCACTTCGTCTAAAGATGGAAAACTTTGTACGATCAAAGAATATTGTGATCGTATGCCTGAAAACCAGAAAAAAATATATTATGCTTCGGGTAAGGACAAGGAAACAATTGACCAGATGCCGCAGATGGAATTGCTCCGGGATAAAGGTATTGAAGTATTGTACATGCTCGATCCGGTGGATGAATTTGCTCTGGAAGGCATCCGTGAGTATGATGGAAAACAATTCCACTCGATCAGCCGCGGCGATCTTGATTTGGATGATGTAGAATCGCAGGAAGCAAAGAAAGAAACGGAAACATTGTCTAAAACCAATGAAGATCTTATTAAAGATATAAAGGAAGCGCTGGGAAATAGAGTTTCTGATGTCAAACTTACGAATCGTCTGAAATCCGGGGCGGTCTGCCTTGTTGCTGATGAAGCGGGTCCCAGCATTGCGATGGAACAGGCTTTTGCCGGTGCCAATAATCCACTTCTCAAGGCAAAACGCATTTTGGAAATTAATCCGCATCATGATTTGTTTGCCCGCCTGCAGAATTTACATACGGACGGCAAGGATTCGGCAGATTTCAAAGATTATTGTACGATGCTCTATGATCAGGCTTTGCTTATCGAAGGCATTTTGCCGGATGATCCCATTGCTTTTGCCAATAAAGTAGCACAATTAATGGCTAAATAGATCGAAAAAAATTAAGGTAGCAACGAAAACGCGATATGTAAAAAAAAGGACGCATTTCTTTTATATAAGAAGGAGCCTCTCTGTTATTTTTGGTGGAGTATTTTATTTGCCGGAGATAACAGAGGGGTTTTTTCACATATATTTTTGCTGCCTTTTTCATACTGTACATATGTTCGGACCTATGCTATACTAAACGTACTACAAATAATAGTTATTATTTACTGGATGCGGGGGGCCGTATGGATATTCAAAATCATCGTAATAAAGATTATAATACAACGACACCGTTCCGCGTTGTTGCCCCGTATGAGCCAATGGGGGATCAACCGGATGCGATCAAATCCTTGGTAAAGGGCATTACAGATGGACAATGGGCGCAGGTCCTTCTTGGTGCTACTGGAACTGGGAAGACTTTTACGATGGCCAAGGTCATCGAAGCAGTGCAGAAACCGACACTTGTGATTGCCCATAATAAAACTTTGGCAGCACAGTTGTGCAGTGAGTTTAAAGCTTTTTTCCCGGATAACGAAGTGGCGTATTTTGTCAGTTACTATGATTATTATCAGCCGGAAGCCTATATTGCTACAACGGATACATACATAGAAAAAGATGCATCTATTAATGATGAAATTGATAAGCTTCGCCATTCGGCCACGATGAGTTTGTTTGAACGGCGGGATGTCATTATTGTGGCATCGGTATCGTGCATTTATGGATTAGGTGATCCGGAAGATTATAGTGAACTTGTTGTATCTCTTCGCTTGGGACAGACAAAATCACAGTCGGATATCCTGCATAAGCTTGTCGATATACAATACACACGGAATGATTTGGAACTGCAGCGCGGCACATTTCGGGTGCATGGCGATACGATAGAAATATTTCCGGCAGCCTTTGATGATAAAGTTGTCCGGGTGGAAATGTTCGGCGATGAAATCGATCGTTTGACGGAGGTCGATTTACTTACCGGAGAGGTCATAAACGAACGCAGTCATGTAGCGATTTATCCGGCAAGTCATTATGTTACGACGCATGAGAAAATGGCACGTGCCTTGGAAACGATTGATCAGGAGTTGCAGCTTCGATTGAAGGAGCTGCGGTCAGAGGATAAACTTTTAGAAGCACAGCGACTGGAACAGAGAACCAATTATGATATGGAAATGATGCAGGAAATGGGATATTGTTCGGGAATCGAAAACTATTCCCGGCATTTGGCCGGCCGGGAAGCCGGGCAGGCTCCGTACACATTGCTTGACTATTTTCCTGATGATTTTCTCATTATGGTAGATGAATCACATGTTACACTGCCTCAATTGCGGGCGATGTATGCCGGAGACCGGTCTCGCAAGCAGGCGCTTATTGAGTACGGATTTCGCCTGCCGTCAGCCTTGGATAACCGGCCACTGCAGTTTGAAGAATTCGTAGAGCGCATCAATCAAATTATTTATGTCAGTGCCACTCCCGGGGAATATGAAATGGGAGTACAAACGAATTTGGCACAGCAGATCATCCGGCCTACGGGACTTCTTGATCCGCAGGTAGAAGTACGGCCTATACAAGGGCAGATAGATGATCTGCTCAGTGAAATACGTATGCGTACGGCTGTGCATGAACGTGTTCTTGTAACTACTTTAACAAAGAAAATGGCAGAAGATTTGACGGATTACCTTAAGGAAATGGGAATACTTGTCAGATATCTTCATTCTGATGTTGCCACCATCGAACGGACGGAAATCATCCGGGATCTCAGGGCGGGAGTATTTGACGTACTTGTTGGCATTAATCTTCTGCGTGAAGGTCTTGATATGCCGGAGGTATCTTTAGTTGCGATTCTTGATGCGGATAAGGAAGGGTTTCTGCGGTCTGATACTTCCTTGATCCAAACGATGGGACGAGCTGCCCGCAATGTTCATGGAACGGTCATCATGTATGCAGATACGATTACCGGTTCTATGAGCAGAGCTATTGATGAGACGCAGCGGCGTCGCAAAGTCCAAGATGAATATAATAAAAAAAATCATGTTACTCCTGCATCGATTAAAAAAGATGTGGTTGATTTGATTGAATTGACGAAAGTAGCTGAGAATAGCAAGTCGTATAAGGGACATGAAGAACCGCTGACGACAGCGGCACTTTTCAAGGTTATTTCTACAGTGACGCAGCAGATGAAAAAAGCCTCTAAAAATTTGGAATTTGAAAAGGCAGCAGAATTACGAGATCGGCTGGGAGTTTTGCGCCGACAGCTAGCCGGATTACAGCATGATGATACGATTCCGAAGGAATTTCAGACAGAAGATATGCCATCTGCCCGGTATCAACGCAAAATACGACGGCCGGACAGAAGCCGGAAATCAATGCTTACTTCTGAAGAAAAAGCAAAAAACAGAAGAAACAGTAAACTAAAAAAATAGAGGAAAAAATATGAGTGATGCATATATTACAATTAAAGGCGCGAGACAACATAATCTTAAGAACATCAGTGTAAAAATACCTCGCGATAAGCTTGTTGTTTTTACGGGACTTTCCGGTTCGGGAAAATCATCTCTAGCTTTCGATACTATCTATGCCGAAGGGCAAAGACGGTATGTGGAATCTTTGTCGGCATATGCCCGACAGTTTTTGGGACAGATGGATAAACCTGATGTAGATTATATTGAAGGATTATCACCGGCTATTTCTATCGATCAGAAGACTACGAGCCGGAATCCCCGGTCTACGGTGGGGACGGTAACGGAAATATACGATTATCTGCGTTTGCTGTATGCCAGGGCGGGAGAGGCGTTTTGTCCACAATGCGGAAAACCTATCCGCCAGCAGTCTGTTGAACAGATGAGCGATGCTATCATGGCGTTAGGCGAAGGCGAAAAAATCATGGTTATGGCCCCGGTTGTTGAGGGGCGCAAGGGGACGCATCAGAAAATACTGGCTTCTTTGGTAAAGGAAGGATATGTGCGTGTCCGTGTAGATGGCAGCGTATATCTTTTATCCGATGATATTCCCGTAGATAAAAATAAAAAGCATACGATTGAAGTTATTGTTGACCGACTGGTCATTAAGACGGATATTATTTCCCGCCTGACAGATTCTTTGGAAACAGCGTGCAAGTTGAGTTCCGGTATTGTTCATATACTTCGCGTTGTCAATAATGAGATACTCACCTATAGTCAGCATTTTGCCTGTCCGGACTGTCATATCAGCCTGCCGGAAATCGAACCGCATTTGTTTTCCTTCAATAGTCCGTTTGGAGCTTGTCCAGCTTGTACCGGTATCGGCAGTACGATGGAGGTAGACGAAAAATTAGTTATTCCCGATAAAAATATTCCGTTTGTCGATGGCGGAGTGGCTGCACTCAGCAGTAATCCTAACTCTTGGTTTTTGCGCCAATTGGGAGGTCTTCTCCAGCCGAAAGGGTATACATTGGATAATTGCTTCAATGACCTGCCAAAAGATTTGCAGGAAGCCCTTTTATACGGGTCGGAGGATTTATGCACATTTGAATATGAGAATATGCATGGTGAAATAAAAACGTTTACCACCCATTTTGAAGGAATCGTTCCGATGATACGAAGGCGTCATCGCGAAGCTTCTTCCGATATGATGCGGGATCAGTTTGAGCAATTTATGACGATAAAACCTTGTACTACCTGCCATGGAGCTCGCTTGCGCCCGGAGGCGCTGGCCATTAAAATCGGCGGTCTTAATATTCATGAACTTACGGAATATACCGTCGCAGATATGATTCGCTTTTTTGATGAAGTGCAGCTGAGTGACAAGCAGCAGCTGATAGCTCGGCAGATATTAAAGGAAATCAAGGCTCGTTTGGAATTTCTTCGGACTGTGGGATTAGAATATCTTACGCTTTCCCGCACGGCGGGTACCCTTTCCGGCGGAGAAGCACAGCGCATCCGCTTGGCAACCCAAATCGGGTCAGGGCTTGTTGGCGTGTTGTATATTTTAGATGAACCATCGATTGGACTTCATCAGCGAGATAACGATAAACTTCTTGATGCGCTGCGAAATCTTCGTGATTTAGGAAATACGCTGATTGTTGTTGAGCATGATGAAGATACAATGCGTACGGCGGATTATATTCTTGATATTGGACCGGAGGCCGGCGAAAAAGGCGGACGCATTGTGGCCCAAGGTACGGCGGAAGATATTATGGCTTGTACAGAATCACTTACCGGTCAATATCTCAAAGGAACAAAGTTTATTCCCCTGCCGGAAAAACGCCGTGCCGGCAACGGCAATTTTATTGATGTCATCGGTGCGGCAGAACATAATTTAAAAAATATAAACGTGTCTTTTCCCGTAGGTACATTAACGGTTGTTACCGGAGTGTCCGGTTCGGGAAAATCGACATTAGTAAATGAAATCTTGTATAAAGGGATGGCAGAAGCTGTTTATGGTACTCCGCACAGGCCGGGAGAATTTAAGGCAATTCAAGGCACGGAATATATTGATAAAATTATCAATATTGACCAGTCTCCTATCGGGAGAACTCCGCGATCCAATCCGGCTACTTATACCGGCGTATTTGATTTTATTCGCCAGTTATACAGCCAGACGGCAGAAGCTAAAATTCGCGGCTATAAATCCGGACGATTTAGTTTTAATGTCAAGGGCGGCCGTTGTGAAGCTTGTCGCGGAGATGGCATCATCCGGATTGAAATGAACTTTTTGCCGGATGTATATGTACCTTGTGAAGTATGTCATGGTGCGCGATATAACAGAGAAACGCTGGAGGTAAAGTATAAAGGGAAAAATATTTCGCAAGTTCTTGATATGACGGTCGATGAAGGCGTAGATTTTTTTGCTAATATCCCCCGTATTGGACGGAAACTCCAAACGCTTCAGGATGTAGGCCTGGGATATATACGGCTGGGCCAGCCGGCGACTACTTTATCGGGTGGTGAAGCGCAGCGGGTCAAATTGGCAACTGAATTATCCAAGCGCAGTACCGGACGGACCTTATATATCCTTGATGAACCGACAACCGGCCTTCATACGGCAGACATACATAAATTGATGGATGTGCTGCAGCTTTTGGTTGATGGCGGCGATACGGTTGTTGTAATCGAACATAATCTGGATGTTATCAAGGTGGCCGATTATATTATTGATCTGGGGCCTGAAGGTGGTTACGGTGGCGGCACTGTTGTTGCTACAGGGACACCGGAAGATATTTGCAAAGTAAAAAAATCTTATACGGGACAATTTCTTAAGCCTGTTTTGGAACGAACCAGAAAGTTAATGGCGAAAGGGAGATAAGCATGGCTGTCAGTGAAGCTGTACTGGAAAAAATTAATACACTTACGACTTCTCCCGGCGTCTATTTATGGAAAGATGTGTCAGGACGCATTATTTATGTCGGGAAAGCCGTTAATCTGCGCAACCGTGTTAAAAGTTACGTTCGCAATGATTCCAACAGAGCGGTTAAGGTTACGGCCATGATGAATCATGCTGTTGATTTGGAAACAATTGTAGTAGCATCGGAAATGGAGGCTTTGATTTTAGAAAATACGCTGATCAAAGAACATCATCCCCGCTACAATATTATGCTGCGTGATGATAAGACATATCCGTATATCAAGGTTACCTTGCAGGAAGAATATCCCAGAATCTGCATGACGCGCCGCGTTCTTCGTGATGGGGCACGCTATTTTGGTCCTTTTGCGGATGCCGGGGCAGTGCATCGCGTACTTAAACTGATGCAGACTGCTTTCTGCATCAGAACGTGTCGGTCTATGAAAGTAAACCGGCCTTGTCTGCAATACCATTTGGGACATTGTAAAGCGCCTTGCGTCCACTATATTACAAAAACGGATTATGCTCTTTTAGTACAACAGGCAGTAGATGTATTGGAAGGCCGTGATACGAGCATGCCGCGTGATTTGCAGGTACAGATGGAAACGGCAGCACAAAAAATGGAATTTGAAAAAGCCGCTGTTTTCAGAGACCAGATGGAAGCATTGAAAATCCTTCAATCTCAACAGAATGTGGTTATTCATAGCGGCGATATGGATGTAATCGGGTTTGCCGGCGAGGCAGGACAAATATGTGTGCAGATATATACTGTCCGCGGCGGAAAGCTTCTGGGAAGAGAAACTTTCAGTTTGGAAAATGGTGGTGATGCACGGCAGGAAATATTGACTGCAGCCGTATTGGATCAGTATTATGTGGGGCAATCCTTTATTCCGGGTGAGATTATCGTCGGTGCGATCGAAGATAAAACTGACTTTGAACGGCGGTTAAGTGAGCAGAAAGGTCAAAACGTATCTATCCTTGTACCGCAAAGAGGAACGAAACGGCAATTATTGAACATGGCTGAGGAAAATGCCAAACTCCTTTTAGCGCAACGCCGTCTTCAGTGGCAGCATGACAAAGATAAAACGAGTGGTGCCGTAGAAGCGTTGGCACGAGTGCTTGATTTGCCTTGCCTGCCGGAACGAATGGAATGTTTTGATATCTCACATACGCAGGGAGCGGAGACCGTTGCATCTATGGTCGTCTTTGAAAATGGCCGGCCGGCAAAAAAAGAATACCGACGTTTTAAACTGAAAACCGTACAGGGAAAACCTGATGATTTTGCTTCTATGGCAGAAATCATGCGTCGGCGCTATGGAGAAAAAGAATGGCCGCTGCCGGATCTTATTGTAATAGATGGGGGTAAAGGACAACTTCATGCTGCTTTGCCGGTTATTCGCGAAGCGGGTGCTGAAGCTCCTGTGATTAGTCTGGCTAAACGAATCGAAGAAGTATTTGTTGAAGGTCGTGAGGATTCTATTATTCTTGACCATCATACACCGGAATTACAGTTGTTGCAGTCTATCCGCGATGAAGCCCATCGTTTTGCCATCACCTATCATCGAAACTTGCGGGGAAAGCGCAATCTTGTTTCCATTTTGGATCATATTGAAGGGATTGGACCGAAACGCCGCAAGGCTTTGTGGCAGTCGTTTAAAACATTGGATGATATGAAACAGGCATCGGTCCAGGAATTAGCCTCGGTGCCGGGAATGACAAAAGAAGCGGCTGAAAATGTTTATTATTTTTTCCGTTTGGGAACGGACGAAAAACGAAAAATTGTAAAGCCGTGAACGGAAAATTATTTTCATTATATTTATGCACGAAAAATAATAAAAGACATATATTAAGAATGCAGCGTGAATACTTGGAAAAAACTAGGAAATGCAGGTTCTACGACTTAAGAATATTGCCAAAATAGATTGTTCATGATATGATATAAATCAAAGTTCATATAATTAATCAAACTATATCTAATCATTTGAAATGGGGGATTTCATAGATAAAGTTTGGTTATACATTGATCTTTTCCATGTACTATAGAATTCTTGAGGGGGGATTGCTTATGGTGAAAATGGAAGAAAAAGTATGTTTTACGGATACGTCGGTCAAGACATGGAACCGCTTATTCGTGGCTCTGTATGTTTTAACTATTTTAGAAGAGTCGCCGACATATGGCAATCATATTCGTGAACGCATGAAGGAAATGACTAAGGATTTGTACAAACCGAATCCTAACGCGCTCTACCCGGTATTACGAACGTTGGAAGACGGCGGGTATATTTCTGGAAAATGGGACAATCCCGATACGAGAGGCAAGCGTTTTTATACGATTACCACCCGCGGCGTGGGACTGATTCCGGAACTACGCGAACGGATTCAAGATCGTGTGCAGTATTTGCAGGATCTGGTTACAGCTGTAAAGTCTAATTTTGATTTGCCTTAATAATCTCATTTGATTGGGATTTATTAATATTGATTTTAGGAGGTAATATACGATGGACAAATACGAATGCAGTATCTGTGGGTACATTTATGAAGAAGAAAACGGTGATGCTGATGCCGGTATTGCTGCAGGCACAAAATTTGCCGACCTGCCGGAAGATTGGGTATGTCCGACCTGTGGTGCCGGTAAAAGTGAATTCGTTAAAATGGACTAATTTTAACAATCAATGATGTAAAAAATCTTCTTCCGTGATATACTTCAAGGAAGAAGATTTTTTGCGTGCAGCAAAGAACGAAGGTCTTTTGCTGTCACGAGCATTTAAGGAGGTAGTATAGATGGAGAAGAAAGAAGTAATGGAAAATGCACGAAAAAAAATGAAGGGGTGCCATGTTTGTCCTGAATGTAATGGGTTAGCCTGCCGCGGACAGATTCCTGGATTCGGTGGTTTGCGTACAGGTCGTTCCTTTATGCGCAACGTAGAATCATTGAAGGAATATGGACTTATTATGCGCAGCATGGCAGGAATCGAAGAACCTGACACGCGTACGGAAATTTTTGGGCATACTCTTTCTCTGCCTGTGCTGGTGGCACCTGTAGGTGGAATTGTTTTGAATGCTAAGGTGGAAGGAGATCCGCAGAAAGTAGAAGAAGATTACTGTGATGCAGTTACACAAGGTGCTATTGATGCCGGAACGATCGCTTTTACCGGCGATAGCGGTGCTGCGTATATGTATGCCTCTGGAATTCGTGCTTGTAAGGCACATCCGGGATTGGTTATTCCTACCATTAAACCGCGTGATGATGAAGCAATCATAGAAAAAGCCAAATTGGCGGAAGAAGCGGGAGCCCCCGCCGTTGCCAGCGATATTGATGCAGCAACATTAATTAATATGCGTATTTTTGGCCAGCCTGTAGGACCTAAAAGTGCGGCTAGTATCAAAAAAATAGCCGATTCTGTTGCGATTCCTTTTATTGTAAAAGGAGTAATGTCTAAGGAAGAAGCACTTGCCTGTGTAGAGGCAGGGGCAAAGGGAATCGTGGTCAGCAATCATGGCGGACGCATTTTAGATGGTATGGCGGGTACAGCAGATGTATTGCCGGAAATAGCGGCTGCTGTTAAAGGCAAACTCACCATTTTTGTCGATGGCGGTATTCGCAGTGGGGAAGATGTTTTGAAAATGCTGGCACTGGGGGCTGATGCTTGTCTTATCGGACGTCCCGCAGCATGGGGAGCTATTGGCGGCGGAGCTGAGGGCGTTAAAATCATACTGGATGGTTTTAAGCGTGAACTGAGTGATGCCATGATGATTACCGGAACTGCTTCTGCGAAACATGTGAGCAGTAATATTTTGATGAAGTTATAAATAAACGAGTTGTGTGTAAGTACGGCCGGGTTATTTAATGTGTAAAAATAGACGCTTATAAAAAGCGTCTATTTTTTTTGCATATATTGTTTTGTTTGTTGATACACTGTATTGTATATTATTCTTTGGGAGCGTCAATCGGATCATAGTCTGCTGCTTTTTCTGTCAGAGCTGCATCTATTGCCGAAGGAGTCGGCATGAAACCGGGACGTAGCATTGAATAAATTACTTGTATATAGGCGGGCATGATTTTATCCATCAAGAAATAGCGTTTGCGGAATAAGTTGCGTTTTTGTGATTTTATTTCATTATAAGTACGGCGTTTTTCTTCGATAGGCATACGGAAAAAAAATTTTTCGTATGGGTCTGCAGCGGCGCCTTCATCTAACCAGAAATCATTAAAAAAAGTTTTCTTGGAGCGATTTCCTCGAATAATATGACTATTTGTATAAAACCCTTCGTCGGTAATAACGTAAAAATCTTCCATTCCTAATGTTTGAATAAAGATACGCATAAAGTACAGAATCATATTTTTTGGGCGGTAACCAAAAAGTTTTTTTGTCAGGATTTTTGTTGTTTTCAGACCGTGCGGGGTTCCCTGCAGTGTACCGACATACAAGGAAATATGACCATCCGCATTATAATCAAAACGGAAATTGAATTGATATACTTTTTCTCCTTCATAGCGGAGCATCATGGTCAGAAAGCCTTCTTTGCGCTGACCGGTAAGAAATTGCAGGTGCAGATCCAAAGGAAGATTTTCATCTTCCGATTTCCAGAGAGTAATTCCTTTTCCGAAATATAAATCTTGCAGTGTTTCATCGGAAAATAAGATTTGCGCAATATTAAAATGATGAATTACTGCGGTTAAGCGGTCACGCATCGAGGAATTCTTGAACAAAAAAACACGAGTCATGACTTCTTGAAAATCTCTTTCTTTTCCAATAAAATCAGTGAGCGGAGGGTAATTGTCAAAGAAGGTGTAAAATTCTTCCATCATTTTTCGATTTGCGGCACTATGAATAAAAAAAGCGAAAGCTCTTTTATTTTCAGAAAAATTTCTTGGGTGATAGATACGTCTTGACGTACGCCAAAAATGGGAAAGGCTGTGCATGAAAAATCCTCCTTATAAGTGTCTATGCTAAATTAATATTATAGTATTAAAAAAAGGAATATGTCAATAAAAAAATAAATAGTTGAAAAAAGTCAAAAAGACGAATATAATAAAGATAGTTTAAAAGTCAAAAGGTTAAAAAATAAAAAGTTGGTGAGATACGATGAGCAATTTAGCAGATAAAATTGAACAATTGATTCTTCATAAATTATTGCAGGACCAGGAAGAAATTATCATATTAAAGCGTAATGAACTGGCGGAGGAACTTGATTGTGCTCCTTCACAAATCAGCTATGTTTTAAGTACCCGGTTTTCCTATGACCGGGGGTTTATTGTAGAATCACGTCGAGGGTCAGGCGGGTTTGTGCGTATTGTACGAAAAACGGTTAAGCCGGTAGATCGTACGCCGGCGGTCATGAAGGAACGTTTGCCGGTTCCCAGTATTTCTTTATCAGACTTGGATTCGTTATTATATCAATTGATCCGGCAGCAGACCATTACTAAGAGAGAAGCTGTCCTACTGCATCATACCTTTGAAGCACTTTATGCAGAGGTTGATGAACAGCAGCGATATGCAGTTATCCATCGTATTTTAAAACATCTGGAGCTGCAGTAGATTCCGTAAAGGAGGATGAATACTATGCTGTGTGATTGCTGTAAAAAGAGAGAGGCCATCGTTCATGTTACAAAAATTATAAACGGACGACGTACAGATATACATTTATGCAGTGTTTGTGCCCAAAAAGAAGAAAATTTAAAAGGGTACAGTGATTTTAATATTATCGATAATGATTTTTTCCGTAAAATGGCGTACCCTGATTATTCTGACCACTCTGCAGAAGAACCGCGATGTGCCAGCTGCGGTATGACGTATAGCGAATTTAACCGGCTGGGGAAATTCGGCTGCCCCGATTGTTATGAGGTATTTAAAGAAGAAATCACTCCGTTGATGCGGCGCATTCACGGACATACGAAGCATGTTGGCAAGGTTCCCAATCGTGGTACCGGTGTATTTCGGACGGTAAACCAAATTAAAAGGCTGCGTCAGCATTTGCAAAAATTAGTGCGTGAAGAAAAGTATGAGGAGGCTGTTACGGTGCGGGATGAAATCCATGCGCTGGAACGCAGGATTTCTCATATTGATGAACAAAAGGAGGAATGATCATGCTAAAGGATTTACTTTCTGCACCACTTGCACCTTGGCAGGATGGTTCCGGAATTATGTCTGATATTGTGCTGGACAGCCGCATACGACTTTCTCGTAATTTGAAAAAATATATTTTCCCCGATAGAGCGTCTGATATAGAGCTAGCTGCTGTTTTTTCGGAAGGTGAAAAGAGCGTGCCCCGTCTTAATGTTTTAGGCCGCGGTGCGTATGAATTTGTATCGCTGGGCGAATTAGCACCGTTAGAGAGGGAATTGCTCGTGGAAAAACATTTTTCTTCTGCAGCGCATATATCACAGCCGGCGAATCGTGGACTGCTGCTGCGGCAGGATGGTGCGGTGTCGGTAATGGTAAATGAAACAGATCACTTTTGCATTCACGCATCTGCGGCCGGATTCAATTTGAAAAAGGTTTGGGAAGATGCATCTCAAGTAGATGATTCATTGGAAAGTTCGCTTAATTTTGCTTTCCGCGATGACTTTGGGTATTTAACGGCTAGTCCTGCGCAAGCCGGAACGGGTCTTATTGCAGCAGTGACACTGCACATACCGGCATTGGTCATGATGAAGCGTGTCAGCCGAATTGTTCAGGGTATTACAAAATTGGGATTTGTCGTTTGCGGGATTTATGGAGACCGAGGAGAAACCATTGGGAATGTATTTCAAATAACGAATCAAGTTACCTTGGGAATTTCGGAAACGGATATATTGGATCAATTGGAAAAAATTATCGTACAGGTAGTACAAGAGGAAAAAAATTGCAGAAATTTATTATGGACACATAATAAAAATGAAATGCAGGATAGATTGCGCAGGACCTATGGTGTGTTATCCCAGGCTTGGCTTATGAGTCAGCAGGAAGCGATTGGACTGGCCAGTGATTTGCGGCTGGCCATTGATATGGGAATTGTGCATGAACGTCCTTTGGTGTATGAATCTTTGTTGGCCTCTATGGAACCGGCTTTTTTGCAGTACATGGCCGGCAGTGAAAAGCTGGGAGAAGAAGATTTGAGTATAAGGCGGGCAAGCGTACTGCGTGAAACCTTGGCCGCTTATGCGATATAAGGTATAGTATTAATTGGGAAGGAAGTGATATCTATGTATAATAGATTTACTAACGGAGCTAAAAATGTTTTGCGTTATGCACAGGAGGTGGCGCGTAAGTTTCGCCATGATTATGTAGGCACGGAGCATATACTATTGGGACTGATTTTGGAAAAGGATGGTATTGCCGGTCAAGTGCTGGCCCAATTGGGAATGACTCCGGAAAATGTAACGCGTACGATGGAACAGCTTGTAGGAATTGGTATAACGGAACCTACTGCGCTCGGCCTTACCCCGCGGACAAAACGTGCGTTGGAACTTGCCGTGTCGGAGGCAAATCGTCTCGGAGTTAATTATATTGGGACGGAACATCTGCTCCTTGGTCTTTTGCGTGAAGGATCGGGAATGGCTATGCAGATTTTTGAAAGCATGGATGTAGAACCGGATGTTATCGTGAAAAAAATGACGGAATTTATGGGAAATGTCCGAGCGGATGCGAGTGAAGAAGATGAAAATGGAAATTATGGAAATGAAGATATCTTTTCCTATGGAAGAGATTTAAATGATATGGCACGGCAGGGTAAAATAGATCCCGTTGTCGGCAGGGAAAAAGAAATTAACCGGGTGATCCAGATTCTCAGCCGGCGCACTAAAAACAACCCCGTCCTTATTGGTGCTCCCGGAGTCGGTAAGACGGCGATTGCTGAAGGACTGGCACAACGTATTATTAATGGTAATGTTCCCGATATTTTAAAGGATAAACGCATTTTTTCTCTGGATATGGCCAGTCTTGTTGCAGGGACAAAATATCGTGGCGAGTTTGAAGAACGGATAAAAAAAGTTATTGAAACAATTGAAAATGATACTTCTTTAATTCTATTTATTGACGAATTACATCAGCTGATTGGAGCGGGCGCGGTAGAAGGTACGATGGATGCTGCAAATATCTTAAAGCCGGCTTTAGCCCGCGGTGAATTACAATGTATTGGTGCGACGACACTGGATGAATATAAAAAGCACATTGAAAAGGATGCTGCTTTGGCCCGCAGATTTCAACCGGTTCTTGTAGGAGAACCAACGGAGGATGATGCTGCTGCTATTTTGTTTGGTCTGCGCGACCGATATGAAGCATTTCATAAAGCCCGCATTACAGATGATGCTGTTCGTGCGGCAGTAAAACTGTCGAGTCGATATATTTCCGATCGGTTTCTTCCGGATAAAGCAATCGATGTAATGGATGAAGCTGCTTCTAAAGTCCGGATGAAGGTGTATTCCCCGTCGCCGGATATTAAAAAGATGGAAAAGAAGTTAGCTGATATTGTCAAGGAAAAGGAAGCCGCTCTGGCTGGAGAAGATTTTGAAAAATGTGCAGCATTGCGGGATGAAGGCAAAAAACTTTCCGATGAAATTACCAATCTTCAAAAAGAACGGAAGCATGAGGATGATGCTAAATTGGTTGTTACAGAAGAAGATATTGCGGATGTTGTTTCCAATTGGACGGGTATTCCCGTACGCCAATTAACCGAAACGGAATCGCATAGACTGCTTCATTTGGAGGAAGAGCTTCATAAGCGGGTCATTAGCCAAAACGAGGCGGTCGAAGCAGTAGCTAAAGCTGTGCGCCGTGCTCGTGCCGGCTTGAAAGATGTAAAGCGTCCGATTGGTTCATTCTTGTTTTTAGGACCCAGCGGGGTAGGCAAGACGGAATTGGCTCGTACGCTGGCAAGACAACTTTTTGGAAGCGATGAAGCGATGATTCGCATTGATATGAGTGAATACATGGAAAAATATAATGTATCCCGTCTCGTTGGAGCGCCTCCGGGGTATGTTGGATATGATGAAGGTGGTCAGCTTACCGATGCAGTTCGTGAAAAACCATACAGCGTGATTTTGTTTGACGAAGTGGAAAAGGCACATGGCGACTTTTTTAACTTGCTTTTGCAAGTACTGGACGATGGTAGATTGACTGATTCTAAGGGCCGCACGGTGGATTTTCGAAATACAGTTATTATCATGACGAGTAATTTAGGGGCCTCTTATTTAAAAAAGAGTGCACCCGTCATGGGATTTACTACATCAACAAATGAAGAAAAAGATAGAGAAATGGCATTTGCGGAAGCAAAAAAAGAAATTCTAGAAGATGTGAAAAAGTTTTTCCGCCCGGAATTTCTGAATCGCATTGATGAAATACTTGTTTTTAAACCCCTGACAACAGATGATCTGCATCGGATTGTTGCGATTTTGCTGCAGGATTTAACTGCCCGGCTGCAGGAAAAGGGCGTTCAATTAGCCTGGAGTGAAGGAGCTGATGAAGTCATTGTTAAGGAAGGTACGGATTTTTCCTATGGTGCGCGTCCGTTAAAACGAGCTATCCAGAAAATGGTGGAGGATCCTATTGCTGAATTGCTTTTAGGTGGCAAGCTGCAGCAGGGAAATACAGTCCATGTAAAAAGTGACGAAAAAAAAGAATTGGTTTTTACAACCGAGTAGGGAGATTCATACATGGCAAAAATCAAAACGAGGTATGTTTGCTCTAGTTGTGGCAGCGTGACCAGCCGCTGGATGGGGAAATGTCCGCAATGCGGCGAATGGAATACGATGCAGGAGGAACACATTGTTCCGGAAACCAGCCATAGCGAAACCATGCGGCGGCATGCAGATGGAACGGCTAAACCGGAATCTTTGCGGGATATTGCCATGGAAGCGATGACCCGTCAAGAAACCGGAATTGGCGAACTGGACAGAGTATTGGGCGGCGGTATTGTACCGGGAGCGCTCATTCTTTTAAGCGGAGATCCCGGTATCGGTAAATCTACATTAGTACTGCAGATTGCGGCGGCTGTCTGCCGTGGACATGGGACGGTGCTGTACGGTTCAGGTGAAGAATCGACAGGCCAAATTAAAATGCGTGCACAGCGTTTGGGAATAGATGAAGCAGGTCTTATGCTGATGGCGGAAACGTCGATACAGGATATTCTGACAGAAGCCGAACGCATGAAACCTGACTTGCTGATAGTCGATTCAATTCAAACGATGTATACTCGTGAGATCGAAGGAGCTCCGGGAAGTGTGGGACAAGTCCGTGAAGGCACAAGCCGGCTTATGTCTTTTGCCAAGACCAGCTGCATTCCGGTGTTTGTCATTGGACATGTTACGAAAGATGGTACGATTGCCGGACCACGGATGATGGAGCATATGGTAGATGTAGTGCTGTATTTTGAAGGAGAACGAAACTATCGTTTCCGCATTTTACGAAGCATTAAAAACCGTTTTGGCTCGACGAATGAATCCGGATTATTTACGATGACAGAGCAAGGACTTTGTGAGCTTACCAATCCATCTCAAATGCTTCTTGCCGAACGAGTGGGAGAACAAGCTGGCTCGGCGATAGCTGCTGTGATGGATGGGATGCGTCCGCTTTTAGGAGAAGTACAGGCTTTGACGACACGTTCGGTTTTTCCTGTACCGCGACGGACTGCTGTGGGGATGGACTATAATCGGCTGATCATTTTGCTGGCGGTTTTGGAAAAACGTGTAGGTTTGTCGATTGGGACTCAGGATGTATACATTAATATTGTCGGCGGCTTGCGCATGATGGAAACGGCTGCAGATTTACCCATCATTTTGGCAGTCATATCCAGTTTTAAAGATATTGCTATTGATCCGCGCACCGTTATTATGGGGGAAGTGGGATTGACCGGTGATGTGCGCCGTGTCCCTCATGCAGCGAGAAGAATCAAGGAAGCGGCCAAAATGGGATTTACCTCTTTTATACTTCCAAAAGGGAATATGGAGGATATTAAGGACGCAGACTATCCGGATTGCCGCATTACCGGTGTTATGACTCTAAAGGAAGCGATTAACGCAGCGTTTATCGGACATTAAAATTTTCTTAAAGGCAGAAATACTTATATTTTTTATTTTTGATATGGTATACTGTAAGTACGATTTTTTTGTATTTGAAATTTTTTAAATGGATGTGTTGTGTATGAAATTAGATATAAGCTATTCTATAAAAAAAATACTTACAGGAAGCATACTGGTCACACTTCTTTTAAGCGGGCCGGTCATGGGATTTTATGGTGTCTCGCATGAAAATAAAGAAGAAACGGTTCGTCTTGATTGTACGAACGGTACGTGTACACTGCCTGATCAATCCGGTAAACAGCGGCAGCAGTCAGCAGATTAACACATATGGTGTTTTTCTGGCTGCTGTTTGTGATCCACGGTGATAAAATAGTATATGGGAAAACGGTTTTTTTATACGCCTGCTGAAAAGGCGGGGCCGTTTTCCTGTTTTTTTTCTTAAAATATTTTGATTGAAAACTACTGCATCATTGTGAGTTTTATGGTATAGTTAAATGATACAGTGAAGGGAGGTGGAACTGTGGCTAAAAAAGAAATAAAAGAAAAAAAAGCGGCTGGAAAATTTATGGAAGAAAATGATTTGAATAAACCGGATCGAAATATGGCTGATAAAATTATGTGCGGTGTTATCATTCTTGTATTCGCCGTGAGTTTTGTCATGATCAGCGATCAAATCATGACAACTCCTTTTTTTAGCATGGAGATTGCAGAACGTTTTACAAAAAATGGTATTGTAGGAACGACAGTTTTAACCGTTTTAGGCTTTTTGGTTGGCGCAATTCTGGGAGTCATTGTAGGATATTTGATTTCTCCTGTTATTATCAATCTTATTTGGAAGTCTATTCATCGCATTGAGTTTTCATTAAGCGGTTTTTCCAGTCAGGATTTACTGGTCGGAACGCTGGGCTTGCTTTTTGGACTTATTATAGCTAATTTAATTGGACTGGCGTTTGTTCGATTACCTATTATCGGGGCATATGGTCCCATCGTATTTAGTATTATTTTTGGTTATGCCGGCATGAGTATTGCCATGCGCAAAAAGACGGAGATAGCGAATCTTATCGGTTTGCTGCGTTTCAGCAAACAACCTAAGGAACATGTCAAAAAAAATAAAGACGAAGAGTTTGTCGGAAAACTGCTGGATACGAGTTCAATTATTGATGGACGCATCGCTGAAATATGCAGTACCGGATTTTTGGAAGGGCCGCTTCTTGTTCCCGTTTTTGTATTAGAGGAATTACAACATATTGCTGATTCGTCTGATTTATTAAAACGGAATAAGGGCCGTCGGGGATTAGATATATTAAAGCAAATGCAGGAAGATAATTATGTAGAAGTAAGGATTATTCACGATGATTTTGAAGATATGCCTCCCGCAGTAGATTCGAAACTTGTCCGATTAGGACGTAAAATTCACGCTAAAGTTGTGACGAATGATTATAATTTGAATAAAGTAGCAGCGCTGCAAGGTGTGGTCGTGTTAAATATCAATGATTTGGCAAATGCTTTAAAACCTGCCCGCATACCGGGAGAACAGATGAATGTTCTGATTGTTAAAGCGGGTAAGGAAAATAACCAAGGTATTGCATATCTTGACGATGGGACGATGATAGTGGTAGAAGATGGTGAAAAATTTATCGGTCAGAATGTCCCTGTTACCGTTACATCGGTACTGCAGACTTCGGCAGGACGTATGATTTTCGTCAAAATGGCAGACGAGTAGGTGAGTATGTGAAGGTAAGTGTTATTGTTGTAGCAGCGGGAGCTGGACTTCGTTTTGGTTATATACGGAATAAGCTGTTCTACCCGCTCTGTGGTCGTCCGGTGCTGGCGCATACACTGGATCATGTTTTTGCAGCAAAATCTATAGATGAGGTTATTCTGGTTACCTCTATAGAGGATCGCGCAGATATACAAAAAATGGTGTCTTTTTTTCATCCGTCTGTTCCAGTCCGCTATGCAGATGGCGGTGCAGAACGGCAGGAATCGGTGTATCATGGGCTGCTGGCCTGCAGTGCATCTACCGATATAGTTATGGTTCATGATGGAGCCAGGCCGTGGGCAGGACCGGATTGGTTCGACAAGGGACTGGCTGCTATGAAAAATGCGAAAGCAGCCGTGTATGCAATTTCTGTAAAGGATACGATTAAAGAAAAAGACGACGAGACTCCGGCGGCTAAGCTGCACACCTTGGAGCGCAGCCGTCTTATTGCTGTGCAGACACCACAGATATTTCATCATTCGACCTTGCTGGCGGCCTATGAATATGCAAAGGAACATCATCTGTCCGCTACTGACGATGCTTCTTTTGTGGAAGCACTTGGTGAGCCTGTAGTCATTTTATCCGGCGATGAACGGAATCGAAAAGTGACAACAAAGGAGGATATACCCGTCTTGGAATTTTATATGAGAGGAGCCTCTGTTCCCCATGTTGGCTGTGGATATGATGTGCATCCTTTAGTAGAAGGGCGCAAATTGGTTCTTGGAGGAGTAACGATTCCTTTTGAAAAAGGATTGGATGGACATTCTGATGCAGATGTACTTATACATGCTGTCATGGATGCATTGCTGGGAGCGGCAGGACTTAAGGATATTGGAACTTATTTTCCTGATTCTTCGCAGGAATTTAAAGATATTTCTAGTTTGCTTTTATTGGAAAGAGTATGGCGTATTTTGCAGAATAAAGGCTGCCGCATCGTTAATATCGATGTAATTTTATTAGCACAGCGCCCTAAAATAAAGGAATATATAGATAAAATGGCCGCGAATATTGCCGCGGCATTACATATACCTGCATCGGTTGTGGCAGTTAAAGCGACAACAACGGAACATTTGGGTTTTATCGGCAGGGAAGAAGGTATGGCAGCGCAGGCGTCAGCTATGGTTGTTGTGCCGGAGAATGAATAGTATGGGAGGAATTTTAATGTCTAAAGAAGTACGGGTTCGTTTTGCTCCGAGTCCTACCGGTCCGTTTCATATTGGCGGAGCTCGGTCGGCATTGTTTAATTATCTTGTAGCTAAACATACGAATGGTAAATTTGTATTGCGTATTGAAGATACGGATCAGAAACGATCTACACGTGAATCAGAAGAAAATATTAAAGCATCCCTGCAATGGCTGGGTATTAATTGGGATGAAGGCATTGATGCAGGCGGTTCATACGGACCGTATCGTCAAATGGAACGTTTGGATTTATATCAAAAGTATACTGATCAACTGATTGCCGAAGGTAAGGCCTATTATTGTTTTTGTACGCCCGAGGAATTGGAAGTTGAACGCCAGGCGCAGATGGATAAAGGTGAAACGCCGGTATACAGCGGAAAATGCCGAAATTTACCAAAAGAAACGGTTGAACAGTATCTCAGAGAAGGACGGCCGCATGTTGTTCGGATCGTTACGCCTAAAAATGAAATTTTAGCTGTTGATGATCTTGTTCGCGGACATGTAGAATTTGATTCGAATATTGTCGGGGATTATGTTATTGTTAAGTCCGATGGGATTCCTGTTTATAACTATTGTGTTGTTTTGGATGATGCATTGATGCATATTACCCATGTGATACGTGCAGAAGAACATCTGTCAAATACACCACGGCAATTGGTTTTATATCATGCTTTAAATTTTCCGGTTCCACAGTTTGCTCATGTATCACTTATTCTTGGTAAGGATAAGAAAAAAATGAGTAAACGGCATGGGGCTACATCGGTAGAACAATATAAAAACATGGGGTATCTGCCGGAAGCGTTGTTTAATTTTTTGGGGCTTTTAGGGTGGACGCCGGATAGTGATCAGGAAATATTCAGTAAAGAAGAGTTGATTGAACAATTTTCCTTAGACCGGGTTGCTAAAAATCCAGCCGTATTTGATATTGAAAAGTTAAATTGGATTAATTTTCATTATATGAAGCAGTTAAATGAAAATCAACTTTATGCGATTTGTCTGCCTCATTTGCAGGCAGCAGGATATGTGGCGGAACAACCGGACGCTGAAGAAATCGCTTGGTTAAAACAAATGATTTGGGCACTGCGTGAACATATCCAATATGGAGCACAAGTTGTAGAACCGGCGAAAGTATTTTTCACAGAAGATTACATGCCGGAAAATGAAGAAACAGCGGCTGTTCTGCAAGAAGAGACAGCTCCGGCAGTTCTTGAAATGTTCCGACAGGAATTGCTGTCACTTCCCGAAGTGACGCCGGATACGGTACAACCTCTATTTAAAAAAATTCAAAAAGGTTTGAAAATAAAGGGAAAATTTGTATATATGCCTATCCGGGTAGCAGTTACAGGTGTTATGCATGGCCCTGATCTCAATGTTATTGTGGCTCTTATGGGTCGGGATAAGGTGTTGGAACGTTTGGGGAGGATACAGTAATGAAAAGCGCGGGAAAGCTATTGATAGCCTTGATTTTTGCTTGTCAGATCGGCGGACTGAGCTTGGCTGCTGATGGAATTTCGACAGTATCAGGACAGGCAGAAAAACATCACGTACTTTCTGTGGACAAAAAGGATATGCAATTTGCCGCGTCGGAAGGACGTGCAGATAAGAAATTGCAGGATATGATAAAAGAGACACAGGGAAATTTCCATCAATATTCTTATCATGATCGGAAAACGGGAACTTTTATATCTTATAATTTGTATATACCGGCAGAATATAGACCTGGCGGCATCATAAATTATCCTCTGGTCGTATTTATCGGGGATGCCCGTACGGTGGGAGAAGATGTACAGGCTCCTTTGAAGCAAGGATACGGCGGTATTATTTGGGCAACTAAACAGGAACAAAAAAAGCACCCCTGTTTTGTCCTTGTACCACAGTATAAAAAGGTAGTAATTGATGATCAGGATGGGTATAAAGTCAGTGATGAGGCAGAAGCAACTGCCCGATTGATCCATTCTGTTGCACTTCAATACGGAATTGATGAAAAACGCATTTATGGAACCGGACAATCTATGGGTGGCATGTTGACGATGTATTTGGCGGCTGAGAATCCTGATTTATATGCTGCAGCGCTTGTTGTATCAGGTCAATGGAGTGCAGCACAGCTTAAACCGTTAGGAGCACAGAACTTTTTCTATATTGCTGCGGCCGGAGATTCACAGGCTATGGCAGGACAAAACGAACTGCTGCCTTTGATGAAATCATCAGGAGCGAATGCTGTTGCTATGCAATTAGATGTAAAGAAAGATTCTAAGGAGTTAACAAAAGAAATTGACAAGGAAATATCAAAAAATAAAAAATCCCATGTTTATTTTGCTTCTTTTGCTTTAGGGAATGTTCCTTTTGATAAAATTAATCCGAAGGAGTATCCGTCTTATTTTGATCAGGTATATGAAATTGATGCGCTGCGTGACTGGCTGTTCAAACAAAAAAGATGAAGGGTAAGTAATTTTTATAAAGATCCTTATCAAGTTATTACTATGTAATGACTTGATAAGGATTTTTTTATTGTCTGGACAAAATGGACATATAGTGATGTCAAGCATATGAAATATGGAATAAGTTGATATTAATTGTGAAAAAAATCACTACAAAGATGTCTAGTACTTGTGTCTATAGTTCCATTTTTTAATAGTTATAATAAAATCATAAATAATACAAGTATGCATACTAAATACAAAATGAGGAGATGAGTACATGTTTTTAAATGAAGAACAAAAAGCCATTCAAAAGGTAGCTGGTGATATTACAAAAAAAATAATTGCTCCTATGGCGAAACAATATGACGAGACGGAAGAATTTCCTTGGGAAAACATAAAACAGTTAGGAAAGTTAGGGTTTATGGGAATGTCAGTTCCTGAAAAATATGATGGAGCTGACATGGATATGGTGTCGAGTGTGGCGGCTCTGGAAGAAATTGCCAAAGGTTGTGCATCTACAGCTACTATTGTGGCTGTCCATAATGCAGCGGGAATATTGCCTATTCTTATGTTTGGAACAGATGCACAAAAAGAAAAATATATTCCTTCGTTAGCTGCGGGAAACTCCATTGGAGCGTTTGCTTTGACTGAGGCGGGGGCAGGTTCTGATGCGGCTAAAGTGGCAACGACAGCAGTACAGGATGGAAAAGAGTATGTTATACATGGCAGTAAATGCTTCATTAGCAATGGCGGAGCTGCGGATACGTTTGTTGTATTTGCTACGAAAGATAGGGCTAAAGGGGTTAAAGGATTGGCCGCTTTTATTATAGAAAAGGAAACTCCCGGTTTTTCTATTGGTAAACATGAATCTAAAATGGGTATTCGGGCTTCTTCGACAACAGAGCTTATTTTTGATAAATGCAGAATCCCTTTAGAAAATCAGTTAGGTAAGGATGGGGAAGGTTTTAAGATTGCTATGATGACATTGGATGTTGCGCGGATTGGAATTGCTGCATTGGCGACGGGAATTGCTGCAGGAGCTTATGAAGAGGCTCGAAATTATGCTAAGGTGAGAGAACAGTTTGGTAAACCCATCTGTGTAAATCAATCTATTGGATTTATGTTGGCAGATATGGCAATTCAAATTGAAGCAGCTAGACAACTGACCTATCATGCAGCCGAATTAAAGGATGCAAATGTGAAGTTTGGAACAGAGGCGGCAATGGCAAAGACATTTGCTTCTGATATGGCGGTACAAGTAGCTTTAAATGCTATACAAATTATGGGGGGATATGGGTATTCCAGAGAGTATCCTGTTGAAAGAATGATGCGCGATGCTAAAATCACACAAATTTATGAAGGGACGAATCAAATTCAACGAGTTGTTATCAGCCGTGAAATATTAAAATAATACATTGAATATATTATAAAAAGGAGTGTATGCTATGTTTCATCCTTTAAAAGGAGTAAAAGTAATTGATTTAACCTATTTTGTGGCAGGACCGGGTGCTGCAAAAATATTGGCTGACTGGGGAGCTGATGTTATTAAAGTGGAGCCGCCGTTTGGCGATCCGATCCGCAGTTCGGGAACCTCGTTAAAAGCGCCTGTTGATGAGAATTGCAATCCCTTATATGATACATATAATGCAAATAAAAGAGGATTGTCCCTTAACTTGAAAACAGAAGAAGGTCAATCCATATTGGATACATTATTGGAAACCGCCGATGTGTTTGTATCAAGCTATAGAACGGGAGCATTAAAACGTTTAGGTCTTGATTATGAAACAATAAATAAAAAATATCCGCATATTATCTGGGCACAGCTGAATGGATATGGTGATTTTGGACCGGCCAAGGACAATCCGGGGTTTGATGTAGTTGCTTTTTGGGCGAGGTCCGGTGCTATGATGGATTTTGCGGAAAAAGATACTTCACCCATTAACGCACCCTATGGATTTGGAGATGCTACGACTTCTTGCTCTTTGGCAGGAGGAATTGCAGCAGCGTTATTCAATAAGGTACAAACGGGAAAAGGCTGTAAGATTATGGTGTCGTTATTTGCCCAAGCAATTTGGAACAGCAGCGCGCTGGTCGTAGCAACTCAATATGGTGATGAATATCCTAAAACAAGGAAAAATCCCATGTCTCCGGTTATGGATAGTTTTAAATGTGCCGATGGCAACTGGATATATATCAGCATATTGGAGCATGAGAGATACTATAATACTCTGATGAAAGATGTTGCAGGGCGACCGGATTTGGTTGATGACCCCCGGTTTTATAAATTTGTTGATGCGAAAAAAAATGCACCGGAATTGGTGGAAATTATTGGACAAGCTTTTGCCGGACATACAAGAGAAGAAATGGAAGAGCGTTTGAAGAAAGCGGATATTGCATATGATTGTATCCGTCATGTAAAGGATACCTTAACAGATCCGCAAGCACTGGAGAACGAGTATATCGTGCCCGTTATGAATTTTGATGGGACAAAGACAAAACAAGCTATGACACCCGTGCGGTTTTGTTTGTCGGAACCGGCAGCAGCAGATGAGATTAAACCGACAGTAAATTGTCCGGCGCCGAAAATTGGTCAAGACAGTATAGCCATATTAAAAGAATATGGCTATACAGAGGAAGTGATTCAACAGTATCTCGACAAGGGAATCATAACAAGAAGTAAATAACAGTATATGAGGTGGCTTATATGGAATTTAATAACGTAATATATAAAGAAGAAGAAGGTATTGCTACTGTAATGATCAATCGGCCGAAAGCCTTGAATGCACTGAATCCGGAGACCGTAGAAGAATTAAATGCATGCATAGGACTAATTGAAAAGTCGAAAGATATACAAGTTGTTATTGTTACGGGTAGCGGCAATACGTCTTTTGTGGCAGGTGCGGATATTGTTGCCATGTCGAATATGACTCCGATAGAAGGGCGTTTATTCGGAAAAATGGCACAGGACACCTTTACGCGCATAGAAAATCTTCCACAACCAGTTATTGCCGCTGTCAACGGATATGCTTTAGGCGGTGGGTGTGAACTTGCCTGTGCTTGCGATTTTCGATATGCTTCAGATAATGCAAAATTTGGTCAGCCTGAGGTTGGATTGGGAGTTACTCCTGGATTTGGCGGAACGCAGCGGTTGCCGAGAGTAGTAGGCCGCGGACAGGGGAAAGAAATGATTTATACAGCGAAAATCATTGATGCACAAAAAGCGCTTGATATAGGCTTGGTAAATGAAGTCTTCCCGCAGGCGTGTTTGATGGAAGAAGTAATGAAAACAGCGAAGTTGATTGCATCTAAAGGATCTATTGCAGTCCAGCTTTCAAAAGCGGCAATTAATCGCGGATTAAATTGTGATATCGTAACCGGAATTGCTTATGAAGATGAAGTGTTTGCGATTTGTTTTGCAACTGCGGACCAAAAAGAAGGAATGGGTGCATTTGTTGAAAAAAGAAAACCCAAGTTTACAGGACAATAAATTTTAAATGGACAGAAAGCTGTGAATTACATAATATGGAACAACTTAATTCACAGCTTTTTCGCAATAGAAGAACCGAGGAGGTAATGTAGTATGGATGTTATTATGATCATCATTAGTTTATGTTTGTTGGTGACGATTGCATATCGCGGGTTTTCGGTCATCTTATTTGCTCCAGTATGTGCTTTAGTTGCCGCTAGTATGGCGGATTACCATGTATTGCCGGCGTATACCGAATTATTTATGGGAAAGTCTGTCGTATTTGTTAAATCATTTTTTCCTATATTTTTATTAGGTGCTGTCTTTGGAAAGGTGATGGAAGTAACCGGTATGGCGAGAAGCATAGCGGAAGAGGTTATCCGTAAACTTGGAAAAGATAAAGCCATTTTGTCGGTAATGGCTGTTTGTATTATTTTAGCGTATGGCGGAGTCAGTGTATATGTAGCTGTATTTGCTATCTATCCCTTTGCGGCTGCCGTATTTAAAGAAGCAGAAATACCTAAACGATTAATACCGGCAGTATTAACGGCGGGACTTTTGACCATGGTCATGGATTCGGCGCCAGGAACGCCTCAATTGCAAAATATTATTCCTACGGTTTATTTGGGAACGACTATTTATGCTGCACCTAAATTAGGAACTATCTGCGGGGTTATAACGTTAGTTATTTGCTATGTGTATTTGAATTGGAGAAGGAAAGTTGCAGTTAAAAAAGGGGAAGGATATGGAAATCATACGTTGAACGAAGCAACGATTGATCCGGATCAATTAACGCCGCCCTGGTATCTGTCTGTGTTACCGCTTATTGCTGTTCTGGCGGTCAGTTTCTATCTTTCCTTTGTTTTTACTTGGGATCAAGCTTTAGTAGCACCTTTTCAAAAAGCAGGCCTGCCGCTTACGGCAAAAACTGTAAAAAGCGTCATTTCTATTTGGTCATTAATTATAGGTTTGCTAATTGCTATTATTATGTCCTGTTCGCTGGGGTATCGATTTATGCCGAAGTCAGTTAGTCTGAAAACGGCATTAAATGCAGGTGCTATTGGATCTTTGCTGGCTATTATGAATACAGCATCTGAAGTAGGGTATGGCAGTGTTATTTCCTCTTTGCCAGGCTTTACGGAAATTGCCAATTCTTTATACAGCATAGGGGAAGGCATGCCGTTATTAAATGCAGCTATTATGGTTAATGTTTTGGCAGCCATTACCGGGTCTGCGACAGGCGGACTGGGAATTGCTCTTGAAATATTCAGCGCGCATTGGCTGCAAGCGGTTACCGCCGCAGGTATTCCTCCGGAAGTACTGCATCGCGTTGCATCCATGGCGGCCGGAGGAATGGATACACTGCCTCATAATGGTGCAATTATTACGACACTGGCTATTTGCGGGTTAACCCATAGAGAATCATATATGGATATCTTTGGTATTACGTTATTAAAATTTGCAATGGCATTTTTTGCTGTTTTCTTGTATATGGTTACAGGGATTGTGTAATATTTTAAAATGACAGCTTGTTTAAATACAAGGGCGGAGCAGATTTATTTCTGTTTTGCCTTTTTTGTATGATACAAAACTATAATTAATTTGTTATTTAATGATATAATGAACACATTGAACAGAGGGGACGAGGTTGAGGTAAATCAAGGGGTTGGTTACTACATAAAAGAAGGTGAGATGTAATGGAAATAAAAAAATATGCGGAGGCCTTAAAAAAATTATTAGATTTTGCACATGTTCGATATAATGTGTTATCGCAGGCAATAGAATATGATTTATCCTATGTAAGTAAATGGACGACCGGAGCACGGCTGCCGGCAGCTAAAAATGTAGATTGCATTAATCAAAAAATTGCTGATTTTCTTGCTTCCATCATACTTAAACAAAAGCAGCGAAAAGAATTTTCAAGAGTATTTTTACATTCCGATGAATGGGGAGAAGAAGATTTATCCTTTACGATTTATCAATATTTAGGGAATGCCTACCGCGCTTCTTTGAAAGAGAAGCAAGATTGCAATAATACAGTTACTGTTGAACATTCCAGTCTTTCCATAGGAATGTCAGAATGTCAGACGTTAATACAGCATATAGTAAGATCAAAGCTTGAAGAGTTGGCAGAACCGGCGAATATTGTTATTACCGGTGATTTTTTAAATTTAGTTAAAAATCATTTTTGGCAAATATTTTATGATATAAAAATGAAAGAATTTCCGTGTAATATTCATGTTGCGTTAAATTTAAATGAATTGCAGAAAGACTCTATTAATGCAACAGGAAGTATATTTCAATGTTTAAATGATTTTTTAGATTTTGATTTTACTATTTATGAAAAATCCTCAAAGCTATATGATAATATCATTGCCATAGAAAATAAAGCGGTTATTTTGTATTATGTCAATGCGGAGGGCTACATTGATATGAGTATGGTTGTTTATGACTCACATCAGGTAAAAGATATTTATAATAAGTGCAAATCTTTTATTATGACGCAGCCTATTGTACTGCAGCCGAAGAAGACGCTGGGGATGGATCGGTTTGGATTTAGAGATACATTTTACGCATCGGATAAGTTTTTTTTCTTTTGTGCGAATGGATTCGAGTTTCTTTTGCCGGATGAAGTTTTTCAGTCTTTACTAAAAGCTGCAAAAATGGGTAATCTTGAACCGGCAACGGAGGAATGGGTACAGCGAGTTCATGCGATATGGGAAACTGTTGTTAACCGCGTATCGTTACGTTTTATGCTTCCTACAAATTCCATTATTCGGTATTTGGAAACGGGGTATATTCATTTAACTGATTTTTCTTATCAATTGTCGACGGAAGAACGGCGATTGCATATGAAACATATTTTGGATGAGATGAAATCTAATCCGGCTATTGTTTTCGGCGTGCTGCTCCCGACGACAGAAAAATATAGTGGGACTAATTTTACGAATTTGTCATTTAATACGAATTATTCTACTGGATTTTTAAAGAAAAATGTGCATTGTATTCATGAAAATACATTACCCATTTATTTTGTCAATAGTGTGATTCTTTTGCGCTGTTTACAGAATTTTTTTGATAGTCAGACACAGTCGAAACATTACAAGGAATACTCTGTCGAACAATTAGCGGAATTATATGAAAAATATCATTTTTTAATGGAATTTTTATTTAAAGAATAAAATTAATGAGTATAATTAAATGTAGTTTTCTTGTCAAGTTGCGTTTATTCTTATACAATAGAACTTATGATGGGTTTTATCTATAAAATATAATAGAAGCAGAGGTATCGTTTAATGAGTCGTAAACGTAAAAAGCGAAATGATTTAAAACGAAATGATTTAAAACGAAATAAAAGCAAGAAGACTTGGAAACAGTCTTTAGCTGGGCTAGATAAAATGACTATTCTTTTTTTCAGCATGGGATTTGTTGCTCTTTGTTATTCGTATTATCAAGTATTCCAAGAATGGAATGTATCCATTTTTGGATTTAATGTAATCGTAACCATTGTTTGGCTGGCTGTGTTTGTACGCAGCGTGAAACGAGGAGGTTTTTATTAATTATTTGATGAGAAGAATTGTATAGATAGAGAGGAGTTATACATGGGTTCCGTTGATCTTCTACTGCATCAGCTGGAAATTTTTGCTGTTTTAATTTTTGTTGGCATTATCGGTATAAAGACTAATGCGTTGGATGAAAATTACTTAAGCAATTTATCAAAACTGATTATGCGGCTTATTTTGCCAATCATGATTTTTACAAAAGTTATAAATGGAGCAACCCGGGAAGATATGTTGTCTTGCGGGGGCGAAGTCATCGTGACAACCTTGGCCATGTACGCAATTCTTTTTGTATCAGGCTGGGTGTTGACCCGCGTGTTTTCTCTCAAAGGCAATTACGGACGGGTTTTTTGGGCGGCGACTATGTTTGGAAACGTTGGATTTATTGGTATTCCCCTGCTTCTGGGAATGTTGCCGGAACGTGGTATGTTATACATGGCGCTGTTTAGCATCATTGATCAGATTATGTTATGGAGCATCGGATTTTATTTGACGCTGCCTAAAGAAAAGGTAGTCCATAATTCGGTAAAGGAAAATATGAAAAACCTTTTGAATCCGGCAATGCTGGCAATTTTTTTGGCGATACTATGTACTTACATGGAGTGGAAATTACCCTTAACTATAAATCAAGCGCTCACTGCTGTAGGAGATGCAACGACGCCGCTGTCATTAATTTATATTGGCGGAAGTTTTTGTTTATATGATGTTAAGCGGTTTATTACAAAAATCGAGTATTATGCTATTGTGCTTATCAAGATGATCGCCATTCCGGTGCTCTTTTATTATATATTGGAATACTTCCATGTTTCAAAAGAGATTGCCGTATTTATAACTATTCTTACGGGGATGCCTAGTATGGCTGCGGTCGCCATGTTTGCCCGCGTGAATCAGTCGGATGAAGAATGTGCGTTGGGTGCGATCATGATTACAACGGTGTCTTGTTTGGCAACATTACCATTGGTAGCGTATTTGACTAATTTTTAATGCTTGACAGGAATGAATTATTTCGATATGATATATGATACACATAGAATAATTTTATTAAATATGATGACCAAAATTATCTGCAAACGAGCACTTACAGAGAAGTCGGGCCTTGGCTGAAAACCTGATTAGATTGCGGAGTTGCGGAGTTGCCTTTGCGAGTAGACCGGGTGAAGTCAGTAAGCCGGTTCGGTGGCACCCGTTATGTGCGATCAAGATTGCGGCGAAGCTGCAATAAAACAGAGTGGAACCACGGGCCACCGTCTCTGTCAGGGATGGTGGCCTTTTTGCGTTATAATGCTAAGGAGGAATATTAGATGAGAGAAATTAAAGTTTATAATGACCTCACGAAACAAAAAGAAGTATTTATTCCCGTTACCCCGGGTCAGATAAGAATGTATGTCTGCGGTATAACACCCTATAATCATACACATATCGGCAATGCCCGTCCTTTTGTTACATGGGATGTCATTCGCCGCTACTTACAGCATATTGGCTACGAAGTAGAATTAATACAAAATTTTACGGATGTTGATGATAAAATTATCAATGCCTCTAATGGGGAACATGTTTCCTGGGATACTATTGCTAATCGTTATATTGCATCTTATTTTGAAGTGATGGATACTTTACATGTCCGTCGTGCTGATATATATCCTCGTGTTTCGACACACATTCCGGATATCATTCATATGGTGGAAGTTCTGGTGGAAAAAGGATTTGCGTATGTATTAGATCATGATGTGTATTACAGTGTGGAAAGTTTTCCGGGGTACGGCAAGCTGAGCGGACGTTCGCTTGATGACATGATGGCCGGTGCCCGGATTGAAGTCGATGACCGCAAACATAATCCGATGGATTTTGCACTTTGGAAGGGAGCAAAACCGGGAGAACCTTCGTGGGAAAGCCCCTGGGGACTAGGACGGCCTGGATGGCATATCGAATGCTCAACCATGAGCAATAAATATCTGGGAGATACATTTGATTTTCATGGCGGCGGCAGTGATCTTATATTCCCGCATCATGAAAATGAAATTGCACAGTCTGAAGCGTATACTGGTAAGTCTCCTATGGTTAAATATTGGCTTCATAATGGATTTATTACTATTAATCAGGAAAAAATGAGTAAATCCCTTAATAACTTTTTCCTTGTTAAAGACATTTTGGCACTATATAGTCCGGATGCTTTGCGGTTTTTCCTTATTTCCACACATTATCGCAGTCCGCTTGATTTTAGTGATGAACGGCTTGAAGAAACAACTCGCAGTTTAGAACGGTTAGGTACAGGAATTGATAATGTTATGTTTCTTTTAGATCAGCCGGGAGGTGCTGGATCAGACGAATCCAAGCAACTTTTGTGTGATGCGCAGAAAGTGGAAGAAGATTTTGAAGAAGCAATGAGCGATGATTTTAATACAGCTCTGGCTAGTGCGGCTATGTTTGAATTAGCTAAGAAAATCAATATTTATAAAGATGCAGTTGTTAATGCAGGTGTTCCTGTCGATCCTTCGGTTATGGCAGAGGTAAAGCGGATTTTCCATACGATGACAGATGTTTTGGGGATTTTAGAAGAACGCTGGGAAAAAATAAAGACCGATGCGAGTTCTAAAGATTATGAAAATCTTATGGAAGTTATTTTGAAAATACGGCAGGAATGCCGGAGCCAGAAGCAATATGCTATTGCCGATATGATTCGCGAGGAATTAACTAAATTAGACATTACGATTGAAGATTCACCGCAGGGAGCGCGTTGGAAGAAGTGAAATTTAAACAAATACAAGCCTTAAAACATAAAGCATATATGGCATTTGCAGAAGGAACTACATTAGATGTTCCTCAACAGGATATTACTATGATGGATCCTATTTCCCTGGCTTTCGTGGGAGATGCATATTATGCTCTTCATATGCGGCAGCGTTTAGTAGATACGGGAATCCCCAATGTACAAGTATTACATTTGCTGGCAGCTGAGTTTGTTTCTGCCAAAGCGCAGGCGTATGTATATCGCAAGCTAAAGGAAACACTCGACGAAATGGAAAAAGCTATTTGCCATCGCGCGCGCAATGCCTATTCACAGGTGCCTAAAAGTGCCACGGTTGCTGAATACCATGATAGCACTGCTTTGGAAGCGCTTGTGGGCTATTTAGTGTTATCGAGGCAGCAAAAAAAATTAGATAATGTTATGTTACAGGTTTATGCATATACGAAGGAATATTGCCGGATTGTGCATGGAATGAAGGAGTAAAAAGTGAGTGACGAAGGCATGATTATTGGCCGCAATAGTGTGACAGAGGCGTTGAAGGCAGGACGATCCATAACAAAAATATATATGGCGGCAGGCAATGAGTCAACATCTTTACAACATATTAAGGAAATGGCCAGAGACAAAAAAATAGTAGTGGAAAATGTTCCTGCTAAGGTTCTTAATCAGTTAGTTCCGGGGAATCGTCATCAAGGAGTGGTTGCTTTTGCTGCTGCCGTTAATTTTTCCGATTTGACGGATGTTTTGGCAGCTGTGTCAGAAAGGGAGAAGGTACCTTTTCTTGTACTTACAGATGGAGTGGAAGATGTTCATAATTTAGGGGCTATTATACGTACCGCCGAGTGTGCTGGTGTGGATGCTGTGCTTATACCGAAAAGGCATAGTGCACCTATTAATGAGACGGTGGGAAAAACTTCAGCAGGGGCAATTGAATATATACCTATTGTACAGATTGGCAACATTGTACAAACCTTACAGTCTTTAAAAAAACGCGGCTTTTGGGTTATCGGGGCAGATATGATGGGGGAAACTGATTATTTTCACAGCTCTTTAACAGAACCGGTCGTACTTGTTATCGGCAGTGAAGGCAAAGGAATATCCCGTCTGGTCAAAGAAAAGTGTGATGTTCTCGTGCAGATCCCTATGTTTGGCCAGATAAACTCGCTCAATGCTTCTGTTGCAGCTGCGCTTCTCATGTATGAAGTGGTACGGCAGCGGCAGGAGATGAAATAATGCAACCGTTACTGATTATAGATGGATATAATGTCATATTTTCATGGAAATTCCTGAAAGGACTTGCTGAAAAATCCTTGGAACATGCCCGTGAACGTTTGATCGATATTGCAGCCGATTACGGCAAGACTAAGGGATTTAAAGTGGTGCTGGTATTTGATGCCATGTATACGGAAGAAAGCGTTAAAAGCCAGACGGTTGGTACTGATTGTCTCGTTTTGTTTACGGATAAAGAAGAAACGGCCGATAGCTGTATCGAAAAAATGGTTTATGAGCATCGCAGTGAACGGAGAATTATTTATGTGGCAACGTCTGATGGACCGGAACAAAATCAGATATTGGGAGCCGGTGCCTTTAGAATACCGGCACGAGAATTGGAAGAAGATGTGGCACTGGTAAAAAAAGAGCATTATCATTACGATAGTCATAATGTATTAACCGGAGTACGCAATGAAATGCGAGGTCATGTAAAAGAAGATGTTCTTGAAAAGTTAGAGCGGATTCGCCGAAAAAAATAATATCTGTCATATACCAGATATATGGAGAGTGATGAGGCAATGCATATAAATGCAAATACAGAACAGCAAAATATACGCAACAGATTCAGTGATATGACAGATGAAGAAATTGTTTGCTGCGCACAGCAAAAACAAGATACGGAAGCTGTGGATTATATTGTTAATAAATATCGTAATTTTGTTAAAGCTAAAGCTCGGACCTATTTTCTCATAGGAGCTGATAAAGAGGATATTATACAGGAAGGCATGATTGGGCTATATAAGGCTACTCGTGATTTCCGCGGCGATAAGTTATCTTCATTCCGGGCGTTTGCTGAATTATGTGTGACACGGCAGATTATTACAGCTATTAAAACGGCAACGCGGCAAAAACATATTCCGCTTAACTCGTATGTATCTCTTAATAAACCTATTTATGCGGAGGAATCAGATCGTACGCTGATGGATGTTATTGCCGGAATCAAAATAACTGATCCGGAGGAACTGGTCATCAGCAAAGAAGAATTTGCTGATATTGAGCTGAAAATGAATGAAATCCTCAGTGATTTGGAATGGCAGGTTCTTAATGCATATTTAGATGGTAAGTCGTATAATGAAATGTCCCGTGATTTGCACCGCCATGTTAAATCTATTGATAATGCACTGCAGCGGGTCAAGCGTAAATTGGAGCGATATTTGGAATCTCGCAATGATGAAAATAAAACGGGACAGCCTATTGATAGAAACGAAAAATGAGTGTACAATAATATCGTTAAGTGTGATTGTGTGTGAGGAGGATTAGCGTGATTACCGTATTGGAAATTTTAGTAGTCATCTTATCATTGGTTCTGATTGGAGTCGTCGTTGCTCAAAAGAGTAAAACTCAGGGAATGGGAGCAGGATTCGGCGGCGGAGCGGAAGATTTGTTCGGAAGCAGAGCACGTGGTATGGATGCTTTTTTATCAAAATTGACCATCATATTATCGATTTTATTTGCTGTCTTAACATTGATTTTGGGCAGATTGATGAATACATATTGATGGCTAACAGCCTGCGGCAATTGCCGCAGGTTTTTTTTATAAACAGGCAGCAAGCTGCCTGCGGATTGTTTTTTTTGTTGAGTATGAGGTATATATGAATTTAAACCGTATTCATGATATAATACAAGTATGTATAGATAAGTCACCTTTAGGTGCAACAGTGGAAGATTGTGCGGAAATATTACATGTGACCGGTTCAGAGCTTTCTGTTTTATTTGAGACCTTTGATCAAATGATAAGGAGTGGAGTGCTCATGAGAGTTGAAGAAGGTCGTTATTTACCCAATAAAGGGCAAACTCAAGTTACGGGTATTTATAAAGGCTATACAAGTTCGTTTGGTTTTGTTATTAGTGAAGATTTACAGGATGATGTGTATGTGGCGGAACAGAATCGTTACACTGCAATGAACAATGACAAGGTCATCGTTCGCGTTATTCAGAATGGCAATGGCAGGCATAAGCAAGAAGGAGAGATTGTAACTGTTGTAGAACGGGCTAATAAGAATATCGTGGGCACATATGATAGACAAAAAAGCTTTGGGTTTGTCACTCCTGATGATGAACGAATCCGAGAAGATGTATTTATACCTCTTGACAAAACCAAAGATGCCCGCAGCGGAGCTCGTGTCCTTGTAACGATAACATCATGGCCGGACAAGAACAGAAAAGCGGAAGGCGAAATTACAGAAATATTAGGATATACAGGCGATAAGGATCTGGATGTCAAGGTTATTATGGCTAAACATGGTCTGCCTTTTGATTTCCCTAAAGAAGTTCGGGAAGAAGTGGAACATATTGATCAGTTAGTTGCTATGGAAGCGGGACGATTTGATTATAGAGATCGGCAGCTCATTACCATAGATGGGGAAGATGCAAAAGATTTAGATGATGCCATTGATGTTGTTCGATTGGCTAATGGGAATTTCAGACTGGGTGTATATATTGCCGATGTCAGCCACTATGTAAAGCCGGGAACGGCTATTGATGAAGAAGCTTATGCCCGTGGTACGAGTGTCTATCTTGTAGATCGTGTCATTCCTATGCTGCCCGCCGTTCTCTCGAATGGTATTTGCAGTCTTAATGCAGGCAAAGATAGGTATTCTATGACGTGTGTCATGGAAATAGATAAAAACGGAAAAGTTATTCATGCTGATATAGGACCGGCTGTTATTCAGGTAAAACGCCGCTGCAATTATACGGAAGTGCGGAAAGCATTGACAGAAGGGATTGTTCCCGATGATTTATGTTCGTTTATGCCAATGCTTCGGGATTTGCGGGATTTATCACAAATACTTAAAGATATGCGGATTCGCCGCGGAGCCATTGATTTTGATTTTCCGGAATACAAAATTATATTAGATACAGAAGGAAACCCGCTGCGTTTGGAAAAACGAGAACGATCTATCGCAGAACAAATGGTAGAAGAAAGTATGCTCATTGCCAATGAGACAGTAGCGGCATATTTGAGAAATAGTGAAAATCCTTCTGTCTATAGAATTCATGCAGTTCCCGAGCAGGAACGGATAGAAACTTTACGGACGGTCCTTACCAGTTTTGATTTGCCCATACCGCAAACAGATGATATCGTTCCCCGCGATTTTCAGAAATTACTTGATGCGGCAAAGGGGACAGACGCAGAATTGGTGGTACAAACGATTACCTTGCGGTCTATGCAGCAAGCTTGCTATTCCACGGCCAATTGCGGACATTTTGGCTTGGCATCGGAATGTTATACTCATTTCACTTCACCAATCCGCCGCTATCCCGATTTAATGGTACATCGATTGATTCGGAAATTCCAGGAACGGGGAAGATTAATACAAAAAGAAGCGGAACAATCTCTGTCCTATCATACCATGGCGGCAAACCAGGCCAGTACGAGAGAACGAGTGGCAGTAGAAGCGGAACGAGAAACAGATGATTTGAAAAAAGCAGAATATATGGTGCCGTTTATTGGTGAACCGTTCGATGCTCATGTAAGCGGTATTACTCCGTTTGGATTGTTTGTCAGTTTGGAAAACGGAATTGAGGGGTTAATTCACATTTCATTTCTTACCGACGATACGTACGAATTTAATGAAGCCACGTATACGATGGTAGGGCAGCAGGGTGGGAAAATATATCATTTAGGGGATCCTATTCGGGTGACATTGGCACAAGTCAATGTGGAAAAATGTGAAATCGATTTTGTCCCGGGTACGATTGAATCGTTGGCAGATTTACAGCAAATGATGATGAATCGTACGAAGAGTCGACAAAAGCGCAGCGGCAGTCATACGGATAACAAACGGAATTGGATGACGGACGCAAAGAAAAACCGTAAAGGCAAGAATATAATGAAAAAGAAGAAAATAAAAAAGAATAAAAAAATCAAAAAAATAAAGAATAAGAAAGATAGTAAAAAGAAAAGGTAAGGTAAGGTGACTATTGTGGCGAAAACCATAGGACAAAAATATATAACTGATAATCGAAAGGCTCGTCACGATTATTTTATTCATGATACATATGAAGCAGGGATTGCATTGACGGGAACAGAAGTAAAATCACTGCGTCAAGGAAAGGTAAATTTAAAAGATAGTTTTTGTCGTATTGAAAATGGGGAAGTATTGCTTGTTGGCATGCATATCAGTCCATACGAGCAGGGAAACCGCTTTAATCATGAACCGCTGCGGACACGTAAGCTCCTTCTTCATAAATATGAAATTATGAAACTATTGGGAATAACAAAGGAAAAAGGATATACTCTTATTCCGCTTAACCTTTATTTTAAGAAGGGAAAAGTTAAAGTGACGGTAGGGCTGGCAACGGGAAAAAAACTGTATGATAAACGGCAAGCCTTGGCAGAGAAAGAAGCTAAACGCGACATTGAACGTAAACTGAAGGAACGGAATTACTGATGCTGCGTTAGTTTGCGCGGTATGTAAAAAACGTGTAAATTATGCGGTTATATGAAGCTTTTATGTTGAATTCCTGGTAGGTACCTCGTATGATGTAATGGTAAACTTTGTATATTTTATCAGATCGAAGGAGGGAGTCATTTATGAGTAAAATTAAATTGACAGACAAGGAGATAGAACGATTATCTTACCTGGCAGTGGAAAAGGCAGACAGTATGACTGAAGTTGAAAACGTTTGTAAAGATGTATTGGCGAAATATATGCAGGCCCGCAAATATTTTTCAAAAATCAATGGAGAAAAGTTTCTCGTACTATGTAAAAACAAAGAAAAATGCGATAAGGAAGAATAAAGAAATACTATAGAGACAAGTATGACACAATCTGTTTGTGGCGGCACATGGAGAACAGTTTTCGGCAGTTATTTTTTGGGGAGTAGTATTGCAGGGAAGTTGTATCTGTATGTGCCGTTTTTTAGAAATATTTAATATAATATATACATATGGCGGGAATGCTATAGTATGAGCCAATATACGAATGATAGGAAAAATTGAATAGGCTGTTTATTTATGAGAAAAAATATAAAATGGTTATGAATATCTCTATCGTTGGTATTACCAGAAGAGAGATATTGAAATAGTATCGAGGGAATGGTGGTTTTTATGAAAAAATGCAAGATGGCAGTAAAAAGAGGTGGATACAACTATGCTTGATACATATCTGATGATTGCCGTTGTTGTCTTAGCTTTGTTTTTTGATTTTATTAATGGATTTCATGATACGGCCAATGCCATTGCAACATGTGTATCAACACGGGCTATCCGCCCGGGAATTGCTATTCTGGGTACGGCTGTATTGAATTTTGTTGGTGCCATGATATCTACGGGAGTTGCTAAAACTATTGGCGGAGATATTGTTATATCGGCTAATTTGATTAACGAGGTTATTATTATTGCCGGACTGATAGGTGCTATTATTTGGAATCTCGTTACATGGTGGTTTGGCATGCCTTCCAGTTCATCCCATGCATTAATTGGCGGTCTTATTGGGGCCGTTTGTTTTTCCGTTGGTATATCGGCGTTAAACGGGCTGGGAATACTTAAAATTATTTTATCATTAGTTCTTTCTCCTGTAGTTGCAATTATTGTCGGCTATCTGATCATGCATATCGTGTTCCATGTATGCAAGGGATTTAAGCCTGCCAAAGTGAATCTATCTGCTAATCGCCTGCAGGTAATGTCTGCAGCACTTATGGCATTTTCTCATGGTTCCAACGATGCGCAAAAATCTATGGGGATTATTACATTAGCGTTGTTATCTGGAGGCTTTATCGGTACATTAGAAGTCCCCATGGTAGTCAAACTTCTTTGTGCAGCAGCTATGGCGGCAGGTACCAGTGTGGGCGGCTGGAAAATTATTCGGACAGTAGGCGGTAAAATTTTTAAAATGTATCCGATTCATGGTTTTGCGGCAGACTTGAATTCGGCATTTGTTATTCTGACGGCTACCTTGCTGCATCTTCCTGTATCGACTACACATGTTGTATCAGGTTCGATTATGGGGGTTGGCGCGGCAGAACGAGTAAAAGCGGTACACTGGAATGTTGCCAGACAAATGGTGTTTGCATGGGTTTTGACAATTCCCTGCACAGCTCTTATGGGGGCTGCTGCATACTATTTTATTAGTCACGTTTTTACAAACTTTTTGCCTAATTTATTGTAAGATAGAAATATTTTATTTTACCGTAAGAAGGCCACACCTAATACGTGTGGCTTTTTCTTTTTTTGCTCTTTTTGTATAACGAATTTTACGTTATAATAAAAGATAGTGTGAATAAAATGATAACGCTTGTGATTTTTATGATAGGGAGGATAATCATGAAGTGTAAAAACTGTGATAGAGACGCCGTATATGATGACGGTTTATGTGAAAGCTGCCATCGAGCGGCTGTAGAAAATGAACGGGTCCAAGTTCTTTCAAGAGAAGAGAAAAACAATTTTCGTGGTAAAACTATTGATGCAGATGGTTCAGTGCATGATTCGGCTGAGGATAAGCAAACTATTTTTGATACTGTTTTTCGATCACATGGAAAACAAGAAGACAGTCAAAATCCACATGTGCATATCTATGCAACAAATAGACTTCCTTTACGTATAAAGTTTGCTATTGGTTTTATTTTATTATGTATTGTAGCTGTGATTTTTGCTGCGTTGAGTTTGCTCGTATATGCGGCTCCTTTTATTATTGGCTGTGCTGTTATTTATTTTGGTTACAGCATTATCAAATCTTTAATGCATTAACTGTAGTAAAAATCGATGATAGACGGGGATGTTTATATGAAAGAAAAACTAGCAATTATTGACGGCAGCAGCCTGTTGTATCGGGCATTTTATGCTATGCCGTTATTGACGGACAGCCAGGGACGATATACGAATGCCGTATATGGTTTTTTAAATATGCTGTTAAAGTTATATGAAGAATTAAATCCGCAATATGTAGCTGTAGCTTTTGACAAAGATAAACATACGTTTCGAAATGATATCTATGATGACTATAAAGCTACACGCAAGCCGGCCCCTGATGAGTTAAGTCCGCAATTTTCCCTTATCAGGGAAGTTTTATCCTGTTTGGGAATCTCTGTACTGGAATTGCAAGGGTATGAGGGCGATGATATCATTGGTACTGTGGCCAAGAATATGGAAAAGCAACATGTAGAAGTGGCTGTTGTTACAGGAGACCGTGATGCATTGCAATTGGTGGATCAGGATATTACGGTTCATTTGACGAAAAAAGGAATTACGACTATGCTGGCCGTAACTCCGGAAGTAATGAAAACTGAATATGGTTTTACGGCGTTGCAGGTTATTGATATGAAGGCACTTATGGGCGATTCGGCCGATAACATACCGGGAGTTCCCGGAGTCGGCGAGAAGACTGCACTGAAGCTTATTACGGCATATGGAACGCTGGAAGGAGTGTATGACCATTTAGAAGAAATATCCGGAAAAAAATTAAAAGAAAAACTTTTTGACGGCAGAGATAAAGCTTTTTTATCTAAAGAACTTGCAACAATACGGTGCAATGTACCTATTGAATATACGCTTGATATGTTTTTGCCGCAGCCGCGGATGGAGGAAGTGACTGCGTTATTTCGCAGCTTGGGATTTAAAAATTTGCTGAACCGTTTTTCTGCGTTTGATCGTTTTGCTGCAGTAAATACATCATTGAATAAACCAGAATTGCAACTATTGACAGTACAGGAATTGCCGCCCGAAAAAATGGCAAATCAGATAGTGGCTGTTGAAGCCTTGTATACGAACAATCTGCCTGTACCACACGTAACGACTTTAGCTGTGGCTGTGGCGGAAGGGGTGCTTATGGTTCCCCACGATAAAGAAGAAGCCTATTTGAAGATGCTGCCAAACGCTTTGCTGGTGGTCACTTCTGATGGTAAAATGCTGACTAAAGTTACGGCTGCTTATGCAATAACCGAGAAAGGCTCTTTGTTTGACTACAGCAGTGCCAATGTAAAAGTGGAACAATTTCCTCTTGCAGATTTAACGCTGGCCGCGTATTTGCTCGATCCGACACGCACGACTTATGGATTATCTTATTTGTCGGAACGATTTGGCGTGCCGTTTGATGAAGATATGACGGATGATGCACATAAGGCTGCCAGTGCTGCGCAATTTGCACTGCAAGTCTGGCCGCAGGTACAGGAATCTTTGAAAAACATTGGCCTTGTTTCCCTATATGATACGATAGAAATTCCGTTGATTCATACTCTGGCAATCATGGAAATGAATGGATTTACCGTGGATGTACAAAAACTGGGTACGATGGAACAGGAGTTATCATTGGCGGCGGATCGTTTGGAAGAAGCAATTTATGATGATGTAGGTGAAGTGTTTAATATTAATTCCACAAAACAACTGGGGGTTGTTTTGTTTGAAAAAATGGGTTTGCCTGTAGTCAAGAAAACCAAAACAGGGTATTCTACAGATTCTGAAGTTTTAGAAGAATTAAAGGACAGGCATGTTGTTATCCCTAAAATCCTGCAATTTCGGGCTTTGAAAAAACTGATTTCTACGTATCTGGAAGGGTTGGAACCCCTTATTTTACCATCTACAGGCCGGATTTATACTTCTTTTAATCAAATGGTGACGGCAACGGGACGTCTTAGCAGCTCGGATCCCAATTTACAGAATATCCCTATTCGTACAGAACAAGGACGTCATATCCGTTCGCTTTTTATACCGGGAAAAGGGTATACATATATTATGTCGGCGGATTATTCGCAAATAGAATTGCGGCTTTTAGCACACCTCTCTCAAGATCCTACGATGATAGACGGCTTTCTTAAAAAACAGGATATTCATCGGCGCACAGCTTCAGAAGTATTTGGTATACCTCTTGAACAAGTTACTGCGGAACAGAGATCTCATGCCAAAGCCGTTAATTTTGGCATTATTTATGGGATCAGTGATTTTGGATTGGCACGCAATATCAATATTTTGCGTAGCCAGGCTAAAGAATATATACAGGCATATTTTAATCGGTATGATCACGTGCGCGGATATATGGATAGTCTGATTGAAAATGCCCGTGAGACCGGTATGGCTAAGACCATGTTTGGACGCATACGCATGCTCCCGGAAATTAACAGCAAAAATTTTAATAGGAGATCTTTTGCCGAACGGACTGCTATGAACACTCCAATTCAAGGCAGTGCTGCCGATATTATAAAAATGGCCATGAATGCGGTTCAGAAAGAGCTGGAACAGCGTAAGCTGAAATCCTGTCTGTTAGTACAAGTTCATGATGAATTGGTGTTGGAAGTACCTGAAGAAGAACGGGAAGAAGTAGCGAAAATATTAAAAGATAACATGGAACATGTCGTGGCGCTTTCTGTACCACTGACGGTAGACATCAATTATGGAATAAATTGGGAAGAAGCAAAGTAGGAGGATGAAATGCCGGAACTGCCGGAAGTAGAAACGGTACGACGATATTTGCAAAACCATTTGCCAGGAAAATCAATACAGCAAATAGAAATTTTTTTACCGAGGCTTATTAAGAATGCGACGTCGCAGCAATTTGCGGCAGCACTTAAAAACAAAAAAATAAAAAAGGTAGAACGGCGGGGAAAATATCTTTTTCTGCATATAGATGGACCGCAATCTTTGCTGATTCATCTTCGCATGACCGGTCGTCTTGTATATGAAGAGGAACCTTTTTCTGTACTGCCGCGTTTCAACCGTATTGTATTTCAATTGACACAAGGACGAATGCTATATGGCGATGTACGGACGTTAGGCTGTTTGTGGCTGATTCCTTCTGTCGGATTGACAGGTGTCAAAGGCTATGACACATTGGGACCAGACGGAACGAGCCCCGATTTTACTGCAGCGTATTTAAGGCAGAAACTGAAAGACACAACGCGGACTATCAAAAGTTTTTTGCTCGATCAAACAAATGTTGCCGGATTGGGGAATATTTATGTTGATGAAGCCTTGTTTGCAGCGCGGATAACTCCACTGCGCCGTTGTAACCGCATTGGCAAAGAAACAGCTGTACGATTACATGATGCTGTTGTTCGCGTTTTAGAAGAAGGCATTGTGCATGGGGGTACGACGATTCGCGATTTTATTAACGGAAGCGGAAAGGAAGGACAAAATCAGCAGAATCTCTGTGTTTATGGCAGAGAGGGACGTCCGTGTCCTGTTTGTGGAACGAAAATTGTGTATATAAAATTAGCCGGCAGGGGAACTCATTATTGTCCGCATTGTCAAAAATAGGAGAAGAAATGTATATTATAGGTGTATCTGGTGGTATTGCTTCAGGGAAAAGCACAGTTATTAATATATTAAAAAGTTATGGTGCGTATATTATTGATTGCGACGAATTGGCTAAAGCTGTTGTAACTCCTAATTCTTCCGGACTGCGAGCGGTGATATCAGCTTTTGGCCCGCAATCCGTTTTGTCTGATGGTACGATGAATCGGGCATATATAGGAAATATAGTTTTTAATGATGTAGAACAGAAAAAAAAATTGGAATCTATTTTGCACCCGTTAATTCATGAAAAAATCGATATAGAAATAAAAAGATTGCAAAAAAATAAAAAAGCCAAGATAGTTTTCCTTGACATGCCACTTCTTTTTGAGTTAAAATACTATCTGTACGTTGATGAGACCTGGCTGGTATATGTAGATCCGGCAACACAGTTGCAACGCTTGATGAACCGGAATAATTATACTGCAGATGAAGCATCAGCGCGCATCCATGCTCAACTTCCTATAGACGAAAAAAAGTCATTGGCGCAAGTTATCATCGACAACACGGGTTCACTGGAATATACAGAGGAACAAGTGCGGATACAATGGAATTTACTGTTATCCAAGGGCAACCTTGGGGGAGGGAATGTTGAGGCAGAAACGGAATAATAAACGAACAATTGTCATAGCGATACTGTTGGTTTGTTTCTCCTGCGGATACTTTTACACATGGAAAGATGCGTTGATGAGAGAAATAGCATATCCTTTGCAATATGATTATATGGTTCGGTATTATTCCTATGAAAACCATGTACATCCTGCTTTAGTGGCAGCAGTTATTCTGGCAGAAAGCAAGTTCAGAGAAGATGCTTCTTCTAAGCGAGGAGCTAACGGTTTGATGCAGATTATGCCCGAAACCGGTACATGGATTGCAGAACAGATGGGGATGAAAGATTTTACCCCGGATAAACTCAGAGATGTACGGACTAATGTTAAAATGGGTACATGGTATCTGGCTTATTTACTTAAGGAATTTGACGGTAATCAAGTATTAGCATTGGCAGCGTATAATGCTGGGCGAGGTCATGTCGACAGCTGGATAAGCAAATATGGCTGGAAAAAAGATTTTTCAGAAATTGAAAAAATACCCTTTTCAGAAACTAGAGAATATGTTAAAGTGGTATTGCAAAACGAAGAGCAGTATAAGAAATTATATGATTTTTAGTTCACTATGCGGTTGTGGCGGAATGGCAGACGCGCTGTCTTCAGGTGGCAGTGATCTTTCGATCGTGTGGGTTCAAGTCCCACCAACCGCACCACTATTTTACTATGGATAATGCCTTGACTGAACGTATACGACAATGGAATATAACTTCCGTTCTCCCACTTCATGTGGGAGCTTTTAAATTGACAGAAGAATTTAAAATGATAACGGAAGATGGCCACGATAAGGAATTTGTTATTTTTTCTTATCAAGATTCCTGCAATGGATGGTCTGTGCGTGCAACTTTCAATCCGGTTTCGGAGGAATATGCAGTGCGCACTGATATTTGCATGTTGGAATTTGCTCTTATTGAATTTATTACGGGAGATTTTGACGTATTTACATATATGGTGGAAAAACGTCTTCCCCGGTTAATTCAATGTTATTATGTGGATCGACCGGCTAATTTTACCGTTATTTTTAAAAATAAGGGAATAGCTGAAGTTAATTGGGAAGGAATCCTTCCGAAAGAATATAAAGGCTTTAAACGATTAATAGAACCTTCACAGGCAGTACGGATTATTAATGGTTCGTACATGATTATTTCGTACTATCAAAAAGAAACACGCAGTGGATTATCTGTTATGTATAACGTTTTGCGAGATGATTTCTTTGCGGAACGGCGAATTCATAATTTTCCTAATCTGGTTCATGATTTTGATGGGCATGATTTAAAAAAATTGGAAGTTTCTTTGGGGCAACATCTCATGGCTGTTTTAGACGGCATATTAGCAGAACTGAGCTGACTTAAGGGTGTTTCACTGTTGTCAGATGGGTATGATAGTGATATACTAAATGTAATTAAGTTGTTTTTTTGAGAGTGGGTGTGAACCCACTCTCAACTTTTACCCACACTATTTAGAAAGTACAGGGTGATAAAATGAAACGGGAAGAAATCGAAAGAATTATAACGGAAGAAGTAGAAACGATTATTGCAGGCACGCCATTGGAACTGGTTGATGTTGAGTATGTGCGTGAGAAAAACTGGTATTTGCGGGTGTTTTTGGATAAAAAAGGCGGAATTGATTTGGAAGACTGCCAGTCTGTCAGCGAAAAACTTAGTAAAATACTTGATATAAAAGATCCTATCATTGACAATTATCTGTTGGAAGTATCTTCTCCGGGATTGGATCGCATCCTTAAAAAAGATTCGGATTTTATTCGTTATGAAGGACGCATGGTAGACATTCATTTTTTTAAGGCGCATAAGAATACTAAGCTTCTTGTTGCGGAACTTGGTAAAAAGCAGGATGATGGAACCCTTATAGTACGTGTGGACGGAATGGAAGAAATATTGAATAGTAAAGAGATATCTCAAATACGGCTGCATATTGATTTTTAGTTGGAGGTTATAAACGTGAATAAAGAGTTACTAAGTGCCATTGAATATTTGTCAAAAGAAAAAAATGTATCTCCGGATGTTATTTATGATTCGCTGGAAGCTGTCTTAATTACAGCTTATAAAAAGGAACCCGGAGCTAACAGCAATGCTGTTGTTGCATTAAATCGCAATACCGGTGATTATCGTATCATGGCACCTAAGACAGTCGTGGAAACTGTAGAAGATAAGGAAACCCAGATTTCATTGCAATTAGCCCGTAATATTGATAATGGATATGACATAGATGATGTTGTCAATGTCGATGTAACACCGAAAAATTTTGGTCGAATCGCTGCACAAGCAGCTAAACAGGTTATGATCCAGCGCTTGCGTGAAGCAGAACGCAGTATTGTGTATGACGAATTTTCCAATCGTACGGATGATATCATAACCGGTATCATTCAACGGATTGAACAGAAAAACATCTATATTGATTTGGGAAAGGCAGAAGCCGTGCTTCCTGTTTCTGAACAAATTCCGACAGAGACGTATACGGTAGGACAACGGATTAAATGCTATGTTGTAGAAGTACGCAAAACGACTAAGGGAGCACAAATCCTTTTGTCCCGTACTCATCCTGGACTTTTAAAACGGCTGTTTGAATTAGAAGTACCTGAAATATATGATGGGGTCGTGGAATTGAAATCGGTTGCCCGTGAACCGGGACGCCGGTCGAAAATCGCTGTGTATTCCCGTGATGAAAACGTTGATTCGGTAGGTGCTTGCGTAGGCCAAAAAGGGATGCGCGTACAAAACATTGTAACGGAATTGCAAAATGAAAAAATAGATATTGTTAAATGGGATGAAGATCCCGCTGTTTATATTGCGAATGCGCTGAGTCCGGCACAGGTTATTTCTGTGACAGTGGATGAAAATGATAAATCTTCCAGTGTTGTTGTTCCAGATTATCAACTATCCCTTGCTATCGGGAAGGCGGGACAGAATGCCCGTCTGGCAGCAAAGCTGACTAATTGGAAAATAGATATCAAAAGTGAGACACAGGCGGCATCTGCAAATAATGAAACAGGCACCAAGGATGTAATTGATGATTTGGATATAATGGGAGACGCTGTGGTTTCAGCAGAATTGGCTGAAGAAAATATGAAATCATAGGAGAAGAGCCATGAAGAAAAAAAAGGTACCTTTGCGTATTTGTGTGGGCTGTCAGGAACCTAAAAATAAAAAGGAAATGATCCGTATTGTTCTTACACCGGAGGGCAATGTGGAAATTGACAAAACAGGAAAAAAATCTGGCCGTGGTGCATATATCTGCGCAACAAATGAGTGTTTGGAAAAAGCGTATAAGGAACATCGCTTGGAACGTTCTCTCAAGACAAAGGTTTCTGATGAGATTTATGAGACTTTGAAACAGGAATTATTATGACGAAGGAAGAACAGATTTTAAGTCTTTTAGGGTTGGCATATCGATCCCGTAAATTGGTTTGCGGAGATTTTGCTGCACAAAAGCATTTAAAGCATCATACAGTTCCTCTTTTGTTTTTGGCATCAGACGGGGGTTCAGATAATGTTAAAAAGTACCGGTATTTGTCGGAACAAAAGAAAATAACTGTTGTTGATATATTTACGAAGGAACAATTGGGCAGATCGATAGGAAAGGAACGGCATGTAGTTATCCTTTTAACTGATGCGGGATTTGCCGAGACCATAGATAAAGTGTTAAAAACGATGGAGTAACATAAGGGGGTAACTAGATGACGAAACGAGTATTTGAAGTAGCACGGGAATTAGGTGTAGAAACCAAAACCGTCATCAAAACACTGCAGGATAATAATATTAAGGTTGGTAATTTCAGTGGTGTGGATGATCATGCAAAATCTATATTGAATAGGATTTTTGCGCCTAAAAAGCAGGAACAAAGGGAACCGGTACGGGCGGTAGTTCCCAAACGGGCTAAAGGCACATATAATAATACGGCCCAACAGACTGCGAATAAAGGAAACGGGCCGCGCCAGGAAGGAAACGGTCAAGGTGAACGGCAGCATTCCAGCCATTCTCCGTATTTAGACACAACCGCTAAAACCGGTACGCAGCAGAAACAGTCCAGAACATCTGCCGGGCCGACACGGGATCATGACAACCGGGATAATAAAAAGAAATTTTCCAATGCACAAAATCTGCAGCACCGTGATGGAAAATTTGCGAATTCGGGTGGCCAGCGCCAAAATGGCCAGAGCACTCAAAAAAATGATAATAGAGGAAATCAGCACTCCGATACTCGTACCGGGCAGACTACGAACAGTCAAAACAGCCAGCGTCGGGAAGGCAGCAACTCGTATTCCAGACCGCAAGGCAGCAATCAGCATTCCAGACCGCAAGGCAGTGGTCAACCGTCCAGACCGCAAGGCAGTGGCCAAGCGTCCAGACCGCAAGGTAATGGTCAACCGTCCAGACCGCAAGGTAATGGTCAACCGTCCAGACCGCAAGGCAATGGTCAACCGTCCAGACCGCAAGGCAATGGTCAACCGTCCAGACCGCAAGGCAATGGTCAGGCCGCTAAGCAGGGAAATAATAAGCGCACAAAATATTTTGCCCGCCCTCAGCAAAATAGCGATGCACATAATAATCACCACGATAAAAACAATAAACACACGCCGACTGCAGGCCATGACAATAAAAAAAATACACCAAACTCTAAAAACGTCAATAGACCCCATACATTGTTATCCAACGTTTTAAATAAAAACAAAAATAAGAATAAAGGCCATAGAAGCATGCAGCATGGCCAGCGCGAAGGGTTTACTATGAACGCAGAAGCAATGAGAAAAAAGAAATATCCAACAGCTATTGAAATAGGTGACAGTATTACTGTTAAAGATTTTGCGGAAAAGCTAGATCGTGAAGTCGGTGAAGTTATTAAAAGACTGTTGCTGGGCGGCATTATGGCGACAATTAATCAAGAAATTGATTATGATACGGCCAGCCTTATTGCCGATGAATTTAATGTTTCCGTAACGAAAGCGGCACCACCTGAAGATCCTACGGAAATCGAAGAAATTATTGATCCGCCTGAATCATTGAAGTTTCGGCCTCCTGTTGTTACTATTATGGGACATGTCGATCACGGCAAGACCAGTCTTCTCGACGCCATCCGCCAAACCAATGTAACCAGTCATGAAGCTGGCGGCATTACACAGCATATCGGTGCATATCAGGTCCGCTATAACGGTAAGAAGATTGTATTTATGGATACGCCGGGGCATGAAGCGTTTACCGCCATGCGTGCCCGTGGGGCGCAGGTCACAGATATAGCTGTTCTCGTTGTTGCAGCGGATGATGGCGTTATGCCGCAGACGATTGAATCTATTAATCATGCCAAGTCGGCGGGTGTTCCTGTTATTGTAGCTATCAACAAAATTGATAAGGAAGGTGCTAATCCTTCACAGGTTATGCAGCAATTGACTGAATATGGTCTGGTGGGAGAAGATTGGGGCGGGGATACCATCATGGTACCCGTTTCTGCACATAAAAAAATAGGACTTGATGAACTGCTGGAAAATATTCTTGTTCTTGCTGAAGTATCCGATTTAAAGGCAAATCCAGATCGACCGGCACGGGGTGTTGTTATTGAAGCCAAATTGGATAAAGGCCGCGGTTCTGTAGCATCTGTCCTGATTCAAAAAGGAACACTTCATGTTGGAGATACGGTTATCGTTGGTACATGTTACGGGAATGTCCGTGCCATGACCAATGAACGGGGAGAACGCATGAAGAAAGCAGAACCCTCTATACCCGTTGAAATTCTGGGCCTTAATGATGTTCCTGAAGCAGGGGATATCTTAAACGTAGTTGATGAAAAAACAGCCCGTTCTGTAGCAGAAAAACGTATGGAAAAGAAACGTACGTCTGAACTGCATCAGAATCAGAAAGTTACGCTGGATGATTTATTTAATCAAATACAGCAAGGGGAATTAAAAGAACTTTCCCTTATTGTTAAAGGGGACGTGCAAGGATCGGTGGAAGCATTAAGCCAATCGCTGGAAAGCATTAAGAGTGAAGAAGTACGGATTGCGATTGTTCATGCCGGTGTAGGAGCGGTTACTGAATCGGATGTTATGCTGGCTTCGGCTTCTAATGCACTCATTATAGGATTTAATGTTCGACCGGATGCAGCAGCACGTAAGATGGCTGAACATGAACATGTAGATTTGCGTACTTATCGAGTTATCTATGATGCTATTAATGATGTAGAAGCAGCTATGAAAGGGATGCTCGAAAAGAAGATGGAAGAAAAGGTGCTGGGACGTGCCCAAGTAAGAAAGGTTATTACCACACCTAAAGTTATTGTTGCTGGTTCTTACGTAACAGAAGGTAAGATGTCCAGCAGTGCGAAAATACGTTTGATTCGTAATGGAATTGTAGTACATGAAGGGGAAGTAGATTCTCTTCGCCGTTTTAAGGACGATGTTAAAGAAGTTCAGGAAGGCTATGAATGTGGTATAACGCTCGAAGGATATCGCGATGTTAAAGAAGGCGATGAAATGGAAGCGTATATTATGGTTGAAGTCGAGACTGAATAAAGTGAGGAAAAGCAATTATGGGAGAAATGCGAGTACGAAAAATCCAAGAATTCATCAAACAAGAAGTCTCTAATATACTCCTTAAGGAATTAAAGGATCCTCGAATTGGGTTTGTTACTGTTACAGATGCCAAAATCACAGGGGATTTACGGGAAGCTACAGTTTATGTAAGTTTGTTTGGTGATGAAAAGAAGAAAAAAGATACGTTAACGGCATTGAAAAGTGCTAATGGATATATTCGTTCCGAAGTAGGAAAGCGGTTAAAAATCCGTTATTCGCCGGAAATTCAATTTAAAGAAGATCAATCTTTGGATTATGGCATGAAAATCGATAAAATCTTGAAAGATATAGAAAAGAAGGATTGACATATTATATGGAAATTTCATCTGAAGAAATTAAATCTCTTCTGGAGCACTATGATAATATCATGTTAACGGCACACGTCAATCCTGATGGCGATGCTATTGGATCGTTGGTTGCTTTGCGTGAATGGCTGGCACTTTTAGGAAAAAAAGTCATTATTGCCATTGATGATACTATAGAAGATAAATTTCTCTTTTTGCAGGGTGTGGATCAAATCGTTAGACCGGAAACCGTTGTAACCGACGATTCATGGCTGACCGTTATTCTTGATGCTACTGCAGCGGAAAGAACGGGTTCTGCTGTGCAATGCATCAAGGGAAAAGTATTGAATATCGATCATCATATTTCCAATGAGCATTTTGCTGATTATGAATATATTCGTGCTGATTTTGCTGCAACAGGGGAAATATTGACAGATTTGTTTCAACGCTGGGATATTTTGATTACGTCTTCTATGGCTAATGCTCTATATTTAGCAATTGCTACGGATTGTGGCTTCTTTAAATTCAGCAATACAACGGGACATACACTACGGATGGCAGCTGACCTTCTGGATGCCGGAGCAAAACCTAATCATATTTCGGAACAGTTAGAAGAACGTTCGTTAGTTAAATTGCGGGCAATTTCTGAAGTGTTGAAGCATATTGAATTATTTGCGAATAATCGTATTTCCGGGATTACTTTCGATACGGAATTGTTAAAGTTTACAGGGGAACACACGGGAGGATACATTGATTATGCCCGCTCAGTTAAGGGATCAGAAGTAGCTTTTACGATTAAATATATTAAAGATAAAGAATCCCGGGTCAGCCTGCGTTCGAAAAGTGTGGATGTAAATTCCATTGCCGCAGTATTTGGCGGCGGTGGACATATACGAGCTGCCGGCTGTACAATTAATATGAATTTATTGGATGCGAAAAAACATCTTGTAAAGGAAATTTTAAAAGCTCTATGAAAAATGGAATTTTGAATGTATTAAAACCTACAGGAATGTCCAGTCATGATATTATCGGTCAAATCCGTCGTATTTATTCTATGAAAAAAGTAGGGCATGCGGGAACGCTTGATCCGCTGGCAGCAGGTGTTTTGCCTGTGTATTTAGGTCAAGCAACGCGGCTTATTGAATATGGCGGCAATGAAATAAAAACATATCATGTTGAGTTTTTATTTGGTTTGGCAACAGATACGGAAGATATTACAGGAACTGTTGTTGCTCAGGGAAAAATTCCCAATATGGATGCACCTATGTTGATGACATGGCTACAGGAACGGTTTGTCGGGGATATGGAGCAAAGGCCGTCGCAGTACTCTGCAGTTAATATTAACGGAGTTAAGGCGTATAAACTGGCCAGACAGCATCAGGAATTCACATTGCCAAGCAGGCGGGTCACTATTTTTGAGATCCGTCTTTTGCAATACCATCGTGGCCGCGGATGTATAGCTGTTACTTGCTCTAAAGGTACGTATATGCGTTCGTTGGTTCGCGATATAGGCGAATCGCTGGGAACGTGTGCGGTCATGTCCTATTTAGTCAGGGTCAAGGCCGGATTGTTTGATATTGACGATGCGATAACCTTGGAAACGCTGGAGAAAGATCCTTTACGATATATATTACCTAGTGATATGGGAATACAACACATGACACGGATTAACTTGCCATTGGAAGAATGTCAATTTCTTCTGCAAGGGCGGGCAGTGCCTTTTGCCGGACGAAATTTTGAAGAGGGTGTTCCTTTGCGCATATATGGCCCTGGGGAGATATTAGTGGGAATTGGCTGTTTTAATAAAGAGCATCATATTATACGACCCCATAAAATGTTTACGGGGGTATTGTGAGGTAACTGTACATGCAAGTGTTTCATTCATTTGAAGAAGTCGCAGGGTGTCCCAATGCAGTTATTGCGTTAGGTACTTTTGACGGAATACATCTGGGACATCAAAAAGTTATGCAGGAAGCTATGAAGAAGGCAAAGAGTATCAATGGGACGGCGGTTGTTGTTACTTTTTCAGCCCATCCGTTTTCCGTGCTTTGTCCGCAGAGAGAACCAGTACGACTGGCGACAGCAGAACAAAAGATTCGATATATTTCCGATTTAGGTATAGATGCACTGGTACTATTACCAATGAATCGCACATTGATTAGCGAAACGCATGTTGACTTTACAAATCAGTTATTAAAATACTTAAAACCGCGTGGTGTTGTGGTAGGAGATAACTTTACATATGGAGCGAAAGCTGCTGGGAATACAGCGACTCTTAAGGCGGCTTTAATGCAGCAGGATATACCTGTTTACGTACTTCCTCTGTTGGAAACTCCCGGACGAACAGCTCCCATCAGCAGTACCGTCATACGCAAGGCTGTTCAGCTGGGACATATGGAGATGGCGGCAGCATTGCTGGGAAGAACATATGAATTAGAAGGCATGGTTGTGGAAGGTGATAAGAGAGGACATACTATCGGATTCCCCACGGCCAATATGTTGATTCCGCTGCAAATGGCTATACCACCGGATGGCGTATATGTTACAGAAATGAAGGCTGGGGAGTATTGGCTTCCGGCTATGACCAATATTGGAGCTAATCCAACTTTTACTAATCAATATAGACGGATAGAAACACATATTTTAGATTGGCAGGGGAAATTATACGGAGAGAAGGTATGTGTCCGTTTTTATAAACGACTTCGAAAAGAAGTGAAGTTTACCAATGCGGAAGATTTGATTCATCAAATGGAATTGGACAGAAGCCAGACGCTATCTTACTTTTCAAAAATGGAAAATTGCAAAGCCTGATTATGTGTGTTATAATTGTTCCACTGGGAAGGATTTACTTATCTGCACGTAGTGCTTAGAAGGAGTGGTAAGAATGGTAAAGTTTTCAGATTTTGCGCAGACGTTACAGTCGTCAGACATCGCAGCCTTATTAAAATTAACGGAACAGCCGGAAGTAATTTCTTTTGCTGGCGGGCTCCCTGCCCCGGAATTGTTTCCTATTGAAGAAATGAAAAAGGTCGATGTAGCAATACTGGAAAAAGAAGGTCGTCAGGCCGTACAGTATGGCACTACTGAAGGTTATGTTCCCTTACGCGAAGAAATCGCTAAAAGAATGAAACAAGCCTTTTTCGTAGACTGCAAAGCTGAAAATATTGTTGTAACGACAGGTTCTCAGCAGGCATTGTTTATCTTATCTCAGATTTTGGTCAACAAAGATGATACTGTTTTAATGGAAAGTCCTTCTTATATGGGGGCTATCATGGCATTTGATCCGGTTTGTCCGAAATACACAGAAGTACCTACCGATGATAAGGGAATGATTCCAGAAGAATTGGAAAAAATTCTTGCATCTGACGCAAAGGTAAAAATGATTTATGTTATTCCTGATTTTCAGAATCCAACGGGTATTACCTGGCCGATGGAACGCAGAAAAGCCTTTATGGATATCATCAATAAATACGATGTAGTTGTTGTAGAAGATGATCCATATGGTGAATTGCGGTATGACGGAGAAAAATTACCGTCATTAAAATCGATGGATACACAGGGGAAGGTTGTATTTCTTGGCTCCTTTTCCAAAATATTTATGCCAGGCCTGCGGTTAGGCTGGACTGTTGCAAACCCGGAAATCATCGATAAATTTGTTAAATTTAAGCAAGCTGTTGATTTAGGAACTTCCACGTTTGGTCAGCGTCAAGCTGCTTATTTTATTAATATGTTTGATTTAGATGCACATGTTACGAAAATTAAAGCCCTTTATGCAAAACGCCGTACTTTGATGTATGAATCCATGCAAAAATACTTTCCGGAAGGAATTACTTTTACTTATCCTGAAGGCGGTTTATTCACGTGGGTAACCTTGCCAGCATATATGGATGCTAAAGAAATGATGCCTAAGGTAATTGCAAAGCAAGTTGCGTATGTACCCGGCGGTATTTTTTATCCGAATGGCGGCAATGCGAACCATTTTCGTTTGAACTATTCCAATATGCCGGAAGATCGTATTGTCGAAGGTATCCAGCGTTTAGGAGAAGTATTAAAGGAAGAATTGAGATAATTACGTTGATGCTGGAAAAAAGGACATGCTTATGGGCATGTCCTTTCTTTGTGAAAGGGAGGAACATCGTTGCAGCCTATTACTATATTAAAAAAATATTTTGGTTATACAACCTTTCGACCGGGGCAAGAGGAGATTATCAATGCACTGCTTTCTGGTCGCGATTGTTTGGCGATTATGCCGACAGGAGCGGGAAAATCAATTTGTTTTCAAATACCGGGCCTTATATTAGATGGAATAACGATAGTTATTTCTCCGCTTATTTCACTTATGAAGGACCAGGTAGACTCTTTAGTTAATCAACAAATACCTGCGGCCTATATTAACAGCCAATGTACTTTTCCGGAAATGAAAGAGAAATTTTCATTGATCCGCAGCGGCAAAATAAAATTAGTATATGTGTCTCCGGAACGATTGGAAAATGAATTTTTTATGTCGTTTATGAGCAATATGCACATATCATTGGTTGTGATTGACGAAGCTCATTGCGTTTCCCAATGGGGACATGATTTTCGTACGAGTTATTGCCATATTAAAGATTGGCTGCAATCTTTGCAGCCTCGGCCTGTTGTCGGTGCTTTCACGGCGACGGCGACGGAAAAAGTGAAAACGGATATGATGAGTTTGCTGGGGCTGCAGGAAGAAAAAATATTTATTGGTGGCTTTGATCGACCTAATTTGTATTTCAGCGTTGTGAAGGGTATTGATAAAACACCTTTTATTTTGAACTATTTGACTAAACATAAAAACGATAGCGGCATTATTTATGCGGCAACACGCAAAGAAGTCGATCGTTTATATACAGAGCTTCATAAATATCACATCAAGGCTGGCCGGTACCATGCTGGGATGAGTGATGAAACACGGCGTACTATGCAAGAAAGATTTTCTTATGATGAAATACAAGTGATGGTAGCAACGAATGCATTTGGAATGGGAATTGATAAGAGCAACGTCCGTTTTGTCATTCACTATCAGATGCCTAAAAATTTGGAAAGTTATTATCAAGAAGCCGGAAGAGCTGGTCGGGACGGTGCTCCCGGCGAATGCATTTTATTGTTTAGCCGGCAGGATATTATGGTACAGCGGTATTTGATAAAAATGTCCTGCCATGATATGCAGCAAAAACTGAAGGAAGAACATATGCTGCGGCGTATGATTGATTACTGTGAATGCCATACTTGTCTGCGCCGATATATTTTGGAATATTTCGGCGAACATTCCCAATGGGAGCAATGTGGTCATTGCGGCAATTGCGATAGAAAAGTAGTAGAGGAAGATATGACACTTCCGGCGAAAAGTGTATTCATATGTGTCGACGAACTTAAAGGACGCTTTGGAATGACAATGATATGCGATATTTTGAAAGGAAGTGCCAACGCAAAGGTCAAGCGATATGGATTTGATCATGCCGTGGCATATGGCATGTTAAGTCGATTTTCTCTTAATGAAATACGTGATTTTGTGCGACAATGTATTGAAGATCAGTATTTAGAGCAAACTGAAGGGCAATATCCTATTATTTCTCTTACTGCTGCCGGGCAGAATGTGTTGGCGGGTACTGCTAAAGTATTGCAAAAAATCGCGATTCCTTCTTCTTCGGAAATATTAGAAACGAAAAAGAAGGATAAACATAGTGAAGAAAGTATATCGATAGATGAAGAAAAATTGCGGCCTGTATTTGAACAACTTCGCAATTTGCGATATAATCTTGCAAAAGAAGAACATATTCCACCTTTTGTTATTTTTACAGATGCTACTTTATGGGAAATGGCGCGCACCTTGCCGGTTACGCTGGAAGAAATGGAACGCATAAAAGGAGTTGGAACTTTTAAATTGCATAAATATGGCAAACCGTTTTTGATGACGATAGAAGAACTTAAAAATATATAGAGGTGATTTTCTTGAGTAAAGCAGATGAGAAGTATTTGGATATTGTTGAAAAAATAATTAAAGAAGGGTATTATTCTAACAACCGAACGGGTATTCCTACCTACAAACTGCCTCACCAAATTATGCAATTTGATTTAAATCAAGAATTTCCTATTTTGACAACAAAATTTGTTGCTTTTAAAACTGCCGTTAAGGAGCTTCTTTGGATATGGCAACTTCAAAGTAATGATGTCAGGGAGTTACAAAAAATGGGATGCCACGTTTGGGATGAGTGGATGCGTCCTGATGGTACGATTGGCAAAGCGTACGGATATCAAATTCGTAAATTTAAGCAAGTAGACCGCCTATTAGATATGTTGAAATCCGATAATCAAAATCGACGTATGATTGTATCTTTATGGAATATAGAAGATCTTCCCGATATGAGCTTGCAGCCGTGTGCTTTTCAGACATTATGGGATGTTACCGATGATCGATTGAATTGTATGCTTATTCAGCGCAGCGGTGACATGGGATTAGGTGTTCCGTTTAATATGGCACAATATGCCGTGCTTGTTCATTTAGTTGCCCAATCGGTAGGATTGAAACCAGGATTGTTTACACATGTTATTAATAATGCCCATGTGTATGAAAATCATATAGACATACTCAAACAGCAGTTAAAGCGCCGTGATAAAGCATTGCAGGCGCCGAAACTTCTTATTGATCCTAACATTCACGATTTTTACAAGTTTACAATAGATGATATTAGACTCGATAATTATCAGCACTTAGGAAAATTATCCATGGAGGTAGCTGTATAATGATTCATCTTATTGCCGCAGTAGATAAAAATCAGGGGATAGGAATTAATGGACATCTTCTTTGCCATATTTCGGAGGATTTGAAACGATTTAAGGCGCTTACCAGCGGGCATACTATTATTATGGGACGTAAAACTTTTGAAAGTTTACCTGGTATTTTGCCTCAGCGTCATCATATTATCGTGACAAGACAGAAACAGTATAAAAGGAATGATTCTCATATTACCGTATATCATTCAGTAGAAGATGTGGTGGCGGCATTACTGCCGAACAAAGATTATTTTGTTATTGGCGGAGCATCTATGTATGAGTCTTTTATGCCGTTTGCATACAGCCAGTATATTACAGAGATAGATGCGGTATTTACGGCAGATACTTTTTTTCCGAAATTTTTAAGAAAAGATTGGTATATTGCAGAATTACAGGAGTTTGCGGCAGATGAACATAATAAATATGCATATCGTTTTGCACGTTATGTGAGAAGAGAAATGTACAATTTAAATGAAATGACAAGTAATTTATAAATATTGAATTTGGTTGACATTACTTAGTTAATATGATAATATAAGCCTATAGCTACTCGATAGCTGGATTTGTTTTTTTTTAGGAGGAATTTGTAATGCACGGTAAAGTAAAATGGTTTAGCGCAGAAAAAGGTTATGGTTTCATTGAAAGAGAAGACGGCGGCGACGTATTTGTACATTTTTCCGCTATTCAGGAAGATGGCTTCAAATCCTTGGCAGAAGGTCAGGAAGTTGACTTTGACATCGTTGATGGCGCTCGTGGACCGCAGGCAGCTAACGTAACAAAAGCGTAAGTTGTTTGGGTTGATCAATATTGACCTTTTAACCGGCAATCTTAGATTGCCGGTTTTTCTTTAATTACATTGTCTACTTTAAAAGTGTAATTTGTGATAAATATTCAACATATATGTAAATACTTACAAAAAATGTGCATAAAAACTTGAAAATAATGCAGATATATGATATGATACAAGAGTGATTTTCATTTGACGTATGTATTTAATATATGGAGGGAATTATGAAACACTTGAATAGCTTTGCAGATTACACGGTAGATGAACTTAAGGGGATTTTATTGCTAGCTGAGAAAATCAAGAAAAATCAGGATGCTTATGCACATATACTTGATGGGAAAAAATTATATACATTATTCGAAAAAACATCGAATCGTACATATTTATCGTTTGTAATCGGCATGGAAGAATTGGGTGGCAAAGCGTATAATCAATTGTGGAAAGACAGTAATTTTACAATTGGAGATCTTATGAGTGAAATTAAATATGTAGGCCGCAATGTAGACTGCATTATGGGACGTTTTAAGAAAGCGGAAATGACGCATTGTTTTATGCGCTATTCTACAGTACCTGTTATTAATGGCTGTGATAATACCTTTCATCCGACGCAGGCATTGGCGGATATGCTGACTCTTTATGAAAAAACAGGTCATTTTGATGTGAATGTTCTCTATATCGGAGCTAAAAATAACAGCTATAATTCTCTTTGTGAAATTGTTGTGAAAATGGGGGGGGAACATGTATGGTTTGACCCCGTTCAGTCAAGATATGGATGTAGACGATGAATTTTATGCATCTTTAAAAAGGACAGGTCATTATCATGAACTTCCAGCTAATATTAATAAAAATGAATTGAAGCAAGTTATAGCAGGTATGGATGCGGTATATACAGATACATGGGTGGATATGGAATTTTTTACAAATCCAGACTATACAGAAAAGAAAAATGCGATTGTTGATTTGATGGAACCCTATCAAATCGATAAAGAATTAATGGAAGACAGTTCAGCTATGGTCATGCACGATATGCCGATGCATCCGGGATATGAGATTTCTCAGGAAATTATAGACTTGCATTTAGATACTATTCTTGATGAAGCAGAAAACCGCAGGCATGCTGAAAAAGGACTTCTTGTATATTTAATTACGGGAAAATTTGATTGGTGAAGAATGAAAAAATTTCTTTATATGACATAATACACCTCCCAACGCTGCATATTTTTGTGACGTTCGGAGGTGTATTATGTTGACAAAGAGAATTAAATTGTGTACAATGAATATGAAATTAAGTTGCACACAATTTAATTTTGCATTAGTTTTTAACAATGTCATTATTAATGGAAGGAGGATGATATATGGAACGTTACGACATAGGCATTATTGGAACCGGTCCGGCAGGACTTTCGGCGGCACTCACTGCTAAGATACGCAATAAAAACATACTGCTTTTAGGAAGAAAGAATTTAAGTGAAAAGGTGGAAAAAGCACATACTGTCCAGAATTACTTAGGTCTGCCTAATTACAGCGGGGCTGAGATGGTGAAGGTTTTTCAGCAGCAGTTGAACATAATGAATATTGTGATTACAGAAGATAAGGCGACCGCTATATACAATATGGGAGACTATTTTGAAATACAAACGGCGGCGAATGCTATGTATGAAACGACAAGCATTATATTGGCTGCAGGTATGACGGTAACACATTTTTTTGCAGGAGAAAAACAGTTTTTGGGGCGGGGAGTAAGCTATTGTGCTACTTGTGATGCTCCATTATACAAAGGAAAAGTGGTTGCAATTATTGCGGATAATGCGGCTGAAGAAAGTGAAGTTGATTTTATGGCTGAAATAGCTGCCAAAGTATATTATTTTCCTTTATATCAGGGAAATATTCATGTATCCTCTTCCGTTATAGTTGTTCATGAAAAGCCTGTGGGTATTATTGGGACACCTAAGGTTTCTCAGCTTCAAACTGAGAATACTACGTATGATGTCGATGGAATCTTTATTTTACGGGAAAGTGTTGCACCTGATCAATTGGTTCCAGGATTAACAACGGAGGGCGGGTATGTCGCTGTGAACCGTCAAATGGAGACAGTTATGAAAGGCTGTTTTGCTTGCGGTGATATTACGGGACGCCCTTATCAATATAGTAAAGCGGCTGGGGAGGGAAATGTAGCGGCTCTTTCGGCGGTATCTTATCTAGATCGAAATCGACATAAATAGATAATTATTTTAGGAGGGAATTATGATGATTAAAAAAATTTCTCAAAATGAATTTAATGAAGTACTGAATAGCAAAGCGGCTGTAGTCGATTTTTCAGCGACTTGGTGTGGACATTGCAAGCGGCTGGCTCCTGTATTAGAAGAGGTTGCCGAAGATATGAAGGGAAACGTAAGCTTTTTCAATGTGGATGTAGATGAAGCACCTGCCTTAGCAGCACAGTTAGAAATTCAAAGTGTACCGGCGTTGTTTGTTTTTAAAGAAGGAAAATCCGTTGGGATGCAGGTTGGATTTGCTCCTAAAGAACAGCTTATCCAATTTATCAAGGAAAAATTGGATTGAAGGTAACGCATGTGACACAGCATGAAAAACAGCAAACTCCACAGACATATGAGCAATTGAGACTTTGCAATCAACTTTGTTTCCCCTTATATGCGGCATCTAAGGAAGTTGTTAAACACTATAGACCCTATCTGAAAAAATTAGACTTGACATATACCCAGTATATTACAATGATGGTTTTATGGGAAAAGCAAGAAATCAATATTAAAGAATTAGGAGATTCCTTGTATTTGGATTCGGGAACCTTGACACCGCTGCTTAAAAAATTAGAATCAAAGGGATATTTAAAACGATCTCGTCTTCCAGAGGATGAGCGAAATGTTATGGTAACCTTGACACAAGCCGGAAATGATTTGCGTCGGGAGGCGAGAGATATTCCGGGAAAAATGGGTACTTGTGTCAAACTTTCGCAGGATGAAATACAAAAGCTTCGCAACCTCTTGCATAAGCTGTTAGAAACACTGTAGTTCATATCAGGGTAGTAAGAAAATGTAATAAGATAAAACCAGTGCCAAAAATGAAATAAAATCATTTTTAGTACTGGTTTTGTATTTTCCTATTTAAATGAGCGAATGTTTCTGCTGTTCTTATGAGTTTAGTCGGTATGTTTTGATAAATCAACTTCTTTTAAAGGAATTAATTGGGTATGATGTTTTAACTTATGCCAGATAAAAACAGCTAGAAATACAGGAATTCCAATGTAAGCTACACTGGCACCGTACCAATCGATAGAAGAACCTGTGAAGGCGGAATAGTTTTGGCCGGCAGTAACAATGATGCACAAGATAAGAGCTAGAATAGGACCAAACGGGAAAAGGGAAGCTTTATAAGGCAATACGCTTAAGTCTTTTCCTTGTGCTTTAAATGCCCTGCGGAAGCGATAATGGCAAATAGCAATGCCGATCCAAGTAATAAAACCAGCCATGCCGCTGATATTGACCAACCAGTTGTAAGCAGTGCCTTCGCCGATCAGAGAGGTAAGAAAGGCAGCAAATCCAAAGATGACTGTAGCAAAAAGCGCATTTGTGGGTACCCCTCGTTTATTCAGTGTAAGAAAGCATTTGGGCGCTTGTCCTGTTTCGGCCATAGCATAAAGCATACGGGTAGATACATATAGACCGGAGTTGCCGGCAGAAAGGACAGCGGTTAATATAACTGCATTCATGATAGAAGCTGCGGCAGCAAACCCAAATCGTTGGAAAACAAGGGTGAAAGGGCTGATGGATATGTTTTCTATTTCTGTATTCAGTAGATTGGGATCTGTATAAGGAATAAGAAAACCTATAACGATAAAAGCACCTAAATAAAAAATAAGAATACGCCAAAATATAGAATGAACGGCACGAGGAACGTTTTTTTCAGGGTCTTCACTTTCTCCGGCGGCAATACCAATCATTTCTGTTCCTTGAAAGGAAAAACCGGCAACCATAAAAATTCCTAACATGGAAGTAAAACCACCGACAAATGGGGCATCATCGATAGTCCAGTTTGTAAAACCAGGTGACGGAGTAGGACCGAATCCTAAAATAAGTAACGTTCCGACAGCAAGAAAGACAAGAACTGTAAGTACCTTTATACCAGCGAAGATAAATTCACTTTCACCGTATGAGCGGGTAGATAAATAATTCAGAATAAATAAAATAGCCAAAAACATTCCGCTCCAAACGGCAGCTGGCACATCAGGGAACCAGTATTTCATGATAAGTGCACCGGCTACTAGCTCGGCTGCTACTGTGATAGCCCAGTTAAACCAGTAATTCCATCCTAAAGCAAATCCCAGGGACTTATCTACATAGCGATTCGCATAGGTTTCAAAAGAGCCGCTGACGGGTAAATAGGAGGCCATTTCGCCTAAGCTGGTCATAAGAAAATATACCATGACACCGATAAAAATATAGGCTACCAACGCACCACCAGGTCCCGCTTTACTGACGGTTTCCCCACCGGCAACAAAAAGTCCGGTCCCAATAGCGCCGCCGATGGCAATCATATTCATGTGACGCGCTTTGAGACTACGGCGTAATCCTTGCTTTTCTTCGTTCATATCAAACCACAACCTTTTGTTAATGTTAAGAACACGATAGTCTTACTTGTATATTATAACGAAATTATGAAATGATTACAATGAATAATAATGTATTTATCTTGTGCCGTATTAAATACAAGTGTCTTAAATTGAAAAATGCATAGAAGTGCCGTATAATGAGATTATGTTTATAGTAATGAGGTGAAAATTATGTCTGCATTGTTATATTTGGGACTTTGTATATTAGTAGGATATTATGCCAGTCGTCGCGGACGCAGTGCTGTTGCTTGGTTTATTATTGCGTTGCTTATCAGTCCTATTATTTCTGCTATTATTTTAGCGATAATGCGTGATTTGACGGTGGATCAGGCCATACGACGCAACAGTATGGAAAAGGATCGCATAAAAGAACGTATTGCTGTATCTGAGACGGCTATGAATGCCCGTATGGATCACATGGAACATCGTATGGATCGATTAGATGGCGGAACTGCAATACTGAATCCTGGGGAAGAAAAAACATTGCTCCATAGCGCAAATGGTTGGATATATTGTCGGCAATGTGGGGCTAAAATAGATATTTCTGCATCGTATTGTCCTAACTGTGGGACGAAACTGCCAAAAATCGATATGGTTGAATGTCCGTATTGTCATAACGACGTTCGTTCTGATGCGGTAAATTGTCCGTATTGTCATCAGCTTTTAAGTTAAGAGGAGGCAGTCTGTATTGAATATAAGCAGAAGAATATATGAATATTATGGTAAATATCGATTGACTGTATCTGGCGATATATCGATTGCATCGGTAAATCCGGCGGTTTTGTATGAACTTGTTGGTGAACAACGCCGGGATGTGGAGAAAATGATAGATACACTGCAGAAACAATATCCATTTTTGAAAGTGAAAATTAAAAATGGAATCAATGAAGCAGAAATTAATTTTTTTGCATTTGGCAGTGCATTGTCAGATGAAGCATTTTTAGATCATCTGCAGGAATGGCTGATCCAAACTGCCAGTATATTGACCTCTGATCCTAAAACGGTTGTGACAATTAATTTCAATGGTATTTTTTTTAGAAATAGATTAGAAGAGCATTTCCGCTTTCTTAATAAAGGGATGGAAATTCAATATCGAATAACTGAAAAAAAGAATAGAACGTGGTATGATTATGTTTCTCGTTCTTCATATACGCGTATATTGGGAACGGTTTTGCTTATTGCTGCATTAGTTTGGTTTATATATAATAATATTGCTGTACAGCCGCCTCAGGCGGGTAAATTAGTGTAATTCAGGAGGATTGTTATGGAATTGGAGGAATGTCGTGAACAAATCGACGTCATCGATAAAAAAATGACGCAGTTATTGGAGCAGCGTATGGCGATAGTAGCACGTGTGGCGGAATATAAAGAAATGCACCATATGGATGTATATGATCCTAAACGGGAAATTGCCGTGTTGGATAAAATTGCAATACTTACAAAAAATGAAAAGTTGATACCCCATATTAAGCAGATATATACCTGTATTATGGATGAAAGTAAAAAGTATGAACGGAAGCGAATGGAACGGTGATATGATGGAGAATGAGGAAATAATAAGAGGAAGTGTGGAATCCATTATATTTCAGGCACCGGATTCTGATTTTCTTATTTTTCGGATACGCATAGATGAAAATGATTCCAATCTGACTATTATGGGAAAAGGACTTAAACCGCTGGTTGGAGAGCGCTTGGAAGTCAAAGGCTGCTATGTGATGCATAAAAGATATGGCCGTCAATTTTCGGCATCTTTTTGGCAGCGCATTTTACCTGATACAGAAGAAGGCATTATACGTTTTTTGTCTTCGCGCACTGTAAATGGAATAGGGCCGGCATTGGCCCAGCGCATTGTTGACGTTTTTGGCAAAGAGACGATTCGCATCATTGAGCAAGAACCACAGAAATTACTTCAAATAGAAGGAATCGGCAATAAAAAATTAGCAATGCTTACAGAATCTTTTTATGAGGAAAAGAAAGTAAATGAGCTGGCTCTTGCCTTGGAAACACACGGTGTGTCCGGCCGTTTTGCCGGGCGGTTATTGCAAGTATATGGTGAAGAGGCGAATTATGTTCTGATTCATGAGCCATATCGCATGGTTCGTGAAGTGGAGGGTATTGGATTTAAAACGGCAGATCAGATCGCCTTGGCTTTCGGGATAAATCCATTATCGGAGGAGCGGCTGGCAGCAGGCCTCATTTATGTTTTATATGATATGACACAGAGTGGACACGTATGCGTGCCGGATAATGAGCTGGTCCATCGATCCGCTGCGATTTTGAGGGCTGAGGAAGTAGTACTGCGGGAAATACTTAATAATTCAATCCAAACGGGACAACTTATTACGGCCTATTATGGTGGCGTTACGTATGTCTATACAGAGGAAGCTTATACAGAAGAAGTAGAAGCAGCCCGTCATATCATAGAGATGACGGAGATGACGCCATTACAGACAACATCCCATGTGGCATTATTTTTAGAGCGTTGGCAGCAGGATTGCAAATTTAAGCTGGCAGATGAACAAATACAAGCAGTCGAGCAATCGTTAGAAACAGGAATTATGGTCATTACAGGTGGCCCGGGAACCGGGAAAACAACTATCATACAGACTATCATTCGATTGGCTGAACAGGAAGGATTGCGGATTATGTTATGCGCACCTACGGGAAGAGCGGCTAAGCGGCTTACAGAGACGACGAATCGGGAAGCTTTGACCATTCATCGTTTGCTGGGGCCTGGTGGATATGTTGGAACGAAGCAGATATTTGATCATAATGAGGCGAATCCCCTTCCGGCAGATTTAGTTATTGTTGATGAGGTGTCCATGCTTGATTTGGAACTGATGTATCATTTGATGAATGCCTTGCGCCCTGAATGCCGCTGTATACTTGTTGGGGATGCGGATCAGCTGCCTTCAGTTGGAGCGGGAGCTGTACTGCATGATATTATACGATCTGAGGTTGTTCCTGTTGTGCGATTACAGACGGTTTTTCGTCAAAAAGATGGTGGTCGTATTGTGACGAATGCTCATTTAATTAATCGTGGACGGTTGCCTGTGGTAGATATAGGTGGAGAATTTCAGTTTTTGGAAATTACAGATGAAGAATCGGGAGCCGTTTTGATTAGCAAGCTTTATGCACAAGAAATCAAGCAAACGGGAGATAAGTTTTCCGTGCAGGTTTTGTCTCCTATGTACCGGCAGGAGTGCGGAGTCGATCATTTAAACCAATTGATTCAAGAACAAACGAACGGAGCAGCTCCGGAAAAACAGGAATATAAAAACGGCATCATTTTTTTTCGTGTAGGAGATAAAGTAATGCAGAAAAAAAATGATTATGATAAAGGAGTCTTTAATGGCGATATAGGGGAAATATACGCTATTCAGCAAGACATGATCCATGTGCGTTATCCCGAACAGGATGTAAAATACGAAGGGCGGGAAGTAGAGGAAATTACATTGGCCTATGCGGTGACGGTCCATAAAAGTCAAGGCAGCGAATATCATACGGTTATAATGGCATTGGTAAATAGTCATGCTATCATGCTGCAGCGTAATTTATTCTATACGGCCGTAACGCGGGCTAAGCGCAAGGTTATTCTTGTTGGTACTAAAAAGGCCTTGCGGCTGGCTGTAGAAAATGTACGGACAAGTCGTAGGTTCACTTTGCTGGCACAGCGTTTACGAGAGGAAGAGTTATGTTAAAACGTATGGGATGTATTCTTCTTGATTTAGTGTATCCACCTCGGTGTCCTGGATGTGGCGGTTCTGTTGATGTGCACGGAAAATGGTGTCGCCCTTGTTTTGCCAAAATCTGGCAACCGCGTATGATCAGCGGCAGTCACAAAGCGGGAAAATTGGATGGATGCTATGCGTTGACCTCGTATAGCGGGGATATGAAAAAAATATTGCGTACTTTGAAATATAATCGTGCTTTGAAGTATGAAAAGGGGTGTCAGTATATATTGGAGGCATTTCCCTGGCAGGATAGATTAGCCACAATAGATGCTGTCGTTCCGGTACCTTTATCGGCACGGCGTATGCATAAAAGAGGATATAATCAAACCGAAGTTATTTTTCGTCCCTGGGTGGAACGGTATGGATGTTGGGAAGACCTGCTTGCGCGGGTTCGTTCTACAGAGGCACAATGGCATCTTAATAAGCAGCAGAGAGAAGAGAATTTAAAAAGAGCCTTTGAAATACGCAAAGACTCTTTTTGTGTTATCGGGACACACTTACTGTTAGTTGATGATATTTATACAACGGGAGCTACTCTTCAAGAATGTGCATATATATTAAAACAAAAAGGCGCCGCATCGGTGACCGGTTTGGTCATTTCCAGCGGCGCTGTGTAGTCAGCCCAGTGTTTCAATAAATGCTTTTACGATTTCAGGATCGAAAAGGATTCCCGATGCGCTAAATAATTCCCGAACGGCTTGCTGCTTTGTTTTAGCCCAGAATTCAGTAGACGGATTTATGATAATATCATAATAATCAGCAACGGCAATAATGCGTGCTCCAAAAGGAATGTTTGATGCCCGCAGATGTTTTGGATATCCTGAACCATCCCAGCGTTCATGATGATAATGGATATAAGGGATAATATCCTGGCAGAAGGGGATGTTTTCTAACATATTGCTGCCAGCTGCAGAATGGCGCTTATATTGTGCTCTTTCTCTGGTATTTAGATAGGGAAGCTTGGCCAGCAAGGTATTGGATATAGATAATAAGCCAATATCATGAAGCAGTGCGGCGTGCTGAATTGTTTCTATTTCATTGTTGGGCAGTCCCAGTTTGGCGGCAATACTGACGCTATAGTTAGCAACCTGCAGCGAATGGAGATAAAGTCGTTGATTTTTGTATTGCAGCAGGCGAAGAAATTGTGCGGTAACGGTATCAAGAGATTCCCGTTCTTTAGATCCGACTTCGGCAGACTGCATTAATGATAGCATAAACATAGAAACAAACCTTTCAATATTATAATGGCTTATTGGATAGTGTCTTTTTGGGAGCTTTTTATACGGCGTGCCCGCGTAGACTGCTTGGGATGACGAATAATAGTAAACATCTTACTGCTTGTTCGCTTTATTTTTGCACCTGTGTTTTTTACCCGGCGAATAGTTGTAATTTTCGATTTATGTTTTGGCCGCATATCGCGGATAGAACCGAAATCACCACGGCGTACACTGGTAGCTTTGATACGATCTGAATGGAGATTGACCTTTAAGGCACTCATAATGGAACTTGCCTTAAGATTAATGTTGAAACTGTATATATCCACGGCAGCGTATAAAAGCTGTGGATAAAAATGGATGCAGATATGTGAATTTTCTGATACGGCTATACAGGTGAGCTCATCATCAACATGATAAAAATTAATACCATCCAGCGGCGCCTCAGCTAATTCAAAAGCCCGTTCTACTAAAGGCTCGAGCTCTTCCGGTTCTTGAAATGTTGTCTTGCAATTGTAAAAATCAATTATTAAATGTGTTCCTAATGTATTTTTCATGTTTCCCCACCTAACGTTTAGTTACGACTTATTATATAATTTTTTCTGCGCCTTGTAAACGTAAATTGACAAATGTAAATAAGCAAAATTTTGCTATTATTTAAAAATACAGAAGGAATGTGGAAAAATGATGTTTTTGAGAATAAAAGTAAATTTTTTATATGTAAAAAATTCATAACTTTAAGATATTTCTGTTAAAAAATAAAACACCGGCGAGCATTTTTAAAGCTTCGCCGGTTTGTAAAATATAAAAGTTTGAACAGAAGGGAAAAACTATTTTATAGTAATTAATTCATAATCGCGTGTACCTAAGCCGATTTTTTCAGCATGCTCCAGTGTTTCTTTCCAATGAACGTTGGGATTGCTGTCGAGAAAATGGTCATGATGATGATGCCAGTTAGGATCAGCAAGATGGTCTCCCAATTGGCTGTTGGATAAAGGCGGTTGTTTTTGACAGGCATCTACACACGCTTGATCAATTGCGACAGGATCAAAAGAAGCAAACATTCCGATATTCGGCAGGATAGGTGCATCATTTTCAGCATGACAGTCACAATTTGGTGAAATATCCATGGCTAGACTGATATGGAATGTGGGACGATCTTGACAAACAGCCATAGCATATTCAGCCATTTTACGATCTAGTTGATCAGAAGCATCTCGCTGGATTACCGTAATAGCATCAAAGGAGCAGGCGCCGATGCAGCGTCCACAGCCTTTGCACAAATCTTCATGTATATAGGCCTTGTTGTTTTCATATGTTATAGCATTAGAACCACATTCTTTAGCGCAGCGCTTGCATCCGCGGCATCGTTTTTCTTTTACCGTGGGTTTTCCTGAGGAATGTTGGTCCATTTTACCTGCCCGGCTGCCACATCCCATGCCGATGTTTTTTATAGCACCGCCAAAACCGGTCATTTCATGACCTTTGAAGTGAGTCAGGCTGATAAATATATCAGCATCCATAATAGCGCGGCCGATATGGGCTTCTTTTATATATTCCCCGTTTTTGACAGGTACGTCAATATCATCGGTACCGCGCAATCCATCACCAATGATAATTTGACAGCCTGTTGTTATTGGATTAAAGCCATTTAAATTGGCGCAATCCAGATGTTCCAATGCATGTTTGCGACTGCCTGGATAAAGAGTATTGCAATCTGTAAGGAAAGGAATACCACCTTGGTCTTTGACTAAATCGACGACAGCTTTTGCATAATTGGGACGAAGATAAGATAAATTTCCCAATTCACCGAAATGCATTTTAATAGCAACGAATTTGCCATCCATGTCAATTGTTTTGAAATCAGCTTTGATACAGATATTTTGTAATTTCTTTAAAAGATTGGTACCTAAGCCGACACGGAAATCTGTAAAATATACTTTGGATTTTTCCATTTTTTTCCCTCCTTGTAATTAATTGATACTTTTATAGTGTACCATTTAAAGTGCACTATAAGTCAAGAGGAATACGATGATTATTTGCCAAAAGAGTTCCAGAAAATTATTCTGGAACTCTTGAGCCATAACATGCAGATAGTTTGTTTATGCATAGGAAATTAAAATCTTGTTCACTGCTCTTCTTCTTCATGCGTATGAGACGGTGTAAATTTGAAATGACTTTCGGCAAAATCAATGGAAACCGTATCTCCTTCACGAATAGTACCGCTGATAATATCTTTGCTCAATGCTGTTTCTACAGTATGGACAATAAGACGGCGTAAAGGACGGGCACCGAACTGAGGATCAAATCCCTGATCAGCAAGTGCCTGCAGTGCATCTTTCGTCCAAGTTAATTCTATTTTCACTTGCCGTTCTAAGCGTTCGCTTAAGCGTTTAAGCAAAATAGCAGCGATGTTGCGGACTTGATCTTTTTGGAGTGCTTTGAAGACGATAATGTCGTCAATGCGGTTTAAAAATTCTGGGCGGAAATAGGTTTTTAATAATTCACGTACGGCTGTTTCTGCTTCGGTGAAATCTTGTTTTTCCAGTATTTCATGAGAGCCTAGATTGCTGGTCATGATAATGACTGTATTTTTAAAGTTAACGACACGGCCCTTCCCATCTGTTAAACGACCATCGTCCAGAATTTGCAGGAGCACGTTAAAGATATCCGGATGCGCTTTTTCTATTTCGTCAAGGAGAATAACGCTGTAAGGGTGACGGCGTACAGCTTCCGTAAGCTGCCCTCCTTCATCATAGCCGACATATCCCGGAGGAGCACCGATAAGACGTGATACAGTATGTTTTTCCATATATTCACTCATATCAATGCGGATGATATTACGTTCATCATCGAAAAGACATTCAGCCAGTGTTTTTGCCAATTCCGTTTTTCCTACGCCTGTAGGACCAAGGAATATAAATGAACCAATTGGGCGGTTAGGATCTTTAATGCCGGCTCGTGCACGAATAATAGCTTCACTGACGACGCGGACAGCTTCGTCCTGACCTACGACACGTGTGTGCAGGATATCTTCTAAATGGAGAAGCTTTTCCCGTTCTCCCGTCATCATTTTTGTGACAGGAATTCCTGTCCACCGGCTGACGACTTGTGCAATGTCTTCTTCACCGACTTCTTCTTTTAAAAGCTGGGAATCTTGATGTGTAGTGAGTAAATTTTCTTGTTCTGCCATTTGTTTTTCTAATTCAGGGAGTTTACCGTATTTTAATTCGGACGCTCTGGCTAGGTCATATTCTCGTTCTGCTTTTTCCATTTGACTCTTTACGGAATCTATTTCTTTTTTTATGGCCTGTGTACGCAATATGGATTGTTTTTCTTCTTCCCATTTGGATTTAAGCTTACTTTCTTCTGTTTTCAATTCTGATTTTTTTTCTATGATTTTTTCTAAACGTTCTTTGGAAGCCTCATCGGTTTCTTTGTTCAAGGACTGTTCTTCTATTTCCAACTGCATAATTTTATGGCTGATTTCGTCAATGGGTTGTGGCATAGATTCTATTTCTGTACGTAATTTGGCGGCAGCTTCATCGACTAAATCAATGGCTTTGTCTGGTAAAAAGCGATCGGAAATATATCGATCTGACAAAACGGCGGCTGCTACTAAGGCTTTATCCCGGATCCGTACGCCGTGATGTACTTCATAACGTTCTTTTAGGCCACGGAGAATCGTGATGGTATCCTCTACCGAAGGTTGCCCAACCATGACAGGTTGAAAGCGACGTTCTAAAGCAGCATCTTTTTCAATATATTTTTGATATTCATTCAGCGTGGTAGCACCGATACAACGCAATTCGCCTCGGGCCAGCATGGGTTTTAAAATATTGCCGGCATCCATAGAACCTTCTGATGCACCGGCACCCACGACAGTATGGATTTCATCAATAAAAAGAAGAATTTGGCCATCTGATTTTGAGATTTCGTTCAATACTGACTTCAATCGTTCTTCAAACTCTCCACGGTATTTAGCGCCGGCTATAAGAGAACCCATATCAAGAGAATAAAGAGTTTTGTTTTTTAATGATTCAGGTACATCACCGGCAATAATGCGGCGGGCTAAACCTTCTACAATAGCTGTTTTGCCTACGCCTGGTTCACCAATAAGTACAGGATTATTTTTTGTGCGGCGTGACAAAATTTCGATGGTACGGCGGATTTCGTCGTCACGGCCGATAACTGGATCAAGTTTTCCTTTACGTGCTGCTTCTGTAAGGTCACGGCCATATTTTTCCAAGGCTTTGTAATTGTCTTCCGGATTGTCGCTATTAACATGTTGCTTGCGATTTGATTTAATCGTGGACATGATTTTGTCTTTATGCAATCCGAATTCTCGGCATAATGATTTTACATTATCATCACTTTCTTCAACAATTCCCAGCAGGAGATGTTCTGTGCTGATATATTCATCATGCATGGAAGCGGCTAATTGCTGCGCTTTGCCAATAACGCGAACCATTTCGGTGGACATTGTCAATTGACTTTGTCCTTTAACCGACGGGATTTTTTTCAGTAATTGGTCTAATCGTGCCTGCAGCATCGGCAGATCTGTTTTGCATTCTGTGAAGATGGTGGATAAAAGGCCCTCCGGTTCTTTTACAAGACCCATAAGCATATGTGTTGAAGTGATTTCCTGATGATAATTTAAGGCGGCGATTTGTTGTGCAGCTTGCAATGCTTCAATAACTTTTTGTGTATATTTTTCAGTTCCCATAATAAGACCTCCTTCATTATAGGCAATATAATTTGTCTACTGTGATTTCAAGTATTATTATACACGCAAAGGTCAAAAAGTCAATAAGTCAAAAAGTTAATTTTTAATATATGAAAAACGTGTTATAAAACAGGCAGTACAGCTGGAGAATAATGGTAGTCCGTATGAGAAAAACGTAAAGCTGGGTTAGTAAAACAATACTGTTGTATATCTGATGCCAATATATCTAAGGCGAGCATAGTGCGGCCGCATGATGTTAACATGTCGGCAGATTGCGTTATTTTATTGACAATAGGGAGAGTAGCATTCTTTTTTGTTTCATGAATAAATTGACGCCCTTGCGAACTTAAAGCCAAAAGACGGGCGTATTGAGGGCCTTGTTTCTGCCATTGCAGCATTGAATTTTTGGTGATTCCTAATACTGTATAGGCTCCCATACGGCAAAGCCGGGAGAAAGGGTAGCGGCGTGTTTTTAGTTGTTCTATTCCCGATTGCCATGTAACCGATTGTCCCATTATATTTTTCCAACGGTTTTCAATGCCGTCTTGAAAAGCTGGCAGCAGGCCTAATTCTTCAGGAGAGCGGCGGCGGCTTTCATATAAAATCAAATCTTGATAGCGGAAGTAATTACAGTATGCTTGGTTAGCCAGAATTTTTTGAAAGCTCTTGCGATTTTTTTCGGGAATATACTGCATATAGTCGGTTTCGGAACGTGCAGTGATGACCGCTTGCCGTAATAGGGATGCACTTGCGTAGGTTGTAAGATCTTGCGCGTTGTGTGTCCCTGTTCGTTTTACAGGAAGGAACTGAAGATTTTTTGCATAACGTTTTATGGCTTTAACATATTCCAAAGCAAGTAATGTATTGGGATATTGCAGCAGACTTGATTTTTGTGGTAGGGCATCCGTTAATGCTTGTGTCAAAGCCGTGCCATAACTAGTACCTTGCAGTCGGCCTGCGGCTAAATATGGTTTTACATCAAGTGATAAAGCTGCTTCTGCCAGCGCGGTTATATCTGAAGCAGAACCATGTTCCATGCCGCAGGATATAGCCGTACAACCTAATTGAGCAGCAAGACGGATCCCGCCGGCAGCAAACGCTTCTGCGCCATTAAGAACAAAAGCACAAGGAAGTTCGAATACACAATCAGCACCGCAGGATACGGCCCAAGCGGCGCGTTTCCATTTATCGAATAAAGCCGGTTCTCCCCGCTGAACGAAAGAACCACTCATCAGTACAATAATGATTGTATGGGTGCCATATGTTTTTCGCAGTATATCGATCATTTTTTTGTGACCCTTATGAAATGGATTGTATTCGGCGATGATAGCAATGCTATCCAATTGCAGGACCTCCTATCATATAGCTAGCTTGTAATGGCATAGGCATATATTCTTATATATACTATATTATAGCATTTGCGTAAACAAGTAAATTGCAGAGGCATAATGATGTACCTTTCTGTAAAAAAAATTAAGTTTTCAAGTTCTGAAAAATCTTCAGTGTAAATTATTAATACGTTTTTATAATTTCTGCAGGTAAATTTATAAAAAGTTAGTTTATTTGCTTTTCTATAAGAAAAAACATGATATAATAGATAATATCTGTTAGAAAGTATGATAGGTGATAGTATGAAATTTTTTAGAGTGTGGGCTATGTGCCTTATAATTGTAATGGGGGGATTGCTGTCCGGTTGCGGCAATACAACTATGCTTGAAGAATACAGTTTCGGCTACACGCAATTGAAGTCGGAACATTCTGAAGTATTTCTTATGACCCCGTTCCAGCTTGGTAAAGCTAACAGGCAAAATGGTGATGGCGTGATGTATGTAGGAAATGATACTCATATTAATTTGATGGCTATTTCCGAACCAGCAAAAGAAATTACAGTACAAAAACTGGCGGAGACTTCACGTACTATGTTGGAACAAACACCGGATATATCGAATCTACAAACGAAGGTCAACGAGACGACTGTCAATGGTAAACCTGCTGTGGAAACGGAGTACACATATGAAGAACCGCTGCATGGTAAAAATACCAAACTGGACGTACGGAGTCTCTTCTTTGAAGATAACGGCCAAATTTGGCATGTCATGTATATGTACCGTGACGGTGACGCCATGGGGAAAGAAGTGACGGATTACATTTTTGGCAAAATCAAATCTTACTAGACTATGAAAGAAGGTAAATTGCATGATCGTATTGGTTTTAAATTGCGGCAGTTCGTCCTTGAAATACCAATTGGTGAACATGGACAATGAAGAAGTAATGGCAAAGGGCTTAGTGGAACGTATAGGAATGGAAGATGCTGTATTCACGCATAAATGGAATGGACAGAAAAAGGAAGTTACACAATCTATTCCTGACCATAAAGTAGCTGTACAATTGCTTCTGAATGCACTGACCGATAAAGAATGCGGTGTTATAGCTTCTATGGATGCTATTGATGCTATTGGACATCGTGTTGTACACGGTGGTGAAGAATTTGCTGCTTCCACATTGATTACAGATGAAGTGATGAAAGCGTTGGAAAGATGTTCTGATATGGCTCCACTTCATAACCCGCCGAATATCATCGGGATCAATGCTTGCAAAGCTATTATGCCGAATGTTCCTCAGGTAGCTGTATTTGATACGGCTTTCCATCAGACCATGCCGGCTAAGGCTTATATGTACGGCCTTCCTTATGAATTATATAAAGAAAATGGTATTCGCCGATATGGTTTCCACGGGACCAGCCATCGCTATGTGGCAGGTCAAGTTGCAAAAGTTATGGGAAAACCTGTGGAAGAATTGCGCATCATCAATTGTCATTTAGGAAATGGATCTTCGCTGGCTGCTATTAAAAATGGCAAATGCGTTGATACAACGATGGGTTTTACACCTCTTGCAGGTGTGCTGATGGGGACTCGCTGCGGTGACCTGGATCCGGCTATTGTATTGAATGTTATGGATAAAAAAGGGTTAAGCACTTCTGAAATGGACACACTTATGAATAAGAAATCCGGCGTACTTGGTATTTCCGGAGTATCTAGTGATTTTCGTGATTTAGGTGCTGCTGCGGCCGAAGGCAATGAACGTGCTCAGCTGGCGCTTGATATGTTCCATTATCAAGTACGTAAATTCATTGGAGCCTTTGCGGCTGCCATGGGCGGCGTAGATGTCATTACCTTCACTGCCGGTGTTGGCGAAAACGGTATTGAAGACCGCGCAGCTATTTGTGACGGACTTGAATATTTAGGTGCAAAACTTTGTCCGGAACGTAATAATGTCCGCGGCAAAGATGCTCTTATCAGTACGGATGATTCTACTGTTAAGATGTATGTTATTCCGACCAATGAAGAAATTATGATTGCCCGCGATACAAAAGAAATTGTAGCTGAATAATTTATTTGTTTAATATAGGACACCTGCTTATTCAGCGGGTGTCCTATATTAAGAATGCGGATAAACTATCGTTTTGCCCGCTGAATCTTGGAGGAACCACATTGAATATTTTATTCTGGGATATAGATGGAACACTACTTAACACGGGAAGAGCAGGATTATATGCTATAGAAGAGGCTTTTTCCGAACTGCAGGGAAAAAAAGTTACAGTACCGCCAATTGCTGCTGGAGGACGGACGGATAATTATATTTGCCAGCAGCTTTTGTTCAAGGCGACGGGGAAAATGCCTGCTCATGCAGATGTATCTGCTTTTTGCCGTCGTTATGAAAAACTGCTTCTGAAATGGATTTCTAAAACAGATGGACAGGTATTTCCGCTAGTTCGTGAGATACTGCCGTTTTTTGCAGAACGTTCAGATTTCAAACAAGTATTATTAACCGGGAACAGTGAGTACGGTGCTCGTTTGAAGCTTGATGCCTACGAATTATCCTCGTATTTTGATTTTGCACACTCTGGTTTTGCTTGCGATTTTTATTATCGTGATGATATGGCACGCCATGCGTACAAACTGGTGCAGCAAGCATGGGGGGATGCTATAGAAAATATATTTGTCATTGGTGATACTCCGTATGATATCCAATGTGGCAAAGCCATTTATGCCAAAACTGTAGCAGTCAGTACAGGCCATTACACAGCAGCACAATTAAAACAGCATACGCCATGGTGGCTGGTAGAACATTTGCCGTGTCCAGAAGAAATGCTTAAAAAATTCAACAGCTGACATCCGTCTTTCGGATATAGTAAAAGCAGAGGCTGCAGTGAAATGAAGAAATTCTCCATTTCACTGCAGCCTCTGCTTTTACTGGTTGTAACATATACTTGTTAATTGCCTAATTTCCAAGAATTTTCTAATACACGGAAATTTAAATCATTCCATTGTTTTTGTAAATCCCAAATAGTAGAGTAGGTAGAGTATAGTATACTGTTTTGCTTTTTTTCTGACTGTTCTAAATTAGTAATACGGATTTCTCTGATTTCTGCAGCCGCCGTCAGTTGATTAATTTGATATTGCAAGGCTAGAATCCAAACAAACTGCACTACAATCAAAATTGTCATGGAAAGCAGAATATTTGCCAATATTTTTTCTGTCCCCTGTAAGGAGTGCCAATATTGTTTTATCCTCATTATGTGGTAGGACCATTTTTTTGTCCATGCAAACCAAGTTTTATTGATATATCGCTTTTTGTCTGCGGCACATTGCATGATTCTTTTTACATTATTACCGAATTGCAAAGTTGGCACTACCTTTCCCTTACATATTACAGATTATTAATGATTCGAATTCGATTGCGTACAAAATCGAGCCATAGCTGCGCCGCATGTGATAAATAATGTCCGCGCTTCCAGATAACGTAAAGGGTATGCATGATTTCTGGTTCTACGAGCGGACGGACGACGACGGATTCTGCTGTGCGGGGATTTGCATCTTTTGTCGGGCACAAACGACTGGGAAGAAGTGCGACACCTAGATTAGCAACTACTGTCTGGATCATGAGATCCCGCTGGCTTGTTTCAAAAACAATCTTAGGCTGGAATCCGATTTTTTTACAATCTTGAATGATTTCATCATGCAAATTAAAATCATCACGATATAAAACAAGGGATTCATTAGCCAATTTTTTGAGGGATATAGTTTTTTCTTTGCTCAAAAGATTGTCACGGTGAATGATAACATTCATTGGATCTTGTGTCAGGAAAAATGATTCAAAATCTTTTTCCTTAGGCTGTGTGCAGATGATCCCCAAATCAATTAACCCTTCCTGAACACTGATTTCAACTTTTTTTGAACCATGTTCATAGAGATCAAGCTCAATTTGAGGGTATTCTTGTTTGAAGGCTCCGAGAAGATTTGCGAAAATAGGAGCATCTGTAATTGGTGGCAAGCCAATGAGAACCGTACCTTGTTCCAATTTGAACTCATTTTCGAAGTCTGTTTTCAAATGCTCGAACATGAATACCACACGTTTAGCGTGGGTAAGGAAAATAGTTCCCGCGTCTGTTAATTCGACCGCTTTGGCGTTACGCATGAAGAGTACGACACTTAATTCTTCTTCCAGAGCCTTAATGGTCCGACTGATGGCAGACTGCGAAATGTGCAGTGTTCTTGCGGCTTTACTGAATGACTTCTTATCGGCAACTTCTACAAAATACTTAAGATGATGAAAATCCATATGGCCACCTCCCTAGGGTAAAACGACACTCAAAAAGTATATGTTTACAAATATTCACATACAAATGTTAAAACTAGCATAAAAGTGCTATTGAATTTAAAATGCCGAAGGAATATAATTTAATTGTAGAAAAAAGTTACAAAGTCATTCGGTTGCCGTGGTCGGAAGAACGTATAAATATTACCTGTGCAAATCAGTAATATTACTATTATATTATTACAGATTTGGAATAATGGCAATACTTTTTTTATATGTTTCACGGCTTTTCAGCTGGATAGTTGCAGATTTTGGAACGTATACAATATGCATAGAACTCATTATGTACCGCTTCCAATCAGGGTGGAAGCGGATAGCGTGCGGCTTTTTGTGAATTTATGAATATATTGTATATTGTCGGTATTCGTTAACTTTTTAACTTTGTCTAACAACAAGTTAGGTATTAAACCTATTATTGTTAATATATTTTAACTAAGGAGCGTGTTTTATCTATGACCAAATTCAAAACCATGGATGGTAACGAAGCTGCTGCATGGGTCTCCTATGCATTTACTGAAGTTGCCGCAATTTACCCGATCACTCCGTCTTCGCCTATGGCTGAACATGTTGATGAATGGGCTTCCCAAGGGATGAAGAACCTCTTTGGTAACACTGTCAACGTTGTTGAAATGGAATCTGAAGCCGGTGCTGCCGGTGCTTTCCACGGTTCGCTGCAGGCAGGTGCTTTAACTACTACATATACGGCATCCCAGGGTTTCCTGCTCATGATTCCGAATATGTATAAAGTTGCCGGCGAACTTCTTCCGGGTGTATTTCATGTAGCTGCTCGTGCTTTGGCTAACCATGCATTGAGCATTTTTGGCGATCATCAGGACGTTATGTCTGCTCGTGCTACTGGTTGCTGTATGTTGGCTGAATCCAGTGTTCAGGAAGTAATGGATCTGGGTGGTGTTGCTCATCTGGCTGCTTTGAAAGGCTCCTTGCCGTTCATTAACTTCTTTGATGGTTTCCGTACTTCTCATGAAATCCAAAAAGTTGAAGTAATGGATTTTGAAAATTTCCGTAAATTAATCGATTGGGATGCCGTTGCGGCTTTCCGTGCCCGCGGCTTGAATCCGGATGCTCCGGAAACTCGCGGCACAGCAGAAAATCCGGACGTATATTTCCAACATTGTGAAGCTAATAATAAACTTTATGATGCTATGCCTGATATTGTTGCAGGATATATGGATAAGATTTCTGAAATCACCGGCCGTACATATAAGCCTTTTACATATGTAGGTGCTGCTGATGCTGAATATGTAGTTGTTGCTATGGGTTCCATGTTTGAAGCAGTGAAGAGCTGTGTGGAATATTTGGCAGGCAAGGGTGAAAAAGTTGGCGCTATCAATGTCCATCTTTTCCGTCCGTTCTCGGCAAAATACTTGTCCGCAGTACTTCCTAAGACTGTCAAGAAAATTGCTGTTATTGACCGTACAAAAGAACCGGGCTCCCTTGGCGAACCTTTGTACCTTGATATCAATGGTTTCGTAAAAGAACAAAATCTTGCTATTGACGTAATTGGCGGTCGTGCTGGGCTGGGTTCCAAGGATGTTCTTCCTGAAGATATTATGGCTGTATTCGATAACTTGCAGTCAGCAGCTCCTAAAAATGAATTTACACTGGGAATCGTTGATGATCTTACTAATCTTTCTCTGTCGCGTGCTGAAAAAATGCCGCTTGATACAACCGGTCTTACCGCTTGCAAATTCTGGGGCTTTGGTTCTGACGGTACTGTTGGTGCTAATAAATCTGCTATCAAGATTATTGGTGACCATACCGATATGTATGCGCAGGCATATTTTGCTTATGACTCCAAAAAATCCGGTGGTGTAACAATTTCTCATCTTCGTTTTGGGACGAAACCTATTGAAATGCCGTATTTGATTGATGCTGCTGATTACATTGCCTGCCATCGCCAGTCGTATGTAAAACGCTTTGACTTGCTCCGAGGCATTAAAAATGGCGGTACGTTCATGTTGAACTGTACATGGACCGATGAAGAACTTGATAAAGAATTGCCTGCTCTCATCAAACGTGCTATTGCAAAACATCATGTTAAATTCTATACGTTGAATGGTGATGCTATTGGTCAGAAACTGGGCCTTGGCACTCGTATCAATATGGTTATGCAGGCTGCTTTCTTTGCACTTACAAAGGTTATTCCTGTTGAAGATGCAGTTAAATATTTGAAAGATTCCATTGTCAAGAGCTATGGCAAAAAAGGCCAGAAAGTTGTTGATATGAATAATGGGGCTGTTGATGCCGGCATTACGGAATTCCATCAGGTAGCTTATCCGGCTTCATGGGCAGATGCAGTTGATGAAGCAGCTCCGGAAACAAATGCACCGGAATACTTCCAGAAGGTTGCTACACCGATGTTGAATCAGGTTGGTGATGATTTGACAGTAGCGGCATTCGTTGGACGCGAAGATGGCACAATGCCGAATGGTACTACGAAATTTGAAAAACCGGGTCCGGCTATGCATGTTCCTTCTTGGGATTTTGAAAAATGTATTGGCTGTTTCAAGTGCTCTTTCGTATGTCCTCATGCTGCGATTCGTCCGGTATTGACTACGGCTGAAGAAGCTGCAGCTGCTCCGGCAGGCTTTAAAGTAGCTCCAAAAGCTAAATCCGGCAAAGAATATGGTGTAACTATCGTCGTATCCCAGCTCGATTGCCTCGAATGCGGCAGCTGTGCAAATGTTTGCCCGGTTAAGGCTCTCACTATGGTTCAAAATGACGATGCTCAAATTGCTAAGATGGATCAGTGGTACTATGCGATGGATAAAGTCGCTCCAAAACCCAATCCGCAGAATAAGAAGTCGGTTATCGGCAGCCAATTGGAAACTCCGCTGCTTGAATTCTCCGGTGCATGCGCAGGTTGTGGTGAAACACCGTATGTAAAACTTGTTACCCAACTTTTTGGTGATCGTATGATGATCGCGAATGCTACAGGTTGTTCCTCTATTTGGGGTGCTTCTGCTCCGATTGCTCCGTATACAACAAATGCAGCTGGTCATGGACCGTCTTGGGCAAACAGCTTGTTTGAAGATGCTGCTGAATTTGGTCTCGGCATGTTCATGGGCGTTGACAAGATTCGTAAAGATATGGCTGCTAAAGTTGATGCAGCCAAAGCGGAAGCTTCGGCTGATCTTCAAGCTGCCCTTGGTGATTGGGCTGCCAACATGTATGAAGGAGAAGGTTCTCGTGAACGTGCTGATAAAGTAGTTGCCCTTCTTGAAAAAGAAGCTGCCGGCAATGCAACACTTCAGGAATTCCTCGATAAGAAAAAATATCTCGTTAAACGTTCCCACTGGATTATTGGTGGTGATGGCTGGTCCTATGATATCGGTTACGGCGGTGTTGACCACGTACTCGCACAAAACCAGGATGTAAATATTCTTGTACTTGATACAGAAGTTTATTCGAATACAGGCGGACAGTCCTCTAAAGCTACACCATCTTCCGCTATTGCGCAGTTTGCTGCATCTGGTAAGAAGACAAAGAAAAAGGATCTTGGCATGATGGCAATTTCTTATGGTTATGTATATGTAGCACAAGTTGCTATGGGTGCTGATCAAAATCAGCTTATCAAAGCACTGACTGAAGCGGAAGCTTATAATGGTCCGTCTTTGGTTATCTGCTATGCACCTTGCATTAACCATGGTATTCGCAAAGGCATGAGCAAGAGCCAGGATGAAGAAAAAATTGCAGTTGCATGTGGTTATTGGGATCTTTACCGTTATAATCCGACCCTTAAAGAAGCAGGCAAGAATCCGTTCAGCCTTGATTCCAAAGAACCGGACTACAGTAAATTCCAGGAATTCTTACAAGGTGAAGTTCGGTACGCTTCTTTGGCTAAATCCTTCCCTGATGCAGCACAGGAAATGTATGCTAAAACTGAAGCTGATGCCAAGACTCGCCGTGAATCCTATGTTCGTTTCCAGAAATCTATGGAAGCCTAAGCTATATATTAAGACAATTGCATAATAGGTTTATTTTGCAAAAATAAAAGTGTATTCACGGCATCTGTAAGTGAATAAACTGAATTACTAAGAAGGAATGAGTTCGTCATTTTATCGAACTCATTCCTTTTATGTTTATATAAATATAGGGTCGCTGCTGCGTGGAATGTTTTATAAAAAACATTTGAGTTTTTACATATATATTCTCAAATTCATGTGTAGAATATATTTTTTATTTTGCGTTTTCCATGGTATTTTGACTAGATATTGAGAATGAAAAGTGGTAGAATAGAAATACGTTATTGATATTGATAGTGATTATTTGTGAGAAAATGGTGGTATAATGCGTAAACGTTGGCATGTGTTGGAAAAAGATAATAATTCTATACGAGAACTAACTCAAAGATTACACATTTCAACTGTTTTGGCGCGTGTCCTTGCTAACCGAAATATAGGTACGGTTGAGGATGCCCGCCATTTTCTTTTTGATACAATGAACGATTTAGCTGATCCTTTTCTCATGAAAGGCATGGATAAAGCTGTAGCACGAATTTCCAAAGCCATTGCTGATAAAGAACGTATCGTTGTTTATGGTGATTATGATGTGGATGGTATTACAGCTACCGCGTTATTATGCATGGTGCTTCGAGATTTGGGAGCAAGTCCTGCCTATTATATTCCGGCTCGGCAAAGTGAAGGGTATGGACTGAATGTGCATGCGCTGGAGGAATTGCGGACGGGGTGCACAGATTTGCTAATTACTGTAGACTGTGGAATTTCTTCTTTTCGGGATGTAGCTGCATATCAAAGATACATGGATATTATTATTACAGACCATCATGAACCGCCGGACGATGTGCCGCCGGCTTTTGCTGTGCTTAATCCTAAACAGAGGGAATGTACCTATCCTTGTAAAGAGCTTGCTGGAGTTGGTGTAGCCTATACCTTATGCCGGGCTTTGTGGCAGATTTTGCATAAAGAAAAGCTGGAGAAATATGTGGAGATTGCAGCGCTGGGAACTGTTGCTGATTTAGTTCCCCTTATAGGAGAAAATCGTATTCTTGTAAAACAAGGATTGAAATGCATGAAAAAAGGGTGCAATCTTGGATTGCAGGCCTTATTGGATACGGCATCAGTGCAAAAAGAAACAATAAATGCCGGGCGGATTGCATTTACTATTGCACCGCGGCTTAATGCCGCTGGACGCATCAGTCACGCGGATAAAGGAGTGCGTCTTTTACTGGAAACGGATCGTTCGGCAGCTTATGCAGCGGCTAATGAGTTGAGTGAGATGAACAGTCAGCGTCAGGAAATTGAACAAGATATAACTGCGCAAGCGCTGGAACAAATAGAAAAGAACGGATATGGGATAGATGGCGTGTTGGTGGCTGCCGGTAATCATTGGCATGTTGGTGTTATTGGAATAGCAGCTTCTCGTCTCGTGGAACAATATTATAGACCGGCTTTGGTTATTAGCCTAAACGATGGTATTGGCAAGGGATCTTGCCGTAGTATTGCCGGATTTAATATGTATGAATCACTGCAGTATGCAGCAGATTTACTTATCCAATTTGGCGGACATCCAATGGCGGCTGGGTTTTCTATCAAGGAGGAAAATATAAATGCGTTCCGTGATCGACTGAATGAATATGCGGCGATGCATATGAAGGCTGATGATTATGTACCAGCAATAGCTATTGATATGCCCCTGTCTCCTGCGTCTATATCGTTGCAGCTTATCGATGAACTGAGTCTTTTAGAACCATATGGGATGGGGAACAGCCGGCCTTGTTTTTCTCTTATGGATCAGAAGTTGACAGAAATCCGACCCATTGGCAAAAACCAGCAGCATATACGCTTTTCTGTTTCACCAAATGATACGGATATCGCAGTTAAACGCCTTAGCGGAGTAGGATGGTCTATGGTATCTCTATGTGAAGAAATGCTGGTGGGAGATCCTGTAGATATAGTATTTCAATTGGAAAAAAATACGTTCAATGGAATAAGTTCACCGCAGATGATATTGCAGGATATGCGCAGTGAATCTGATGATAATATATATTTAGATAGGAACGTAATGGTAGATGTTTTTGTAGAGTTGCGCCGGCATTTGGAAGTACGGCATTTGCCGGTATGGCAAATGCGTCAGAAAATGATAGCTGATTTTCAGGGTGTCTTGGATGGACATATAGTTTGTCTTGCATTACATGTATTTTTTGAAATAGGAGTTTTGCTCACAGAAGATACTGCTAAAGGACAAGTTTGCTATTTACCGAAACTTCAACATAAAATGAGTCTTGCAGAGTCACCGACTTTTATCAAATATACTCGGGGATAGGGGGCGTCAGGATGGAATTTAAAGATAAACAAGAAGCACTTAATTATTTAATAAAGACGATTCATACCTATCAACCTAATGCAGACTGTGTTGATGTAAAAAAAGCGTTTGAGCTGGCAGATAAAGCGCATGAACAACAACAGCGCGTCAGTGGCGAACCATATATTACACATCCCCTGGCAGTGGCACAAATACTGGCAGAATTGCAAATTGATACAACGACGATTACCGCCTCTTTGCTCCATGATGTAGTAGAGGACACTTCCTATACATTGGAGGACTTAACCCAAGAGTTTGGTTCCCAGGTAGCGTTCCTGGTTGATGGAGTTACTAAATTAAGCCGTATTGATTATCGTACGAAAGAAGATCAACAATTAAATAGTATGCGCAAAATGTTTTTAGCTATGGCTAAAGATGTACGTGTTGTTGTTATTAAATTGGCTGATCGGCTTCATAATATGCGTACGTTGAAATATATGCGCAGTGATAAGCAAAAAAGAATTGCTCAGGAAACATTGGAAATTTTTGCTCCTTTAGCACATCGGCTGGGAATTTTTAATATTAAATGGGAATTGGAGGATTTGTCTTTTCGCTATCTTGAACCTGATAAATATTATGATTTAGTCGATCAGATGAAACAAAAACGGCATGTCCGCGAAGAAATCGTTAATGAAGCGATTAATGTTATGCGTAAAGCATTGGAAGAATCAAATATAAAATTTGAAATTAACGGCAGACCGAAACATTTTTACAGTATATATAAAAAAATGAAAAAGGATAATCGCGATCTTAGTCAGGTGTATGACTTGTATGCTGTTCGTATTATTGTAGATACTGTGCAGGATTGTTATGGAGTGCTGGGAATCGTTCATAGTTTGTGGAAACCGCTGCCATATCGCTTTAAGGATTACATTGCCATGCCTAAACCCAATAATTACCAATCGCTGCACACAACTGTTATTGGAACACGGGGACAGCCCGTAGAAATTCAAATCCGCACATGGGAAATGCACCGGGTTGCTGAATATGGAGTAGCGGCACATTGGCGATATAAAGAAGGACATGCAAATGCCGGAAAAAATGAATTTGATGAAAAAATGGGATGGCTGCGAAATTTATTGGAATGGCAGGACACAAGCAATCCTAAGGAATTTATGAATTCATTGAAGCTGGATGCGTTTTCTGATGAAGTGTTTGTATTTACTCCGCGTGGTGATGTAATCGATATGCCGCAGGGAGCTATTCCAATTGACTTTGCCTATCGAATTCATACGGATGTAGGACATCGTTGTGTTGGAGCCAAAATTAACAGTAAAATTGTACCATTGAATACACCGTTGAAGAATGGTGATATTATTGAAATCATAACTTCTAAAAACGGAAAACCTAGTTTAGACTGGCTTAATATTGTGGGAAGTTCGGAGAGCCGTTCAAAAATACGGAGTTGGTTTAAAAAAGAAAATCGTGAAGAAAATATTACTAAGGGTGCAGAATCCTTGGAACGAGAATGCAAGCGACTGAATCATGATTGGAAAGTATTGAATAAAGCCGGACGCTTGGCCAGAGTCGCAAAGCAAATGAATGCCGGTTCGGAAGATGATTTGCTGGCAGCTGTGGGATATGGTGGATTTGCTGTTAATACGGTACTTATCAAGCTGTTGGATTTACATAAAAAAGATATACAAAAAGAAGAAGAAAAGAACAGTCATACTGCTGTTGTTGAAAAACTTCGTCCAAGAAAACCGCTGCATAAAACTGGTACAGGAATACTTGTCAAAGGAGAATCGGGATTGCTCGTACGACTGGCGAAATGCTGCAGCCCTGTGCCGGGAGATCCTATTATTGGATTTATTACCCGGGGCCGAGGGGTATCTGTACATCGTGCCGATTGTCCCAGCATTACAAACAATCAGGAGGACGTAGACCGTTTGATTGATGTAGAATGGGATTACGATGGCAAGGAAATGTTTGAAGTCAATATGGAAATTGTAGCGTATGACAGAACCGGTGTGATGGCAGATATTATGGCGACATTGGCAGAAATGAAGATTTCCATACTCAATGTCAATGCAAAGGTAAACGACACAAAAACAGTCACCGTTCATTTGGGAATTAGTATCAAGGATTTGGCTCAATTTGAATTTATTGCAACAAAAATACGCCGTCTTAAGGATGTTTATACAGTACAGAGATATACGGGAGGTGCTATATGAGAGCTGTTATACAGCGCACATTATCTTCTCAGGTTACTTCAGAAGGAATAGAAACGGGCAGGGCCGGATTCGGTCTTACCGTTCTTCTGGGGGTAGGAAAGGAAGACGGAAAGGAAGATGTGCAGTATATGGCAGATAAAATCACAAATCTGCGTATTTTTGAGGATGATCAGGGAAAAATGAATCGTTCTCTTATGGATATTGGCGGCGATATGCTGGTCATATCGCAATTTACACTGTATGGGGATGTACGGCATGGAAGGCGGCCGGGTTTTGATCAAGCAGCACCGCCCATGCTGGCAGAAACCTTATACGATGATTTTGTTGCTGCTGTGCGCAGCCGCGGTATTTCTGCAGGTACAGGTGTATTTCGCACAGATATGGTTGTAACTCTTGCCAATCACGGACCGGTTACGATATTGATAGATAGCAAAAAGAAATTTTAGGAGGCATATGTGATGAAAATACTAGCAATGCAGCTGGGGCCTATTGAAACCAATTGTTACATTGTTTATGACGAAGATACGAGGGAGGCCATGGTCATTGATCCGGCATGGGACTATGAACGCATAGATAAAGCGTTGACAGATCATGATCTTACTATTAAGAAAATATTTTTGACACATGGACATGCAGACCATATTGGGGCCCTGCAGGAATTGCGGAATCATAAAAATGTTCCGGTATACGTTAGCAGGGAAGATAGTGGGTTAATTCAGAATTCTAAGAATAATCTTTCTATGTTCATGGGGAAAAAAATTGAATGCGTATCACCGGAATATATGGTTTCCGATGGCGATACAATTAGTGTTGGAAGTACAGTCTTTACAGTCTATGAAACACCGGGGCATACTCCTGGCGGTGTGTGTTTATATGGCGGCGGAGTTGTATTCTCCGGAGATACTTTGTTTCAGTATTCTATTGGCCGTACAGATTTATATGGAGGTTCGTATAAGCAGCTTATTGCCAGTATCGAAACGAAACTGATGCCCTTGCCTGATGATACGATCGTGCTTCCCGGGCATGGACCTAGTACGACAATTGGTAATGAACGGCAGGGAAATCCGTATCTTGAAGGCAGGGGATGAGTTATATGATCAGGGAATCGCAATTTTGGCTGCGTATTGTTGTTGCCGTTTTTGCTGTCTGGATCTTTATTTCTGTACATGCTGTGTATTGGCCTGTTGTAGTGTCGCTTATTGTTACTTTTATTCTTATCCCCGTTCGAGATGCTGTATTAAAGGGGGTGCAGCGCCTTACTGGACGGAGAATTCCTGTTGATGCAGCTATTTTGATTTCTTTCGTAGTTCTTATTTTAGTGCTCGTCGGTATTACAAACAGTATTTTGCATCCGTTGGTGATACAGGTCAATTTATTAGCAGCTAATTTTCAAAATTTAGTCGATAAAACAGCCGCGTTGGTTATGAATTTCGAAAATTCTCAGACGCAGCTGTATATCCCGGATCAAGTAAAAAGTATTATTAATGATTCTTTAGTCAAGATTGGCAATTATGGCGTAGATGGAGTAAGTAACCTTGTTAAGTCTGTGTTTGCGATTGCTGGAACAGTAATTGAGTTTTTTGTTGTTCCTATTATAACTTTTTACTTCATGAAGGATGGATCGAGGATGGTAGATCATTTTGTACATCTTTATCCTGAGGAATATCGTCTGCAGCTGGATGTATTATTTGATGAAGTTGATCGGGTATTAAGTTCTTATATCCGAGGACAGCTTATTATGAGTTGTATCATATCCTTATTAACTTTTATAGGAATGTGGATTCTGGGAGTCCCTTATCCAATGGTTATTGCTCTATTGGCGGCGATTACTGAATGGATTCCGATTATTGGACCTATTGTTGGGGCGGTTCCGGCAATTTTATTGGGAGCATTGGTTAGTCCGGCATTAGCTGTAAAGGTTTTGATTTTCTATATTGTTATTCAGCAGATTGATAGTCATCTCATCATGCCGCAGGTGATGGGGGCAGTTATTAGTCTTCATCCTGTTGCGATTGTTATTGCTCTACTCATGGGGGGAACCTTGTTTGGTATTCAAGGGATGATTTTGACGGTACCGATTACGGCGGTTTTACAAATTATTTGTAAGCATTTATGGTTCTATAATACTTATAAAACAAAGGCGATGAATTTTTATGGAAAAAACTAAAGCGGATATTATGAATTTAATGATGAAACGAATGAAAGATAAAATTAAAGATAAGAAATATAAAATGACTTCACAGCGACAGGTTATCCTGCGTGCATTTGTGGAAAGCTCGGAAAATCATTTGAGTGCAGAAGACGTATATGAACGTGTGAAAAAAACAGCTCCCGATATCGGATTGGCAACCGTATATAGAACATTGGATTTGTTTACGGAAATGGATCTGTTGAAAAAACTTGATTTTGATGAAGGGTGCAGCCGATATGAATTAAATGACCGAGAAGAAGATGGACACTTTCATCATCATTTGATCTGTCTGGGGTGTGGTAAGGTACGTGAATGCCGTGATGATTTACTGGAAACCTTAGAAACTATTTTGCAAAAGCAACTTCATTTTCAAACTGTAGATCACCAGCTGAAGGTTTATGGTTATTGTGAAAACTGTCAAAAAAAGCGGGCAGACGAAGCCCGAAAATCTAAAGCTGCGAATAATGGATGAACAAGGATACCGCTACAAAGGACCGGAGGAATATCATGCCCTTATTGGTCAGGTAATGGCTGGTCTTGGTTATGTCGGGGGCTATGAAACGGAGAATATAGGTGCTCGTATTTTCCTTTCCGATGAGAACGGCATCATCGATTTGACTTGTGTGTTTACGCGGGATGATAAAAAATGGGAATCCCGAGCTTCAATTATACGGTATGGACATGTCCGTGAAGATATAAAAAATTGTTTGATGCATTGGCATGAGCGCTTTACTGGCAATAAAACGGGGCCATGGGGAACATTGATGGGAGTGCGCCCGACAAAACTGGTACATCATTTTTTTGATAAAGAATTTGGGGATAAAGAGACTATAGCAGTACTGCAGCAGCAGTATCAGGTAGAAAAGGAAACGGCAGAACGACTTGTACATATGTCACGGCTGCAGCGTCCCTTTGTAATGGAACCTCAAAATCATGTGGCCCTCTATGTAGGTATTCCGTATTGTTCCAGCCATTGTTTGTATTGCTCCTTTCCCTCACGGTTGGTTGGAACGGAAGAGCAGGACATTCTGCAATCGTTTTCAAGGGCGTTAGAAAGAGACTTACAGGATTTAAGCAGACTTTGCAGGCAATATTCTTTCACTGTGGATACTGTTTATATAGGCGGCGGAACGCCCACTTGTCTTCCGATTGGCATTTTAGAAGATATTGTTCGATCTGTGGCTGCTAATTTCAGCCCAGTTCAGGAATGGACTGTAGAAGCTGGCCGTCCGGATACGGCAGCAAAAGAGAAGCTTGCATTACTGCGGCAGTATGGTGTGGACCGCATCAGTGTTAATCCGCAAACAATGCAGCAGCGAATATTAGATGCGCTGGGGCGTCATCACAGGGTGGAAGATATTTATACTATGTTCGATAACTGCCGTGATTTGGGATTTTCGGTTATTAATATGGATTTCATTGCGGGACTGCCTACTCAAAATATAAAAGATATGCAGGAAAATATGGAAATAGTTTGCCAACTATGGCCGGAAAATGTTACAATTCATACGTTAGCATTAAAAAAAAGAGCCCCTTTATTTCATCATCCGTTGAGAGATAGGATACCCTCTCAGGAGGACGTGACGAGAATGTTGGAATATTGTGATGCCATACTTGTTGAAAAAGGATATACACCTTATTATATGTATCGTCAAAAATACATGGCGGCTAGTTTTGCTAATGTCGGCTATGCTTTTTCTGATGCCATCGGAAAATACAATATTCAAATGATGGAAGAAAGACAAACTGTATTGGCCGCAGGTCCCGGCGGGGCAACAAAATTCATTAATTTGCCGAACCACCGCTTAGAAAAATTATACATGCCCAAGGAAGTCAACACATACATGGCGTCATTGGAAGAAAAAATGCAGATGCGCCGCAAACTATGTGCATATATATATGGAGGAGAGGATAGATAAAATGGCAATTACGGCACCAAGAGGCACACAGGATTTTTTGCCGGAACAGATGGAAGATTGGCAGCTTCTGGAACAAAAAATCCGTCAGATTTGTTCATATTATGGATTTGGTGAAATTCGGACTCCTATCTTTGAAAATACAGAACTATTTCTGCGTGGTATAGGGGAAACGACAGATGTTGTAACTAAAGAGATGTATACTTTTGATGATCGCGGCGGGAGATCCATGACGCTGCGTCCGGAAAACACAGCCTCTGTTGTACGAGCTTATTTGGAGCATAAGATTTATGCAGAACAACAGGTTCAGAAGTTTTTCTATATAGGACCGATGTTTCGGCATGATCGGCCTCAAGCCGGAAGATATCGGCAGTTTCATCAATTTGGAGTAGAAGAAATCGGTTCACAGGATCCGGCAGTAGATGCAGAAATTATTGCTATGGCATTTCAGCTCTTTCGGGAATTAGGCTTGAATGATCTTGTATTGCATCTGAATTCTGTAGGGTGTCCAACATGTCGTCCGATTTATCGTCAAAAACTTCTTGATTTCTTTTCTGATAAAAAAGATATGCTTTGTGAAGATTGTTTGGCACGGCTTGATAAAAATCCTTTGCGTGTTTTGGATTGTAAAGAAGAAGGGTGTAAAAAAGCTGCTGTGGGTGTTCCTGAGATTACCGATAATCTTTGTGATGAATGCAAAGCGCATTTTGATACAGTTCAGAATTATCTCACGAAGATTGGAATTCCTTTCGAACTGGATACTCGGCTTGTCAGAGGGCTCGATTATTATACAAAGACAGCTTTTGAAATTATGTATGCGCCGCTGGGTGCACAGAGTACGGTCTGCGGCGGCGGCAGGTACGATGGTCTTGTTGAAGAGATGGGAGGCCCTTCTACTCCGGGAATCGGTTTTGCCGTAGGAATGGAACGCTTGCTCCTTACCCTGCAGCAGCAGCATCTCTTGCAGCGGCCGGAAAGAAAACGTCCAATATATATTGTAGCACTGGGAGAGGCAGCGCGTATCGCTGCGTTTGACTTGCAGCAGCAATTGAGAGGACGGCATTTCTATACGGAAATCGATCTTATGGGACGCAGCATGAAAGGACAAATGAAGTACGCTAATAAAATCAGTGCCGCATATACTGTGATAATTGGTGACAATGAATTGCTGCAAGGAGAAGCCCAAGTTCGTAATATGGAAACAAAAGAACAAATCGCTGTTCCATTAGATGGAGTAGCAGCATATATGGAAGCACAGAAGAAAGGATGACAGAGTGATGGATACAATGGAAGGTTTGAGCCGCAGTCATTATTGCGGAGAAGTTACGGAAGCAGAAAAAGGCAAGGAAGTTATATTATGCGGCTGGGTAGAACGCCGTCGTGATCATGGCGGATTAATTTTCATCGACTTACGTGATCGTACGGGTGTTATTCAGGTTGTTGCATCACCGGATTATGAAGAACAATCATTCAAAAAAGCAGAACAAGTACGAACGGAATATGTACTTGCTATTCGTGGTGAAGTTCGCATGCGTGATGAAGCAACTGTTAATCAAAAGATGCCTACTGGCACGATTGAAGTACGTTGTGATGAAATGCGCATTTTAAATTCTTCTAAAACGCCGCCCTTCTATATTGAAGATAATGTAGATGTAGATGAAAGCATTCGTTTGAAATACCGGTATTTGGATCTTCGCCGTCCAGAAATGCAGAAGAATCTCATTATGCGTCATCGTGTAAAACATGCGATGCGTGAATTTTTAGATAAGAACGGCTTCTTTGAAATCGAAACACCGGAACTTTGTAAGAGTACACCGGAAGGAGCCCGTGATTATCTTGTACCGAGTCGTGTAAATCCAGGGAAATTTTATGCACTGCCGCAATCTCCCCAGTTATTTAAACAACTTCTGATGATTTCCGGCATGGATCGATATTTTCAAATTGCCCGCTGCTTCCGTGATGAAGATCTGCGTGCAGACCGCCAGCCAGAATTTACACAGCTTGACATGGAAATGTCTTTTATGAGTCAGGAACAAATCCTTCAGTTAACAGAACAACTGATGCATTATATTTTTGAAGAAGTACTGGGACATGATATTCAATTGCCCATTCAGCGTATCACATGGGATTATGCTATGAAATATTATGGCTCTGATAAACCGGATTTACGGTTTGATATGAAATTTACAGATATTACAGAACTTGTCCGCGGTACAGAATTCAAGGTATTTCGCAGTGTTATCGAAAAGGGTGGGCAGGTTAAGGCTATCAATGTAAAAGGGTATTCACAAATTCCCCGCCGGGAACTAGACGGGCTGGTTGAATATGTTGGACATTATGGAGCAAAAGGATTAGCATGGATTTGCTTTACACCTGATGGAATCAAATCACAAGTCATGAAGTTCCTGGGTGAAGATACGATTCAGGCAATCGGTACCGCTTGCGGATCGGAAACAGGAGACTTGGTTCTCATGATTGCCGATAAACCAGCTGTTGTAGCTGCCGCACTAGGTGAACTTCGCAAGGAAATGGCACGGCGTACTCATCTTATAGATGAAAATAAATTCGCATTTACATGGGTACTTGATTTCCCGATGTTTGAATATAATGAAGAAGAAAAACGATATGTTGCCATGCATCATCCGTTTACAGCGCCACGCGATGAAGATTTGGATAAATTGGAAACGGATCCGGGACATGTGTATGCTAAAGCCTATGACCTTGTTCTCAATGGAGTTGAATTGGGTGGCGGTAGTTTGCGTATTTATCAGCAGGACATTCAGCAGCGTGTTTTCAAGGCGATTGGCTTAACACCTGAAGATGCAAATGAAAAATTTGGTTTCTTGCTCCGGGCCTTTGAATATGGAGCTCCGCCGCATGGCGGTCTGGCTTTTGGTCTTGATCGTATGATTATGCTTATGTTGAAGAGAAAATCTATTCGTGATGTTATTGCATTTCCGAAAACGCAGAATGCTATTGATCAAATGAGTGAAGCTCCGGGAGAAGTAGCTGTAAAACAATTACGTGAACTCCATATCCACGTTGATGCAGAAGATAAAAATTTAGTTAAAAAATAATTGCGTCATTGGTTCCGGATAATTAAAAATTAGGAATAAACGGGTCAGTGGAAAAAAGCACTGTAATAAAAAAAGGTACCGAAATCGGTACCTTTTTTTAAAAATATACTAGTTGTGGAGTACCCTATTCATTTGATCAAATAGGTACTTCTGCTAACGACATTATGCAATATACAGAAATTATTTCGATTACAGGGAAGGGTCTTCGCTGGCAGCGCAGTCGTCTTGAAAAGAGAGAATATATGATGAAAAATATACATTATGTATTAGCCAATCCGAGTGGGAATACAACGGTATTTGTACTAAATCCAGTAGCAGATGGAGAAAGGGCGGGCTTGGCAGCTCGACTTCTCCGTTCTGATTGTATTAAAGCAGAACAAGTGGGATTTCTTACAATGAATGGTACGGCGAATGGAGCCGGACTTCGTATAGATATGATGGGCGGTGAGTTTTGCGGAAATGCGTCTCGATCAGCAGCAGCATATGCAGCTATGGTCGAAGGATTAGAAACGAGTGAATATATAATATCTTGTTCTGGATGTATGACAAATTTAAAGGCAAACGTCCGAAAACGTGCTTCCGGTGTCTATGATGCTTCTATTGAAATGCCTTTGCCGCAGTCTGTAGATGCAGTTATTATTGACATAGGGGGAGCGCCTTGCCGATTTTTTCGAGTAGTACTTCCCGGTATTGTTCATTTTGTTTTTATGGGAAAAGGGGCAGCAGCAGTCAATCGGAACATTTTCTGGCAGGCTGTCAAGACGTATGCATCCGGTGAAAACTATGCGGCTTATGGCCTTATTCTTCTTGATCCGACAATATGGAAAATGATTCCTGCCGTTTATGTAAAACAAACCAATACACTATATTGGGAACATAGTTGTGGCTCCGGATCTGCAGCAGCAGCGGCAGCGATAGCCTATATGGGGAACAGAAATATTGCTGTCAAGCTGCAGCAGCCTGGCGGGGTAATAGCAGCGGCTGCGGTTGTTGCAAAAGGGGAACTTCAGTATATTACGATTGGCGGAGAAGTAACATTGGAAACAGAAAAAATTATAAAAATATAACTCATCGGTATAAAACAGGTGGAAATAATTCTTTTATGGCAGAACATAAAAAGGGGTTTTTCTGTCTGTTTTACGGCTGATTGGGAATGATACAGGATGGCTGATTCTTTCTATACAGACCTATTATTTTGTTTTATAATAATAAAATAACAAGAATATATCATGCAGCTCTAGAAGCTGCTAATTTTATGAACAGGGGTGGATGCATATCATGAGCAAGGTATTAAGCGATATTGAAATTGCACAGCAAGCTAATTTGGAACCAATCGTAAAAATTGCCGAAAAATGCGGTCTTAAAGAAGATGATTTGGAATTATATGGAAAATATAAAGCCAAAATTTCTTTTGGTGCTATTAAACGATTAGCTGCAAAAGAAGATGGCAAACTAGTCTTGGTGACTGCTATCAATCCAACTCCAGCAGGAGAAGGAAAGTCTATGACAACTATTGGCCTCGGTCAAGCACTGAATAAATTAGGACATAAAACAATGATTGCTTTACGGGAGCCTTCTCTTGGCCCTGTATTTGGAATTAAAGGAGGCGCTGCCGGTGGCGGCTACTCCCAAGTACTTCCTATGGAAGATATTAATTTGCATTTTACAGGTGATATGCATGCAATTACAGCAGCAAATAATTTATTGGCTGCTGCTATTGATAACCATGTTCATCAAGGAAATACCCTTAAAATTGACGTACGCCGTATTATTTGGAAACGTGTGATGGATATGAATGACCGTGCACTGCGAGGTATTGTTGTAGGTCTCGGCGGTAAAGTTTGCGGATTTCCCAGAGAAGATCATTTTATGATAACCGTAGCATCCGAAATTATGGCGATTCTCTGCTTGGCACATGATCTTATGGATTTAAAAAAACGCATGGGAGATATTATTGTAGCCTATAATTTAGATGGTAACCCGGTTACAGCCCGCGATCTTCAAGTCGATGGGGCAATGGCAATCTTAATGAAAGATGCAATCAAGCCCAACCTTGTGCAAACAACGGAAAATACGCCCGCGTTGGTCCATGGAGGCCCTTTTGCTAATATTGCACATGGCTGCAATTCTGTTGTGGCTACAAAATTGGCAATGAAAATGGGCGATATTACCGTCACGGAAGCCGGTTTCGGTGCTGATTTGGGAGCAGAAAAATTTTTGGATATAAAATGCCGTTTTGCCGGTATAAAACCAGATGCGGTTGTTATTGTTGCAACTATTCGGGCCTTGAAGATGCATGGCGGTGTTAAAAAAACAGAGTTGACGGAAGAAAATCTGGAAGCATTAGAAAACGGGTTTGCTAATTTGGCTAAGCATGTAGAAAATATGCGTAAATTTGATGTACCTGTTTTGGTCAGCATCAATAAATTTATTACAGATACAAAAGCAGAAATTAGCCTTCTCAAGAAACTTTGTGAAGACTTTGGTGTTGATGTTGCGTTAAATGACTGCTGGGCAAAAGGCGGCGAAGGCGGCGTTGAAATGGCAGAACATGTACTGGAACTTATGAAGACGAAAAAAACACCATATAAGCCTATTTATGATGAAAAAGATACTATTCCCAATAAGGTTGCGGCTATTGTCAAGGAAATATATGGTGGGGATGGCGTTATATTTGAAACAGCCGCCCAGAAACAAGTCAAAGAATTGGAACACTTAGGTCTTGATAAAATGCCTGTTTGTATTGCTAAAACGCAATATTCTTTATCAGATGATCCAGAACTTCTCGGACGTCCGGCAGGGTTTAAAATAACGATCAAGGATGTCAGAATTTGTTCTGGTGCAGGATTTATTGTTTGTCAAACTAGTAATATTATGACTATGCCTGGTTTGCCGAAGGTACCAGCCGCTAATAGAATGGATATTGATGAGAATGGTGTTATTACGGGGTTGTTCTAAGTGGCAAATAAAAAGTTATGTGATATGACAGTAAGAGAACTATTGGCAGCTACGGCTTCCCGTGCTCCGGCTCCCGGCGGCGGCGGTATTGCGGCTATGACTGCGGCAGCGGCAGCGGCATTGTTGGAAATGGTTGCCAACCTTACTATTGGTAAAAAAGGATATGAACATACTGCGGAAGATATGCAGCATATCAAGCTTCAGTGTGAACGGATCCGGGAATATTGCCTTACTGCGATTGATGCAGATGCAGAGGCGTTTCGTTCTGTTATTGCGGCGCTTCGTTTATCCAAAGACATGGCGGGAAGGACAGAAAAAGTCCAGAAGGCTTTTAAAGAAGCGGCTCAAGTTCCTTTTGAACTGAGTAAGCAGATATTTATTATTCTTGAACTATCCCAAACTGTTATCCGTAAAGGTAATTCATGGGCTCTTACAGATGCCGCTATTTCTGTTTTACAAGCCAGAGCGGCTATGCGCAGTGCTTTTTATAGTGTTACAGTCAATTTGTCCTCCATTACGGATCAGCAATTTATAGAAATGATGGAACAGGCTATGTTGGAACTTGATAAACGGGCAGAAGTTATTGAGCAGGAAGTTTTGAACTTTTATGAACATCGGTAACAGAACAAAATTTAGATGGGGATAGCTGCCGAAGTTAAGTGTGATAGGGTATCATTACAGGAGATCTCATGCATATATTAGGGCAAAAAAAACGAACATTTCCTATTGTCGGTAGTATTTTTATTATAATTGTTCTGCTTTTGAGTTATTTTTTCTATTATACAAAAACTCCTGCGTATTCGATATATATTATTCAAAAAGCTGTAGAACAGCAGGATTGGGAAACTTTTGCAGAACATGTTGATACAGATCAGGTTTTATCAGTTGCTTTTGATGATATATTAGAAGAAAGCAGATCCGATGCCGAAGCAGCCAATATGGCCAAGAACTTAACAGCACCTTTTCTTCAGATATTGAAGCCAGGGCTGGTTGATTCTCTGCAGGATTGTCTGCATGATTACGTAGAAACAGGAAATTACGAAGCAAATTTTCAGGATATGGATATCCGGCAGCGCCTAAATTTGGAAGATATGAAAAGGGACACAGACTTGAATTTCGTTAGGTACAAAGACGTATCCTATACAAAACAAGGTGATAATGGCAGTCCTGTTGTTGGTATTGTTGTCACTGATTCTGTATTGAAAAAGTCTTTTGTTTTAGATTTGGCGATGCAAAAAAATCTTGATGGTTCTTGGAAAGTTATAAAAATTCTTAATCTTAAAGAATATATTCAAGCTATTAAAAGGGCACGACAGGAAAAACTTCAAGTTTTGAATACAGGAATTCGGCAAAAAATTGATGCAGTAGTGGATCGGGGAAAAATAACGGCAAACGTGGTATCTGATGGAGTATCAGGACGGCGGAAATCCCTGCAAATTCATGCGATTCTTACTTTGCACGGCAATAAGCCGGTTCATTCTATTTCCGGAAAGGCGTATGCCAGAACCGCAGATGGACAGCAATTGCAATTTCCTTTTTCGATTGATTTGGTAACTGCGGCACAATCTCAGCAAACCATAGATATTGTATCGGAGTTGAATCCGTTTCTCCCTAAGGAACGAGCGTTTACTGTGCAGGGAGCAGAGATTTATGCTTGGCTTATCGTTCACTGTATTCGGTATGCTGATGGTACAGAATTGAAAGACTATGAAGTACTTCCTGATATTGTGTAACATACCATATATGAGTATGAACTATGGAGATTAGACCTTGTATAAAATACGATATTGCATTAAAAATCCATGCATGTTTTACATGCATGGATTTTTTCATATGTATATAGTAAAATATAATATATGGAAATTATTTTTAATGGAGAGATATATCAGGGAGAAAATAGTATGCTTAATAAAAAAGGGCAAGGACTTACGGAATATGGAATTATTTTTCTTCTCATTGTGGGAACCGGTTTTCTCGCTGTCTTTTATATAAATAATAATGAAACAGGTATTTACTCCGCGGTGTCATCTAAATTGCAAGCTATTACCGGAAACAACGAAAATTATGATACAGATGAAACAACGATTGTAGCAGGACAAAAAGTTACTTTTACTACATTAACCGTTCAGGGAAAAGATAGGACATATAGAGTTGCATGGTTTTTAGATGATAAAGGACAGCGAGTTTATTTTCCCTATAGGGATACGAACGGATTACATGATACCTCGGATTTACAAGGTATTCATTGGGGCCATGATTATACTGTTGAACATGAAAGCGATGGAGGAATGTCCACCTATTTTCGAAGTACAGATGGAGCATACTATAAGATTACGGATTATAGTAATAGTGAAACAAAAATATCAAAATATGAAGGAATTCCCGATTCTCGTTATCTTCGTACTCCGTAATGAAGAATACTAATTTATGGATTAGGATGCAGTGTATATTGAATAAAAAAACAGCCGGGATAAAAATTTCATCTCGACTGCTTTTTGTATAGTGTAATTTTTTATAGCTGCATTTAGATAGCACGTGTCCATAAAGATGCCATCGCGGGTCCGCCGCCTACACATAGAGAAGCACATCCCGTCTTGTAGTCTTGGCGCTGCATTTCATATAGCATAGTGACAATGATACGCAGAGCAGAACATCCTACAGGATGTCCTAACGCGATGCCGGAACCATTTACATTTGTGCGGTTCATATCTATTTCATAACTGTATTCTTCTTTGAGTTTGCGACCGACTCCTAAAAATTGAGCGGAAAAAGCTTCATTAATTTCCCAGTAATCAATATCAGAGAAATTCAAGGAACTTTTTTTGAGACATTTTGGAATAACGGCAGCCGGACCCAATCCCATGTATTTTGGTTCTACACCTTCGCCGCACATATATATCATTTTGGCCATGGGAGTGAGGCCGAGCTCGGCAGCTTTATCTTCGGACATAATGATCATGGCAGCGGCAGCATCATTGATTCCAGAGGCATTAGCTGCAGTTGTTACACCGTCTTTTGTGAATACAGGAGGCATTTTTGAAAGAGTTTCTATCGAGCAATTTCGGATAGGATGTTCATCGGTATCGATGAGAATATCGCTCTTTTTCCCATGCAGCGTGTACGGGACAATTTCATCTTTAAACTTTCCTTTATCAATAGCAGCGCAAGCTCTTTGATGACTCATAACTGCCAATTCATCACATTCGCGACGGGTAATATTATACAATTTAGCAACGTTATCTGCGGTTACGCCCATATGTCCTTTACTTAGTTCATCATATAAACCGTCGTGCAGCATATGGTCATAGATTTTAGAGGCCCCTTCATCCGCAACACTCCCCATTCGGTAACCCATACGCCCCTGCGGAATTAAAAATGGAGCGTTAGTCATGCTTTCTACACCTACAACGAGGCCGATATCTGTTTTACCGAGTTGAATATCATTGCAGGCAATTTCCAGTGCTCTCATTCCGGAAGCACAGTTTTGGTTCACGCTCACGGCGTTGCTGCGTACATCCATTCCGATGCGCATAGAAATTTGTCGAGCTGGCAGAGAACCTTGCATTGCAGTAAAAACTTCACCCATAACAATTTCATCTACTTCTTTGGGATCCAGTCCGGCACGGCGGATAGCTTCTTTCGCTGCTGTTGTAGCTAGTTCACGAGCTGTCACCGTTTTAAATTGTCCCAGATATTTTCCAATTGCTGTACGGCAGGCGCTTACGATTACGACATTTTTAGTTTCCATATAGACCTCCTCTTTGCATATATTGTCTATCATATCATAAAGAAAGCTGTTTTTATATGGGGCATAGCAAAGAATAATAATATATAATTTTAAAATAATAAAATAATTCCATATATTGAAAGGTTATAGTAGAATATAATGCAAGTTAGCCGGCAGTATTGTGAAAAAATTTATTATATATAGGTTTTTGTTATCTATAAGGTGTGTGATATAATATAATGTACTGAAAATATTATTGAGAGAATACAGATTCTGAATAATTTGCCATTTTATTGGAATGAAAGAGTATGTAATATATTTATGACTGTGATGTAGTATATGCAGCAGATTGAGGGGGGGATGCAGTATAAGATATGCCAAGATAAATTTGCAAGTGTTGAAAATCATGTCTGACATATAGGGGTATTATGTGATGCAAGCGTCAAGTATTAGTATGGACGTATCATAATATATTATGAAGGATAATGAAAAAAAAATTATTTCATGATATAATAAGTAATTGTGTGAAAGACGTAATGGAGGTGTACTATGGCTACTGTTCAAGAAAAAATTGACTTTCTCCATCAAAAAATTGCAAAAATCGAGATGGGCGGAGGACAAAAACGTATTGATAAGCAACATGAAAAAGGTAAGATGACGGCCCGCGAACGTCTCCTTAAGTTATTTGATGACGGGAGTTTTACTGAAATAAGTCAATTTATTAAACATCGCTGCACGAATTTCAATATGCAGGATAAAAATTTACCCGGAGACGGAGTAGTAACCGGGTATGGCACAGTAAAGGGACGGCTTGTTTTTGCTTACGCGGAAGATTTTACCGTGGAAGGTGGATCATTAGGTGAAATGCATGCCCATAAAATTGTTCAGGTACAGCAGATGGCGATGAAAATGGGAGCACCTATTATTGGTATTAATGATTCAGGTGGCGCACGTATTCAAGAAGGCGTAGATGCGTTGTCTGGATTTGGCCGTATTTTTATGAGTAACACATCGGCATCCGGTGTTATTCCTCAAATTTCTGTTATTATGGGACCTTGTGCGGGTGGTGCTGTATATAGCCCGGCCTTGACCGATTTTATTTTTATGGTAAAGAAAACTAGCAATATGTTTATTACCGGACCGGCGGTTATTAAATCCGTAACAGCCGAGGAAGTAACATCAGAAGAATTAGGCGGAGCGATGACGCATAATTCTATTTCTGGAGTAGCTCATTTTATTGCAGAAGATGAAGATGATTGCATTAATCAAATAAAATATCTTCTTGAGTTCCTGCCCAGTAATAATATGGAGGAAGCTCCTTTGGTAGAAACGGGAGATGATCCGCAACGCCAAGATGAATCACTTAATTCCATCATACCTGACAGCAGCAACATGCCGTATGATATGTTGGATATTATCAAATCGAGTGTGGATAACGGAGAAATATATCAGGTTCTGGAAAATTATGCGCAGAATATGATTACTTGTTTTGCACGTTTTGATGGACAATCTGTGGGAATTATTGCTAATCAGCCTAAGTACTTGGCAGGATGTCTTGATATCAATGCATCAGATAAAGCGGCACGATTCATTCGATTCTGTGATGCGTTTAATATTCCTATCGTGACGTATGTTGATGTTCCGGGATTTCTACCAGGTACAACGCAGGAATATGGAGGGATTATCCGCCACGGAGCTAAAATGTTGTATGCTTATTGTGAAGCGACAGTGCCAAAAGTCACGGTTATCGTTCGTAAGGCCTATGGAGGAGCTTACATTGCGATGTGCTGCCGAGAACTTGGGGCGGATATGGTGTTTGCATGGCCTACTGCTGAAATCGCAGTTATGGGGCCTGATGGAGCCGCAAATATCATTTTTAAAAATGATCCGGAAAAAGAGCAGAAGAAGCAGGAATATATCGAAGAATTTTCTACACCTTATAAAGCTGCTGAACATGGTTATGTCGATTGTGTTATTGAACCGAAGGCAACACGTCCGCGTATCATAGATGCCTTGGCGATGCTGGCCAGCAAAAGAGAAGAACGGCCGGCTAAAAAACATGGCAATATGCCGTTATAAGGAGGAGTGACGTATATGATAGAATTGACGTCTTTAACGTCACTGGCATTTTTGAGTAAGGTTCTGATTGTTTGGACGATAGTTATTTTAGCATTTGTTATTGTTGTTGTACGGCATATAAAAAAGATTACAACTGATATAACTGTACTCCAGCAGGAAAATGAAACATTGCGGATTCGTCTGAAAAAAATGGAAAAAAATGAAGAAGCAAAGCCAGAAGTTTTAAAAGAAACGGTAAAAGTACCGGAAGACTCAAGTATAAAGCAAGAGCCCGCTGCTTTTAACGTAAAACCGATTACTGTACATGATGAAACAGCGGCTTTGACTCCCGAAATCGTTGCCGCTATTACCGCTGCTATTACCGCATGCGGGTATCCGCCGTCGGCGATTCGTTCTATAAAACCGAAACGTCAGCGGACCAGCAATTGGATTATGGCTGCACGTATGATTGGCATGAGATAATATACGACAAATTCTTTCAGGAGGATATAGCATGAAAAAGTTTAAAGTAACTGTAAATGGACAAGCATATGAAGTTGAAGTTGAAGAAATAGGTGCACCAGCAGAAACGGTTCCTGCCGTTCCGACGGTCAATACACCACCGGCGCCGGCAGCGGCTGTAAAGGAACCCCAAAAGCCTGTAGAGATAAAACAGGCTCCAGTTGCTGCGGCAGCAGTTCATACTACGGCAACCCCACTGCCTAAGGGACCTGTCCCTGAACATGCTGTAACTGTGAAAGCACCGATGCCGGGTAAAATTTCTTTTGTAAAAGCTGCTATCGGACAAGGTGTAAATCGCGGTGATGTTCTGGTTGTTTTAGAAGCCATGAAGATGCAGAATGATATCACGGCATCTTCTGATGGAACTGTTATTGACGTACGTGTAAAAGTAGGCGATAATGTCAAAACCGGCGATGTATTGGCGGTTATTTCATAAGAAATCAGAAAAAGATAAGGAGAGGATAGTATGAAGATCTCAACTCGCGGTCGCTATGCGTTGCGCTTAATGTTGGATTTGGCAATTCATCAAAATGATCACCAATTTGTAACTATCAAAAGCATAGCTGAACGACAGCAGTTGTCAGAAAAATATTTGGAACAAATTGTAACTAAATTAGGACGTGCCGGTTTAGTCGTCAGTGCTAGAGGACCACAGGGCGGTTACAAGATGTCACGTGATCCAGATGATTATACGGTAGGAGAAATACTTCGCATTATGGAAGGCGGGTTAGCCCCTGTTTCTGAAAGTCAAAGCAATTTACCGTATTGTTCTACTGAAGAAGTATGGAAACGTCTTGCGGAAGCTATTGATGGGGTAGTGGATAGCATTACACTCGCTGATTTGGCTAAATGGCAGGAAGATGCTGAAAAGTGATTGAACGTATCATCGCCGTGAAAATCAGACTTGTGATGCAAAAGGGTATGCAAGTTAACTGACAGAGGCGGATGATGTAAAATAATGATAAAAAAAGAACAAGGTTTATAAGAAAAATTTCTTACGGACCCTGTTCTTTTTTTATTTAGATATATTATTTACAAAATTCAGCTTTCTTTTTATCTGCCTTGTCTAAAAATGGTTCTGTTTCAATGATAAAACGTTCATGGATACTGTTTCCAACCAGACCCGCTTCATCATACGCTTCAATTTGAAAAGTCAATTTTTTTCGGTCCTGTTCTGTAAGAGTAGCTTTGGCACGTACGGTCATTCCGATAGGAGTTGCCGATACATGCTGTACATTCATAGAAATACCAACAGTTCCAAAACCTTCAGGAAGTTGATTTCCAATTGCCAATACGGCAGCGTTTTCCATGAGTCCTACTAGTGCCGGAGTGGCATATACCGGAGCTGTACCGCTGGCATATTTTATGGCAGTATTGTTTTCTGTTACTAATTCTTTGTTTTCCCCAGAAGATTGGGGCTTTAAATTAAAATCCATAGTATACCTCCCAAGTGAATTAAAATCATCTTATCCTATATATAATTCGATTTTTATAATATATCTCCTCTTTTGACAGGCTATAATAAATATTATAAAATGTTTTTATATGTGGTGAATGTAAAAAAAGGAAGTGTTGGAGTTGAAAATAAGAATGTGCCTGATTATTGCAGTGACAGTGATGGTAATGGTGCCATCCGTAATGGCGGAAAAAGATAGGGGAAATCAGATGGTTCTTCCTGAATGGGGGATTATTACGGTTCCGGATAATATATATATGGATGCCGGTAAACAGTCTGTCATTACAGCACAGAAATACAATAATGATATGGGTAGAATGCTGGATGCTATTTATCCGGCTGTACCAAGAACATACCAATTAATTAAAAAAGAGGGAGCCTCTTTTCATTATGGGTATTTGCTGCAATATACATTGGGGTCTTGGGACTTCAAACAGCTTGTGAATGGTAAAACGGTAAAATTTGATCGGCCCGATTATTTGCAAGATCAAGGAGCCGCAGATATATCCATGTACGTGACACATATCAACAATCGCTTACGGACCTCGCTGCCATCTGGTTTTAATCTTATTCAGCCAATGCAGCCGGTAAAAATTTCAGGAAATACTTTTTATGAAGGAATTGTTGAACGGTCTATGATTATTAATGCGGCAGTTTTTCAGGAGATGATGCACGTTATTGTATGGCAGCGCGGCGGAGTGGTAGAAATTACTGTTGTTATGGGAAGCGCTGATGACGAAGAAAGCTTAATACGTCCGGTCATGGTGATGCTGGAAAATGCTAAAGTAGTAAAACAAACAGAAAGGATAGATATATAAGATGATTAGATTTGAATGTGATTATTTAGAAGGCGCACCGGTTCAGGTGATAGAGGCAATTGCAAAAGCGAATATGGAACAAAATGCCGGGTATGGTGAAGATACTCATTGTGAACATGCTAAAGAATTAATTCGTCATGTTTGTGATGCACCCGAAGCGAAGGTTGCTTTTTTGGTTGGCGGAACTCAGACAAATTTGACCGTCATTGCATCTGCATTAAAAAGTTATCAAGGTGTTATTGCACCACAGACAGCTCATATCAATAATCATGAGACAGGGGCTATTGAAGCAACCGGTCATAAGGTTTTGTCTATACCGACAGATACGGGGAAACTAACAGGGGAACAGATCCGGGAAGTTTGCCGGCAATATTGGAATGATACACATGCGCTTCATATTGTACAGCCAGGAATGGTGTATATTTCACAGACTACAGAAATCGGTACCTTGTACAGCCGCCGTGAAATTGAAGAGATTTATACGGTTTGCCGGGAATACCATGTGTTGTTGTTTATTGATGGAGCACGGCTGGGATATGGCATAGAGAGCCCGGAAAGTGATTTAAAACTTAACGATTTTCCGAAACTTTGCGATGTTTTTACCATTGGAGGAACAAAACAAGGCGCTTTATTTGGGGAAGCTGTTGTCATACTTGACGAAACATTGAAACAGGAGTTTTCATATCACGTTAAACAACGGGGCGGATTATTGGCAAAAGGATGGCTTTTGGGCGTTCAGTTTGAAACATTGTTCGCCGATGGATTGTATATGAAATTGGCAAAGCATGCCGCTGATTTAGCTGTTAAACTGCATCAAGGGTTTGCATCTTCGGGATTTTCCTTTTATGTTGATCATCTAACGAACCAACAGCTTCCTATTTTGACGCAGGAACAAGCGAAAAAGCTGGGAGAAAAATATTCTTTTGATTATTTTGCAGATTTGAATAATGGCAGTTTTGTTTGTCGTTTTTGTACGTCTTGGGCAACGCAGGAAGAAAATGTAGAAGCGTTGCTGACTGACATAAAGAAAATATAACAAAAAAAACGTTCGGAATAGTATTCTGAACGTTTTTTCTGAACATTATTTTGAAGAAAATAGAAATTTAATTTCGTTTTATTGTAGTTCTTTCATAAGTCTTTCCAGATGATGAGTGAGTTTCATGTTTTCATCATAATCAATGGGGCAGTCTATAATAACTGGTTTATCTTGGTCAAATGCTTGCTTTAAGGTGGGAAGTAATTCTTCTGTTTTTGTAATTCGGTAACCAATCGCACCCATACTTTCAGCTAATTTTACAAAATCGGGATTTGTAAAATCTACATAGCAGTGATGACCGAACTGATCATCCTGCTTCCACTTAATAAGACCATAACTGGCATCATTGAAAATGAGAGTTACGAAATTGACGCCTAACCGATGTGCTGTTTCAAATTCTTGGCAGTTCATCAGAAACCCGGCGTCACCTGCAATTGCAAGTACTTTTCGGTCAGGATGGACGAGTTTTGCTGCTATAGCACCAGGAACGGCGATGCCCATTGTAGCAAATCCATTGGAAATGATACAAGTATTAGGCTTATAACAATTATAATGACGGGCAATCCAGACTTTATGAGCCCCTACGTCGGATATGACAATATCATCCTTGCCCATAACTTTGCGGGCGTCAATAAGAGCCTTTTGGGGTTTGACAGGAAAAGATATATCATCAGCATATTGTTCGTGTTCTTCTACCATCTTTTTGCGAATAGCCAATGCGGATGTTGGTTCTTGAAGACGGGAAGATTTTTGCATGATGCGGAATAAGGTGTTGGGAATATCTCCAACGACCTCGACTTTTGGCTGATAATGTTTATTAATATCGGCTGGCATCATATCAATATGGACGATATCGGCTCGTTTAGTATTCCATTTTGCAGGATTATATTCAATGATATCATACCCAACGGCAATAACCAAGCTGGCGTCCTCTAATACCTTGGTTTGATAATCGGACATAGGAATTCCCACGGTCCATAAAGAATATGCATTATCAAAGGGAATGGCACCTTTTGCCATCATAGTATTAATAACAGGGAGCTTGAGTTTTTCGGAAAATTTGGTTAGCATTTCAGCAGAATGGCTGCGAATGACCCCGCTGCCTGCTAGAATTACCGGGTTTTTGGCGTTGGAAATAATGTTTGCAGCCGCTTCAATTTGTTCATCTATTGCAGTTTCCGGAGTAATTACTTTGTGAAGAAGAGGCTTTTCTGCATCATCTACGGGCATTTTACTAATATTGATTGGCAAATCAATAAAGGTTGCACCGGGTTTTTCCCGTTCAGCATATTTAAAGGCGAGACGAGTGATTTCGGATACTGTGTCGGGGCGTACCACAGTATAGGCCCGACGGGTAATAGGTTCGAACATAGCCCGTAAATCAAGATATTGGTGAGCTGTAATATGCATTTTGTCGGTACTTACTTGCCCGGAAATAGCTACGAGCGGTGCCCCATCACAATCGGCGTCTGCAACGCCTGTAATAAGATTGGTAGCTCCGGGACCAAGCGTTGCCAGACATACACCCGCTTTTCCCGTCAAACGGCCATATACATCAGCCATAAATGCAGCACCTTGTTCATGACGCACTGTTACAAATTCAATTTTAGACTTTTCGATGGCATTCATAACCGGAAGATTTTCTTCTCCGGGAATACCAAAAATATAATGTACTTCTTCTTCTTCTAAACATTCAACCAATAAATCGGCTGTATTTCGTTGCTGCCTTGCTTCTGTCATTTTATAAGCTCCTTTTTCGTAGAGGTCAGGTATAATTAAGAATAAATCTTTCTACTGATATTATCATAGAATATGAAAAAGAAATTAGCAATTTCATAATGCGGAATTTAATCATTTTTTAATGTTCCAGTATTTGTTGAATACAAAGTGCAATATAGAAAAAATATATATAATATAGTATTTTATCAATTATATGGGGTAGATTATCATATAAAATGTTTTCATGATACAATATTATCATTCTCTATATGAAAACGATATGTCTTTTGTATAAGAACATAACATATAATTGTACTAAAAATAGAGAGGGGCAATTTGATGAATGTATTAATTAGTTCTTGTTTATTAGGACAATATTGCCGTTATGATGGCAATATAAAAGAATATGCAGCTATGCAGACGCTGCTGCAAGCTAGACAGATCCATTTAATTCCTATTTGTCCGGAACAATCTGGGGGATTAGCGACACCGCGGGAACCGGCAGAATGCAAAAATGGAAGAGTTATAACGCAATCGGGAATTGATGTAACAGCGGCTTATCATAGAGGGGCTGTGGAGGCGGTAAAGCTGGCACGATTGTTCCATTGCAGCTATGCTATCCTTAAAGAAAAAAGCCCAACATGTGGAAGCGGTAATATCTACGACGGAAGCTTCCGCCATATTACGGTGGAAGGGGATGGAATAGCAGTACAATATTTAAAGAAAGCGGGAATAGCAGTTATCGGAGAATCGGAAATGATACGTATTGAGCAATTGATAGCTATGAGTTAATAAATAATGATTTTTTGAAGCGACGATAGTAGTTGATTTTGTTTCTCCTCTTTGTTACAATAAAACAGTACGGCAAGGGAGGGTTTTATATTGAGTTCATTTTTTCATGAAGTATATGAATGGTGTTATTCCATTATTATAGCGTTGGCCATTGCTTTAATTATTCATATTTTCTTTTTTCAGCCTACAAGGGTTTCAGGAGAATCTATGATGCCAACGCTGCATAACGGAGAATATCTTATTGTTTCTAAATTTAGCCATATTATGAATGAAGTGCCAGATTACGGAGATATTGTAATTATTGACAGTCGTGTTGATTATCCACGCACATGGAAAGATGACGTAGCGGAACCTATGAATAATTACATGGCATTTTTTAATTCTAAGCTTCAGACTAAAAATATTTGGGTTAAACGTGTTATTGGCAGACCGGGAGATAAATTGGCATTTCATGATGGCCATGTTTGGCGTAATGGTGAAGAACTGCAGGAATCCTATATCAATGAACCTATGAAATATTCCCAGAAGGGAGAAATTACTGTTCCGGAGGGATATGTGTTCTGCATGGGTGATAATCGCAATCATAGCAGTGACAGCCGTTTTATTGGGCCCGTTCCTGTTGACCATGTATTGGGACATGTGATTTGGTAACCTGTATTTTGTTTTATAGAAGGTCTTGCAATGCAGTAGTTTGTAAGCTATAATAAATAGGCAATAGCATAAGGACAGTTCGTAATCCATCCTGTCGTTAAATAAAACTAGGAAAGTATAACGATTTATGATGGGTATAGAATGTGTGCCCATCTTTTTTTTGTGTGTGAATACGGGTAAAAGGAGGTGTTGGCCAATGTATAATTTTATTTCTGATACAAAACGTATGACTATTTCTGCTATGGTTATTACTGTATATGTTGTTTTACTCTACATGACACAGAGTATTTCTTTTGGTGCCTATCAGATACGTATTGCAACTGCATTATATGCTTTGGCTTATATTTATCCTTTCTTAGTTATTCCGCTGGGGATTGCGAATCTTTTGTCCAACTTTTTTTTGGTGGATTGGGAATTATTGATATGCTGGGAGGCTGTGCAGTAGGAATAATAACGACTTGGATCATTACACAGATTAATTTTCGTAATCTGAATATATGGTTTGTTGCGTTGCCGATCTGGGTTGTGCCGTCTTTGTGCGTCAGTATATGGTTATCTTATTTGCTGCAGATTCCGTATAGTGTGCTGGCTGGAAGTTTAATGGTCGGTCAGCTGCCGCCGGCTATTGTCGGTGTATTGATGGTACATGCACTGCAGCGGGTCTATATGCCGGGGAGGCAGAGTTTATGAGCAGAAATACCAAAGAATTGCAAGGTGTGACCCAATTGGGAAGCAAGCATACCGAATATGATTTTGACTATGAACCTTCTTTGTTGGAAACTTTTGCCAATAAGCATACGGAAAGAGAGTATTTTGTAAAATTTAATTGCCCTGAATTTACCAGTCTTTGTCCTAAAACGGGACAGCCTGATTATGCCACGATTTATATTTCTTATGTTCCGGGAAAACTAATGGTTGAAAGCAAGTCTTTGAAACTCTATTTATTTAGTTTTCGTAATCACGGTGATTTTCATGAAGATTGTGTAAATATCATCATGGATGATTTGATTATGCTGATGGATCCGAAATATATTGAAGTGTGGGGGAAATTTTTGCCACGTGGCGGTATATCTATTGATCCGTACTGTAATTATGGGAAAAAAGGGACTCCGTGGGAACAAGTTGCATGGCAGCGCTTAACGCAGCATGATGTATATCCGGAAAAAGTAGATAATCGATAAAAATACAAGCTGTCAAACAGTAAAAACCTCTCCGGCTGGAGAGGTTTTTACTGTTTGACAGCTTGTATTGATAGGATTATCTTTTGTGAGACCCTTTCATTGCGTCGGCTTCTTGGACTTTTTTTAACACGTTATTTGCCATATGGGCACGGCCTTTAATAACATTGTTTCCGGTTTTAATCGATTCGGGATAGAAATTACTTTTATAAGAACGTTTTGCTGTTTTAGAAATCATTTCTTTAAGTTGAATTGTTTGATCATCTACATTATAGACATAAGTACAGTTATCTGTAACACCATCTGCCTTTTCTATTGTCTTAAAGGTGAGGATTGTCATCCCTTTTTCTGTAGTGATTTTAGCTGAATCCATATCAATAGCGATATGTTGATTATATTGCCATATATTGTTGGCAGCCCAGGCAGGGGCAGATAATGCTAAAGTCAGGCCTAACGCAATCATTAACTTTTTCACTAGTAATACACCGCCTTTTCTAATAATATATAATTATTATAGCATGAAACTATAATAATATACAGATACAAAATAGTAAATCATTTGCCTTTAATACAGACGTACATCCATTTTGGCAGATGAAGTTTAGGCAATAGTGCCGAAAAAAGGATCGCACATAATGTGACAATGCAGTAGATAATAATAATATGCAGTGAACGCAGATATATATGCAAATGGGCAGCTATTCCGGTTAACATAGATAAAAATACGGGATGAACCAAATAAATAGGATAAGAATAATTTCCCAGCATATTCAATAAGAAATGTACTTTTTGTGGCACGGGCCGGCACTCCCACCAATATAATAAAAACAACATAGTTGACACCGTATAAAGCATGCCTGTAGGGCTCAGCTGATGAACCGTATATACAGCAGATAATGCATCGTAATGGAGATACTTCATGACGCCATAGAAACTCATCAGTATTCCTGCGGTAGAAAGGATTTGCAATATATTAATAAAAACTCCATGGTGAGACAGCCAGTTTTTTACGTCATCAAAATGTTCTGCTGTATAAGCACCAAACATAAAAATGAAAAGATAGTGAAAAATAACATAATTTAATCGAAAATTAAAAGCATCTTGCAGTAGAGAAGAAGAAAAATGGAAATCCCAAATATAACTTGAATAAAAGTTAAATACGGCATTCACGATAAATAATAAAGGAAACCAAAACCATGGCTTGTGATCCATGAAGCGGAGCATAGGACGCCATATAGGCATTAATACATAAAACCAAAGAAGGATGACCAGGAAATATATATGATACATAGCTAATCCATACCACAAGGTCTTAACTATATTTCCGGGTTCAAATATCATGCCGTTATGACTTAAAGCGGCTGAGTACAGCATGTAAAAAAAGGACCATGTTACATATGGAATAAGTACTGTTTTCAAGCGGCGCCGTAGATACGTACTGTAAGAAAACGGTTTGCTCAGCGGTTCACTGTAAAACATGCCGAATGCTGATAAAAAGAAAAATGCCGGCACAGAAAAACGGGTAAGGATTTCTAATATAGAAACGAGTCCTAAATTCGGTGCAGGATTGGTAAGTGCAATCGAACCAACATGAATGCCGATAACGCCCAACATACATATCCCACGCATATAATTGATAGAATTGATAAATCGTTTTGACATATAACACCTCTGCGGATACAATAATAGATAGCGGTCCCGGTTTATAAACTGGACACTTTTCTATTATAACAAATTTTAGCTAATTATGCAGAGGCGATTTGAAATATGGAACATAATCAAATACAAATTATTACCAGAACGGCACTGCTTTTGGCGAGTACGCTTATTTTGCAGAGCTTGCGGCTTATTCTTCCACTGCCACCGCAGACAAGCATGTTCCTCATTGGATCTTTGGTTAATTTATGTTTTGTTTTAGCTGTTTTACGGATTGGCTGGAAATCAGGACTGCTGATCGCATTGATAACACCTTTATTTGCTTATTTGGAAGGAATGCTGCCTTTTTTACCGTTTATTTTTCCTGTAGCTCTTGGCAACGGCATGTATATAGCAGCCTGTTGGTTATTGAAACGTTGGAAAATCCCGGGTATATGTGCAGCTGCTTTTATAAAAGCAGCTGCTATGTATACATCTTTTTATCTGCTTTTCAGCTTTGTCGCTTTTCCTGAAATGGTACGCCATATGATTTTGTTAGTGATGAGCTGGCCTCAGATTATAACGGCTGTTTTGGGGGGGATTTCTGCTTACATTATTTCTAAACGTATATAAGTGTTTAAATGGTAATAGTAGGAGGTACTATGTATGAATATTTTATATTATATTCCGGCTGTTTTGGGGATACTGTTTATTGGGGTTGGCGTGTATAATGGCTGGAAGATGCGCTGTTTGATTCGGCATTGCAGTCAGCCTGTTAAGGGGACAATCAAGGGGTTTGATGTAAAAACTCTTAAGAGCGGGGATATGTATTTCCCGGTCGTAGCATATAACGTGAATGATACTGCGTATCGCTCACGTTATGAAATAGGTGATTCGGAATGGAATTTTGAAGCAGGAGATATTGTAGATATACGCTATAATCCCAATCGGCCTGAAGAGATTTATTTAGACCATAATCAATCCATATTCCGGCAATATGCATCTCCCTTTTTTATTATTATTGGCGGACTTTTGTTCATTGTAGCATATTATAAATGGATGTAAAAATTAGATGCTGATGAAGGGGGTATGCAGCGGAAGGCAAGCGCCCATTTGCTGACCGGCAGCGGTACTGGCTACTGTTTTTTCTCTGTGGTATAATTGGATAATAATTTGAAATATACGATTTTTGTAAAGGAGCAGTTATGATAGAACATAAGATAAATCCAAAGGCTATTGCGGCGATGACAGCGTTTTTGGAAGCATTGGGAGTGGATTTAAAAAAACTTGGCATGGAAAAGACTCCGTATCGTGTAGCTGAGGCTTATACAGCCTTTTTTTCTGGATTACAGGAGAGTCCTGATACACAATGGGGAGAACTGATAAAAACATCTTCTAATGGTTTAGTGGCTGTACGTAATCTGCGGTTTTATTCTATTTGTGAACATCATCTGCTTCCTTTTTTTGGAACGGTACAGATAGCGTATTATCCTCATAATGGACAAATTGCCGGGTTTGGTCATTTTGCGGATGTTGTCAGCGTACTGACTCGCCGCCCTCAGCTTCAAGAAAGATTGACATCTCAAATTTGTGATTCTATTAATGCCGGAGTACATGCGGAAGGGGTTTTGGTTATTGTTCAGGCTACACACTTATGCTTAACTATGCGCAATAGCACTGCTTTGGATTCGGATATTATAACAGCAGTTTCCAGCGGTCGTCTTAAAGAAGGAACAGAACAATATATGGAAGCTTGGAAATTATTGACAAGGAAGGACTCAGATGAGTAATCAAATACGGAACTATCATTGGCAGGATGGAAAGTTTTTGGAAGTGGGAAAAAAGACCTTGATCATGGGAATTTTAAATATTACTCCAGATTCTTTTTCTGATGGAGGAAAGTGGAACCATATAGAACGAGCGCTGCAGCATATGGAGAAAATGGTTGATGATGGGGCAGATATCATTGATGTTGGTGCTGAATCATCGCGACCGGGTTTTATACCGATTTCTTCAGAAGAAGAAATAAGCAGATTGGCACAGATACTTCCTGAAATAACGGCGCACTGTCCAGTGCCTGTATCTGTCGATACGTATAAGGCGAAAACTGCAGCATATGCGGTGAGTGCAGGAGCGCACATAATAAATGATATATGGGGACTCCAATATGAACAGGAACCAGGAGAAATGGCTCACGTTGCAGCTACTTGTGATATTCCTGTTATAGTTATGCATAATCAAAGCGGAACAGATTATAATAATATGATAGAAGATATGAAGATTTTTTTTGCCCGTTCTGTGGAAATTGCTAAGCGTGCAGGAATGAGGGAAGAAAATATTATTATGGATCCGGGAGTCGGATTTGGTAAGACCGCAGAACAGAATATATATCTTCTTCGTCATCTACGGCAATTAACAACCTTGCCGTATCCTATGCTATTGGGAACATCTCGCAAAGGATTTATCGGTAAAGTGCTTGATTTGCCTGTGACAGAACGAATGGAAGGTACGGGAGCTACTTGTGTAGCTGGGGTGTTAGCTGGATGTGATATTATGCGTGTTCATGATGTAAAACCCATAGCCCGTATGTGTAAAATGGCCGATGTATTGAAAGATTGTTGATTCGTGCATATGGCAGCAGATAATTTACAGGGATCGAAAAAGAGTCTGTCGTTAACATATATGATTACATATATTGTTTTAAAAAAGGAAAAAGATGGAAATGGATAAAATTATATTAAAAGGAATGCACTTTTACGGATATCATGGTTGTTTCCCTGAAGAACAGCGTACCGGACAGCCTTTTTCCATAGATATAATGATGACGGTGGATCTTACTAAAGCAGGATATACCGATGCATTAAGTGATACAGTGGATTATGGCGCGGTATATGATTGTATAAAAAAAATAGTAGAAGGAAAGCCATGTAATCTTATTGAAAAAGTAGCGTGTATCATTGCTGATACCATACTTGATGTGTTTTCGCCGAATCAAGTTCAAGTGACCGTACATAAGCCTCATGCACCTATCGGTGGTTCTTTTGACGACGTTGCTGTCGTAATTGAAAGGAGTAAAAACTGTGACTGAGTATTATATCGGAATAGGTTCAAATATGGGCAATCGGGAACAAATGCTTCGCAAGGCGGTTGAAACGTTACGGAAATGCGATGGAATTGTGATAAAGGCGGTTTCTTCCATATATGAGACACCTCCATGGGGGAAAACAAATCAAGCATCATTCTTGAATGCAGTGCTCAAAATTGAATCGGAACTAGATCCGGAGGATACGCTGCAAACTTGTTTGGCTGTAGAAATTGCCTTGGGACGAGTACGTCATGAAAAATGGGGAGCTCGTACGATAGATGTAGATTTACTTTGCAGTCCGACTGTTGAAAAGGACACGGTCCTGCTTAAATTACCGCATCCTTATATGACACAGCGTGCTTTTGTCCTTGTCCCTTTACATGAAATTGCCCCCGGACTTATTGTCAAAGGGCAAACTATTGAAGAGTGGATGCATGTACTTCATGACATAGACACGATTAAATTTTTAGCACCGATGTAACTATAGGAGGATACATAAATGGAAAAAATACTGGTTGCCGATGATGAACAGTTGATGCGCCAGCTAGTCGTTGATTTCCTTAAACCAGAAGGCTATGAAATTATTCAGGCGTCTGATGGCAAACAGGCATTGGAATTATATAATGAACATCATCCCGATTTAGTTCTTCTTGATGTTATGATGCCGGGATATGATGGCTGGACGGTATGCAGAGAGATCCGCCGTGAATCTTCTATTCCTATCATGATGATTACGGCAAAAGGAGAAGAAATAGATCAGTTGTTTGCATATGATTTAGGCGTTGATGAGTATATTACGAAACCCTTCAGTCCTAAAATTCTTATGGCGAAAATCAAGGCAGTATTGCGTCGCGGGCAGCAGGAACAGCAGCATCAGGCAGCAGAAGGTGTTTCTATTGACCAAGAAGCACATCGAGTTGTTTTAGATGGACAAGTTTTGGATTTGAGCCCTACGGAATATAAACTTTTAAACTATCTTATGAGTAATGCAGGCAAGGCTTTGAGCAGGCGGCAGATATTGAACAAGGTATGGGACTATGATTACTATGGAGATCTGCGAACGGTTGATACCCATATCAACCGATTACGCATCAAGCTCGGCAGCAAAGGAAAACTTATTCAAACCGTCCGTGGCTACGGATATCGCTACGAACAAAAATTATGAGACTATCTATCCGTAAAAAAATTTGTCTGGCTTTAGTAGGTTTTTCTTTTTTCTGTGCGATTACGCTGGCTCTTATTATTGTTGTTGGTTTTAATCCCTTCTATTACCAATTTAAAAAAAATAGTATGATTGCAGTAGGACAAGATGTAAAAACTGTCTATGAAAAAAGCGGCAGTGATGGATTTGATGACATTGATCAAATCAGTCAAGAAATCGGTGCGGATATATTTATTATTGACCACGGAAAGCTGGCATATTCATCCCGTCCAGATCGACGTGTTATGATGCCACCGCCAATGCATGGAAAAAGAGACATGGTAGAAACTCCGGATGGCAGGGTGGAGAAAGAGATACATATGCAGCCGCCTCGTCATATTCGGGAAATGATGGAAATGCTTCAGGGACATGAACCGAAATTGAAGGGCAATAATGAGGTGCAATTTTATGAAACGCAGAATCATATTAAATTATTGGATTTGATATACCGAATACAAGATCATACGTATCTTATTGTCAGTCAGCCGATAGCACCTATTGAAGAAAGTGTGGAAATTGCTAAACAGTTTGTTGTTATTTGCGGTATTTTATGGTTTGTTGTTGCTGTTTTGGGAGCTTTTTTCTTTTCTCGGGAATTGACGCGGCCTCTTTTAAAATTAAAGAAACTCGCGCAGGGTATGACTGCCCTGGATTTTTCTCATAAATGGGACGGCAAGAGCCATGATGAAATAGGGCAGCTCGGTAATAGTCTTAATGCATTATCATATCAACTTGATACAGCGTTGAGCGATTTGAAAAAAACGAATAAAGAATTGCAGAAGCAATTAGATAAAGCCAATGAAGTTGAGCATATGCGAAAACAATTTATTTCAGCCGTGTCCCATGAACTTAAAACACCGTTGGCCATTATTCAGGGATATGCGGAAGGGTTGGATGATCTTGCTTTTGATGATGAGACCAGAAATAGGTATTGCCGTGTTATCCGGAGCGAAACTGAAAAAATGGATCGTCTAGTTATGGATCTGCTGAATCTATCACGGTTGGAAACCGGCTCATTTCGTATTGAAAAAACTGATTTTGATTTTGCTGCACTAGCAGAAGAGACAAAAGAGCGTTTTTCGGGTACTATTGCTGAAAAGAAAATTCATATGCAATGGGATTTACCAGACGAAATGCTTGTCAATGGAGATCCTGAACGTATGGATCAAATTCTTAATAACTATGTTTCAAACGCAATAGATTATACTGAGGCGGAAAAAACTATCCGCATTAGCGCTGAAGAGAATCAAGATACATATACTATATCTGTTTATAATCAAGGAATTCAAATCGCGCCGGAAGATCAAGGACGACTTTGGCAGGCATTTTTTAAGGTCGATTCAGCACGAACGAGGACATTCGGCGGGCACGGCTTAGGTTTGTCCATTGTTGCGGCCTTAGTAAAACTGCACGAACAGCATTATGGGATGTATAACGCGGCAGACGGAGTTGTTTTTTGGTTTACCATAGCAAAAGCAGCAGTGCTTCATGAAAAAAATAGTGAGCAAACAGAACGAAAACAAGACTGATATAGTAGTGGTAGGAGACAAGCTGTCATAAAAAAGCTCCTCTCGGCTAGAGGAGCTTTTTTCTTTAATTAAATTAAAATGATTTTTTTCCTAGTGTGGGGTGTATAGTTTTTTTTAATGATAAATGTTCTACTAAATACCCGGCTTCGTCCAGTGAAATGTCCTGCCGGCTGCCATTGCGTTCAAGAACGCACAGCGGAGATTCTGTACCTACTTCGCCGCCAGGCATATAGATATATTCTTTTGTATGAGGATCACCGAAAATAATACCGGCAAGAAGGTGTTTTTTAGCTATCTGACTCATTCTGCACCTCCCTTATCGTTTAACTGTATTTCTAAAAGCTTGCACTCTTGATAATCTGCTGAAACCAATTGCAGCAATGTTCCCTTATACATGCGTGGAAACATTGTGCGGGGTTTCATGCCATGTAAATGTCCAAATATACAGAGCGGCACCTTGTATTTTTCTAATAAGTCTGTAAAGCCGCTGGGGTTTACTAAATCACATACCGGCGGATAATGGAGAAGCAATAATTTTGTTTGGCATCCTAAGGTATCGGCTTTCTGTAATATTCGTTCAACGCGCAGCAACTCACGGCGATATGGTTTTGCATCCTTTTCCTCTCGATAATGGAGATCTCCGGGACAAATCCAGCCTCGTGTACCACAAACTGCGATAGTACCATTATCGACAGCAATACAATCATCTTGGATATAGGTCATGTTCCCATCACCTGAAAGCCTTGTTAATTTACTGACGCTTTCCCACCAGTAGTCGTGATTTCCGCGGATGATGATTTTTTTCCCCGGCAGTGCACGCACTTCATCAAGATCACACATCGCGTCAGAAAGATGAGTAGCCCAGGAAATATCTCCAGCTAGTAATACTACATCATCTTCGGTAACGCGATGCTGCCAATCTGTACAAATGCGGTCCCAATGATTTTCCCAGGCAGGACCGAAGATGTTCATCGGTTTTGTTGGCGGATGTCCTGATAAATGTAAATCTCCAATTGCAAATAAACGCATGTCAATCCTTTCTTTGTTTCAAAGCGTGATAGAGTTTCTGTATAAATTGCTGCAGGTGTTCTTGATTGGGTACTTGCGAAATCATATAACCTACATATAGCGGGTTTGTAAGAAAACGGGGAACCATTTTTATATATATACTATCGTCTTGCGGAAAATCATAAAAGAAAATATTATAGCTGTCATTATAACTGTAAAAGCAGTGCATAAGAAAAATTGCCGTCCGCTGCATATAATTCACTAAATCCGGCAGATGGCCGGGATCCTGAAGGTGTAAATTGATTTCATAAAAACCGATAATAGGATGGGAAGAAACAGTAATGTCGATGCCGTCTTCCGTGAGAACAGGCAAACCCGTAACATGATACGGCTTGATATCATCGTGATAGTTATAGTTTTCAAATCCAACGATTTGACTGTGAGGATGACTGATGGTACCCCCTGACATATATCCATGATTACGATAAAATACAACTGATTTAAACCGGCTCATGTTCTTTACTAACTGCCATTTTTCCAGACTGAATTGGATTAGTTTTATTGCATAGTCTAAGGTGTAATTGGAAAAATCTGCGTGGCATTGATCTGTTTCAATGATCAATGTTTGCCAGGTGTTTTTTAAAACTGGATATTTATTTTCCAGCCATATCATTGTTCCCTGACGGTCCATAACGTTTGTTAAATGTTCTACATCGCAAAAAGGACAATAATCCATGCTGTGATGCACGTTATCTGGTTTCGTTTTTCCTAAATCTAAATTGTATTCAATAATATGATCCATAGCAAATGCTCCTTTACTGTCTATTGTAGCATACCCCTTGCTTTTTTTGAATAAGTTAAACCATAATAAAACAACAAGCTTTTTTAGCAAGGGAAACAAATAACCCATGATAAAGATATAATTTTTATGATAAAAGAAAGGTTTATTATGACACAGAAAGATTTTGATAATAAAATATGGTATCCGGTTCTTCTCGATTGGTTTTCTGTACATCGACGTGCACTTCCTTGGCGTGAAAATCGGACGCCTTATACGGTGTGGGTATCGGAAATCATGCTGCAGCAGACAAAAGTAGAAGCGGTACGTCCTTATTATGATAGCTGGATGGAACGATTTCCTGATATAAAATCGTTGGCAGACGCTTCACAAGATGAAGTTTTGCGTCAATGGCAGGGATTAGGATATTATTCCCGGGCCCGCAATCTGCATGAAGCTGTTTGTGAAGTGCAATCTCAATATAAAGGGATTGTTCCTGATAATAAGGATGCTATTTTGAAGCTTAAAGGAATTGGCGAATATACGGCAGGAGCTATACTAAGCATTGCATATGGACAGCCGGAGGCGGCTGTAGATGGCAATGTGCTGCGTATCTTTTCCCGTTTATATAATATTGAGGAGAATATTCTTTCTGCAGCGGTAAAAAAGAAAATAACCGCGCTGGTTCAAGAACAGCTTCCCAAAGACGCACCGGGGGATTTTAATGAAGCTTTAATGGACTTAGGTGCATCTATTTGTATTCCTAAGCATCCTCGCTGTCAAGTTTGTCCGCTTATATCCTTTTGTTTGGCAAAAGCGACAGGAAAGGAAGCGCAGATTCCAATACGAACAGTTAAAAAAAACATTCCTATAGAGGAGATTCTGGTAGTTGTCATTGAACAGGATACTTCCTGGCTGCTTCATCGTCGTCCAGATACGGGGTTATTGGCATCTATGTGGGAATTTCCTAATGTTGAGGGGGAAGGGGCAGAAGGTCGCCGTAAACTTCAAGAGGTATTAGCTGACATCGGATATCAGATCAATTTTGAGGACACACCGCAAGGTACATTGCGCCATGTATTCTCTCATAAAATATGGCACATGACGGTTTTGAAAGGACGACTTGTTTCAGGAAATCTTAAGACGGAGGAGGAATGGCAGTGGTTGCCGAAGAACCGCTATACGGAAATACCGTGGGCTGGTCCGCATGGCAAAATTACTGCTTGGCAATAGATGAAAGGTCAATTTTTTATTACATTCATGGTAGGTATGTCCTGTATAGCTGTTTGTTCTATTCTGTTGTGGCAATATATACGTCGGCAAAGCAATAAGGCGGGAGCGTTATTTGGCGCAGCAGCTGTTAGTATGATTGCTATTGGAGAACTTTGGTTGTATGGGGCAGATTATATTACGATTTCGACATCATCGTGGTTTCCCTTTTTCTTTTATGGTGCAATGGCGTCTTTAAGCTGGCTTTTTATGTTTCTTCTGGCGTTTCCTGTGTTGCTTGCAGGAGCTATAGGATGTTTTATATATCGCTTGTTTCATGCCCATCCTTGTAGATCATCCAATCGTGTTTCTAAAGGCATGAGCCGTCGTACTTTTCTTAAAGGAATAGCTGCTGCAATTCCTGTTCTTGCTTTGGGGACATCGACAATAGGAATCTTTGATGGAGAACAAAATCTTGCTACGACTATACATAAACTGAGGTATCCTAGTTTGCCGAATCATCTTGCCGGATATCGCATCGGACAAATATCAGACACTCATATGGGGCTTTTTTTTAGTCCACAGCGGCTGCAGGAGGCTATAGAAGTTTTAGTGAAAGAAAAAGTAGACCGCGTAGTTTTAACTGGGGATCTTATTGACGAATTAACGTTGCTGCCTCAATGTCAAAATATTTTACGGGACGCTTGCAGAAAATTTCCCGATGGTATTGACTTTTGTTATGGTAATCACGAATATTATCGTGGAATAGAACGTATCACGGATATGTTGCAAAAAACGGGAGTGCGAATTCTCCGTAATAGTAATTATAAAGCTGCTGAAAATTTTTACATTGCTGGAACAGATTATTCATTTGCTCAAGGAGCGGAGAATTTTGCACAGCAGCGGGAAGAATATGTACAAAAGTCTTTGCAAGGTATTCCGGAAAATGCTTTTGTTGTTATGTTGGCACATCATTCGGCTTTTATTGATGAGGCTTTTCGGCATCATGTAAATTTGACTCTTTGCGGACATACGCATGGTGCTCAATTTGCGCCTATTGGGCCATTAGTCCAAATGATAGCATTTAAATATCTGCGAGGTTTATTTCAGTCAGGTGATGCATGCTATGGATATGTCAACAGGGGAACAGGACATTGGCTGCCTTTGCGGATAGCTTGCAGTCGTGAAGTAAGCATATTTGAACTAAATCGGTAAAACCATTTTTATTTACACCCTGTACATTGTATACAAATTTGTAATACTACATCGTAAGGTTTTTTTGAAATTGCTGTTTTTTCGCCATTTCTATACATCTATGATGACTTTAAATTATACATAAAATTCTTTAAAGTTTTAAGTTTGTTTAAAAAGTGGTATGATAAAAATAGAAAAATAAACAAGCGGTGTATATTTCAAATTTTATATGAGGTGATAATGATGACAACCTATGATCCGTATCAAAATATGCTTAATGTTTTAGATGAGGCTGCGGCCGTACTTAAGCTGCATAAGGATGAATATGCTTTTGTGCGGTATCCTGAACGGGAAATGACAGTGAGCCTGCCAATTCGTATGGATGATGGACATATTCAGGTTTTCGAGGGATATCGTGTACAACATAGTTCCGTACGCGGTCCGGCTAAAGGGGGAATACGGTATCATCCCTGTTCTAATGTTAATGAAACACGGGCCCTTGCTGGATGGATGACGATTAAATGTGCTGTTGCCGATATTCCTTATGGCGGGGCTAAAGGTGGGATACAAGTAAATCCGCAGCTTCTAAGCAATCGTGAGTTGGAACGGCTTACTCGTGAATATATATATAGAATATCCCCGATTATCGGAGAAGATACAGATGTTCCTGCTCCCGATGTAGGCACGAATGCGCAGATCATGGCATGGATAGTGGATGAATATAGTAAACTCACAGGAAAATATACACCCGGTGTGGTCACAGGCAAGCCAATTGAAATAGGTGGGTCTCTGGGACGGAATGAAGCTACCGGGCGAGGAATTATGTATACCTTGATGAGTTATTTGGAAACGGCAGGTAAGAACCCTTGTGATATTACTATGGCTGCACAGGGGTTCGGCAATGTGGGAAGCGTTGGCTGTTTGCTTATGAAACGGGCCGGCGTTAAAATCGTGGCAATCGGAGATGTGGGGCGCTCTCTTTATAATCCCAATGGAATAGATATTGAAAAGGCCTATGTGTATGCTAATTCACACGGACGTACTTTAAATGGGTATCAAGAAGAAGGCATGAAAGTCATTCCTAAGGAGGCTGTATTGCATCTGGATGTGGATGTTCTTTTTATGGCGGCCATGGAAAATCAACTAAATGATAAGACGATGAAGGATGTAAAGGCTAACATTATTCTTGAAGGTGCGAATGGACCGACAACAACAGAGGCTGATGCCTATTTCTATAAAAAGGGGATAGAAATCCTTCCTGATGTTATGACGAATGCCGGAGGTGTGGTGGGATCCTATTATGAATGGGTACAAAATCGCACCGGGCTGTATTGGTCGGAAGAAGAATATAATAAAAAACTTCATGACAACATGAAAAAAACATTTCAAACAGTATGGCAGATCAAGAGAAAATATCATGTTCCCGCTCGACTGGCATGTTATATTATAGCTTTGAATAGGATTGTAAAGGCTCAAAACTATCGTGGCTTTTTGGGATAAACGTATGATGTCCAGATATGAAAAACGCCGATCTTATACATTTTTTATAAGATCGGCGTTTTAATATATAAACAATGATAGTATTGGAATACTATTTCCAAAGATGAGTCTATTTTTTTAAATGTTTTTCTTCAATAAAATCGGAAACCATATCTGCTGCGGTTGCTGTGATTTTAATACATTGCTTTCGATATTCCGGTGTCCCGAAACTGAGTTTGTTTAATGCCCGGCAGCAGGTGGTTCCAAAATGCTTTTTGAAACGATCATGAAATTCATGGGTGTACTGATACATTTCCGGCAGTGGCTTTTCAGCAGGATCCAGACGTCCCACTAAAGACCCAATTACCAGACAGGCACCGCTCAATGCTCCGCAAACGCAGCCGGAACGACCTATGCCGCCGCCCATAACCGAAGCCATACGAATAGACTCATCGGGCAAGCGCAGGTTCATACTGTCGTTACACGCTTTAATAACCGATTCAACGCAATTATTTCCCTGCGTATGGTATTGTTCAGCTAATTCATATTCTTTTTTCATTTTTATGCCTCCTGAATATATTTTATGCAATACTGTAAGTACTGATAAAAACGGAAAAATATAACCTATTCGAGTAGTTACGAAATTATTGTTTACCAGTAATCTTATTTTTCATATATTTTTTAAGCGTCTTAGAAATTTCTACCTGAATTTGGTCCATTAATTCATATCGTCTGCGGTGATTCGCTCTTTTTGAAGGTTTCATTTCATTCATTTCCTTGCGATATTCTGATATCGGGATGTCGTAGAAGCGACTGTCTTTGCAATCAGCAGTGCCTCCGGCCTCTTGCCAAAAACAATCTAAGTCAACTTTGAGCTTGCGATCTAACCGAATATGGTTCATGGCATAATAGCCCTTATTTGTAACAGCGGTTATTTTTTTTGCATCTACTGTGACAGCCAGACAGCGAAGGCACCATAAAATAAGGTTTTTGGGACGATAACCGAAATATTTTTTTGTTAATTTTTTAATAAAATCAGACCCGCCGACCATACCTTGCAATGCTCCAATATGAATAGTCAAATCAGTATCGCCGAAGAAAAACATTAATTGATATACTCTGGTTCCGGCATTCCAGCCTGTATGTTTTTCATCTTCACTGCCATATACCAGTTCGATGGATAAACATCCTTCTTTTTGCTGGCCATCTGTGAAATTTAAATATAATATAAATGGTTTTTCATCTATTTCATCACGCCATAACGGAACTCGTTCACCGTGTACGTAGATTCGTTCCATCAAATCAGATTCAAATAATTTTTCCATCCAGAAAATATGTTGCTGCACGATTTTTGCCCGTTCTATGCAGGTGGAGTTTTTATAAAATATTTTTCGTACAGCTTGATCGACAAGCCAGGGACAATGCTCCATAATAAGGGTGCGTTTTGGATCAGATAAAAAGAAAGTTAGATGTTGCTCCATGACATGCCGATTTATAAAAGCACGTGCTAAAAAAGAATAATACCGCTTATTATCGCGCCAATCTTCACATTTATATACATCATGGCCTATTTGTCTTAATAATTGCCAATTCATTTGATCACTCCGCGTCGTTAAAATTTTTAAAATAAAATTGATTCATGTTATTTGTTCCGTATTACATATTACAGTATCTTTGGCAATAGAGCAAATGAATCGTTTAATTATTTATATCTTCCGTTAAATTTATTTTTCCCAATTCTGTCGTTAACATATCACGTGTATATTTATAATTTGTGCTGGACAAACTGTTTGTTTCATCATAATGATTACTTTTAATATGAAATACGCCGCACATAAGCTCATACATAAGATCATTGGTAAAATACGTGTCAGCATGATTTTGTAAAACAGATGAAGTTATGGGATACAGTTTGCAGTATTCTGGTGATAAGTAAAGAAACATAGGAATCCGTAATCCTTCAAAAGGCGCATAATCAGGATGACGCCTATGTTGGGGATCCGCACCATGATCGGAAAAATAAAGCATCGCCTGCAGGTTTAAATTATCTTTACCATACATGTATACTTGTTCTAAGAACCAATCGGTATAGGCAATGGAATTATCGTATTCTGTGACTGAATTACGTCCCGTTTCGGAGGGCCATTTAGTAAAATCTCTAGGATATCTGTTATCGTAACTGTCATGACTGCCCATAATGTGAATGACGACAAAATTATTTTCCTTAGGATCAATTCGTTTCAGATAAGGAAGTAAATCGCCATCGTATCGTTGATGATCGCTGTTTGCTAATTCATCCTCAATCCAAGCGGAATGATCTGCTGTCTTTGCTACTAGTGTGATGGGTGTATCTGCATTGCTGATAGTACCTTGATTACTAATCCAATAGGTTGTATAACCAGCCTTTTTAGCAATATCCAGCATCGTAATACATTGATTGAAATCTAAATTATTATATTGGTTTTTTTCCGTCAAGGCACGTTCTAATGCAGGTACTGTCTGCCCCCAACTAGTATAGGCATGCTTAAATAAGATAAAACCAGGCTGAGAAGACATGGTACGTAACCAAGGTGTTGTATCATGTCGGCTGTAGCCGTAGGCACTGCAATAATCTTTGGAGGCAGATTCTCCAATGACCATAATAATAGTACTTGGTTGTGAGAATTCCGGTGTTGTGGGAGTTACGATGAGAGTGTTGAAATTGTTTTTGTGATAGGCGTTGAATTTTTGGGCATTATCAAAATAATCTTGCGCATTGTGAAGGACATCCATAATACCTGTTTCTCTGAAAATTTGACAACTGTAAATCCCCGAAGCCAGTAATATAATAACAGAAATGAGAATCGTCTTTTTTATTGGTTTTACAGTATGGATTTTTACATAATTGCCCCACATAAATAAAAACAGCAAGATGATAAATAGGATTATTATCATAAGTATACCGCTGTATCCAACATTCTGCAGAATATATTCATGAGCTTCTAATGCATTTGTTTGCAGCATAGCCATACAAGCGGCTTCTGTAATGGGACTGTGATAATTAACAAAATAAATTATTTGCAGGACAGGCAGTACCATAAGCAGTGTATGTAACATACTAATAGTTAGAGTCGACATTCTGCGCTGTATGGTGGTAATAGAAAAAGTATGCAGCAGCAAACGCAGCGTGGTTGTAAATACAAATATGTAAGAAGCAAAGGAAATATCAAAATGGTTGTCAATAAAATTTGTGTTTTGGTGGAAGGTAATCCAATAACTCAGAGGATATACTACTGCCCATGCTAAAAAAACAACAATATGAGGACTGATTTTTTTCCAAGGGATTTTTGATTGCTGCCATAGTGAAAATACAATGCCTATGACCATTGCATTGGGAATATATCGCCGCATTTGCAGAAATAGTGTTTTGTATGGGAGTCCGACACTCATTGACAAGTAAAACCCATACATCAATATATAACTAATTATAGCAGCCATAATAAATGTAATTAAAAATTTATGTTTTTTCATTGAAAACACTCCTATTTACGAACTATGATAATTGTAACGTACTTATTAAAGGAAAACAAATACCATTTTGATATTCGCAAAATAATGTGGATTATATATATATTGTATATTATATATATATTATACAAGATATATATATACACACGCGGGGACTGCTAGAGAATTACTGTATCATATGCTATAATCTAAATAAATAATTCAGACCTGTATGTCAATGAAATTAGGTTATAAGGAGTCTTATTGTGAGTACATTATCCATACTTATCTTAACAAAAAATGAACAGGACAATATCGTTGATGTTATACGAAACGCGTTTCAATGTGCCGATGAAGTTATTATAATTGATTCTGGAAGCACGGATAATACCGTGAAGCTTGCTGAAAGAGAAGGGGCATCCGTGTGTTACCGTGCATGGGATGATGATTTTGCGGCACAGCGTAATTTTGGATTGATACAGACAACGGCGGATTGGGTTTTTTATCTTGATGCCGACGAACGATTAAGTTCTGAACTTATTGATGCAGTTCATAGAGCCGCGGCTCTGAATGATACAACTAAGCAATACAGTATACAGCGGAAATCAGTAGCTTTTGGTACAAAATTCGGACATGGCGTTTTGTATCCCGATTATGTGTCTCGCATGTTTCCGAGAACTGCCGTACATTGGGTTCACAAAATACATGAACATCCTGAATGCAAGTTAATAACAGAAACATTGCCGGGGCATATTGAACATTATACGTATAAAAACTGGCATCATTGGGAAGGAAAGTTGTGTCAATATACGACAATTTGGGCTGAAGAAGCTTTTAAAAGAGGAAAACGTACATCTCTTTCCGGTATATTTCTTCACAGCTTAGGTGGATTTTTTAAGATGTTTATTGTTCGAGCTGGATTTTTAGACGGTTGGATGGGAACGTATATGTGTTTTAACCATTTTTTTTATACCATGCTAAAGTATTTGAAACTATATGAATTGCAAAGAAAGAGTGATCTATAATGCGTGTAGCGATACTGGAAACAGTAAAAACTAATGGTGGATTTGAGCAGGAATTTGATCGTCTTATTATCAATGAATTAAAACGACAGGGCCATACGCCTATATTATATTTACCAGAAAATAGCAAACTTTCTATTGATTTTGATATTCCCATTGAATATATGAGTGGAGGTGAAATTGTTGACTATGAAGGAGCTGGAAAAATAAAGAAAATATGGTTGTCCATACAGCGTGAAAACAGAAGAGTTAAGTGGTTTGATTCGGCTTACAAAAAAGCTTGTAAAAAGGAAATAGATGCCATAGTATTAACGACAGCTACTTATCGATATCTGCGGTCTCTTCATAGAAGTAAATTGAAAGATAGCCCAATTCCTATTATTTTTATATTTTTGGGAGTTAATCCTCATGAAAAACCTAAATTTATCAGACAGGCACAAAAGTGTTTGAGTTATAGAAATATTAAACTGAAAATTACTACTTTGCGAGACGATTTTAAAGAATCAGCACTTTCTAATGTAGAATTAATAAAACCGCCTGTATTGGTTCCGGCAGAAATTAAAGTTAATAATCACTTGATGTACAAAGAACCTATTCGAATTGGTTTTTTTGGACATTATCGCAAAGGGGAGAAAGATATAGAAGGTATCATCAATGCGTTTGTAAAAAGTGGAATGACACATAAGGCCGAACTTATTATACAAGCAGCCCCTACTATGCCAGAGGATGCAGTAGATTTGGATCGTATTATGAATAAATACCAAAATAAGGCGGGTATTACTTTTATAAAAGGAAAACTTTATGGTCAAAAGTGGTATAGTATATTATCGAGTATGGATGTGTTGTTTTTGCCTTATAGTGATAAGCGATATTTATATAACTGGAGTGCGGTATATTTTAATGCACTTGGTTTATATAAGTCCGTATTGGTGACTAAATTTTTAAATCCCGAAATTCTTTCTGCATATGATGTAGGTATTGAAGTGGATTTACAGGATTTGAATCATATGTCTGTACAAATACACGATTTTTTAGAACAGTACGAAAAAAAAATACCCATTTATCAGAATAACCTTGATAGAGTAAATAGAGATTTTGGAACTGAAAATTTTCTATATAACATATTAAAATAATCAATGGGGTAAAAAAGATGATATACATTAAAATGCATGGGCGGCTGGGAAATCAATTTTTTCAATATGCTTTTGCCAGAACGTTGGCGGAACAGCGTCAAGACCAGATAACTATAGATTTTAGCAATATTGAGGAGGAATCTGTTATTGATCCGCATGGTGGATGGGAAAACTCCTTGCAGCACTATAATATTTCAAGGAATACTGTAATTGGATCAGTAATGTATACTAAGATGCAACGGTTAGCAGTTCTATTCCGGAAACATGGTTTTCGCATGTATCGGCAGTTTGATAAAGGATCGGATAACGAAGTACGATTTAATGAACAAATAATAGATAAATTGGCAAATTACGGGATACTCATAGCAAATGGGTTTCATGAGTATACTGATCTTCCGCTGGGAGACCTGATTCTTGACGGTTATTTTGAGTGTCCAAAATATTTTGCTGCCTTTGATACTATGATACGAAATGAATTTACTCCAAAATATGCGGTGCAGAATAAAAATAAAGTTTTATATGATAAAATTTGCTGCAGTGAGTCTGTTTGTGTTACGATACGGCGGGGGGATTTTATTTACAAGGCGGGTGTTGCGAAAGCGGCCAATCTATGCACAAAAGAATATTTTTATGCGGGAATTGAGTACATGTATCAGAAAATACGTGAACCACAACTTATTGTGTTTTCTGATGATATTTCATGGGTACAAGAAAATATGAAATTTCCGAAAGGAACGTTATACGAAAATGGGAGTGATCCTGTGTGGGAAAAAATGCAATTGATGTCTGCCTGTAAACACTTTGTTATTTCTAATAGTACGTTTAGCTGGTGGGCACAGTATTTAAGTACCTATAAAGGAAAAATAGTAGTTGCGCCTGATAAATGGAGGCGTGAGGGATACGATGGACATTCTCTCTATGATGAGAAATGGAAACTAATACCAGTGAAATAAGTAGGTGTATAATTTGAGAGAGTGTGCTGAAAAATATAAACTATATATACAGGTATTACCAGTATTGCTTTTGACAGTAGGGTGTGGGATTAACCAAGGATGGTTTTTTATATTATCATTTTTAAGCCATATTTTAGTATGCAGGCTATATGATTATCCTATATTAGGAAATATGTGGACTAGCTCTTTATATAGAAAATCTTGGCTTTTTATGATGGTTTTTATTGGTACTATGATTTTTTCATATTTTTTTAATCAGGGTGATATCAGTGAAATTGGTCACTATGTCGAACGGATGGCACCATTTTTGTTATTTGGCATTATTGCGAAGGATGATATAAATATACCAAAAATAGTATGGATAGGGTTAATTGTTTCTGTTATTTACATATGTTTTGATACGTTTATGCATCCTCATTATATTGAAGGACGGTTGATGGGAACCTTTTCATGGCCATTGGGACTGGCATCTGTATTAATTACGATGCTGCCATTTTTACTTTTTGGAATTATCATGTATGGGAAAGAAAATTTTTCTTTTTGTTGTATTTCTTTTATTGTATTTGTAGCAGGATGTCATATTATTGCCATGACAGGTACCCGCAGTGCTGTAATTGTTATGGCAGTTGTATTTTTTGGTATGTTGATACTAATCATTAAAGCGCAATATTGGAAATTATTGAAATTTGTTATTCCCATACTATTGATAGTTGGGTTTGGTGTAACTTGCTTTTCGTCAAATGTGTTGGAAACGCGTATGCACAATCAATTACAAAATGATGGACGAGTATATCTAATGCAAGTTTCTGAACAAATATTTAAAGAACACCCAGTGTTTGGCATTGGTACGAAAAAATGGGGAGAAGTGTATCATACTCGATTTGAATTGCCTGGAAGAGAAAAAAATATCCAATCGCCTCATAATATTTTTCTTCAGTCTGCTAATGAAAATGGCCTTATTGGACTCAGCGGTTTTTTGCTTTTATTGATTTTTCAATGGCATACAATGTTAAAATATGGCGTAATATCTATGGTGGATACGTTACGGAGATTAAATTGGATTGGTGGGATGCTGCTTTGTTTTTCAGCCATAATTGTTTACGGCTTTTTTGATTATGCGTTTTTTGGTCGATATGTAATGAATCTGTTTTGGTTTTACTGGGGACTAACAGTTTTTATTATTCAAAGAGGGTAACAGGTAAATACGTATGACAAAACTTAGTATAATTGTTCCTATATATAATGCGGAAAAATATTTAGAAGATACCATTAAGTCTATTTTGAGACAATCTTATTATGATTTTGAATTACTTCTTGTAGATGATGGTTCTACAGATAGCAGTTTGAAAATTTGCAACAAATTTTTGTTACAGGATGCTAGAATCAGAGTACTACATAAAGAAAATGGCGGCGTAAGTTCTGCTAGAAATAGTGGGTTAACAGAATCAATAGGACAATATATTGTTTTTGTAGATGCAGATGATTTAATTGAACCAGATATGTATCAGAATTTAATAGAAGCATTGGAACGAAGTCATGCGGATATTGCTATGTGTGGATTCGTTGCAGAAGTTATATATAAGCCTTCTGTTTATAATTTTAGTACAGTTCCTATAATTTGCAGACATCCATTAGAATTATTATTAAATGAAAAAGTGGGTACCGGGTGTATATGGAATAAAGTCTTTTGTAAAAATTTGATAAAGTCTGTCCGTTTTGATGAAACTATCGTTTATTCTGAAGATCAGCTTTTTATTACAGAAGTGTTAATGCAATGTAATACTGTGGTTGTACTTCCTCAAATTTTGTATCATTATATGCAGCATCCAAGTAGTTTATCTTGGCAGGATGGAAATTATGACATATGGAAAGGTAATTTTCGGGCTCGTAAACGAATCTATCAACTGATTCTTTCTCAAAAATCAGAAGAAGTTCTTCAAAAATACGCTTTTGAAGAATATGTTAAAGCAATATTTGCGCTTATTCGATACACGATTAAATATCGCGAAAAGGATGAATATTATCATATTATAAATCGATATGGCGTAATAATAAATAAATATTTGGACTCTGGAGCGGTATCCTATGGAAAATTTTGGGAATATAAAACGTATATAAAATCATATCGGATAGCATCGATAATTCATTACTACCCTAAATATTTAAAAAATATAAAACACTGAATTTAATGAATTCTTATTTATGCATATAATTTTATAGTATTAATATAACAGAAGTGAAATTTCATTTTTATTGAGAATAAAACACAAATGAAGGTGTGGCCTTTTATGTCTGCCTATAAATTACATAATGAAAATACTATTTCTATAAAAAACAAATATACGACAATTATATTACCGCTTGTTTTAATGCTAGGAGATTACTGTGCTATAGTATGTGCAGAATCATTAGCGTTTTACCTGCGGAATTTTTTTATACCCAACGGAGGAATCCTTCATATATCTTGGTTGAGTTGGTATGTCATATGCCCAGTTATATACGTTTTTTTTATGCAGGCTAATGGATTATATGTACGGCGAATACAATTTTGGCGTACGATTTCTTGTATATTTAATGCTAATGTATATGCGACAGCAACCATTATTGTTTTAATGTATGCGGCACAAATAGCCGGTACTACGTCACGATTGTTCTTGTTGTTTTTATGGGTATTTTCATTTTTTATTATTATATTATTTCGGTTTATTGTAAAAAAGATGCTAGAAAAGTTTTGTATATTGCAAATTCCGGTACTAGTTATGGGAGCAGGGAAAACGGCAGCCTTGATATTAGAATATTTTCAACATGATACGGGAATGGGACATCATCTTATCGGGTATCTGGAGGATCACGTGCCAAATCCTAAAGTTGCGTCCATGATGCCGCAGTTGGGAAAATTTCAGGATGCAGAACGTGTTATTAAAGAAACCGGTGTGCGCCATGTAATCGTAATTGCCCCTGGGCTTAATACGAATGCGGTGCAGGAAATTGTATATCGGTTGCAGCCGTTGGTAAAATCTATTTCTTTTGTGCCGGATATGGGGAATATGCCATTGGCTGTATTAGATATGGAAAGTTTTATTGATGGGCATATTGTTGCTTTCAGCGTGCGGAACAATTTGGCTCATTGGTATAATCGCTGGATTAAGCGTATTTTTGATATTGTTTGTACAATTGTAAATATGATTTGTTTATCACCGCTTCTTATGTTTATAGCCTTTTTTATTTATATAGATTCACCGGGGCCTGTGATTTTTAAGCATAAGAGAATAGGAAAAAATGGAAAGCTGTTTTCTTGTTATAAATTTCGTAGTATGTGTGTAAATGCTGATGAAAAGTTGCAGCAAGTATTAAAAAATAACCCCACAGCTCGTGTTGAATGGGAAAGGAATTTTAAATTAAAGAATGATCCACGAATTACACGAATAGGTATTTTTCTCCGAAAAACCAGTTTAGATGAACTGCCACAACTGTTTAATGTGCTAAAAGGAGAAATGAGCCTAGTTGGACCGAGACCTATTGTTCAAAAAGAGGTTTTGCGCTATGGCAAATATATAGAGGATTATTATATGGTTCGGCCAAGCATAACAGGAATGTGGCAGACTAGTGGACGAAGTGATATTGACTATAATGAACGCGTTCAAATGGATACATGGTATGTGCGAAATTGGAATGTATGGTTTGACGTAGTATTAATTTGGCGGACGATTAAAGTCGTAATTGGAGGAAAAGGGGCATACTAATGTGGATATAAAAATTTTTATAATGACTCATAAACAATATTGGATGCCTGACGATTCAATATACATTCCATTGCATGTAGGCGCAGAAGGAAAGGAAAACTTAGGATATATTAAAGATAATACAGGACATAGTATCTCTTTGAAAAATCCTAATTTTTGTGAATTGACAGGGTTATATTGGGTTTGGAAAAACGAGGGGGGAGATTATATAGGGCTGGTTCATTATAGAAGATATTTTACACGGAAAGAAGTACGGAATATAGAAAAAAAGAAAAAGCAAATAATGAGAGCATCTGATTGGAAAAAGTTATTACAAAATTACCCGGTTATTGTAGCGGACAGACGAAAATACTATATTGAGACTAATCGCTCTCATTATAATCATGCACACTGTCAAGAGGGATTAAGTATGACGGAACAAGTGATTGCGGAAATATGTCCGGATTATATACCTGCTTTTAAAAAAGTTATGAATCGTACATGGGCGCACATGTTTAATATGTTTGTAATGCGGCATGATTTATGTGATAAATATTGCCAGTGGCTTTTTAATATTTTATTTGAATTAGAAAAAAGAATAGATATTTCTAGTTATAATTCTTATGAAGCTAGAGTCTATGGATTCGTAAGCGAACTATTATTGGATGTTTGGTTAGAGAAAAATCAAATTGATTATAGAGAACAAAATGTATCTTTCATGGAAAAGCAGAATTGGTTAAAGAAAGGCAGCGATTTTTTATTGAGAAAATGGATAGGAAAGCAAATTGATATAGGTAGATAATTTTTTAAGTACCTTTTTAGAGTTCATAGTGTGCAATAGGTGAATACAATGAGTTTAATTTATCCGTTTTTTAGTGTAATTATGCCTGTTTACAATACTGAAAAGTATATAGGAAAAGCAATTGAAAGTATTTTAAACCAAAAATTTGAAAATTTTGAGTTAATTATTATAGATGATTGTTCTGATGATTTAAGTAAAAAAATTTGCGAAAAGTATAAAAAAATAGATTCGAGAATTATTTTAAAACAAACTGATAAAAATTTAGGTGTTGCCAATGCTCGTAATGAAGGCTTAAAGTGGGTTAAAGGAAAATATTTAACTTTTGTTGATGCGGATGACGTAATAGATTGTAATATTTTTAAGACGGTGCATCAAAGTATACAGCAATGTCAAACTGATATAATAAAATATGGATGTATAGAAGAATATTATGACAGAAAGGAGAGATATATAGGTTCTAAAAAAGTTGGGATACCTGATCATGTATTTATGAATCAAGCTGAAATAAGGAAATATATTATTGAGATGGAAAAGTTGCCATTATTTGGATATCTTTGGAATACATTTTATAATATGACGTTATTGCGGAAATATAAATTTTTGTTTGACATAAATTTTAAAGTAAATGAAGATTTTATGTTTAATTTGGATGCATTTGATAAAGCAACTTCTTTAACTTGTTTGTCAGTATGTGGGTATCATTATGCGAAGAGAGTAGAAAATAGTTTGTCTACAAAAAGAAATGTAAAATATTATGACTTACATGTTATTAAAATAAACTCTCTGCTAAAAAAATATGAAGAATGGGAACTTTTAACCAGTGAAATTTCACAGGATATATATTGGCTATATACAAGGTATATTTATTCGGCAATTAGTCAAAGATTACTTTATGAATCGTCTAAGGAAGCAAACTGTAAATTAAAAGAGATTTTTCAATCTGAATTATTTAGTAAATTTAGAAAAATTAAATTTGTTAACAGATCTATTAAAGTAAAAATATTGACATATGTATTACAACATGAATACATTTTTTTAATATTATGGGAATGCAAGACGATTAATTATGTGAAAAAAAAATTTCGTGTTTTATTTTCAAAGGTGAAAAAATAAATGGACAAAATTAGAATTTTACAAGTAGGAATGACTGACAACATAGGGGGAATGGAAACATATTTGATGGAACAATATCGGCATTTAGATCATTCAAAAATTACATATGATTTTGTTAATATAACGGCAGATCAATCTATTGTTTTTGAAAAAGAAATAAGGCATAATGGGAATTTTATATTTAATATATGCCGTCGCAGTAAAAACCCACTTAAACATTATTACCAATGGTGGAAATTGTTAAAAAAAGAACGAAAAAATTATACAGCAATTGTTTTGAATGTATGTCATTTATACTATGTTTTTCCTTTGTTTATAGGTAAAATTATGGGTATACACAGAAGAATTATTCATTCACACAACAATGGTGATGAAGTTTCAATGGGAATAATGCGTAATTTTTTAGTATGGATTAACAGAAAGATTATGTTTTATTCAGCCACTGATTTTTGGGCGTGTTCGAAAGTCGCAGGAAAATGGATGTTTAAAAATAAAGAATTCATAATTATACATAATGCTATATGTACAGATTCCTTTGCTTTTAATGAAGCGATTCGAAAAAAAAAGAGGAGAGAACTAGGGTTAGATAATAAGTTTGTTATAGGGCATGTAGGGCGGTTTAGCTATCAAAAAAATCACGAATTTTTGATTCGTGTGTTTTATGAATTGCGAAAAAAGAAAAATAATGCTTGTTTACTTTTAGTTGGTGGAGCGGCAGAAAATGATTATTATTTTCTTAACATCAAAAAAATGGTTGATAAATTAGAATTAAATGATTATGTATATTTTTTAGGTATGAGAAATGATGTAAATGAATTGATGCAAGCCATGGATTGTTTTGTTTTCCCATCATATTTTGAAGGATTTGCAATCGTGGGTATTGAAGCTCAAACGGCGGGATTGCCTTGTTTCTTTTCGGAAAATATAATAAAAGAAGTTGCCATTACCAATTTAGTACATTTTTGCAATTTATCTGATGTTCAAAAGTGGATTGAACTTATTCTGAAATATACAATTATTCAAAGAATAAATATGAAGTCGGCGGTTGTTTCTGCTGGATATGACATAGAGAATGAGGTAAAAAAAATAGAGCAGTTATATTTAAAAACTAGTAGGTAATATGACAAGATTCATTAGGAGTTTAAAATGGGAAAATCTATAATCTCTATTATTGTTGCTGTATACAATGTAGAATCTTATATAAATCAATGTATTGAATCTATTGTAGAACAATCCTATAAAAAATTAGAGATTATTCTTGTAGATGATGGATCTACTGATGCATCAGGAAAAATTTGTGATCAATGGGAGGCAAAGGATAGTCGTATTCAAGTTATACATAAAAATAATGGAGGGATTTCTGAGGCAAGAAATGCAGGGTTAGATATAGCGCAGGGTGAATATATAGGTTTTGTTGATGGGGATGATTTTATCGAAGCAGATATGTATAGGCAACTTTATTATAATAAACAATCTAAAGGGATAACTGTATGTGGATTTTATGTAGTAAAGAAATTGCGAAAAATACCCATTTATTATGCGAATTGCAGCGTTACGGGAGAAAAAGCAATTACTTGCTATTTGCGAGATGAAATAAGAGGAACCAGGGGAGCGGATATTTGTATTGGATCCTACGCCTGGAATAAGTTATATCATTATTCGCTATTTAAAGGAGTTCGGTATCCTAAAAATAAAATTTTTGAAGATGTTTACGTAATAATAGAATTATTTTATAAATCGACGCAAGTAAGATTTATAGATTTATGTCTTTATAATTACGTGAAGAGAGATGGGAGTATATTAAATACGTCCAATAAAGTACATTATGATTGGGTGTTGGCAAGACAAGAACAGATAAAACAATTGCAGCGATATAAATTGGATACATTAGATATTATGAATATGGGATATATGTTAGTGTTTAATGCTTGCTTGTTTGTCTTGCAGGAGATTTGCTGTCTTACTAGTATTGAAAAAAGTAAAAATACAGCTATTTTAAATATATGTATGGAACGGGCAAATATATTAATTCAAAATGGATTAAAAATAACTAAAAAAGATCGATTTAAATTTGTAATGTTTAAATATATGCCCTTTTTATATAAAACAATATGGTTACTAAAAAACATGGATATTAAAAGATAAATAATCATGTTGAGGATATTAAAAATGAAAAAAAATCGATTAATGGAGAATATATTTTCTATGTTAACTTTAAGAGGGATGGAATATATTCTGGCATTTATTTTAGTGCCTTACCTATTGAGAATATTGGGACCGACTCAATATGGTGCAGTTGTATTTATGCAGGGAATAGTAGCTTACATTAATATAATCATTGATTATGGATTTACATTAACGGCGCCAAAGGCGATTGTAAACTCTGATAAAAAATCTTTGGGAATTGTTTTTTCTTCATACTTTTGGGGAAAAATATTTCTGTGGATAGGCATTAGTTTAATTATTTGTGTTATTTATACATTTTCAAAATTGTATTTTAGTGTTTCTTGGGATATAAATCTATTTATGGCTCTTTATTGTTCTGTGATTGGAAATGCGATTTTTCCTGTTTGGTTTTTCCAGGGCATACAGCAGATGAGATATATTACTTTTTTTAATTTTGTTGGCAGAGTTTTGAGTATGATATGTATTTTTTTATTTGTTACAGGGCCTGCGGATTATGTACTTGCCGGACTATTGCAATCTATAGTACCTTTATTGGCAGGTATACTATCTATTATGCTCATTTGTAGAAATTATCCGAATTTAGTAGTAAAACCTTCTATAAAAAATTGTGTGACTGTTTATAGAGAAGGTTGGAAAATTTTTGTATCTATGATAGCCGTTAACTTATATACCACTAGTAATGTAGTTATTTTAGGAATCTTAACTAATAATACTGTAGTTGGTTATTATAGCGGAGCCGATAAGTTGATTAATTGCGTTAGGAGGGGAATAGATGCAGTTAATACAGCGATTTATCCTTATATTACGCAAGTATTAAAAAAATCTAGAACACAAGGAATGCTTTTTTTAAAAAAACAACTATACATTTATAGTATTTGTGGCGGAATAGTAGGAATTATCTTAACCATTGGTTCAAGATGGATTGTGATTGCTTTATTAGGTGAACAGTATGAGGCGTCTATTCGTATTTTTCAAATTATGGCTTTTGTTCCTTGTATTGTAGCAGTCAGTACTATTTTTGGTGGTGAAACAATGTTGCCCCTTGGTATGGAAAAAGAATATAGTTTTAGTTTATGTTTAGGGGCATTGATCAATACCTTATTGATATTTCCTCTTACCATATGGTTTAATTCTGAGGGAACAGCAATCACTACAGTAGTTACGGAATCCGCTATTGCTGTTATCATGGGAAGAATTTTATGGAAAAAGAAAATCTTGTTAAGAGACTGAAAATGTAATAGTATTGATTGGTTTTTTTTATTTATTAATGAGTTAATCAGGAGATATTGATATGTATGATTATTTAATAGTAGGCAGTGGTCTATTCGGTTGTGTACTTGCTCATGAAATAAAAAAGCATGGAAAATCTTGTTTAATCATAGAACGGCGCAATCATGTGGGAGGAAATTTGTATTGTGAAGAAAAGGAAGGAATTCATATTCATAAATATGGTGCCCATATTTTTCATACATCTAATAAAATAGTTTGGAATTATGTTAATCAATTTGTAGAATTTAATAATTATATTAATTCACCAGTAGCAAACTATAAAGGAGAACTATATAATTTGCCATTTAATATGAATACTTTTTATAAATTATGGGGGAATGTCACACCTAAAGAAGCAGAAAAAAAAATTAATGCACAGCGCACCGTGATACATGGTGAACCGAAAAATTTGGAAGAGCAGGCAATTAGTCTTGTGGGAACAGATATTTACATGAAATTAATTAAGGAATATACAGAAAAACAATGGGGAAGAAGTTGTAAAGAACTGCCGGCATTTATTATTAAGCGTCTGCCTGTGCGGTATACTTTTGACAATAACTATTTTAATGATCGGTATCAGGGAATCCCTGTAGGAGGGTACAATAAATTAATTTATGCTCTTTTAGATGGAATTGAGGTACATACTGGGGTGGATTATAATATATACCGCAATGAATACAAAAATATGGCTCCAATGATTATATATACAGGACCTATTGATTCGTATTATAATTATCAATTAGGAAATTTGGAATATAGAAGTCTTGCGTTTAAAACAGAACGCTTTGAAGAGGTCAATCATCAAGGCGTAGCGGTTATGAATTATACAGCTTGGGATGTTCCATATACGAGAAGTATTGAACATAAACATTTTGAATTTGGTAAACAGCCAGTTACGTATGTGACCAAAGAGTACTCTACAGAATGGGTTCCTGGAGAAGAAGCATATTATCCTGTCAATGACATGAAAAATTCTCAATTATATGCGAGATATAGAACATTAGCTGAAAAAGAACGTAACGTCCTATTTGGTGGACGGCTGGCAGAATATACATACTATGATATGGATGAAGTTATTGAACAGGTGTTGTCGCTGGTAAATAAAATATTATAAATTATTACTACGATGAAATTGCAAAACATCAAGAATCCAATAAGGAATTGTAAAAAGCATGAAGCAAAATAGTATATTAGGAGTTGTAAATGTATATAAATCCACATATTCAATATTAATGTAAAGTGTGAAAGACAATAAACTTGCCAATAAATATGAACCCAATTTATTGTTTATTCTGTAAACTCTAAAGCTAGTTACAGCGGTGCTTCCCAAAATTAATAAATTTACTAATATATGTGGAAATCCACCTTGTATAAGCCAATCAATATACGTATTATGAAAATTACTGATTTGAACTCCCATGTTTTCTATTAAACTTAATTGATTGCCAAATCCATATCCCCAAAAAGGTAATTTAATTATATAGTATTCAGACATACGCCAGAGTTCTCCGCGAAAAGTCAATATATCATGTTGTCTAAAAAAGTAATTATATAATACATTATGCAATTGTGGTATAAAGAAAAGTATGGAAATTAGTGCAAAAATAAAAATTGCACTTTTTTTATTAATAAGGCCATTATTTATAGATAATATACATAAATATGTTATGAAGAATATAGCAATTCCAAGGATTGCACCTCGAGATAAAGATGCGATTAAATTATAAATCAATATTAGCAAGGTTATTTTCCAAATATATTTATTTTCTTTGCATAGTAATAATACATTAGCAAAAATAATTGGTATTAATAATTGTCCCCAGGAGTTTTTATTGAAATATACTCCTTGACAGTCATTATTATAAAAATTTGTTGTCGTCCAAAAATGAAATAAGATATTATAATTGATAATTAAATTCGCGGTACAATATAATATTCCCAATAATGTTATGCATTTTAATGTATAAAGGATATCCTTCCATTCCATTACTACTGAAGGTAAGGCGACAAACCAGATAAATATCATAAGAGGCATAAAAAATAACCATGAACGCATTAGAATGTATTCTTGCTGAAGCGTTGTCATTCCTAAAGAAAAAGAAAACAAAAAAAATAGAATATATCGAAAGGAAGAAAGGGAATTTGATCTTTCATGATAAATCATAAATAATAGTAAAAGATGTACCCATGTAAATAAGGCGAAACTTATATATTTTTCGATGGGCAGTATGTAACGAATTATGTCATAAAAAACACTGGTTAAAAACACAATATTAACCCCTGCTGAACAGAGTGAAGTTTTTACGTTAAAAATTTTATTCATTTGTATTGCTCCATACTATGATATGTACGAATAAGAATGATAAGGTAGATACTATAGCAAGTAAGAGAGACGCCCATATGTTGATAGTGTTAATCTTTTTTATTTCCATTGAATCTATATGATCAATATTGATAATAGCAAGTTGGTGTGATTTTTCCGCACCCGCTACATCAAAAAAATATGTAGATAATGCATGAACTGCTTTATTCATGTATGTATCTCTAAACAATTCGAGTGTGTGGGGGTTCTTTCCATAAAAGCTAATTCGTATGGTGTCAGCGCTAGGTGTTAAAATCACTTCATACTGAATTTTATCAGGATTTTTTATGGGGTTAACAAAAACGGCATTTTTTAAAATATTGACAGACATATTTGCCTCATTGATTTTTATACCTGCTGGTAGTTTAATTCCGATGCTCGCTTTATAAAATCTGGGTATAAAAAAAACAGAATACAAAATTGCAGATATAAAAACAAGGGAAAAAATGCTTGCTGTAAGTAATTTATGTTTTTGATAATTGTGGTATAAATCATATAATGAGATTTTCATAAAAACACTTCCCGGATATAAAAATTATTTTACGAAAGATAAACCTATTTATAGAGATATTTCTAAATATTGATGTTTCATAAATAATAGAGGAAACTTGCTTTCTATATTGTATTCTCTTATTATATAGGCATAGGTTCATTTTTAAAAGATATGATTCGTATTTGTTTTGACCAACTGATATTTGAGGGGTAGATGACAGCGTAAAATGTTTTAGCCTATAGTAACTATACAGGAGTTTTATAATTTACATAAACGATTATGTGAATTTGTTTATATAAAAAATATATGATACTATTTTATAGAACTTACTTATAAATACAGATAAGGGGAATAATATGAAGGGAATAGTATTAGCAGGAGGCAGTGGTACACGTTTATATCCGCTGACGATGGTAACATCGAAACAGTTATTGCCGGTATATGATAAGCCGATGATTTATTATCCGTTGTCCACATTGATGATGGCAGGAATTCGAGATGTTTTAATTATTTCTACACCGGCAGATTTGCCGAACTTTGAACGATTATTGGAAGATGGATCACGATACGGTTTGCATTTATCATATAAAGTTCAGCCCAAGCCAGAAGGCTTGGCACAGGCGTTTCTTTTAGGAGCGGATTTTATTGGTGGCGAGCCGTGTGCGATGATACTGGGAGATAATATTTTTTATGGTGCCGGACTTCGAAGACATCTGGAAGAGGCAGCAGTCCAGAAACAAGGAGCTACTGTTTTTGGATATTATGTGGAGGATCCGGAGCGGTTTGGGGTTATCGAATTTGACACTGCCGGAAAAGCGGTTTCTATTGAAGAAAAACCCAAAGTGCCGAAATCAAATTATGCGGTTACAGGGCTGTATTTTTATGACAGCAAAGTATGTGAGTATGCGGAACAAGTACGCCCGTCTGCGCGCGGGGAATTGGAAATAACGGATTTAAATAAAATGTATCTGGATGCGGGCATGCTGGATGTGATTACCTTGGGCCGCGGCTATGCCTGGCTGGATACGGGAACGATAGATAGTCTGAATGAAGCGTCGGAGTTTGTAAAAGCTGTGGAACAACGGGCTGGCGTGCAAATTTCGGCATTAGAAGAAATAGCCTATGAACAGGGCTGGATAGATAAAGAGACATTGGCAAAGAGTGCTGAAAAATATGGAAAGTCTCCCTATGGACAATATTTGCAAAAAGTGGTAGATGGGAAGATTTTAAAGTAATTGCAAGCGGTTGTGGATAAAAGATTGTACGGTTGTAGAAAAAAATGCGGTTGTGAGTTGTGATTTAAAGAATATGATAAAATAGTATGAGTCGTATATAGGAGTTGGTGAATTGGCTTTACGATATTATCAGGATTTGGTTGTTTGGCAACGTAGTATGGAATTGGTGAAAGAGATATATAGTCTAATTAAATATTTGCCAAAAGAAGAATTGTATGGTTTATCAGATCAAATGCGACGAGCAGCTGTTTCTATTCCTTCGAATATAGCAGAAGGACAGGCACGATATTCGAATAAGGATTTTATCAGATTTTTGTATATTTCTCGAGGATCTATTGCAGAACTAGAAACGCAGCTTCAAATTTGTATGCATTTGGAGTATGTTACAAGCGCTGAAATAGACAAGGCCATGGGATTATGTCACCATGTGAGTAAACTTTTGAACACATTGATTAAAACATTAAAAGAAAATTGCAATTAATGTCCATTTAAAAAACGTACAACTGCTTTTCCTACAACTGCCTTTCCTACAACTGCTTTTCCTACAACTGCTTTTCCTACAACTGCTTTTCTTGCAACCGCTTTTATTACAACTGATTCTATCATAACCCAATTTATTACAACCCAATCCAACAAATTTTATGGAAAGGTGTGGGAGCTACACATGAAACTATTAATCACCGGCGGAGCCGGATTTATTGGAGGAAATTTTGTTCATAGGATACTGCGGCAGCATACCGAGGATACGGTTATTTGCCTGGATGCGCTGACCTATGCCGGGAATAGGGAAACCTTGGCGCCTGTGATGGATAACTCCCATTTTGCATTTATAAAGGGAGATATTGCTGACAGGGCATTCGTATACCATCTATTTGAGGTGGAAAAACCGGATGTCCTTGTGAATTTTGCGGCAGAAAGCCATGTGGACCGTTCCATTATCGATCCGGAAATATTTCTGCGTACTAATATCATGGGAACGTCGGTATTGCTGGATGCCTGCCGGATATACGGCATTACCCGGTATCATCAGGTATCTACGGATGAAGTATATGGTGACTTGCCGCTGGATAAGCCGGACCAGTTCTTTACGGAGGAAACACCGCTCCATACCTCCAGCCCGTACTCGGCATCAAAGGCAGGGGCGGATTTGCTGGTACAGGCATATTATCGAACATATGGCTTGCCGGTTACCATTTCCCGGTGTTCGAATAATTATGGACCCTATCATTTTCCGGAGAAATTGATTCCCTTGATGATTACCCGTGCACTGCAGGATAAACCGCTGCCTGTATACGGAAAAGGGGCCAATGTACGGGATTGGCTGTATGTGGAGGATCATTGCAGCGCCATTGATTTGATTATCCGAAGCGGCAGAGTGGGAGAAATATACAATATTGGCGGGCATAATGAACAGACGAATCTGAGTGTTGTCCAGACGATTGTACAGGCATTGGGAAAGAGTGAAGACTTGATCCAGTTTGTAGCCGATCGTCCCGGGCATGATCGGCGCTATGCGATTGACCCGACGAAAATACGGAAAGAACTTGGCTGGGAACCGACAACCCGGTTTACAGAAGGAATTCAGAAAACCATTGCGTGGTATTTGAATCATAAACCTTGGTGGGAACATATCCTAAGCGGGGAATATAAAAATTATGATAGAAAGATGCAGGGTGAACTATGATGAAAGTAGCAGTGACAGGAGTAGGCGGGCAGCTGGGGTACGAAGTGGTACGGGAACTGAGGCGGCGTGGAATCGACTGTGTGGGGGCAGATCTGGCTGACTTTGATATTACGGATTTTGCGGCAGCCCATCGTTTCCTTACGGAGTACGGTGCCGATGCGGTAATCCACTGCAGTGCGTATACAGCAGTAGATAAAGCAGAAAGTAATCGGGATATATGCTATAAGGTCAATGTGCTGGGTACGGAAAACATAGCTAAAGTATGCAGAGAAATGAATGCCAAGATGGTGTATATCAGTACGGATTATGTATTTGACGGAATGGGAACCACGTTTCACACGCCGGAGGATCCGGCAGCGCCATTGAATTTCTATGGGCAGACAAAATGGGAAGGGGAAGAAGCAGTGCGGAAATATGCAGCGAAGCATTTTATCGTACGCATTTCCTGGGCTTTTGGCAAGAATGGCAGTAATTTTATTAAGACGATGCTGCGGTTGGGGAAGGAACATGAGGAAGTAAGCGTGGTAGACGATCAGATCGGATCGCCTACGTATATGGCGGATCTGGCACCGCTTTTATGTGATATGGTGAAGAGTGAAGCCTATGGGACATATCATGCGACGAATGAAGGAATCTGTTCGTTTGCGGAATTTGCAGAGGAAATTTTCCGCCAGGCAGGAATTACATGCCGGGTAAAGCCTATCCCGACCAGTGCGTATCCGACTCCGGCCAAACGGCCGTTGAACAGTCGCATGAGTAAAGAAAAACTGGTGGAGAATGGGTTTCATGCCTTGCCGGATTGGCAGGATGCTGTACGACGGTTTTTGATAGAAGAGGGAATAGATTAAAAGGCAGTTGTAGTAAAGATAAAGATGGTTGTGGCAAAGACGGTTGTAACTATCAAATGCTGACTACTACTTAGTATCCCTAAGGAGGACAGGATAGATGAAAGTGACAGAAACAAAATTGGCGGGTGTGGTTATCCTTACGCCGGAAGTATTTGGTGACCATCGCGGTTTTTTTATGGAAAGCTGGTCTAAACGAAAAATGGAGGAAGCAGGGCTGCAGTATGATTTTGTACAGGATAATCATTCTTCTTCTACCATAAAAGGAACGCTGCGGGGAATTCATTTTCAACAGGGTGAATGGAGTCAGGCGAAACTAGTGCGCTGCACGCGGGGAGCTGTTTTGGATGTGGCGGTAGATCTCCGCAAGAACAGTCCGACATACACACAATGGGTAGGAGTAGAACTGAGCGAGACAAACAAACAGCAGCTGCTTATTCCCCGCGGGTTTGGACATGGATTTGTGACGTTAACGGATGATGTGGAATTTATGTATAAAGCAGACAATTATTATGCTCCGCAGGCAGATGGCGGTATTCGCTGGAATGATCCGGATATTGGTGTGGATTGGGGGATAGATGATCCCATATTATCTGATAAGGATACTAAAAATCCGTTTTTTAAGGAAATTGCAGCGGTGTTAGATTTTTAATACGTCATACTATATAAGATAAAAATTTATAGTATTTGTTATTACTATAGATAAAAAGCATTTTTACCATTGTTTATTATTGTGTGATATACTATTAGTATTATATCTGACAAAAAAGGATTGATTACAACAATGAAGGATCTTACATATGCGGAATTTATAACAGTTTTGACAGATATCGTTTATGATAGAACAGATGGTATTTGTGAATATATTGCTAAAGACTTACAAGGAGAACCAGCAGACTATATATTAACTAATTTGATAGAATATAGTTTTTATAAGTACTGGGTATTATATACATCTGTCCATTCAGAGCTTATAAATAACAAAAAAGCTCCTGTTCATTCTGATTATTATGTGTTTTTAAAAAAGTACATCCATACGGACAAGGAACTTAAGAAAATATTTGAAACAGTATTAGGAAAATTAGATAAGAGATTTGTTCAAGATGAAAATATTCCCGAACATGTAAAAACGGTGTTTAGAGAAGTGTATGAAATTCGATTTAAAGAATATGATGCAATTCCGAAGGCATCTGATCCGACGAATATTATGTCCTATTTTGATGCGTTGAAAAATATTTTTATGAAGCATATTCAAGAACATAGTGCGCTTAGTAATGGAACGTTGGATATTTTAACATATGGGAATCGCGTGTCAGCTTATTTTAATAATACCTTTTCTATGGTTAGCAGCAGAGTGTATTACCATCCGACATTCATTGATAAGCATAGGCCCGTTGTAAAGCTTATATCGACAACTTTTTTCTTTTTTGTGATTTTATTTTTATTACGCCATTTTTTAACCTCTGAAAATGGCGATGTGATTAATACCACGTTACACCATATAACTAATGGTGTTGCATATATGGTTATTGGCATTTTTGTTCTTTTATTAATTGGATTTGCTATAAAGATTGTAATGAAAAGAAATAAATGTAAATAAAAATACTGATTATTTACATGCGTTTGTGATATGATTTTTTGCAGCAGTCCTTTATATCAGAGGACTGCTGTTTTTACGTAATATAAACTGCACAAACCAATAATATGCATCACTGCAGTATTCATCAGCGTTTCGTAGTATAATAAGTGCATGAGTATGGTGGAAAACAGCTCAAAACTCTTGCACACAGGTGACGTAAAATGTATAAAACTCCTTCTAAACAACTTTCATTCGAAGATTTTAATCAACCCTTGGGATTACAAATGGATCCGAACAACCGTTGGATCAAGAAAGCAGAATTCATCCCGTGGAATCTGGTAGAAAAGAAATATAAAAAACTGTTCAAAGGATTTAAAGGCCAGGTAGCAAAGCCTGCCAGAATGGCATTAGGCGCGTTGCTCATTCAAATTGAATACGG
>NZ_FNHQ01000028.1 GCF_900103535.1 Megasphaera paucivorans | reverse complement strand
CCCGATAGCTATTGAACCGGGACTCCGCTTTGCTATTCGTGAAGGCGGCCGTACAGTAGGTGCCGGAGTTGTATCTGAAATTGAAGATAAATAAGTAGCTGCTGTAAAAGCAGAACTGAAAAAAACCAGTCGTAACTGCGGCTGGTTTTTTTATGTTTTTTTTTAGAACATACAAGACTGATAGTTGTCTTGTGATAAAGAGGAGTTGATTTTTTACGCTGAAATCTGTTATAATTAAATAAAGATCAATAAAGTAAAATTTAATTATATACTATATTGATCTTTATGTAAATAAGTTTTTTAAAAATATTGGAGGTTTTATTATGTACACACTGAGCTCGAGTCGTTTTGAGAAATGTTGGGTCGGGCATAGCGTTTTAGGTAAGTGGCAATGGAATCGTCGTCCATTGATCATGAATCAAAAACAGGATACAAAACGATATTACAGCAGCTATTTGGGCTGATCCCTACAAACATAGATTTTGGTATTGTTTGTAAGGAGGTTTTATAATGAATATGGGAGCAAAACGCAGTGAGAAGAGATTGCTCATCTTGTCGGCAGCGATGATGGGACTTGTAGCGGTAGGAGGTACCGTGACAGGTATCCTGAGCAACTCCCAGGCAATCTTGTTAGATGGTATTTTTTCTTTTGTTGCTATCATTATTAAGGTATTGATGATGGTTACTTCGGAGTTGACACGGCACGAATCGAGTAAACGTTTTCAATTTGGTTATTGGCAATGCGAACCCGTAGTAATGTTTTTGGAAGGAACATTTACTTTATTAGTTGTTGTGTATGCTTTTTATGCAGGTGTTGCAGGGCTTTTGGATGGGGGACATAGCATGTCTTTTGGCATAGCGACATACTATGCCGCTTTTTTCGCTTTACTTGATTGGCTTTTTTATTTTTATGTTCGCAGCAGTAATAAAAAGATACAGTCTTATTTGGTTCATTATGATAATGTGAGTTGGTTTGTTGATGCTACTCTGGCTTCTGGATTACTGCTTAGTTTTGGATTTGCTTGGTTTATGCAGTACACACGATTTGCATATTTAGATATTTATGTGGATTCTCTTATTATGATTGTGTTAGCGGTTCAAATGATACCGCCTGCGATGAAAATTTTAATTCCTTCTGTTAAGCAAATTTTGGGGGTCGCACCTATCGAATTACATAACCACGTTCAGCAGGTTATGGATCGATTTATGGAACGATATGGCTTTAGCGATTATGTTTCAAGTGTGCAGGCCTATGGACGGGCTAAAATCATTGAGATTGATATATTATTGCCGCGGGATTATCCTATACAAAATGTATCAGAGTTAGATCGAATTCGAACAGAAATTGATCATTCTATTGGATATCCGTCTTATGAAAAATGGCTGACTATCAGCTTTACAACAACAAAAACCTGGATGGCAAAGGATTATGAGTTGGGAGAGGCAGGATAATTGGCATTGGGGGGTGTAAGAATGAATAAAAGTGACCGCTTTACGGGATGTATGCTTGGCGGTGCGACAGGCGATGCATTAGGGTTCCTGATTGAATTTGATAATTTAGATACGATTCGGAAAAAATATGGCCCTTATGGATTGCGTACCGTATTAAAGCTTGAATCCAACGGTCGCCGCGGGGTTATTTCTGATGATACGCAAATGGCTTTGTTTACGGCAGATGGGTTATTGTGGGCCAACCATGATGATTTACTTCCGCAGGAAGGAATGTATCGTTCCTATATGCGGTGGTACTATACTCAAACAGAACACATTGTTCGACCCGAACAGGCTAAATGGATAAAGACACAGGCGCATGAACAATATTGGCATTATGATATAATGGGTGATAAAGATTTATTCGTGCGTCGTTCTCCGGGAATGACATGCTTATCTGTTTTGTCATCGGGGAAGATTTGCAATGAAGATACAACGTTAAATAATAGTAAAGGCTGTGGGACTGTTATGAGGGTTGCACCAGTAGGAATGTTTTATGCCGGAGATCCGGAAAAAGCATTTTATGTGGGGTGTCAATCTGCATCTTTAACACATGGGAACCCTACAGGATACTTGGCAGCCGGTACACTGAGTGCAGCTATATCATTATTGTTGACGGATAAGGATATAGAGTTTGTTATACCGGAAATGATGCATATACTGCAAGGATATCAAAAGCATGAAGAAGTATTGACTGCCCTTAGATTGGCAATTGATGAATCGGCAACAGACAGAGATCCCACTAAATCATTAGGTCGTATTGGGGCTGGATGGGTAGCGGAAGAGGCATTAGCAGCTGCAGTTTATTGTGTGCTTAAAACGGGAAAATTGAAAGATGCGGTTATTATGGCATGCAATCATGATGGGGATAGTGATTCATGTGGAGCTGTATGTGGTAATTTAGCAGGTGCTTTATATGGGATTGATGAAGTCCCAAAGAATTGGATCAGTCACTTGGAATGCCTGGATTTATTAAAGAAAATGGCACACTGTTTGTATGCATATAATAATGATATGGCATAAAATCATTATAAAAATCGATAGCAGGGAACGTTTTATGTATTACATATGATAAAGCGTTCCCTGTTATTTTGTATTGACAAATATAATGGTAAGATATAACATTTATATGTAAGCTTATTTCGGAACATCGTTGCATATATAGCAACTGAAATTTGCTTTTAGAAGGAGGGAGACGTGTGATAGGTTCTATTGATCGGGCTCTGCAAATTTTTCAACTTTTTCAACAAGAAAAAAAAGAATTAAGTGTTACACAAATTAGTAAAAAAATGTGTATTCATAAAAGTACCGTTTGTCGTACGCTGGAAACCTTGGAAAGCAGAGGTTTTGTCCGACAGAATCAAGAGACAGGAAAGTATTGGCTGGGTTTATCGATATACGCATTAGGAATGTTGTTTCGTCAGCAGGAGCCTTTGCAAAAACTAGCATATCCGTATGCTAAGGCACTAGCTGAAAGATTTAACGAGGGCGTTCATATTACCGTTTTACAACGGAACGGCGGGCCGTATCCGCAGCATATTGTTTTAGAAAAAATTCAATCGCAGCAGGTGCTAAATTTAGCTCCTCCTGTTGGTTCTGTCAGCCCCAGTTATTGTTCGGCCTCAGGAAAGTGTCTTATGGCATATGCTGATGACGCTTTTTTACGGCAATATGAAAACTGCATACTGCCACGTTTTACGGAACATACAGTGACTGATTGGAATCTGCTGCGGCAGGAATTGTCTCAAATCCACACGGATGGATATGCTGTAGATAGAGAGGAATTAGAAATAGGTCTTACCTGTATAGCGGCACCTATTTTTGGAGAAAATCATGAAATTACAGCGGCGATTAGTTTATCTGGACCAGTAACTAGGATATCGGAACGGGAATTGCCGGAGATTATTGCGGCTGTGAAAGAAACGGCGGAAGAAATTTCACATATTGTGTAAGCAAAGTGATTTTTCTGCTACAAAAAGGGAACACTGTTGCGTATACAGCAACAATATACAATAACATATATTTAAAGAAATGAGGGATACAGATGAAAAAATTGTTGTCAGGAAATGAAGGAGTTGCTCGCGGTGCATATGAAGCCGGAGTGGTCTATGCAGCTGCCTATCCAGGAACGCCTAGTACTGAAATCTTGGAAAATATTGGCAAGTATAAGGGCGATATTATAGCTGAATGGGCTCCGAATGAAAAAGTCGCTGTTGAAAGCGCTATTGGAGCTTCTTTAGCGGGAGGGAGAGCGCTTTCGGCTATGAAAATGGTTGGACTTAATGTTGCAGCAGATCCCTTTTTTAGTTATGCATATGCAGGTGTAAATGGAGGATTAATTATTGTAGATGCAGATGATCCGGGACTTCATTCTTCACAAAATGAACAAGATAACCGTCATTTTGCCGTAGCGGCTAAAGTGGCGATGGTTGAACCGAGTGATAGTCAAGAAGCTAAAGATATGGTCAAAACTGCATTGGAAATAAGTGAAAAATTCGATACCCCAGTGTTATTTCGGATGACGACACGTGTATGTCATAGTAAAAGCTTAGTAGAATTTAAGGAACGGGAAGAACGGGAAAAAAAACCATATGTGAAAAATTTTGCTAAGTACTCGCTTATTCCGGCACATGCAAAAAAATTGCATTATGTCGTAGAAGACCGTTTAAAGAAATTAGCGTCGTATTCTGAACAGACACCATTAAATTATATAGAATGGAATGATAAGCATATAGGAGTTATCACCTCTGGCATTTCTTTTCAATATGCCAAAGAAGTTTTTGGGGATAAGGCCTCCTATCTGAAATTGGGCTTTACCAATCCGCTGCCTATAGAAAAAATCAAAACATTTGCTAAAGCAGTGGGGACGTTATATGTCATTGAAGAGCTAGATCCTTTTTTGGAAATACAAATCAAAGCGGCGGGAATTCATTGTATTGGGAAAGATAAAATACCTGGAATTGAAGAATTAAATCCTGATATTGTGGCTAAAACCCTTTTGGGAGAAGTGCGTTCTACCATTTCTTATGATACAGACAAAGTAATTGGACGTCCGCCCACATTATGTGCAGGTTGTCCACATCGCGGATTTTTTTACGCTTTAAGTAAAAAGAAAAACGTTATGATGACGGGTGATATCGGTTGTTATGGATTGGGCGGATCTGAACCGCTTAATGCTCAAGATACCTGTATTTGCATGGGATCGAGTATTAGTACGGCTCATGGGGCAAAAAAAGTGTTTGAAAAGTATAATGATTCTATGCGTGTTGTTGCAGTCCTTGGCGATTCCACTTTTTTCCATACAGGAATGAACAGCTTACTGCAGGCAGTATATAACAATAGCAAAATTGTTACTGTTATTTTGGATAATCGTATTACGGGGATGACAGGACATCAGGATAATCCAGGTTCAGGATATACCTTGCAGGGGGATAAATCAAATGTTACAGATTTGCCATTACTGGTAAAAGCGTTAGGAATTAAATATGTTCGAACGGTCAATCCGCTCCATTTAAAAGAAGTTGATGATGCGCTGGAATGGGCGATGTCACTTGAGGGGCCGTCAGTTATTATTACTCGGTGGCCGTGTGTTTTGAAAAAGCATACACCTGAAGATCTTGCTGAGTTTGGACATTATAAAGGAACTTGCCGGGTAGATACAGAGAAGTGCATTGGCTGTCGTAAGTGTACGACGACGGGATGTCCGGCACTTATTTATAAAAAAGAAGATAAGAAAGTCAATATTGATGATGTACAATGTGATGGGTGTACCGTGTGCGCACAGGTGTGTCCGGTGCAAGCCATAGAAAGGATCGGTGAATAATCATGACAGATGTAAAAAATATTTTATTGGTAGGTGTAGGTGGGCAGGGAACTATTCTTGCCAGTTCTATCTTGTCAAGTGGATTGATTACCGCTGGTTATGATGTGAAAATGTCAGAAATACATGGCATGAGCCAGAGGGGAGGTAGTGTTAGTACGCAGGTGCGATTTGGAAAAAAAGTCTTTTCACCGATTATTGGAAAAGGAGAAGCCGATGTGCTGGTAGCTTTTGAACAAATGGAAGGATTGCGATATCTCGGACATCTTCGGCCGGAGGGAAAAATAGTTGTCAATGATTATCAAATTCCTTCAGCACCTATTCTCATGGGAGCATGTGATTATCCATCACATATCATTGAGGAAATTATATCTCATGCAGATGCTGCTGTAATCAAAGCAGGAGATATTGCCCGTAATCTTGGCAATCCGAAATGTATGAATGTTGTTCTTTTTGGGGCCCTTGTTAAAGCAATGGGACTCATGCATATTGATTGGGAACAAGCTATACGTGATAATGTAAAACCAAAAACTATTGATGTTAATATTCGGGCATATCATGCAGGGCTTGAAGCATAGGGGAAACAAAGACATGAATTATATGAAGGAATATGAAAAAAAGTTAAAGACTCCGGAAAAAGCCGTTAAGATTGTCCAAGATGGAGACTGGGTTGATTATTGTGCTGGAGCAGCATTTCCGGAACTTTTAGATGCAGCATTAGCCGCTCGGAAAGGAGAACTCCATGATGTAAATGTGCGGGGAAATCTAGAGGTAAAACCGGTAAAAGTAGCAGAACAAGATCCCGAGAATATATCGTTTACATATAATACGTGGCATTGTTCAGGATATGGACGGCACTATATTGACAGAGGAGGAGCTTTTTTTTCACCTATGTTGTTTCGCAACTGCGGTTCTTATTATACCCGTGGACTAGCTAACGTGGATGTTGTCATGATTACAGCAGCTCCTATGGATAAAAACGGCAACTTCAGTTTTGGACTTAATAACTGTGCTACGCAGGAAATCATTGATAAGGCTGCACATGTTATTTTGGAAGTAAATCCTAACATGCCGGTCATTTATGGTCTTGCTTGTGATCATATTCATATTTCAAAGGTGGACTGCATTGTAGAAAGCAACGTTCCGGTTGGGGTAGTGCCTAGTTCTACCGCAACGGATATTGATAAAAAAATTGCAGCTTATATTTTTCCTTATTTGCAAAACGGTATGACGTTACAATTAGGAATTGGAGGGACGCCCAATGCATTAGGTGATTTAATTGCACGTTCCGAACTGAAAGATTTGGGAATGCATGCTGAATTTATGAGTGATGGGTATTTGAGCTTGTATCAAGCAGGTAAAATTACTAATCAAAAAAAAGAACTGCAGCGTGGTAAAGGTGTTTTTTCGACATGTGCCGGATCTCGAGAACTGTATGATTATATGGATCATAATATGGATATAATGTCGGCACCTATGAGCTATGTCAATGACCCTTATATTATTGGCCAGTTTAAGAATTTTGTTTCGATTAATGGCTGTATTGCAGTGGATTTATATGGTCAGGTATGTTCTGAATCAGCCGGAACGAGGCAGATCAGTGGTACCGGAGGACAACTGGATTTTGTGACTGGAACATATTTATCCGAACATGGACAAGCTTTTTTAGCTATGAGCTCTGCTTTCTTTGATACAAAAGGACACATTCATTCTCGCATTTTACCAAGGTTTACAGCTGGAGATATTATTACTACGCCGCGGACACAGGCGCCATGCATTGTAACAGAATATGGGGTTGCTGCTCTTACAGGAAAGACTACTTGGCAAAGAGCAGAGGCACTTATTTCCATTGCTCATCCTGCATTTCGGGAAACATTGATAGATGCAGCAGAAAAACAAAAAATATGGCGGCGTTCTAATCATAGGTAAATAATAAATAGTATGTGTTATGTTCTGGAAAGTACGTATAAAAATTGAAATTATTTTATTAAAATGGTAGAAGGTGTCATTCAAATAGGTGTAAATGCTATCAATTTTTTGTTAAAAATGATAATTGTCGTTCTTTTTAATTAAAAAAAGAAAAAGTATCACGTTGTTGTGAATTTTTATTGTGATAAAGTTCACTTTTAGGAATGCTGATTATGTGTTTGACGAAATAACTTTTTATGGTAGAATAGGATTGATATATAAGAATCTTTTATTTTGCCATCCTGGCAGTATTGTAACTGGTTTCTTTTTTCCATGCAGAATGACAAAGGGGAAGCGGAATAAAGATGTAAAAAAGATATGAGGCGATTGAAATGATAGATATTCAAAAGATCCGTTCAACGGATCCACTTCAGTTAAGACATCCTTATAAAACTCGTGAAGGCGGCGCAACGGTCACCGTATTTGTTCCGTATAACTGCAATAACCACTGCCCCTTTTGCATCAATAAGGAAGAGTATAATAATATGGATGGCTTTTCAGTAGAGAAAATTTGTGACAGTATCAAACTTATGGATAAGATTACTCCTTATTGTGATTTTGTATTTACAGGAGGAGAACCTTTTGCCAATTTGGAATCTTTGCAGAAAATGCTGGATATCATTCCGCATACACATAAAATATACATTAATACGACGCTTCCTGTATCACAGTTTCAGTCGGAGGAAGATATAATAACCTTTACACGAAGGAATAAAAATAAAATTACATGTATTAATGTGTCAAGGCACATGCAGCATTATGTTCAAGAATCGAATGATCGGCTTTTGGGAAGATTGGCGGTTCCCTTTCGTATTAATTGCGTATTATATAAAAATTATCCGGTTACTGGAATTGTTCCGTATTTAGAACGATTTCATGAGATTCCCGGGGCATCTATCCAATTTCGCTTTGATTATACAGAAACTACGCCGGACAATCTTTATGAAGAAAAAAATGATAAAATTTTGCGGGATTTAAAACGCATTGCCCGATATATCGGGTTAGATGGATGTCGTATGCGATGTGGATTTCATTTTGATTATAAGGGGATGGAAATGACGTATCATAAGACGCTTCCCTATAGTACTATAATCGAACGAGACGAACGTAACGAGGTGACGTATGCCATACTTTATGATATTTTAATTAAGCAAAATGGCGATATTCATTCTGATTGGGATGGAACGATGCTCGATGTTTCGGCATATGAATATGTGTCCTATGAGCCTTACGATTTAAAATGGCTGCAGCGTTGTGAAGTATCGGGCATGTTTGCTCACAAAGTATGTGCTGCTTTATAAAAAATGATAAACCAGACCTCCAAAATGATACGTTCCCCTTGTGGTAGACAGTTGAAACAATAAAACTGTCTACCACAAGAGGAGCTTATCAAAGAGTGTCTGGTTTTTTATTTTAATCAATCAAGAAAATAAATAAATATAAAACACCACGTGTATTATTACAGTGGACAAATGATGAAAATATCGTAAATTTTTAATCCGTTTTTAATCTATAAAATAAATGGATATGATACAATACATGGAGAACCGTATTTGAAATGAGGTGACACCTTGGCCATTACAGTACTATTTGGAAAAGCTGGGAGCGGAAAAACAGCATACTGTTTTTCACAAATAAGAAATTGGGCCGCTTACGGCGGCAAAGCATTATTACTTGTGCCAGATCAGGGAACCTATGGTATGGAAAGACGGTTTGCTGAAACTATGCCAGAAAAAGGTTTTGCAGGTATACAAATTTTAGGATTTTCCCGGCTGGCCTATCGTGTATTTACGGAACGGGGGAAAGAGCGGCAGTCTCTTTCGGAATTAGCACGGAAAATAGTGTTGCAGCGTTTGCTGCATAAATATGAAAAACAGTTCACCCTATTGCGAATGGCTTCACGACAATCCAATTTTGCCGATATGGTTGGTCAGTTTATTTGGGAGTGCCGATCATTTTGTATTAGTGCTGCCGATTTGCGAAATGCAGCGGCTGCTTTAGATAATCAGACATTAGCCCGTAAATTGCAAGACGCAGCTGTTCTTTATGAAGGCTATTGTGATTTTCTTACAGAACGTTTTGGTGATGCCGATGATACAATGACGTTATTAATCAGAGAACTTCCGCATTATTCTTTTTTACAGAATGCGCATATTTGGATTGATGGATTTCATTGGTTTACGCCGCAGCAAATGCAGGTAATTAAAGTGTTGGGGGAAACCGCTGCTGAACTAACGATTACGCTGACGACAGATCCGGAGCATGTAGCGGAACAGCAGCGTGAAACCGCGCTGTTTCACCGATCCTATGAAGTCTATTGTCAATTGCGGGAGTTGTTTCCGGGACTGAAAATACAGGCAATTACTCATAATGATAACAAAAAGACAGACGTATTTATCAATAATTTTTTTCAAATTGTGCCTAGAAAACAGGAACAACCTGTTGAAAATGTGCATGTCATAGAATGTTCAAATTATGAAGTGGAAATAGATACTGTTGCCCGTCGTATTCTAGAGCTTTGCCGCCAGGGATTTAGATACCGGGATATGCTTATATTGTCCCGAAGCAGCGATTTATATACTCACATTGCAGAACGCGTATTTTGCAAATACCACATTCCCTGTTTCAGTGATTACAGGCGTCCCATGACAGAACATCCGGTAACGGAAGCTATTATAGCAGTTCTTGATGTCTTAAAATCTCATTGGGCATATGAACCGTTATTTCGTTTGTTAAAAACAGATTTACTTCCGTTAAACCGGCATGATGTAGATACGTTGGAAAATTATTGTCTGGCTCATGGAATACAAGGATATCATTGGCTTCAAAATAAAAACTGGACATATTATACAAGGCATTTTATTGATGATAAAGTGATACACAGTAGGAATGAAATGGAGTATTTGGCACATATCAATGAAATCCGTCATGTAATATATGAATTGGTAAATCCGTTATATGCAGCTTCTCAGGAATTACATACACTGCGACAGTGGTGTACCCTTTTATATCAATGGCTGCAGCATTCTGGCATTATAGAGACATTGCGCAGATGGAAACAAAGCGATGATATGCAAGGACATGCAATAGAAAGTAAAGAACATGAGCAAGTTTTCAAACAAATATTGGAGCTTCTTCAGGAATTAGTCGAACTGTGTGGGGATGATACGGTTGATTTAGAAGAATTTTCACAGATGATTGCAGACGGACTGGACAGCCTTACGTTCAGTATTATTCCCCCTACCTTGGATCACGTGACAATTACGTCTGTAGAACGCGGATATATGATGCAATCTAAGATTGTATTTGTGTGTGGTGTCAATGACGGAATTTTTCCAAAGCGCAGCAGTGATGAGAATTTGCTTACTGATAATGAACGAAAAGAGCTGGGTGCGCTGGGAATTGTCTTGGGTCCCGGAAGTCGTTTTCGGTCCTTTCAGGAACGATTTTTATTTTATATTGCTGTAACTAGAGCAACAGAACAAATTTATCTTTCGTATGCATTAGCTGATGAAGAGGGCGCTGTATTAGAAGCCTCTACTTGGATTCATCAAATGGTTGATCAGGGGTATGTGGTTCCCGGAAAAATGGAAAATGGCAGTATTCCTGCTGGCAGAGAATCTGAGTATATAGTGTCTTTGCCCGTGGCACTACGGTATTTGCCGGTTATGCTGCGGCCTGCGGCAGAGGGAAAATCCGTTGCTGATTTATGGTGGGCGCTATACGACTGGTCTTATGGACATGGCTGGCGCGAACAAACAGTACATGCTGTACAAGGGTTGTTTCATAAAAATGTACCGCAGCCGCTGCCGTTGGATTTAGTGCGCAGATTGTATGCTCCACAAGGGAAATTACGTGGATCTGTGACTAAGTTTGAGCGGTATCGCAGCTGTCCTTTCGCATATTTTTCTCAATATGGACTTGGTTTGGAAGAACGCCCCGTTTATCGTTTTGCAGCACCGGACTTAGGTATGCTGGTACACGGTGCGCTGCGTCTTATGGGATCAGAATTATTAGCTCGAGGACGTCAATGGCGGGATGTGGAAGAAAAAGAAATAGTGGGAATGTGTCGACAGGCTACGGAACGATTAGCTCCGAATATTCAGCATGATATTCTTATGACCAATGCGTATTTTGAACAGATTAAAGAACGTCTGATAAAAACACTAATCAGAACTGTCAAGCGATTGTGTTCCTTTAGTCAAGCATCACGATTCCAAATGGCGGCATTGGAAAAATCTTTTGGCTGTGAAAAGGATGAATGGCAGCCTTTACGTTTTATGTTAGAAAATGGGATGGAAGTTATTGTAACGGGACAAATTGACAGAGTTGATATACTACATGAAGATGGGCGTGATTTTATTGTTGTGATTGATTATAAGTCAGGAACAAAGAAGATAGATTTGACGCAAGTCTACTTTGGATTGGAATTACAACTTTTAACGTATATGTACATTGCATTGCTTAACTTGGATAGTGATGCTGTTCCGGCAGCAATTCTTTACTGCTACGTCCGAGATGATAAGACTTTTTTAAATCGTCCAGTGACGGAAGAAGAGAAGGAAGAACTATATAACAAGCGCAGCAAGCTGAATGGATGTTATTTAAAAGATAGTCAAGTTATGCAGAAATTGGATACTTCTATGGAGGGCATTTCACAGTATTTGAATTTGCGTTTGAAAAAGGATGGGACATTAAGCACGCAGTCGGTGAATGTTTACAGTGAAGAAACATGGCAGGCATTATTGCTGCTTACATCGGATAGAATTCGTGCCATTGCGGAATGCATTGCTAAAGGAGATATTTCCATCCGGCCTATTCTACTGTCGCAGAGAACTTCTTGTCAATATTGTCCTTATGCAGCGGTTTGTTCTTTTGATCCAAAGTTGAAGGAAAACAAATATGCAGCAGAACAAAAACGTAAGGCTGTTGAAATTATTAAAGAAATTGAAGAAGGAGGAGCTGCGCATGGCTTGGACTAAAGAACAGTGGGAAGCTATTAACAGCAGAGGGCAGACATTGTTATTATCAGCGGCCGCAGGTTCTGGAAAAACGGCGGTTTTAGTAGAACGTATAATCCGACGGCTTCTTGATAAACGAGATCCTTTAGATATTACGGAATTACTTGTTGTGACTTTTACAAAGGCCGCTGCCTCTGAAATGCGAGAACGTGTTGCTGCTGCATTAACGCAAGCTTTGGCTGAGCATAATGATCCAGTGGTGGAACGGCAGTTGGCGCTATTGCCATCGGCTCATATTTCTACACTCCATTCTTTCTGTCAAACGGTAATCCGTCGATATTTTTATACTATTGATATAGATCCTAATTTTTCTGTTGCAGGAGAAGAAGAATTAAATTTATTGCGCAACAATGTAATGGAAACAGTATTTCTTTCTTATTATGAAAATGAAAATAAGGCTGTTTTGTTATATCCGCTTGCTGATATGTTTGGCAATGACCGCGGTGACGACATATTGATGCATGTAGTGGAACATGTTTATGATTATTCGCGAAGTTTGCCTTGGCCGGCCGATTGGCTTGAACATGCGGTGCAGGACTATGATATTCCTTGTGATGCCAGCATTGACGACATGCGGTGGTGTCGTCCGATTATGCAGCATATACAAGCTGTATTGCAAGAACAATTTCTGATGTACGAAGGAATATTACATGATATTGGCAGTTTACCAGTCTTTCAAAGCGTCCGGGGACAGTTGGAACAGGAACGAGATATGATACAGAAGGCTGAAAAATGCAGATATTGGCAGGAAATGGCGGCAGCTGTGACGAGTATTTCCTTTGAACGGCTTAAAAGTTTACGGGGACTTTCGGAAGAAGATAAAAAACAGTGGCAACTTTGCAAGGATCGGCGGGCCGAGGTAAAGAAGCAAATTAAAGAGGAATTACAGGCATCGTATTTTTCAATTACAGCAGAGGATTGGCTGCAAGGAATGAGGAACATGTATCCTGTGATGAAAGGATTGGCGGCGCTTACTGTTGATTTTTCAAAAGCATACAGTCTTGCAAAAAAAGAAAAAGGCTGGATTGATTTTAGTGATTTAGAGCATTTTTGTCTGCAGATATTACTATCTGTGCAATCACGACCAGGATATCCAGTACGTTCAGCCGCGGCAGAAGAACTTAGGCATACTTTTCGAGAAGTCCTAATTGATGAATATCAGGATACGAATGGAGTACAAGAACTTATTACAAAACTAGTGTCTTGTGATGATAATCGTTTTATGGTAGGAGATATTAAGCAGAGTATATATCGGTTCAGATTGGCTGATCCGATGTTATTTTTACATAAGTATAACACCTTTAGCAGAGAAACAGGGGCTATACAGCGCTGTATTGATTTATCAAAGAATTTTCGAAGTGCACCTAATATTCTTGCAGCAGTCAATGAAGTCTTTTCTCGAGCAATGACAGAAGATGCGGCAGGAATGGGATATGGAGAGCATGAAAAACTGTATGCTGGTCGTTCTGTTGTTGATGACAGCCGGTGGATCGGCGGACCTGTTGAAATTCATCTTTTAGATACTGCAGGGCAGGAACATATTACAGATACGCTGGATGAGGACGAAGGAATCAAAGCGGCAGAGGCAGGAGATGCTGATTTGACAGCATTTGAGCAAGAATGTCTGGTTGTTGTGAACCGCCTGCAGGAACTAAAAGCAAGTGAGAAGTTTGTTGCTCGTAAAGATGGGACGATGGAACCATTGTCTTGGCGGCATATAGTTATTTTAATGCGGTCTATGGCCGGTAAAGCAGATGCTATGCTCAAGGCTTTGCAAACTGCGGGGATTCCTTCCTATGCAGAGCAAAATGGCGGCTATTTTGCTGCAGTTGAAGTACAGACAATGTTATCTTTGCTGCACTGTATTGATAATCCGGAACAAGATTTGGCCATGGCGGCAGTACTGCGTTCTCCTATCGTAAACATGAGTGAAGTTTCATTGGCTCAGCTGCGATTGAGTGGTTCAGATACATTATGGCAGAATTTGACACTATATATAGAACATGTATCTGATGAGGCAGAACGTAATAAATTACAGAGTTTTCGCGAGCATATGGAAGAATGGCGAACTTTTAGCCGCCGTACCGGAGTAGCGGATTTGCTTCAACGCCTTTATACAGATACTGCTTATTTTCAATATGTCGGCGGTATGACGGACGGAATTTCCCGACAAGCCAATTTGCAGGCATTATATGATCGTGCTAGACAATATGAAGTGGCTGGGTACCGAGGCTTATTCCGATATTTAAAACTAATAGATAAAATGCGTGACGATAAACTTGATCTAGCGCCTGCTAAAGTTCTTGGTGAGGGAGAAGATGTTGTACGCGTTATGAGTATCCATAAAAGCAAAGGGTTAGAATTTCCTGTTGTTATTATTGCTGATATGGGGAAAAATTTTAATCGGCAGGATATGCAGTCTCCTATTCTTTTTCACAATATACAGGGAATCGGCTTAAAACAATATGACCCAGAATGGCGCATGTTTTATCCTACATTTATTTGGAATGGGATTCGAACACAATTGGACTGGGAAGGCAAGGCAGAAGAGCAACGGATATTGTATGTAGCAATGACAAGAGCCAGAGATAAATTAATATTGATCGGTCATAGCAGTTCGATAATGGGGAAATGGCAGCGGTGGGTGTCAGATATAAATCCGAGCCGGGCTGTTTCGTATCTTGATTGGGTCATGCCGATTATAGCGATGCGTAAAGAGTGTACTTCTTTAGAATCTGCTATGCAAGATGGACGGGATGCAGTATGTAATAGCGGATTATGGCAACTATTTCTTCATCACCAGACTTCGGGTTTTGAAGAAATAGAAAACAAGGATGTCGATGTACGGCTGCAACTATTACACCAAAATAAATTAACACATACGATGGTACCTGAATGGATGAAAATGCAATTGTCATGGCAGTATGAATATCCACTGGCAGTACAGACTCCGGCAAAGTTTTCTGTATCTGAAATTAAACGTCGCATGCATAGCGGACAGCAGATAATACGTTTGGAGGAAGATGAACTTGCTGTTACAGGCAGCGCAGTCACCACTCCAGAGGAGGATGTGTTTACACAACTGCCGCTGTGGTTAAGTGAGGAAGAAGCTGTCATTACAGGGACACAGCGTGGCACTGTACTTCATAAAGTTATGCAATATGTAACGGTAAGTCCTGCCATGACGGCGGGATCACTGGACGAAGCATTGGCAGACTGGGAAAGCAAAGGAATATTTACTGATGACGAAGTACAGTTGGTATATATGCCGGCTATATTACATTTCTGTCAATCGGATTTAGGAAGACGGATGGCAAGTGCTTCCATTTTGTATCGGGAATATCCTTTTACTGTTCTCTTTGAAGGGGGTGGGGTGCTTCCGTCTGTGGAAAAAGGAGATCATATTTTAGTGCAGGGTGTTATTGATTGTTTGTTTAAAGATGAACGAGGATGGGTGTTGGTTGATTATAAAACAGATCATCTCGATTCGGATGAAGAATTTTACAGCCGATATAAAATCCAATTAAATTTATATAAGCGAGCTATCGAACAAATTTTTGCAGAACCTGTTTCAGCCGTATATGTGTATAGTTTTTATTTACAGCGAATTATTGACTTTTAAAGGAGGATATATGAGCGTTTTTGATATTGTGGGACCGGTTATGATTGGTCCATCTAGTTCACATACGGCGGGAGCCGCACGTATTGGCCTCATGGCCAGAAAAATATTAAAGGATGAACCAATCCGGGCAGATATAACTGTTTATGGTTCTTTTGCTAAAACATACAAGGGACATGGTACAGATAAGGCGTTGGTTGCAGGGTTGCTGGGATTTTCCGCTGATGATATCCGGCTTCGTTCTTCTTTTGAAATTGCGAAGGAGGAGGGAATGACAGTTACGCTTACACGTTCGGAAGAGGAAACAGATCATCCTAATACGGTACGTATTAAAATGGAAGGAAAGACAGGAACTGTGATGGAGATTGTCGGTGTATCTCTAGGTGGCGGTCGTATTGAAATTCGGGAAATAAATGGTTTTTATGTTGAAATTACAGGTGAAGAATATACCCTTCTTACCTTCCACCATGATCAGCCTGGAATTATTGCTAAAGTAACGACGATTATGGCGCTTGGAGCGATTAATGTATCAACTATGAAGGTGTTTCGCAGCGCAAAAAATGCAAATGCAGTCATGATTATATGTACAGATAGTCCGATACCTTCTGATTTGGAAACGGAAATCTGTAATATTTCTGCTATTCAATCGGTTATTGCGTTATCACCATTATAGGAGGTTATTTATCATGAATACATATGAATATAAATCGTTGGCAGAGTTGTTGAATTTGACTGATAAATATACCTTACCCTTATCAAAAGTAGTTATGCTGCGTGAAATGGAAGAGTCAGAAAAGCCAGAATCTACTGTATTAGATATTATGGACAAGCGTATCGATGTGTTTTATGAATCTATTCAAACGGGATTAAATGATACCACTCAATCTGTAAGCGGACTTGTAGGAGGAGATGCGGCACGTTTGGCAGCGGCAGCTTCCGTATTGTTGGGAGATGTATCAAGACGAGCGGCAGTATATGCATTGGCAATTAATGAGGCGAACGCGAAAATGTTTCGAATTGTAGCTTGTCCGACTGCGGGATCTTGCGGTATTGTCCCAGCGGTCATTTTAGCTGTGGCAGAAGAGAAAAAATATGAAAGACAGTCTTGCATTCAGGCGTTTTTTACAGCGGCTGGAATTGGGGCTGTTATAGCACGGAATGCGTGTGTTGCAGGAGCTGTTGGTGGCTGTCAGGCAGAATGTGGCACTGCTGCTGCGATGGCGGCGGCAGCGGTTGTGGAATTATGTGGAGGAACACCCGTTCAAGCAGTTCAAGCAGCAACATTATGTTTGAAAAATGTGTTAGGATTAGTTTGTGATCCGGTAGCTGGATTGGTAGAGGTTCCTTGTGTTAAACGTAATGGTTTTTTTGCTGTTCATGCTTTAACTGCTGCTGAAATGGCATTAGCGGGAATCGTCAGTGTTATCCCCCCGGATGAAGTGGTTTCGGCAATGTATGAGATTGGAAGAGCTATGCCCGTTTCTTTAAAAGAAACATCAGAAGGAGGACTTGCCCGTACACCTACAGGAAAAGAAATTGCTGAACGGTTGGAAAAGGCGATGCGGGAACAATAAATAGAAAATATAGGTAACACTATTTAGACAAGAGTACAAATAAAAAACTCATATTGCTTCAAATGTAATACTACTTGAAGTAATATGAGTTTTTTTATTTGTACTCTAAATCCTGATTATTCCAATACATATATGAACGATGCGGTATGTATTCCTTGTACCACGGAATTAATATTGAGTTTGGATGCAAATATTTTTTATTTTTCTGAGACAGCGGCGGCTAAATGAGCATGGGAGCTTTGAGAGATGCGGACTCTGTTTTTAGCGAATACTGGTTTTCCTTCCAGCCTACGTATAATGGCACGGCAGAGTGCCGCTGGTATAGGCGAATCCTTTGGCTGTTTGGCGAAGTTACAGACTAAATCACGTTCAAAGCTGCTAAGTTCAACGCATTTCGTTTTCATAGTGTCATCCCTTTGTTATTAAGTATACGATCTACGACAAGATATCATTTTTATACTATATCTTGTTATTAGTTTTAGCTATATTCTACTATAAATGTGATAACTTGGCAAGAAAAGTATAAGGACATTCTGTATCTGTAAATAAGAAAAAATGTATAAATAACATGTGAAAGATAAAAAGAAATTTAAAATTGAATTTATTTATTTTTACAATAAACGTTTTACAAGAAGCATATATGTATTGACATTCAACACAAAACCTGTATAATTGTCATCAACAATACATTTTCCCAAATGGTAATGACGGAAAAAAGTAGAGTTGCAATAGCTTCGCAGAGAGCCGGTGGTTGGTGTAAATCGGTAGGTGATGCAACCTGAAGTTCTTTCCTGAACCGCAAGGCTGAAGTAAGTAGGCCGAGCCGGCGTGGCTTTCGTTAACAGGCTATGAGTTGATCTGATTCGAGATTATTAGGGTGGTACCGCGGATTTATCCGTCCCTTAGGTATCACTCTTTTTTATTTGTCTCTATCATTTTTTGATGCTGTCAGATTATTAGGGTGGTACCGCGAGCTAAATCGTCCCTTTCAGGGGCGATTTTTTTTTATACCGGAGTGTTTGGGGAAGTATTGACCATATCCACAACAGGAGGGAAAACATATGAATAGTTCGGCGATTATTGTAGGAGTATATATTTGTGTAATATTTTTGATTAGCGGGTATGCTAAAAGACGTGCTGCCGGAAAGGCCGAAAATTATATCTTAGCAGGCCGAAAGTTAACTACTCCCCTTATTATGGTATCAATTGTAGGCCTTGCCGTCGGCGGCGCATCCACAATTGGCGTCGCAGAACAAGCCTATAAGGCGGGAATCTCGGCCGGATGGTATACTTCTGCATGGGGTATAGGTGCCATCGTAATGGGACTTACTGTTGCTAAAAAGTATCGCCGTCTCAATATTACTACTATTCCGGAAATGTTAGAACGTTACTATGATACAAAAGGAATGACCGCGGGTATTTTTTGTCAGATATTAGTTCAGCTTGTCATTATGAGTATGCAATATGTTGCAGGCGGGACCATTTTATCAGCGCTTATGCCGGAAATTTTTACGCCTTTTACGGGCATGCTCATGAGTGCTATCGTATTTATTGGGGTAACGCTTATTGGGGGAATGTGGTCGGCTAGTATTTCTAATTTATTGAATGTGACATTGAAGTATGCGGGAATCATTATGGCAGCATTTATTGCAGTTCACCTGGCAGGTGGTATGGAACAAATTCAAATGCAGCTGCCGGAAGTTCATGGGCTTGACTTTGTTGCCGGAGTAGGTCCGATGACGATTATTACATGGATTGTTGTCCTAATTACCGTGAATATTTCATTGCAAAGCATTATTCAAATTTCTCTTGGTGCAAAAAGCGTCCATACTGCTCGAAAAGGGTTTATCATAGGGGGATTAATTATGCTTCCCATTGGTTTTGTCAGTGCGTTATTAGGGGTTATCGCTGCGGAAATGTATCCTAATATATCGGCTACCTTGGCGTTACCTAAGATGATTATGTCTCTGAATCCATGGCTGGCAGGTATTACACTGGCTGCTCTTTGGGCCGCTGATGTAAGCTGTGCTTGCAATTTGCTTTTGAGTTCGGCAACACTTTATTCACATGATATTCATAAGCGGTTTATTAATAAGAATATGTCAGAGAAATCATATATGCGTGTTACTCGTGCTTCTGTTTTTTTTCTGGGTTTGCTTACTCTGGGTTTTGCTATTACTATTAGCGGCATTATTTCTACGCTGATGGCGGGACTTAGCTTGATGGCTGCGTTTAGCGTCATTGTGCTTATGACACTTTATGCACCCAAACTATGTAGTCGTGAAAGTGCTTTTTATACTATTATTGCATCTATTATCGTATTAATTTGCTGGATGATGATTCCTTCTGTGCGAATTCTGCCACATGTTATTTATATGGAATGGATTGTTTGCGGGTGTGTTTTTTTAGGCACGAGTGCGTTGGCGCGTAATCCTATTAAAGAAGATGAAAATTTGCGTTTTGCCAAAGAAGAGGTAGTTGATACGGTACCGGCCAGCCATTAAACGAAAGTTGATATATTCGAGAAATTGAAAATGACGCCCCTATAAAGATGAAGTTCAATAGAGACGTCATTTTTTTATAAAAACATAATGTATAAAGATAACTCATAGGGGAATAAATGATAACTATAATAAAAATGTTAATTTAAAAGTACCTATCGTACAGTATGTTAACATAAAAGGGATGCAAAGCTATGATAAAATATTGTATTATTTTTTACAAAGTGGTATGATAAAATATATATAACATCGAATCGGATAACTAAAAAAAGGATGTGAGAATATGAAAAAAAAGTCGTTAGCATTGGCATTAGCATTGACTGCATGTGTGACTTCTTTTGCATTTGCTACTCCGCAAACCCAGTGGAATCAAGGAGAAACACAGATTGATCTTGGAACCTGGAATGTAAAAGCAAAAGGCGGTGGAGAATCATCCAGCAGTAAATGGAATATGAACGGCGGAGTAACGTATGGACTAAACAATCAATGGGCTGTACAATATGGGTATTATGGTTTGAAAACAAAAAATGATTGGACGACAGGTAATTCGCAGGAAATTAATGCAGTATATTCGTTTAACAAAAATTTTGCTTTTTATGGCGGCTGGAACCGTATTAAAAATTCAACAAATGTTGCTAGTGAATATAATGTTACAAACAATGTGCTTCAGGTAGGGGTTGTTGCTAAAACGCCTATAGGCAATAATTTTGATGTGTATGCCAAAGGAGCATTGGGAACAAAGAAGACATCCTTATGGGAAGCCGGAGTGGGGTATGCAGTATCTAAAGATTTAGATGTCAATGTGGGATACCGCCATCTTAACACGGAAGTTAACAGTGACAATAATATTACTTACAAAGGATTTATTGCAAATGTGTCATATCGTTTCGGTGGTGGTTCCACGGCCAAGAAGTAGAAGGTGGGTATACTTTATTTGACACGTAAGATAATAAGCATGTACTTTCAAGGTCTGCTATATACACTGAATCGCGACAGAATTGTTGCGTTTTCTGGGTATATAGCAGACCTTTGCTGTTTGTTGGATATCACTGTATTTTGAATCGTGAGGTATGATACAGAAAATAATATATTTCATATAAAGGGAGAAACGTATATGGATAAAAAAATATTTCTGTATATTGGGGTACATAATGAATCGCATTACATATGTTTATATAGATAGCATTATCGCCATGTTGTGTATATATTACGTATTTATTTCACAACCATATAATATTTATGTTACAATAAACTGTATATTTGGGAGAGGAGAATGTAGATGAGTTGGCGTATTGAACAAAAATTAGCGGAACGCCTTGCCGAGGAAACTGGATATTATAAATTTCCTTTTGGTTCTCGTCATACGATGGCGATTTGCTATCCCAATACGTATGAAGTAGGGATGAGTAATTTAGGAATGCAGATTATTTATCGTGAAGTTAATTGTCATGAAGGATGGCAGTGTGAACGTGCATTTGTTCCGGATAAGGAGATGGCTGCATGGTATGAAAAAGATCATACGCCATTGCTTACTATAGAAAACCAGCGACCTCTTTGTGATTTTGAAATTATTGGATTATCTGTGAATTTTGAGATGGATTATTTTAATGTTCCTTATTTACTTACACAGGGCCGGGTTCCGCCTTTGGCGGTGGAGCGGTCGGAAACGGATCCGTTGATTATTATGGGAGGACCGGTGGCTTTTTTTAATCCAGAGCCTTTGACTCCGTTTGTGGATGTTTGCATTGTGGGTGAAGGAGAACGGGTAATTCATGATTTACTCAAAATATATACATTAATTAAAAAAGAAGGCGGTACGCGTCAGAATGTATTAGATGCATTGGCGGGTGTTCCCGGCCTTTATGTACCATCTTTCTATATACATGAATATGATGAACAAGGGAATCTTTGCCGCATTATACCGCAGAAAGGAGCTCCAGCCAGCGTTGCGCGGCAGTGGGAAGAATTAACAGAACCCGGAGAAACTGTTGTGTCGACACCGCATACAGCGTTTGGAGCCATGTATCTGATAGAAATTGCGCGTGGCTGCGGGCGTCATTGTCGTTTCTGCATGGCAGGATATTGCTATCGCCGACCGCGGGTACGGCCATTGTCATATATAAAAGAAGCTGTTCTGCGAGGTAAAACTTTAGGGAAAAAAATTGGTCTTATGGGAGCGGCTATTTCTGATTATCCCCAGATTGATGAACTTGTATCGTTTATCCGTTCAGAAGGCCTTTCTTTTTCATGTGCATCATTACGTGCTGATTCTATTACGCCTGCTATTGTAAAAGGTCTTGCCGAAAGCGGACAGAGAACCATCACCTTGGCTCCAGAAGCGGGCAGTAAACGCATGAGGGATGTCATCAATAAAGGAATTACCGATGAAGATTTATTTCGATCTATTGATTTAGCAACAGCCGCAGGTATTATGCATGTGCGATTATATATTATGATAGGACTTCCTTGGGAAGAAGATGAAGATATAGAGGCTATTGTTGATATGACGCAACGTGTTAGAGAGCATATGAAACGTATTGGCAATACAGGAAAAATAACACTTAGTATCAATCCTTTTATTCCTAAGCCTTGTACACCATTTCAATGGATGCCAATGGCTAATAAAAACGTTATTGAGCATCGATTGGATATTGTTAAAAAGGCATTTCACCGCGAACAGCAGATAGAATTGTTGATTGAGCCGCTGCGGCAATGTTATATACAAGGCGTGCTTTCGCGTGGAGATCGCCGTGTAGGTGAAGTAGTGGCGTTAGCCAGTCGTTACGGGGGTGTAAAAGGATGGAAGCGGGCTGTTAAAGAATATGGACTTGATGTGAAAAAATACTTATATGCGTCACGACCTCTTCACGCAGTATTACCTTGGCAGGTACTTGATATGGGACTTGCTCCCAACTATTTAACATATGAACTGGAACAGGCACAGAAAGGTGAATTTACTAAACCTTGCTGGGAAGGGTGTCGGCGTTGTCATGTTTGCGGAGGTATTAATGAGTACTAAATGGATTTCACACACAAATGGAATATGTTGGGAAGAAAGTGCACTTATGAATGTTGCTGGTTTTTGTCATGGAGTGACCGGACGTTCCGGGGGAGTCAGCATGAATGGATACGGTTCTTTGAACTTGGCGCTGCATGTTGGCGATAATGCCGATTATGTACGAGAAAATCGCCGCCGTCTTTGTAAGACGGCGGGATTTAGCCTTTCTCGTTTAACAACATCACAGCAGACACATGGAGATAATATTGTTGCAGTAGGTTTGACCGAAGCGGGCTGCGGTTCTGCGTCATATGAGGAAGCACTGCCTCATACAGATGCGCTGATGACTAATTTTCCGGGAATACCGCTTGCGTTGTTTGTTGCTGATTGTGTTCCGGTCATTTTATATGATCCGGTACATAAAGCGTGTGCGGTTATTCATGATGGATGGCGCGGTACAGCTGCCAAACTTGCTGCCAAGACTGTATTTGCTATGCGTATTGCCTATGGTACGCGACCTTCTGATATGCTGGCCTATATTGGTCCTTCTATTTCTTGGAAATATTTTGAAGTAGGACCTGCGACGGAGCAGGTATTTAACTCTATGGGAACGACTTTTTCTTCTTGTATTATTCAGAAAGATACAAAATGTTTTATTGATTTGTGGGCAGCTAATCGAATTATGCTGGAAGAAGCAGGAATTTGTCCGGAACATATAGACGTAACGGAAAATTGCGTGTATGATAATGAGGATAAATTTTTCTCGTATCGCCGTGATCAGGGAATAACTGGAAGAATGGCGGTATTTGCTAAGTTATGATAAAATGTACATGTTAATTCTTGGAAATTTTGTCTAATAATTATACTTTTCACTATATATAATAGAATAAATATAATGGATGTAGTATAATTAAATCAATTAGTGTACAAGACGGAGGGGATATTTTTTGATTAAGGAAAATGTGGCGGTTATAGAAAAACGGATTGCTGATGCCGCTGCCCGTGCCGGAAGAACAGATAAAATTATTTTAGTGGCTGTTACTAAAAATCATCCGCTGGAAAATGTAGAAGAAGCAGCAGCTTGCGGAATAACTGATGTAGGAGAAAATCGAGTTCAGGAAGCTATGGAAAAAATGGAACATTTTCACGGCTGTTTAAAGTGGCATTTGATTGGCCATTTACAAACCAATAAGGCTAAACATGCTGTTGCACATTTTGACTTGATTCATTCTGTGGATTCTGCGCACCTATTGAAGGCAGTCGATAAGGCGGCTGAAAATTTAGGGAAAGTACAGGATATTCTGCTACAGGTTAATGTGGCTAATGAAGAAAGTAAATTTGGTATGGAAGTAGACGCTTTTCCAGAAATAATAGAAATGGCTAAGGGACTGTCTCATGTGCGTGTTCAAGGGTTGATGTGTATTGCCCCTGATTATGAAAATGTAGAAGATGTACGGCCTGTATTTCGTATAGCACGGGCATTATATGAACATATGCAAACGAAGTTTCCTGCTGGACAGATTCAATATTTATCAATGGGCATGACCCATGATTTCGAAATAGCAATCGAAGAAGGCGCCAATATGGTTCGTGTAGGAACGGCAATATTTGGACCGCGCAATTACTAAGGAGGACATGACATGGGAGTAAAAAATTTTTGGAACAAATTAGTGGGTACTGTAGGCGGAGTCAATGAAGATGACGATGAATTTGAAACAGATGAAGCAGGATATGAGGATGAAGTGGCGCCGCGGCAGACGGCACAGCCATATCGTTCGTCCTCTTCTCTTAGTTCGGCACAGCAGGATAAACCGCTGAAGATGATGATTGTCGAACCGGAAACATTTGATGATGCACAGAACATTGCCGATTACTTGCGTGAACGCAAGCCGGTAGTTATTAATTTTGAAGCAACAGAACCGGATATTACCAAGCGTGTTGTTGATTTTGTAAGTGGTGCGACATATGCTGTAGATGGCAACATACAAAAAGTAGGGAAAGATATTTTCCTTTGCGTGCCCAGCAATGTAAGCGTTGATCGCGGTAAACATGAGTATGATGATTTTGCGTCGGCATTAACTTGGAAGAATCAAGACGGACAATAATCCGGCAAAGAGGTTTTTGAGTGAAGAATAGAGATAAAGTTATTAGATATTATAAAGGCAGCGATAATGGCGAATTAGCAGCACGACTGATTGATTTGGCAGATGCAGCTGCAGGAAAAGGCCGTCCGTTCGCTGTAAGCGAATTTGTTTCTCCGGGAGAGGTTCAAATAGCAGAAACGATTCAGGCACATATGCCATCCTTGACCATACGCACTTATGGTGGGTATCAGGGAGCGGAACGGGTAAAGATTGCATTTATCCGTGATGATTATGAGGGCTTGGTTGATTATGAAGTGACGGCATGCCGAATTATGTGGGATGCGCGGTACCGGCTGTTGGGACATCGAGATATTTTGGGAGCACTTATGGGTTTAGGAGTTGACCGGAAGCGCTTTGGGGATATTCTTGTGCAAGAAGATAATGCGATTTTGTTGGCAGATAGCCATCTGGTGCCTTATTTAAAGCAAAATTTTGATAAAATTGCGATGGTTTCTGTCCATGTTGAAGAAACATTGCTTGAGGAAATTGTACCCAAAGAAGAGAAAATTAAGGAAATCAGAACAACGGTTGCTTCTATGCGTTTGGATGCAATAGTTTCTTCCGGATTTGGCATTTCTCGGACTAAGGCTGCAGAGGCAATTAATGGAGAACGGGTTCAAATCAATTGGCAGTCAGCCAAAGGACCGGCGCAGATAGTTCAGGCGGGCGATGTTATTTCCTTGCGCGGACGAGGACGGATGGAAGTAGCGGCGGTAACCGGTCAGTCTCGTAAGGGACGTACAGGAGTTTTGTTGAAACGCTATATGTAATGATGTATAATATGCATGTATTTCATAATTACTTAGGAGGAAATCATACAATGCTCACACCAATGGATATTCATAATAAAGAATTTAAACGCGGTTTTCGTGGATACAGTGAAGAAGATGTAGATGCTTTCATGGATGATTTAGCAGGCGACTATGAAAAAGTCTATCGTGAATACTGTGAATTAAAAGAACGTAGTGAAAAGCTGCAAGATAAATTATCTCAATATGAGAAAATGGAATCTACGATGAACAGCACATTGATGTTGGCTCAGCAAACTGCTGAAAATGTAAAGGTATCTGCTCGTAAAGAAGCTGATTTGATTTTACAGGAAGCAGAAAATAAGAAAAAACAGATGTTGGATGAAACTACGTTTAATGTTCAGACGACCCAGAAAGATATGGACAAAATGAAGACGCAGGTTAATGCATTCCGGGCTAAAGTCAGGTCGATTCTTACCAGCCAGCTGCGGTTGTTGGATGATATGGTTCTTGAAGAAGAGGAAGTCCGGACAGAAACAGCTTCCAAGGAACCAGCTGTTGAAGAAAAAAAATAATTCCAACATATGCTCTCTTTCCGGTATGACAGAGGTTAAACCTGAGAGGGAGTATATTTTTTTAGGAGGAATAGGATGAAACGGAAGCTCATGATTTTTGTCAGTTTAATGATGATGATGGCGGGATCGGTTATGGCATATAATCCATATGCACCCAATCCATTTGATACGATGGAACGAACAAGCTGGGAATATAAAGCGGTTTACGATTTGACTAAAGCAGGGCTGACGGGTTCAGATATGAGCAAATTTTCTCCGGCATATTCATTGACTCGGTATGAAATGGCACAAATGGTAGCGGTTGCTATTCAAAATCGCCAGAAAGCTACAGCCGGACAAAAAGAAGAAATTGATAAATTACAGGATTCTTTTTCAGAAGATTTGGCATATGCTGCTGGAGGAAATAGTACAGCGTCTCATAATACACAGCCGGCAGGACAGATTTTTGACTGGAGACAGGGGATAAAAACAAAATGAACGAAATAAAGATGGTAGCGATTGATTTGGATGATACGTTACTTCGCGACGACATTACAGTATCTGACCATACGGTTCATACAATAGGGCTGGCACGTAAAAAAGATGTTACTGTTGTCATTGCTACAGGACGGATGTTTTCTACAGCTCAGCCTTACGGAAAACAGTTGAAATTAGGCGACATACCTATGATGCTTTATTCAGGTGCTTTAATACAGACGGTAGATACGGGAACAATTTTATACCATTGTCCGATTGATTTGCAAGATGCGAATACACTTTTGATGTTAGCCAAAGAAAAACAGTGGTTTTTGCAAACATATATTGATGATGTAGTTCGGGTTCCTTATTATAATCATTATATTGAAAATTATGAAAATATTACAGGAACAAAAGCTCTCATAGCAGGGGAACGGTTTTATCATCCGGAGGGACGGCCTTCTAAAATGCTGGTTCATGGTACAATGCATGAGCTGGATCAAATAAAGAAAGAAATAGAGCTGACGATGCCAGGCGTATTTAAATTAATGCGGTCAAAAGAAACGATGTTGGAAATCGTACATGAAGGAATCAGCAAAGGAACGGGCCTTCGCCAATTATGCAGTATATTTCACATTCAGCCGGAAAATGTTATGGCTATCGGTAATTCTCAAAATGACATAGCTATGATGGAAACAGCAGGTTTCTCTGTTGCTGTAGCCAACGCTGAAAATGAAATACGGCAAGCGGCTGATTTTGTAACTACCTCCAATAATGATGACGGTGTTGCTGCCGCTATCGAGAAATTTATTTTGTGATGATATAAAGGAGGCAACTATGGAGCAGTTTCATCTTATTATTGTGACCGGAATGTCCGGAGCGGGTAAGACACATGTAGTACAAGTACTGGAAGATATTGGATATTTTTGTATTGATAATATACCGCCTGTTCTTATTCCAAAGTTTGCCGAATTGTGTATACAAGGCGGAGAAAGAGTGCGGCATGTAGCTCTTGTTGCTGATATTCGCGGCGGACAATTTTTTGATGCGATGAGTCAGTCGTTAAAAGAATTGAAAGAACAAGGTGTGTCTTATGAAATAGTGTTTCTTGAAGCGAATGACAGAGTATTGGTACGCCGTTATAAGGAAACGCGACGGGTGCATCCCTTGGCTCCGCATAATAGAATTAGTCAAGGAATAGCTGAAGAACGCCTTAAGCTTGCAGAGCTTCGTGAAGAGGCTGATTTTATTATTGATACGTCAAATATGAAACCTGGTGAGCTTAAGGAAGTATTGAAAAAGAAATTTGCTATTAGTGAACGGGGAAAAGGTCTTTCGGTAATGGTTGTTTCCTTTGGATTTAAACATGGACTGCCTATTGATGCCGATATTGTAGAAGATGTTCGCTTTCTGCCCAATCCTTTTTATATTGAGGCATATCGGCATAAATCAGGTAGGGTGCCTGTTGTACGTGATTATATTGAAGGATTTCCTATTACGCAGACGTTTATGCGTAAATGGTTTGATATGGTCGATTTTCTTCTTCCTAACTATGAAAGAGAAGGAAAAAGTCAGTTAGTTATTGCAGTTGGATGCACGGGTGGTTTGCATCGCAGTGTTTGTATGGCAGAAGCTATGTATCGTCATTTAAAGAAAAACGGTATGGATGTTGCGATTGAACACCGTGATATTGAAAAAAATGATGTAGAGGAAGACGTTTCTGATGATGAGAAGCTTTGATGGAGGTGTAATTGATGCGATTATTTAGATGGTTGCATCCGGGTCTTCATATAAAACGATGGTTGTTTTTATTTGGTCTGGGTATGATGGCTACCAGCTTTGGTCTCGTCCTTACATTTAATTATCAGTGGCTTGGACAAATTGAAGAATGGGCTTTCCGGATGTTATATGAAGCAACGGGTCATTATAACTATACAGTGCTGGCTACCGTTGGCATTATCTGGCTGGTTATTGGAGTGTTTGTCATGGGATGGGCAACACGGCGCCTTATCCGTACGATGTTGGATGCTATTATGCCGAATGAATCTGAAAATATCAGTGATTTGATTCTTTCTAATATGAAATTATCCAAAGGGCCTAAAGTCGTTGTTATTGGAGGTGGTACAGGATTATCCATCATGCTGCGTGGGTTAAAGACCAAAACGTATAATTTGACGGCTGTTGTAACCGTTGCCGATGATGGCGGTTCATCCGGACGAATTCGTCAGGATCTTGATATTATTGCGCCTGGAGATTTGCGGAATTGTCTGGTGGCGTTAGCTGATAAAGAAGGTTTGATGGAAAAACTGTTTGCTCATCGTTTTGGTGGCTCGGGGGAATTAAACGGGCATAGTGTTGGAAATTTATTTATTGCAGCACTGATTGAAGTTTTGGGTGATGTTGAAGGGGCACTAGATGCTTCCAGTAAAATTTTGAAGGTGCGCGGCAAGGTTATTCCATCTTCTGCAGATAAAATTCTGCTTAATGCAGAAATGGTTGATGGTACCATTGTACAAGGGGAATCACGAATTCCGGATGTACATGGTAAAATCAAACGCGTTTTTACAACGCCGGAACATCCACGTGCCATACAATCTGCGGTAGAGGCAATTATAAAGGCAGATGCCATCGTTCTGGGACCAGGGAGTCTTTATACAAGTATTATGCCTAATTTGCTGGTTCCTGACATTGCCGCTGCCGTTCGTAACAGTAATGCTAAAAAAATATATATTTGCAATGTTATGACGCAGCCCGGTGAGACAGATGGATATTCTGTTGCAGATCATCTTAAAGCAATTAATCAGCACGCCGGTGCTAATATTATCGATTTTGTCCTTGCTAATAACGGTATTATTGAACCGGATATTTTGCAACACTATGCATTAGTGGGCGCCTATCCGGTGAAAATTGATAAAAAGCAGATTGAAGCTACCGGGGCTACGTTGATTCTTTCTGATTTAGTAGACAAAAAAACGGGAGCAACTCATGATGCAAAAAAGTTAGCGAATATGTTATTTGATTTAATCAATGCGCTGCGAACTGATTTGTCGCCGGAAATATTGCGTTATTATTTAAAACGGTATAACATGACACACACGAAAGGGTGACATTCGTGTCTTTTGCAGAAGAAGTAAAGAATGAAGCTGCTCATTATAAACCGGAAAATTCTGCCTGCCGATATGCGGAGTTAGCGGCGCTGCTTTGTATGGGCGGCTCGATTATTTTAGGTCCTAAACAAACGACTGGCATAGAATTCAGCACATCCAATAATGCTGTGGCACGCAAGGCATTATCTATGTGGATGCGTACTTTTTCAATACGTCCGGAAGTACTTGTGCGTCAGGGATTGAAACTGCGGAAAAAGAATATTTATATCCTGCGCGTGATTCCTTCACACGAAAGCACGCATATTCTCGAAGAACTATCGTTGTTTCCTCATGCTGGAGAATTTCATAATTTGCAGCTAAAAAAAACGGACTGTCGGCGTGCCTTTTTGAGAGGGGCTTTCTTAGGTGGAGGTTCGGTCAATCAACCAAATGGAGATTATCATTTAGAATTAGTTACAGGAAATGAAATTTTTGCCAAACGAATTCTCAAAATTATGCGGCATTTTCGATTACCCGCTAAAATTACTGACCGAAAAGGTGAGTATCTTGTCTATTTAAAAGAAGGAAATGGAGTTTCTTCTTTTTTGCAATATATTGGAGCGAATCAAGCTTATATGAAGTTTGAAAGTGTTCGAGTACTTAAAGATATGCGAAACAATGTGAATCGTATTGTCAATTGTGAAACAGCCAATCTGCAAAAGACGGTAGATGCTGCCATTCGACAGATTCAATATATTTATACCATCCAAGAGGCAGGACTATATGATCGGATGACTATGAAACTGCAAGAAGCAGCAAAGTTGCGGCTTGATCATCCGGAATCGTCATTGAGCGAATTGGCAGAATTTTCTGGATTAACTAAACCGGGACTTATGCACCGGTTTAAAAAAATTGCTGACATAGCTAAAACTATAGAAGGACAACGTAAAAATGAAAATTAAGAAAATTGTTAAATTTGCTGTAATAAGTATAGCAGCGGTTCTGCCGTTTTTTGTATCGGCATCAATGGTATCCGTAGGTCCGGATAATAGGGATGTCATGTTTCAAATTATTCATTCACCCATGTTGCCTGCTACGATGACAGCCCCTAAAGAAACAGGTACGTTGCTTTTATCAGACAGTCCAGAGTATGCGACAGAAGATGGTGTTCTTTATACGGATTTAATGAAAGGGGATTGCCGTGTTTATTTTTATCATGTGAACCAAATGAATGGACCGCGAAAAATTGCGGTTATGGCATATAATCCATCAGATAAAGCGGCAATGATATATGTGAATCGCTGTCAGTTTTCCCGGCCCAGTGATGAATATTACCGTGTTGGTAAAGAACTATCTCTGATGTACTATGAAATGGTGCCAACAAGTAATAAGATACAAATTCCGCCCTTGTCCTATGCGGTTATTGGGCAGCGGATCAATGCTATTGCGATTCAGCCGGAAGATTTATATTCTGGAATTGTAGATATGACATTACCTGACATGCTGCAAATTTTTACAGTTATTATGCCATATGATGCGAATCCGGTCGATTTTATTAAGAAGTGTCGGTATTTAGATAGTGATGCGGTAAAATTGAGAGGCAGCTTTCATGGTATGAATCGAGAATTAGGATTAGTGACACCCTATTTACCAAGTGATGGAATCCGTTATATAACATTAGCTGATGGACATATAGATAGTTTTTTGAAAGGAAAAGATATTATTGATAATCGAAATTCCGAAAATGTTGGTAATTATGGTGTGGATTACAATGTTAATTTAAAAACAAAAGGAAAAGGGAAAATACATGTATATTTTAATCCGCAGGGGGGAGAATATGCAGGTGTTGTGGAAATGCTGTATCGTGATGATTGTAAATTGGTGGAAGTGCCACCGGCTGGCGTATACAGTATTGGCGGCAATGATGCTGATGCTATGCAATATATTGATTCTTTTGACGCAGGCACAGATGTAAATATTCATTTAATGCCTCCCGGGGCTGCCAATTTGCCTGTTCGTCTTATTATTGTTCCTGATAATAAAGTGCAGCAATTTATAGATCAAGTAAACGCAGATAAAATACGGCAGAAACAGCAGCAGATAGTTCCAAAGCATACAGATTCCAATGAAACGTTAACTTCTGGTTATAGAAAAAAAGATAAAAGTGAAAAAGATACAGTGAAGACAGAATATATAGATATACAGATTGCTCCAGCAGAAACATCTCTTTCGTTTTCGGATAAGAATACTCGCGCAGGAGAATCCAATACCGGGATAAATTAAAAAATGAGTTGCTGCACATTTACTACGTGTAGCAACTCATTTTTTAATGATGCGCCTTTTAAACAAGTTCGCTTAATTTTTTTATAATACGGACAAACGGATATGCTTCAAAATCAGCAGCCGTTGTAGTACCCGTTGTGACGCCGGTAAAATCAACGTGACTGTTTTGGGCTGTCTGTGCATCGATAAGGCTATCCCCAATATATAATATATCTTGCGGAGAAAGACGGTACCGTTTTTGCACTAACTCAAGACCGTACGGTGCTGGTTTCGGAAAATCTACATCTTCGATACCAATAACAAAATCAACTAATTGTTCCAAATGTTCCATTTCGATTGTTTGATTAATGCGATGCCGTGTTTTTGTTGATACGATTCCACATAGTGCTCCTTGAACCTTGAGTTTCTTTAACGTGCTGCGGGTATCAGGAAATAAATGGGTATTTGGAGTCATGTATTTATCGGAATATCGAATTTTGTATAATCGGCATAATTCTAAAATATGAGACTTATCCGTTATGCCGGTTATAATGCTCATAGATTCCGTCATTGGCTTTCCGATGGTTTGACAAATTTTTTTACGGGAAACAGGAGGAAAGCCCTGCGCTTCCAATAACATTTCAAAGCACATGACGATACCTTGTTCAGAATTTACTAATGTGTAATCAAAATCAAACACGTAAGCTTTATACATTAATTAGCATCCTTCGGCGGTTCTTGACCGAACCATTTTTTGTATAATTTGGCGTATGTACCGTCTTTTTTCAATTCAGCGACAGCTTTGTTAACAGCTTCTAATGTTTCTGGATGATCTTTGCTAATAGCAAGTGCGGAACCACTGGAAAGAATAGGATCACCTACCATTTTCAGATCTTTGTCACCGCCTTGGGACAAATAATACATGGCAACGGCATTATCAATGACAACAGCATCGCAGCTTTTGCTTCCTAGTTCCAGCCAGCCTTGACTGTTGGCATCGTACTGTTTTACTTTAGCCCCTTTTTCCTGGGCTATATCAACAGGTTTAGTACCTACTTGAGCTCCTACGGTTTTGCCGGCTAAAGAATCCCAGCCAGTAATATCTGTATTATCTTTACGTACAACGATGACATAGCCACCGCGGAAATATACATCTGTGAACAGTACTTGTTTCTTGCGTTCAGGGGTGGCGTCCATGCCGGCAGCAATCATATCGATTTGGCCGCTTTTTAAAGCCGGGATCAACGCATCAAAGCCCATGCTTTTGATTTCAAGTTTTCGTCCCATTTTGTCGGCAATGGCTTGAGAAAAGTCCATGTCGAAACCTACATACTTATCATCCTGTGTAAATTCAAATGGCGGGAATGTCGGTTCCGTGCCGACAACAAAAGGTTTTGTGTCCTTTGCGCCATCTTTTTTATCACCTGTTGAAGAGCCGCAGCCGGCAATCATTGTCACTGCTGCCATAGATGCAGCGACAAAAGCGATACATTTTTTGTTCATTTCAAACATCTCCTAAAATATAATTTGTAAATATATAAGATATTAATATTATACATAAATACAATAATGAAAACAATAAAAAGAGAAAGTAATGATAATAAATATGTAAGAAAAAAATATTTTTTTCACATAACCTCTTGACGATATGCATTTCGAATGATATACTAATCAAGTCGTCGCGATGAGGGCAAAGAAACGAGGCTCCATCAAGGCTGACGAAAAAAAGTCTCTTGACAAACGAAAGAGATTTTGATATACTAATTAAGCTGTCGGACGACAGCGATGACCTTTGAAAACTGAACAATGTAACGAACAAACAAACGCCAGAGTGCGAGGTCTTGGAAACAAGACGTCAAAACGAGTAAGAAAACGAACCAAAAACAATAGCAAGAATGAGCCGAATGGCTCTTCATATATCATGGAGAGTTTGATCCTGGCTCAGGACGAACGCTGGCGGCGTGCTTAACACATGCAAGTCGAACGAGGCTTTTCAAGAAGCTTGCTTCTTGAAAGACCGAGTGGCAAACGGGTGAGTAACGCGTAAACAACCTGCCCTCAGGATGGGGACAACAGCTGGAAACGGCTGCTAATACCGAATACGATCAATCGGCCGCATGGCCGGATGATG
>NZ_FNHQ01000026.1 GCF_900103535.1 Megasphaera paucivorans | reverse complement strand
GTAGTTCCTTCTGCTTGCATCGTGGGGCAGGCACATGCGCTGGGTGAAAGAATGTACCAATACACGGCTATCGATGAATGTACGCGCGTTCGGTATTTGGAAGCATTCCAAGAACAGAGCACCTATTCTTCCACGATATTTCTCCAACACTTGGTACGAAGATTCTCGTTTCCCATTTGTAAAATCCAAACCGACAATGGCTTTGAATTCACCAACCGATTTGGTCGAAGTAAGACAGCGGAACTCACGCTGTTTGAACGACAATTGGTAGCCTATCACATTATCCATCAAAAAATACGTCCGTATACGCCGCGGCATAACGGAAAGGTAGAGCGCTCTCATCGAAAAGACAACGAGTACTTCTATGCGGAGCATCGTTTTTATTCTTTTGCAGATTTCAAAAAACAGTTAGCAGTACGTAGTAGAGAATACAATAATTTTCCTATGCGTCCTCTGGCTTGGAAATCTCCTAACGAAGTCCTTCGTTCTTTTCTTGCTACTGTGTAACATATGTTTGACAAACCTACATATGACTATATGCTATTGTTGGAATTCTGGTTCAAATAATACATCAACAGCAACCATTGCCATGGCTTTAGCGCCTGTAAGAGCCTGCATCTTACCATATACACTGCCGGCGGCACTGGCAAATCCCAGTGTATGAGCTGCTATGTCTTCTCCGATTTCAATTTCCGGCTGACAGACCCGGGTATCATAGCTTACATTTCCCACATCTGTAGAACCTGACGCATATGTATCGTCTTTCACCGCAAATTTTTCATGCAAAAGATTGAAATTTTCCGCAAAATATACATCCATTCGCGGATCATTGATCATATCTTTACACAACGGTTCATAATGAACCATTTCCAACGCCGTGCCGTGCTCTTCTGCCGTTTGTTTTGCTAATTCACGAATCTGCGGCAGCATCGTATGCTCCAGATATTCTGTTTTGAGTGCACGAATCGTTGCTTTTAATACACCCCGGTGCGGAATAATATTAGGTACAAGGCCGCCTTCCGTAATAATAGCGCCTATGATATGAGGTTCCGTAAAGGTCGTATCCAGTTTCTTCAATCGGCTATAAAAATCCACCAGCGCATCTAATGCATTAATTCCATGATAGTCCGGATCGGCAACATGGGCACTTTTCCCTGTAAAGGTAAATTGCAGCGGATGGGTAGCATACGAGGTACCGCCAATGGCAGTTTCACTGGAAGGATGTATAATAACGGCGGCATCCAGCATATCAAAAACATGCTGTTCGCTCATATATACTTTGCTGCCTGCCGTTTCTTCCGCTGGACAGCCATACACATGAATCGTCGCGTTTTCTTCTGCTGCAGCAGCAAACGCAATCGCCGCACCAACACTCATTGCAGCAATCAAATTATGACCACAGGCATGTCCCATTTCCGGCAGCGCATCATATTCAGCGAGAAATCCCATTTGAAAAGGTCCGTTTCCGATGACCGCATGAAAAGCAGTCGGAAATTTTTCAGGAACCAGCGGAGTTACGCTAAAACCTGCCGTTGTCAAAACATGGCGTAAATAGTCTGCAGCCATTCTTTCTTCTGTGCCTACTTCCGGATGACTATGCAAATATTCAGCAATGCCGTAAATTACAGGCTGTATTTTTTCTACCTTATGTTGAATTATGTCCTTCATTGTTTTTTTATCCATGGTATCACCCCCATCTTACTTATTCTATAATAAACCGTGCTTTTCCATTATTCTCAATTTGTATAAATGCGTTAACACCCAGCGGCAGCCAGCCGTTTTGTCTTCCATGCCCCACCGGAAGTCCCATAAGTGCCGGTTTATTCCATCGTTCTGCATACTGTGCAATAATCTGCTGCACCGTAAATTCAAAGGGAGCTTCGCTCCGAGGTCCGCATCTCGTAAATTCACCAAAAATAATTCCTCGAATACGATTTATGAGTCCAGATTGTTCCATTTGCCGCAGCATTCTGTCGATAGCATAGGCATCCTCTCCTATTTCTTCCAGAAAAAGTAATTCTCCTGTTCCTTGCAGCTCATACGGAGTGCCGATCATCGCCGTTAACACAGAAATATTGCCGCCGCATATGGTTCCCTGAACAAAACCTGGAACAAGTCCCCGCAGCGCAGTTCGCGGCGGCAATAAAAAGGGTCCCTGCCGAACCGGCTGAATGAGTCCAGCAGCAAATTGCCGCAGCGTATATTGTGTTGCAGTTTTGCGGCCCAGCGTCAGTGCCATCGGTCCATGAATCGTAGCCATATGACATCGTTCATGAAGTGCAGTATGCAACGCTGTAATATCGCTGAATCCAATAAATAATTTGGGATGCGCTGCTATACTATCATAATCAAGTAAATCTAAAAGACGCGTTGCCCCATAGCCGCCGCGTAAACAAATAACCGCATCAATATGAGAATCTTTAAACGCAGCATTGATGTCCGCTGCCCGCATGTCATCCCGACCAGCTAAATATCCCCAGTCGGAAGTCACGGTTTTTCCCAGTACCACATGGTATCCTAAGGTTTCAAGAAAAATCCGGCTTTTCTGCAGCTCTTCACCGGCCAACGGAGCGGATGGAGCAACAATAGCAATAGTATCGCCAGGTGCAAGCCCTTGTCCCATTATATATGTATTCATATCATTTCACCCTATTCTATATATGCTTTCTTAAAATCGACCAAGCCCAGCTGCAGCCAATGATAGCCTTTCACATAAGGCTGCGCTGCATAGGGCTGTGTCGTATAATATATGGGGATAATAACACAATCATCAAAAAGGATTTGTTCGGCTCGATGCAAGTCGGTCATACGCACCGCCGGATCATTTGTTTCCTTAGCTTGGCGGATCAATTCATTATATGTTTTATTATGATATTGCGCATCATTTTCCTCATCGGAGAATACCTCCATAAAACTCATCGGATCGATATAATCTGCTATCCAGCTGGCCCGAGCTATTTGATAGTCTCCTTTACTGCGCGTTGCCATGAACACCTTTGATTCCTGATTCATTAAAGATACTTGTACGCCTAATGCATTCTTCCACATAGCCTGTAAACTTTCTGCCACTGCCTTATGCATTTCATTCGTATTAAAAAGAATCGTTACTTCCGGCAACGGATGATTGGTATCATAGCCGGCCTGCTTCAAAAGTTTTCGTGCCTGTACCGCATCCTCCGTCATCAAATTTCCGCCTTCTTCACGGAAATCTTTTCCTGTAACCGGATTTTTTAATCCCGGCGGAACCCATGCATAGGCCGCCTGTTTTTGTCCGCGGATAATATGCCGGACGAGTGCCTCCCGCTGTACCGATAAGGCAAATGCCTTACGGACGCGCACATCATCAAAAGGAGGTTTCGTCACATTAAATACATAATAGTAAATTCCCAAATAAGGCGCCACTTTATATAATCCGGCTTCCTCCAACCGGGTTTGATCTGCAGGCGGCGGCTCCACTGTCATATTAGCTTGATTACTCTCTACCAACGTAAGTCGAGTAGCCTGTGAATCACTGATGGGAAATTCCATATGAGATAGGCGTACATGCTTTGCATCCCAATAGTTTTCATTTTTTTCAAAATCTATTTCACTGGAATGAATCCACTTGGTGATTTTAAATGGTCCGCTGCAGATCATTCCTTTCGCATCCGCTGCCCATGTTTGCGGATGCGCCTCCACCAGTTTTTGTGGTACAGCATAATAACAATGTACCGCTGTCAGATTAAGAAAATAAGCAGTAGGATAGGCCAATCGTACTTGCAGCGTATGTTCATCCAGTGCTTTTACCCCAACTTCATCAGCCGCCGCTTTCCTATTAAAATACGCCTCCGCATTCTTAATAGGAAACATCATATACGCATTTTCTGATGCTGTATCAGGATCAACGACCCGTTTCCATGAATATTCAAAATCCTGTGCAGTAATGGGTGTACCGTCACTCCATTTTATACCTTTGCGAAGATGAAACGTATATATGGTTCCATCTGCTGAAATATCCCAGCTTTCTGCCAATGCCGGCTGCGGATCATCCTGTTCATCAAGACGCGTCAATCCTTCAAATAATTGCAGTTCCGTGTTATTTTCCGGCAAGGTAGTCGTCATTGCCGGATCAAGGCTTGAAGGTTCTGCTTCCAACACATATTTTACAGTGTCCGGCTTAGTTACTGTCGAACATCCTGCACTAAAGAGAACGAGTCCGCTCAACATAACGGCAAGTACATAGTGCCACTTCATACGACATCGCCTCCTCGTACATGATGACAAGCTGCAAACCGTCCCGGCTGCACTTCACGCCATACCGGAGATTCATGCCGGCACAACTCGCTTGCATACGGGCAGCGTGGATGAAATACACAGCCTGACGGCAACGAAAGCGGACTGGGAACTTCTCCGCCTGCCGGCACGGCAGGTGCTGCATGGGGATCCGGTTTAGGAATCGCTGCTATTAAAGATTGCGTATAGGGATGCAGCGGATCGTGATACACCGTACTTCCTGGTCCTAATTCAACCAATTTTCCTAAATACATGACTCCGATCCGATGGCTTACATGGTGCACCATAGATAAATCATGGGCAATAAAAAGATAGGCCAAGCCAAACCGCTGCTGTAAATCTTTGAGCATGTTAACAATCTGTACTTGAACAGAAACATCCAGAGCCGATATGGGTTCATCACAAAATATACATTCAGGATTTAGTGCCAGCGCCCGGGCAATTCCTATCCGCTGGCGCTGGCCGCCGCTGAATTCATGAGGATAACGCTGGGCTGCCTCGGAATTAAGATCTACCTGTTCCAGCAATTCAAATACTCGTTTCTTCAGATCTTGGTTATTGGCACACATATGATAATTGCGTAAAGGTTCACTGATACTGTCGGCCACTGTCATCCGCGGATCCAACGATGCATAGGGGTCTTGAAATATCATTTGCACATGACGTTTAAAATCAGCATGAACACCATTCTGATCAATATTCCTTCCTTTATATAAGACAGTTCCGTGGGTTTTCTCATATAATCCCAAAATCGTACGGGCAAATGTTGATTTTCCACAACCCGACTCTCCAACGAGTCCCACTGTCTCCCCCGCCTCAATAGCCAACGAAACATCATGCACTGCCGTTAAAATCTTTTTAGGCCGTCCCAGCCAATCACTTTCAACGACAAATTTCTTTGTCAAATGCTGAATATCAAGTAATTTCATTATACTTCCCCCGTTCCGGACATAAAAGCCAACAGGCAGCCTGATGACCCTTTCCTAAATCATAACAGGGAGGCGCTTGTTTCATGCAGATCTGCATGGTATGTCTGCAGCGAGGATAAAATCGGCATCCCTCAGGCAAATGGAACAAATCCGGTGCTTGCCCGGAAATCCCCTGCAGCGGTTTATCTTTATGTTCCGGATCCGGTAATGAAGCAAGCAGACCGTTTGTATAAGGATGAGCCGGTTTATCGAAAATATCCTCCACCATGCCGCTTTCTACAACACAACCTGCATACATGACATATACGCGACGGCACATTTGTGCAATAACTCCCAGATTATGAGAAATAAGCACGATAGCCATTCCCAGCTTTTGCTGCAACGAACGAAGGAGGTATAAAACCTGGGCTTCTGTCGTCACATCCAGCGCAGTCGTCGGTTCATCGGCAAACAGCAGCCGAGGAGAACAAGCCAGCGCCATTGCAATAAGACTGCGCTGCCGCATGCCGCCCGACAATTCATGAGGATATTGATGCAATCGTTTTTCCGGAGCGGTAATTCCTACGGCACGCAATAATTTCTCCGCTTCATATAGGGCTTGCTGCTGTGATATTCTCCGATGCAAAACCAGCCCTTCACAAATTTGATCACCAATCGTAAGTACCGGATTCAGTGCCGTCATGGGATCCTGAAAAACCATCGACATGTCTTGACCGCGCAATGCATTCATTTCCTGTTCCGTAAACGATACTATATTTGTTCCCTCCCACATGATTTTACAATCGGGTGAATATATGGCCGTTTCCTTTGGCAGCAACTTCATGACTGCATGCGCTGTTACAGATTTTCCGCATCCAGATTCTCCGACAATGCCAATGGTTTCCCCTTTATTCACAACAATAGAAACATGGTGGATGGCTTCCAAAACACCACGGTATGTACGAAAGGAAATAGAAAGATTTTGAATATCCAATAATGTATTCATCTGTTTCCCTCCCTTTGATTTTGCGGGTCTAAGGCATCACGAAGCCCATCCCCCAAAAACATAAATCCCAGCATCGTAATACACAAAGCGGCTGCCGGAAAGATAAGCTGGAAGGGAAATGACCGCATGCTGTTGATGCCTTCTGAGGTAAGAACTCCCCAGCTGGCCATCGGTGCCGAAACACCCAGACCGATAAAGCTCAAAAACGCTTCTGTAAAAATCGCTTCGGGAATGGATAACGTCAGGGTAACAATAATCGGCCCCATGCAATTGGGAATCATATGGCGCGTCAATATATGCCAAGTTGATGTTCCGTACGATCGAGCCGCCATTACATAATCCTGTTTTTTCAAACTTAGTATTTGACCTCGGACAATCCGGGCCATATTCAGCCAATATGCAATCCCCAAGGCAATATAAATATTGAGCAGACCGGGTTTAAATACGACCATGAGTAAAATAACGTATAATAACATCGGAATGGAATATAAGATATCAACGATATGCATCATGATTCGGTCCACTCTGCCGCCGACGAGACCGGCAATTCCGCCGTAGATAACGCCGATAAACAGATTGATCAAACTAGCCGCCAGGCCAATTGAAAGAGAGATGCGAGCTCCATATAAGACCCGCACCAAAAGGTCCCGCCCCAATGAATCCGTGCCAAACCAGTGAAGAGGACTGGGATATGCATTGGCCATAGCAAAATCTTGATCATCATAAGTGTACGAAGTAACCAGCGGACCAAAGATCGCAATACTAGTCATAATGACCACAATGCCTAATCCCAAAAGAGCCAGCTTGTTCTGTTTCATTTGCCGCCATCCTCTGCTTCGAAGCGTTTGCGGCGGTATCCTAATCGGGACAATACATTTCGGATCTACCGGTTCAAAATCACGAGTATCCATATCTTATTCCCCCTTCCGTTTCTGCAACGTAATCCGAGGATCCACCAAGGGGTATATACCATCGATAACTAAGTTCATCATGATAATCAAAAAACTGTAAAATATAGTAATTCCCAAAATCATTGTATAATCACGGTTGTAAATACTAGTAACAAAATGACGTCCCAATCCAGGAATCGCAAATATAGATTCTACAATAAAACTTCCCGTCAGGAGTGCCGCCGCTAACGGTCCTATATAACTAACCACAGGAAGCAGCGCATTGCGCAAAGCATGATGAATCAAAAGCGACCGGGTACCCACCCCACGAGCACGTGCCGTTTTAATATAATCTTGTGCCAGTGCATCAAGAATGCTGGACCGTGTCAATCGCATAATAAAAGAAGCCGGCTGCGCTGCCAGTGCCAATGCCGGCAGCACAACATATGACGGGCCGTGCCACATAGCCGCCGGCAATATAGGCCATGTAAAGGCAAATAATTGAATAAGAATGGCCGCAATAATAAAACTGGGAACAGAAACTCCCAAGGTAGCACAAACCATCATGCTGTAGTCGACCCAGCTGTTTTTACGCCAAGCCGCTGCCATACCGGCACAAACGCCTACTCCCAGGGCTAAGAACAAGCTAATCAGGCCCAATTCAGCAGATACGGGAAACGTTTCTGCAATAATATCATTCACCGTTTTCCCCGGATATTTGTAAGAAGGTCCTAAATCCAAAGCAGCCGCATGTTTCATATAATCCCAGTATTGGGTCGCCAGAGAATCATTCAAATGATAGCGTTCCTCCACTGCTGCGACAACAACCGGCGGTAATTTCTTTTCCTGCGTAAACGGACCGCCCGGAATTGCGTGCATCAGTCCAAAGGTAATAGTAATAATAACCCAAAGAACAACGCAGGCACCTGCCATCCGTTTCATTAAATATAAAATCATAGACGTTTCCTGTCCCCTCATAAAATATAAAACAGCATATACACATGATTTATTATATAGTTGCTGCTCTTTTTTTTCAATTTAATTGACACAAAATAGTATATTTAAAATAATAAAGCTTGAAAACTGCCGCATTCTGTTCCATAATAGTCTTTATATCAAAATGATTAATGATTATTGAATTTAATATTTATAGAAAGCGTGATTAAATGAATTGGAAAGTTGTATTGGCTATATTATCCTGCAATATAGTATTTATGTCGGCAAGTTATACTATGCTTATTCCTTTTTTACCCATGTATCTAATACGGGAGCTGGGAGTCGATCCTGCTTCCGTCAATATCTGGTCGGGCGTTGTTTTTTCTGCTACTTTTGCAGTAAGTGCAGTCATGGCCCCTATTTGGGGCCGCCTGTCTGATAAAAAAGGGAAAAAACTCATGGCCATACGTGCCAGTTTACTATTATCCATCAGTTATTTTCTTGGCGGTATTGTCACAACGCCGATGCAGCTTGTATTTATGCGTATGTTTCAAGGCTTTGCAGCCGGTTTATGGCCGATGGAATTAGCTATCATGACACTCTATGCGCCGCGTCAAAAAATGGGTATATGTTTAGGCATAATGCAGGGCGTCATGACAGCCGGCGGAATTATTGGACCTTTATTCGGAGGCATATTAGCCGAATTATTTGGTATGCGCATGTCTTTCTATTTAGCTTCTGCTGCTTTATTCCTAAATTGTCTGGTCTTTATATTCGTCATTAAAGAACCTCCTGAAGAGGATGTATCTGCGAAACCTATAAAAAACAAATCCGCAGAAAACGCCCAGGGATTGTTAAAAATCCCGTTACTGCGAAATATGCTAATTTATGCAGCCTTTGTCCAAATGGTTATTTTGATTCTGCAGCCTATCCTTACTACCTATATATCCAGCATGGCACAGCATATTGATAAACTTGTCCTAGTTTCCGGCCTGGTTTTTTCTCTAAGCGGTTTCGCCAGTGCGATTTCTGCTCCTCTATGGGGACGTTTCGGTCAACATAACGGTTTTTTCACCTCTTTTTCCTGGGCACTGATTACCGCCGGTATCTGTATGATATTCCAAGCCTTACCAAATAATCTTTATCTATTTGCAGCCAGTCAATTTGTCGTCGGTCTCTTTTTTGCCGGAATCAATCCCTCTATCAATGCAATTTTAGCAGAAAATACGGATTCTCATACAAGAGGACGAATTTTTGGACTTATGTTTTCCGCTCAGCAAATAGGCGCGATGGTCGGACCTATTTTGGGTGGTATAATCGCCACCTTCATCGGCATTAAATTTGTTTTTATCGTTTCCGGTGTTATCTTGATTGCTATCAGCCTTATATCGAGAAAGCATCGCCGCGAGTATGTTCAAATATAAAACATATGTAGTTACACACTCATATGTTACAGGATATACCAAGACAAAAACGCTGTCAGGATTTTCATCCTTGACAGCGTTTTGTACTGTATATTACCCTACTATTCATTTACTTCCAAAAGGCAATCACCGCTCAAAATCGGCAATCCTTTTGTCGCATAAATTTCACCAACGGTACCACTGATAGGAGAAGTTATCGTCGTTTCCATCTTCATTGCTTCTGTAACAACCAAGGGTTCTCCTTTTTTGACTGCTTGTCCTTTAACTACCAGTACCTTTACTACGGAACCGGACAAGGTCGCTCCAATATCTCCCAATTTATCCGGATCTGCTTTTTTACGAGATACGGTCTTCATGTCAACATTTTTATCCATAACTTGGATTTCACGTTCTGCACCATTGAACATAAAGGTAATCGTCCGCATGCCGCTTTCATCAGGGTCACTGATATTAATCAATTTGATGACCAGGTCTTTCCCCTTTTCGATTTCAACCCGTATTTCTTCATTCTTGTTCATGCCGAAGAAGAAGGTAGGTGTATCCAGAACACTGACATCTCCATATTTTTTAATAATTTCATTGTAATCCTTGAACACCTTTGGATATTGGCAATATGCATTAATCGCTTCGTCATCATGCAAATATCCCGCATCCTGCAACTGTTTGCGTACTACTTCAAAATCTACAGGTACCAAACTTTTCCCAGGGCGTTCTTTTAACGGTTCTCTTCCCTTTAAGATGATTTTCTGCAATTCTTTTGGGAAACCTTGATACGGTATGCCGATCCGTCCTTCAAAGAATTCCACTACTGATTGCGGGAAATCGAGAATATCTCCCTTTTCAAAAATATCATCTTCCGTCAAATTATTTTGAATCATAAATAACGTCATATCACCGACAACTTTAGATGAAGGAGTTACTTTAATGATATCACCAAACAACATATTAACACGATGATACATCTTCTTTATATCATTCCATTTAGCACCCAGCCCTACTGCTTTTGCCTGCTGACGCAGATTCGAAAATTGTCCGCCCGGCATTTCATGCATATATACTTCTGTATTTGGATAGGGATCCGCTTTATCTACCCCTTTATAATAGGGACGAACCGTAGCCCAATACCGCGACATTTCTTCCATCGCTTCGATATCCAAATCAGGCTGGCGGTCGTTGCCGCTCAATGCATAATACAGACTGTTCATGCTCGGCTGACTGGTACCGTTGGCAAAGGAAGAATAAGCAACATCGACAATATCAACCCCCGCATCAATAGCACGAGCCAGTGAATATACCGCATTACCTGCACCTTCATGCGTATGGAGATGAATCGGAAGATCTATTGCATCCTTCAATGCCGAAACGAGACAATATGCCGCTTCCGGTTTCAGCAGACCTGCCATATCTTTGATAGCAATAATATTAGCACCTGCTTTTTGCAGTTCTTTCGCCATGGTCACATAATAATCTAAATTGTACTTCGGACGAGCCGGGTTAAGAATATCTCCTGTATAACATAAAGCAACTTCAGCAATTTTTCCGGTTTCACGAACAGCCTGAATCGCACCTGCCATATTATCAAGGCTGTTTAAACTATCAAAAATACGGAAAACATCAATACCGTTCTTCGCAGATAATTCCACAAACTGTTTTACCACATTATCCGGATAACTTGTATACCCAACAGCATTCGCCCCACGAATCAACATTTGAAGCAGGATGTTAGGTGCTTTTTCTCTCATCTGGCGAAGCCGTTCCCAAGGATCTTCGTAAAGGAACCGATATGCAACATCAAAGGTAGCACCGCCCCAGCATTCATAGGAGAAGAAGTTCGGCAGTTTTTTTGAAGAAGTTTCCAATACCCGCAGCATGTCAATCGTCCGCACACGCGTAGCAAAAAGAGACTGATGCGCATCTCGCATCGTCGTATCCGTAAACAAAACTTTTTTCTGATCCATAATCCATTTCGAGAATTTTTCAGCTCCCATGGAATCAAAAATCTGCTTTGTCCCCTGCGGATATTCATGCTTCGCTTTCGCCGGCATTTCCAACGCTTCAAACTGCGGTTTGACCTGCGGACCGCCGGCATAGCCGTTGATGGTGGTCTCTCCTATATATTTCAAAAGTTTTGTCCCACGGTCATGAATGACAGGAAGATTGAATAATTCCGGATGTCCATCAATGAAGTTTACATTGTATTCTCCCGTAACAAAAAGAGGATTACTCAATACATTGATAAGAAATCCGATATTGGTTTTCACCCCACGAATACGGAATTCTTTCAGCGTCCTAATCATTTTCTGCACAGCAATGGCATGACTCAATCCCCAGGTTGTTGCTTTTACAAGCAGCGAATCATAATATGGAGTTATAACCGCTCCCGTATATGCATTGCCGCTGTCCAAACGGACGCCGAAACCGCCGCCGCTGCGATATACCATGAGTTTTCCGGAATCAGGCATAAAGTTATTCATCGGATCTTCTGTCGTGATACGGCATTGAATGGCATTCCCACGGCATTGGACAGATTCTTGTCCGCGAATACCGATTTCATCGCTGTCCAGCGCATACCCTTCGGCTATTTTAATCTGTGTCTGAACCACATCGATACCTGTAATCATTTCTGTTATCGTATGTTCAACCTGCACACGCGGATTTACTTCAATAAAGTAAAAATTATTATCCGGTGTTACCAAAAATTCTACCGTACCGGCATTGACATATTTTACATTATTCATAATCTGCAAAGCAGCATTGCATAATCCCTGCCGTACCGATGCCGGCAATGAAAATGCCGGTGCAATTTCAACAACCTTCTGATGTCGACGCTGGATAGAACAATCTCGTTCAAAAAGATGAACAATATTGCCATATTCGTCACCGATAATCTGTACTTCTACATGTTTTGGATTAACAAGACATTTTTCCAAATATATTTGATCACTGCCAAAAGCTAATTTTGCTTCTGATTTAGCTCTATCGTATGCATCTCTCAATTCAGACAGTTTGGCAACCATACGCATGCCGCGTCCGCCGCCGCCATTAACAGCCTTGAGCATAATAGGAAAGCCATAGTCATTGGCAAACTGTTCAACTTGAGAATAATCCGTAACGGGACCATCACTGCCGGGAATATATTGAATTCCAGCCTTTTTAGCTTGAATACGTGCATTAATCTTATCCCCGAACATAACCAAATGTTCAACCTTCGGGCCAATAAAAATAATACCTTCTTCATTACACCGTTTTGCTAAGTCGGCATTTTCCGACAAAAAGCCATAGCCGGGATGAATGGCATCCACTTCATGTTCATGGGCAATTCTAATAATATCTTCGATGTCTAAATACGCATCGACCGGTTTTTTGCCTTCGCCTACCAAATAAGATTCATCGGCACGGAACCGGTGAAGCGACAGCGAATCTTCTTTCGAATAAATAGCAATCGTACGAATCCCCAGTTCATTACATGCCCGAAAAACACGAATTGCTATTTCCCCTCGATTTGCAACTAAAACCGAACGAATTTTTTTCATTCAAAGTCCCTCCACTTCATTTTCACATAATGAAAATTGGACAAGAAATTCCTGTCATATTTTTTCATTATGGAATTAATTATACCAAAATATAGTAACTTTACAAGTAAGATTATTACTTGCGTTGCATTAATACTGTATACAATTTGTATTTACACAAAGAATAGTTATACATCATTAAAAGGCAAAATCCGTCGCTAGTTATAGTTTTCCAAATATACGGATACTTTCTTAATTTATTTTGGTAATTTTTATATATTTTTTCCATTACAAATTATTTCATGTAAAATATTAAAATTGTTAATTTTAGTTAAAAATAATAATGAAAAAAATACATAATTATTTATACATTGTATTCATGTATTTTTGCGAAAAAAAACAAACAGGGATTCTTCGTTCCATAAATCTCTGTTTGGATAAACATGATTTCTATTTTTTTAAAATATACCGTATCAAAATAACACTAATTTCATATAAAAGCACCATAGGTACCGCAATCATTGTTTGAGAAAATACGTCCGGTGTCGGAGAAATAATTGCGGCAAAAACAAAAGAAAGAAGAATACATATTTTTCTTTTGCGCCGTAAAAAAGCGGAATTAACAAATCCCATTTTAGCTAAAATAACCAAGCATAGCGGCATTTCAAACACAATACCGAAGGGAAATACAAAGGAGATAACGAAAGACAAATAAGAGCCCAAAGAAAACATAGGCTGCAAGCTATCTGTAGCAAATCCCAAAAAAAAGCGCACGCCTGCCGGAAGAACAAACATATAGGAAAACACAATTCCCGCATAAAACAACAAAACAAAGGCTGGTGTTAAAAACAATGCCAATCGGCGTTCCGACTGGGTAAAAGCCGGTACAACAAATTCCCAAAGCTGATATACCAAAACAGGAAGTGAAATAAGGAACCCGGCAAAAACAGAAATTTTCAAATACGTAAAAAACACCTCCGCCGGATTCATAAAATAAAGCATTCCCACAGGCCTGGAAATTATTTTTATCAATTCTTCCGCATATATATAGCTGACAGAACTAGCAATAAACAATGCAGCAATACAAATGATAATCCGTCGGCGAAATTCCTGTAAATGACTGACAAGAGACATCGTTTCTTCCCCATCCTGCAAAACTTCTTGATTTTCTTCGGGGGATTGACTCATGCTATCTACCTCACTGCTTATCTTTAGATATAGTTTCTGATGATGTTTCTTTTTGTTCTACCACTTTTTCTACATCAATAGTTTGCTTTTTTACATCTTCCGTCACTTCACTGGACGCCTTGCGAAATTCCTGCAAGCTTTTTCCCAATGCTTTACTTACTTCAGGCAGTTTTCCCGGGCCAAATACAATTAATGCAATGACTAAAATTAATATCAATTCACTCATGCCAATATTGAACATCGTAATTCCTCCATTCTTTATACTGCATACCAGTCATGCAGTCTGCAATCATCCTATTATCTAAAACTTCCTGGGAAATTCGTTTTCCAATAAAATACAAATCAAAACCAGTTACATTACAGTAAGAAAGCTCCTGCATTGATTACAAGAGCTCCACATTGCTTATAAATAGTGAATTCGTGTCGGATCAAAGCGATCTTCCTTTAAACGGGGATCTTTTACATTTTTTGCATACCCAAAAGGAATAATAGCAAATGGCTGCAATTCTTCAGGAATGCCCATCAGACGTTTAACAAACTGCATGCGCATCCGTATAGGAGAAACCCCCAGCCATACAGCACCCAATCCTAAATGTACGGCTTCCAATAAAATGTTTTCGACGGCTGCACTCATGTCAATATCAGCAAAAGACTTAAACCGCAGTTTTTTTTCACTATAACAGGCTACGATCGCCACAGGAGCATTGCGAGCACAATTTGCATACGGGCTGCACTGTGCCAATCCTTCCAATACTCTTCGGTCCCTGACAACATAAAATTCCCACGGTTGTTGATTACCGTCTGAAGGTGCTGCCATCGCTGCCCGTAATAATTTTTCTATTTTTTCATCTTCAACAGGAGTATCTTCATAGGATCTAACACTCATTCGCTTAAAAATCTCTTCCACACTCTCAGCTCCTTTCTGAATGACTTCATTATATCATAATAAATAAAAAATCAGAATAATAACTTTATTTTTTGTAAGTTATAATCGTTTTATTACACAAAAACATTAAAAATTTATTTGTATATTTATATATATAACTATTACTTAATACTACTCGTCATTAATACTGTTTCAATATATTGAAAAGATACAGCAGCCGAAAATACTACGTTCCTCTTGCATATAGTGAATCATTTTCAATCGCTAAGATGCTTTTACATATATTGTATCTCCCGCAGCACCTATGTATTGTTTTTCAAGCAGCGCAGGCGCCGCCATAGCGTAGTTCTGCTAATACCTAGTAAAACCGCCGTCTTGCCGTAATGATAATGTGTTTGTTCCAAAGCCGCCCGCAATGTCCTGTCATCGATATCCGATATATGTTCCTCAATACCTTCCGTTATTTTTTGAGCTGGAATCGGTGAAAAATCACCTCTGCCTCTTAACGCCACATTTAAATCATCTACATCCAGTTTTTCTCCCTTTGTAAAGACAGCTACACGTTCTGCTATATTATATAATTCACGAATATTCCCCGGCCATCTTTCAGCTAGTAAGCATTTTTCAGCCTCATACGTCATACCTTTCCATATAATTCCTTTTTTGTTATAAATCACTTTAAGAAAATGGCAAAAAATAATCAGCACATCCTGATTTCTTTCTCTCAATGGCGGCAGCATTAAATGCAGCGTATCTAAGCGATAATACAAGTCGAGACGAAATTCACCGTTTTGGCTCATTTGCAGCAATTTGCGATTTGTCGCAACGATAATCCGCACATTTACAGGTATAATCCGGTCATCGCCCACACGCATAATTTCATGTTCTTGTAAAACACGTAATAAAATCCCCTGCATCCGTGGTGAAATTTCAGAAATCTCATCCAAAAATAACGTGCCATTATGCGCCGCTTCAAACAGACCGCTCTTCCCACCTTTACGAGCATCGGTAAATGCTCCTTCCACATAGCCGAATAATTCACTTTCCAGCAAATTTTCCGAAAGGACAGCGCAATTCAGCGCCACAAAAGGTTCTCGAAACCGGTTGCTTGCATTATGGATACTCTGTGCAAATAATTCTTTCCCCGTTCCCGTTTCCCCCGTAATTAAAATATTAGCATCTGTTTTGCTATATTGTTTAGCCAGGTGAATGGTTTGCCTAATAGAAACACTATTCCCTAATATATCATCAAAAGTAAATTTTGCCACATGGCCGCGTTTACTTTTTTTACGGCGTATTTCATTCCCCAGATTTTGTACTTTTAAAATAGGCTGAAAGGTAGCAATTGCTCCTATAGGTTGATTTTCAACCTGCATGGGTATGCTATTCATTGTAATATCCTGATCATTTAACTGAATAATTTCATTGAATGCCGGCTGCCTCTTGCCTAACGTATTTTGCAGTTTAATTTGCGGTAAAACGGTCTCAATGCGCCGTCCTGTTACTTGCGAGGAAATACCGGTAATATTTGAAGCTTCATGATTGATAAGCAGAATTCTGTTGTCTGTATTAATCGCAACGATTCCATCACTGGTATAATCCAAAATCGTACGAAATATTTCTGTGCGTTCTCGTTCTTGCTGATAAATTTTAAACATTTGCTTGGCTTCTGCAATTGCTTGATAAATAGCTTCCTGTCCAGAATCAATACGCAACGCATTCATCCCAAGTTCTGCTGCGATCCGTGTCGATGTAACCCCGCCGATCATTGTATCAATCCCTTGATTTTGTAATGCGATTAAGGAATTTCTCGTTTCATTTTCCTCATATACCTCTTTAGCAATAACTTGTACAGGAATAATTTGAGAAATATTTTGGGCTCCATACACCATACTCCGAGTACCTAAAAAAGCAATGCGATTCGTATTAAACTTTTTCTTACACGCTAACACGGTGCGCATAATATCATATCCACTAATCAACAATTCGGTGACAGGTGCTGTATGCAGACACTTCTTTAACTTTCGATACGTGCCGCCTCTGGCAATCACTACATCCCCCTGGATAGTGACCTTATCTAATTGTTGTGTCCCCAGCTTTAATATAGTTTCAAGTTGCCATTCCGTATCACTTTGATTTTGTTCCACAAAAGTACGCATAACAACTTTTTCCATGTCTAAATACGGAAGAAAAAATATAATTTTGTTCATATGCTTTTAGTCCTTTTTCGTATTTTAATGAAACCATGTATTTATTATCTATATTATACTATACTCACTTCTGCATACGCATCTAAAAAATGTTAAATTTTCCTTCTATCCTTCCCATCGAAGCATGCAATAACAAACACTATTGTATAACGCACGCTATACTAAATACAGCGGTGATTACTATGTACCAGACTTAGTTTTAAGTACGCCTTTATAGCTGTTCCTATACACAGTATAAAACAATTACATAAATAAAGGACATTCCGATTGGAATGTCCTTTATTTATGTTGGTGCCGGGGGTGGGACTTGAACCCACACGGTGTTACCCGCCTGATTTTGAGTCAGGTGCGTCTGCCATTCCGCCACTCCGGCATATATTGTTTTCCTGAGTACAAAAAATATGATACCATACTGTATCCCATTCGTCAAGTTTTTTTGAAGGGGAGTCGATTTTTATAACCGACTCCCTTATACAGTTACTCTTTAAAGGTTTCTGATATTCGACCTGTTACGCGCGTCTGCATTTTTTCTTCTTTTAAATGGGCATAATACGCTTTTGTTTCACTTACGACGACACCACTTAACCCGAGAAGTGCAATTAAGTTAGGTATCGCCATAAGACCATTAACTATATCGGCAAGCACCCATATCGCTTCCAATTTCAAAAAAGCACCGCAGGCAACTAACATAATAAAAATAATACGGTATGGCATAATCCCCTTAACTCCAACCAAATATTCGCAGCAGCGTTCACCATAATAATTCCAGCCAAGAATTGTTGTAAAAGCAAACAATACCAACCCAACCATCAGCATCATGCTGCCGAAATTCGGAAAAGCCTGAAGAAACGCTCCTTGCGTTAACGTTGCTCCGTTCATGTCTCCGTTCCAGAGACCGCTGACCACAAGAACCAGTCCCGTCATCGTACAAATAATAATAGTATCTATAAAGGTCCCTGTCATCGAAATAAGACCTTGTTCAGCCGGCCACTTGGTTTTAGCCGCTGCCGCAACAATCGGTGCACTGCCTAATCCAGATTCATTGGAAAATACTCCTCGGGCAATCCCATTTCGCATAGCTACCATTACTGTCGCTCCCAAAAAGCCGCCGGTAGCTGCAGTAGGCGTAAATGCATCCGTCATGATTTCAATAATAGCTGCCGGGATTTTATCGTAGAAGATGATAAGGAATCCTAACGTACTGGCACAATAGATAATTGCCATAGCCGGAACAATTTTTTCTGCTGTTCGGGCAATAGATTGCAATCCTCCGATCGTAACGGCGGCTACAATGCCAGTTAGAATAACAGCCGTCCACATAACGGGAACGCCTAACGTAAGCTGTGTAATTTCTACAATAGAATTTACCTGTGCAAAAGTCCCAATGCCAAAAAAAGCTACTAATACTCCCGCAACAGCAAAAAAATAGCTAATGGTTTATATTTTTTTCCAAGACCTCGTTCTATATAAAACATAGGTCCGCCGGCGATATTTCCATTTGCATCAAATGTACGATATTTAACGGCAAGCAACCCTTCGGCATATTTAGTAGCCATTCCGAAGAAAGCAGCCATCCACATCCAAAATAAAGCACCCGGTCCACCGGCATGAATCGCTGTCGCTACCCCCACGATATTGCCAGTCCCCACAGTAGCCGCCAACGCAGTACACAGCGCTTTGAAACTATCAATATCGCCTTCTCCTTTGTTTTTAGCAGAAAAAATCAAATGCAGTGCTTTCGGTAATTTAAATACCTGTAAAAAATGCAGTCGAACAGACAACCATATTCCTGTTCCAACCAGCAAAACCAATAATGGCGGTCCCCATACAAAATTGTCGATCATATTCAGTACTTCCAGATTCATGCGTAACTCTCCTTTTCTAAATATAGGTAAAAAAAATAAGACCTCTTCTTCAAATATACTCTGAAGATAGGCCTAAACATCCCTATATGTATTAGAAATAAGGTTGATTGCTCTGTCCTTTTGCCTGAGAGATAAAGAATATAATAATTCCGTGCACCTTCGGCGCCCATAAGGGACTCTCCAGAGTCGTGTCCGCATACGGTTCCGCTTCCTAGGAAGCACCTGAGAGTTTAACTCCTTCGGTAGAAATATATCTTCTCCCATATGTTTCATCCACTTTATATTTGATTATTATTAATTATAATATGAATAATTAAATATTGTAACCTAATTTTTTAAAGGTATTACAAAATATTTTTAACATCTGTCATTTTATCAAACGCGGTCTGACGCCAGTGCAAAGGGGTCAATGCAATATGTTTTCTCTTAATGCACGACACATCGCTGTCATCAGGAGCCGAATCCATATCGATATCCCCCAGAATACGATAACAGCGACTGCCATCAATATCTTCGCGTTCAGCAATAACATTATGATATATCTGCACGGTCTGGGGAACGACTTCCGCATTTTCCAAGGATATTTCCCCCTGCGGCGGTATATTTACGTTTAAAACTCCTTGATATTGCCGATCAACAAAAAGTTTCTTTACAATATCTTTTGCTAACCGGGCAGTTTCTTCGGCTCGTTCTTCATCCATGCGGGCCATAGAAACTGCCATTGAAGGAATGTGATAATACGGTCCTTCCATAGCCGCAGCAACCGTCCCTGAATACAGCACGTCACTGCCAAGATTATAGCCGTTATTAATACCGGAAATAATCAAATCCGGTTTATGTTCTGCTAAAAAGTATTCAACAGCCATCTTCACACAATCGACAGGTGTACCTGAAACAAGAATTTCCCGCACATTATCCTTTTGCGGAAGTTCTCTGCAATACAACGCCCTATGAATCGTCAACGAATGCGAAGCTGCGCTTCGTTCTCCGCTGGGCGCAACAACAGTAACGCGATCGGCATAGGCAGCCATCTCCGTTTTCAGGATTTGGATTCCCTTGGCCCGTAAACCGTCATCATTAGTCAAAAGGATATGCATATACCTTAATCTCCTTATTTTTTAAAGTTTTTACGAGTTACCTGCGCATCTTCAAATGCCATGGACCGGATATGTTTTGTATGACTCCATTCTTTTTTATGACGGTCTCTAAAGCCAAGAAATGTCACTGGAATCCAACTGTACATAAAAAGCGGATAAACAATCAGATAAAGCCAAGCCTTCTTAGGAACTTTTATCTGCAGCAGCACAATAATCGGAATCAAATATTGTCCCACACCTATAATCGTCCATATCTGGATAGGCACAATCTGATATAGTATATTCGTGTAACATGGAATATATGCATTAATATACGTCATGAAAACATAAAATGTAGACAAGAGCATAAAAAATGGCTGCGATAACGTAATAATGCCGTCAAGCATACGGATATTCCCCGTTTTTATGCCGCGGGCAAACAGTTTGGGAATAAATCGTTCTCCGCAGTCAAACTGCCCCTGAGCCCATCTTTTACGCTGTTTGCAGGACTGCATAAAGCCTAGTGCTTTTTCATCATAGATAATCGCATCATGAGCCCAAGTCGTACGTACGCCCTCCAACAGTACCTTCATAGAAAATTCCATATCTTCGGTCAAGCAGTCACAGCCCCAGCCATACTTGCGCACAATTTCCGTTGCAATACACATGCCTGTACCGCCCAAAGCCGTAGATAATCCAATATTATATTTTGCTAAATGCCACATATGATTAATGAGCCAGAATGCAATGGAAAAAGTTCCTGAAATCCATGTATCTGTTGGGTTTTTAGCATCCATATACCCTTGGATAACCTTTTCACCCTTACATAAATGGTTATTCATTTCCCGCAAAAAATCTGGATGAACTAGATTATCTGCATCAAAAACAACAAACGCATCATACTGCTTTTCCTGCTTTAACAGCTGATCAAACATCCAGTCCATCGCATATCCTTTACCCACCTGTTCCTTATTAACCCGCGTGTACACAATCGCGCCCCGTTCGCGGCAGATAGCAGCTGTATTATCACTGCAATTATCGGCTACCACATAAATATCCAATAAGTCTTTCGGATACCGGAGTTCCTTTAGATTGTCGATAAGAGGACCTATGACACACGCTTCATTGTGAGCACATATAACAGCCGCAAAGGAATTTTTCGGCGGTACGGTAATCTTTTCTTTTTTTTTCATGAGGCCGAATATGGCCAGAACAAAGTAGTACAATGAAAAAAACACAATGACTACTTGGATGGGTATCATGATGATATCCAAAAGATGTTCCATACTATAATATCTCCACCATCAGTTTATTTGGCAAATCCATTCATTGATGTATTAATAAGTCCAAACACGATGTATAAAGCAAAAGGCATACAAAAAACAAGCTGCCAGCCAGCTGTATACATCGCTGCCATACCCAATACCACAGCGATCACCAGCGCGGACTTATGCAGTACATCGGCACTTTTCCCCTTAAAATCAGGATGATGTACTTTACTGACAAGATCGTACCCTACAAGGAATACAAGTACGGCTATTAAAGCTGCCGGAAGATGCACGCCAGAAATAACATAGGTTGCAATCAGGCAGCCGCCATTGGGTATAGGCATCCCCATAAAATAGCCATGTACTACAGTCGTATTAAGATTAAAGCGTGCTAAACGCAGACCGCCGCATACAGCATAAAAGATCGCCGGAATGACACCGATCCAGCCTAATTCATGCAAAGCAGCCGTGTAAATCAAAAAAGCTGATGCCGTGCCGAAAGAAACCACATCCGCCAAAGAATCCAATTCCTTACCAAATTCACCACTGACTCCCAACGCTCGAGCAGAACGACCATCCATCGCATCGCAAAACAGGGATCCCAGTATACAAAAAGCCGCCAGTTTTAAGTCACCTTGTGCAGTTAAAATTATACTTAACACACCAAATCCCAAATTACCAGACGTAAAAGCATTCGGTATTAAAGATTTCATTTCTTAATCCTCCCTATAATGGTCTCGCCACCGCGGACGCGATCACCTTTTTGTACGGTTATTTCCACATTATCTTGAACATACACTTCTGCACAGGATCCAAATTTCACCATGCCATACAATTGTCCGTGAAGCAACTCGTCGCCTAACGTAACCCATGATACGATACGGCGCGCCAAAACGCCGGCAATGGTAGTAACCAGAATGTGTGTATTTCCGTTATCAATGCCAATAGAATAGCGTTCATTTTCAAAACCGACTCCGTCTTTATAAGCCGGTCTAAATCGTCCGCACGTATATTGTTGGAATTTAATGGTTCCTGCTAAAGGAGCCCGATTAACATGCGCATCAAAAATAGATAAAAAAATAATTATTTTTTTGCACTCTTGGTTCAAATATGTGTCTTCATATACCGTTTCTATGCCCATGACCTTTCCATCCGCCGGTGCCACTAATACTGATTCATCCTTTGGAATCGTCCGGTGTGGGTTACGAAAAAAATAAACGAAGTACAGGGCAAAAAGAGCTGGTATCACAGCAATATACACGTTTAAAAATAACTCGGCAAGTACCGCCAGTATCACTGCCCCTAATATAAACACATAACCATCTTGTACAACGAGCGGTTTATTCAAAAAATCACCCCTAGTTCTTATGTGTATTTTTGTTAAATCGGACAGCTGCCACAAATTTCGGCAAGGCCAACATCCGCTTAAAACGGGTCGGTTCTTTACATAGCCTATATAGCCATTCTAAACGGTTCCGCTGCATCCACTGCGGTGCCCGGCAAGAGTTTCCAGCCAGCACATCAAAGGTCCCGCCTACGCCTACACAAACACAATTTCCCAATTCAGAAAGATGTTGATAAATCCACTTTTCCTGTTTAGGAACACCCAGCGCAACAAATAAAATTTTTGTACCGCTTTCCCGTATATCCTGTATAATTTGTTTTTCTTCTTCCTCTGTAAAAAAACCGGATCGTATACCAACAACATTTATTTTGCCGAAAGTTTCACTGCATTTTTCAACAGCCGCATACGCAACCCCTTCCGCTCCGCCAAAAAGATAGACGGCTGTCTGTCTGACAGCCGCTTCCTGCAGCAGCCGGCAGGCCAAATCAAACCCGGCAACACGCTCCTTGAATTTATCACCCTGTTGTTCTGCCGCCCAAAGCACGCCAGCACCATCAGGAATAACCATATCTGCATTCTGCAATACATGCGCCAGCTCATTATCGGTCTGCGCTTTCATAACCATTTCAGCGTTAGCTGTAGCAATAATCGCCGCGCGATTCTCCTGTATGCATTGAAAGACAAAATTCTTTGTCTCATCCATCGTCACGTTCCAAATAGGAATGGATAAAATCTCAATTTTACTAGCCAAATCGACCCTCCGCCTTACCTTTATTAATTCACGCTATAGTTTGGTGCTTCTTTAGTAATGCTGATATCATGCGGATGACTTTCCTTCAAGCCTGCACTGGTAATTTGGATAAAACGAGTATTTTCGATCATTTCCGCAATATTATGACAGCCGCAATACCCCATGCTGGCTTTCAAGCCGCCAACCATCTGGAATATCGTATCTGCTGCAGAGCCTTTATAAGGAACTCGGCCTTCAATTCCTTCAGGAACAAGCTTTTTAGCATCTTCCTGAAAATACCGATCTTTACTGCCATGTTCCATCGCACCCAACGAACCCATGCCGCGATAGACTTTATAGCTGCGTCCTTGATAAATAACGGTTTCTCCCGGACTTTCTTCCGTTCCCGCCAAAAGATTGCCCAGCATAACGACATTACCACCGGCTGCAAGAGCTTTTGCCATGTCACCGGAATATTTTATACCACCATCAGCAATAATAGGAATGTTATAGCGGCGGGCAACCTTAGCACATTCATAGACTGCCGTAATCTGCGGTACCCCAATGCCGGCAATAATCCGTGTCGTACAAATAGATCCCGGCCCAATACCAACTTTAACCGCATCAACACCACATTGAATCAGTGCTTCCGCACCTTCCCCAGTAGCCACATTCCCCGCGATAATCGGCAGATGCGGATACATTTTTTTAATTTCCTTTACCGTATTCAGTACCCCTTCAGAGTGTCCATGTGCGGTATCAATGACAACGACATCCACTTTCGCCGCTACAAGTGCATCAATACGGTCTGTCATATCATGGGTTACACCAACGGCTGCCGCAACCAGAAGCCGCCCATTGGAATCTTTAGCAGAATTAGGATATTTGTGTGCTTTTTCAATATCTTTAATAGTAATAAGCCCTTGCAGATTACCTTCTTGATCTACAAGCGGTAATTTTTCTATACGATGACTGCGCAAAATTGCCTTTGCTTCTTCCAGTGATGTTCCAACGGGAGCTGTAACCAGATTTTCTCTGGTCATAATATCACCGATACGCAGACTCATATCTTCTTCAAAACGCATATCTCTATTGGTAATGATACCGACGAGCTTTCCATCCACCGTAATAGGAACACCGGAAATACGGTATTTACCCATCAATTCATTCGCGTCTGCTAATAAATTATCCGGGTGAAGGAAAATCGGATCGATAATGATGCCGTGTTCTGACCTCTTAACCTTATCTACTTCTCTGGCTTGAACAGCAATCGGCATATTTTTATGAATAACGCCAATACCGCCTTCGCGAGCAACAGCAATCGCCATGGGCGCCTCCGTAACTGTATCCATGCCAGAACTCATGATTGGGATATTCAGCTTTATATCCCGTGTCAGATTTGTCGATACATCTACTTTCTTCGGCAAAACATCGGATTTTGCCGGCACCAACAACACATCATCAAACGTTAAACCCTTCATACCAAATTTATCAGATCTCATGTTTGCACCACCTGTTAAAAAATACAATAAAACCTTTAAGCCAAAAGCTTTATCCCTTATTATAACTGATAACTCGCATTCTGTACATATTTAAATCTAATTATTTAACAGCCCGTCGAAATGCCGTCCAAAGCGCCGCTTCAGGATACGCAAGACATATTCTTCATCTACGGGGCTTTGTAAAAAAGCCGCTGCACTCTCTCTGGCGTTCATCAGAATAGATACATCACGTATAATATCCGCGGCCTTTAAATCCGGCAGACCATGCTGTACATAGCCAAATAAATGACCTGACCCGCGTAAAAGCAAATCTTTTTCAGCAAGAATAAATCCATCATGGATGGTTTCCATCCAATGCAGTCTCTGTTTTGTTTCTTCGCTGCCCTTTGCCGATAAAAGAATACAATATGATTGAATATTGCTTCTGCCGACACGTCCCCGCAGCTGATGCAGCTGTGCCAAGCCAAAGCGTTCCGCTCCATCAACTAAAATAACAGCGGCATTGGGTACATTAACACCTACTTCAATAACGCTTGTCGCTACCAGTAATTGTATATCTCCTTTTTGAAATGCTTCCATAACCGCTTCCTTATCTTTTCCACTCATGCGTCCATGAACAAGACCGCAGCTGCGGTTAGAAAATACGGTAGTGCGAAGCTGTTCATATAATGCAGTTGCCGCCTGCAGATCAACCGTTTCTGATTCTTCTACCAGCGGACAAACGATATAACATTGTCGTCCTTGTGCCATATTCTTTTCCAAAAACCGATATATCCGCTTACGCATGGCCTCCCCTACAGCATAGGTCTTAACAATTTTCCGTCCCGGCGGCATCTCATGAATAGAAGAAACATCTAAATCACCATATATAGATAATGTCAGGGTACGGGGAATCGGCGTAGCGGTCATATACAACGTATGCGGCGAACGGCCTTTGTTCTGCAGTGCTGCTCGCTGCTTGACACCAAAGCGATGCTGTTCATCCGTTACAACCAGTCCTAAATCAAAAAAATCTACATCTTCTTGGATCAACGCATGTGTTCCAATGAGGATCTGCACGGTTCCCTCTTTTAACTCCTGCAGAATAACGGCCCGTTCTTTCCCCGTTGTCCGTCCTGTCAGAAGCGCCACTCGCAGGGGACATCCTTTGAACAGTCTGCAGAATTCTTCATAATGCTGCACCGCAAGAATTTCTGTCGGTGCCATAAGAGCTCCTTGATACCCGTTTTCTACAATTTTTGCCAAAGCCATCGCTGCTACCACTGTTTTTCCCGAACCTACATCGCCCTGAATAAGACGCTGCATGGGAACCTCTCCTTCCATGTCATTTTGTATATCAAGGAATGCTTTTATTTGTCCTTTCGTCAAGGTAAACGGCAGCTGATGAACAAGCTGTCTCAGCAAGCTGCCATTAGGTCCGCATTTGATTCCCGCAGCCATACGGGCATGCTGCCGGCGCAGTAAAAGTCCTAATTGCATATCAAATAATTCGGCAAAGGCCAATTGCTTCCGTGCCTGTTCCTGCTGCTTCATATGCTGGGGAAAGTGCATATTTTCATAAGCCGCTAAATTCGGCATATACCTATATTGCGCGTATTCATCTGTCGGTATGCTGTCAGGTAAAACGTCTCCATGTTCTGCGGCAAAATGTAATGCTTCCCGCATTGCATTCCGCACATCTGCTTGATATAAACCCTCTGTCAAGCCATACACCGGAACGAATCCCCCCGGCTGCACAAGACCATTCTCCACTTCCGGCGCATTCATCTGCCGATGGCCATACGCCCATTCCATTTTTCCGAAAGCAGATAGGATCTGGCCCTTTGAAAAAAAACGTTTTCTATATGGCTGGTTAAACCAAATCAATTCCGCCGATCCACTGTTATCGGATATAACTACTTTAAGTATCGTCATCGATCTTCGCGGCCGGACCTCCTGGATCGTCCCTACTTTCCCGCAAATAAGTACGGGGGTGTCCGATGGAATTTCAACTTGCCCGATAGGCAGTACATGATTTCTATCTTCATATTCACGCGGAAAATATTGCAATAAATCAGCAATTGTCATTATTCCAAGACGAGCAAAAAGTTTTTCTTTACGCAGTCCTATTCCTTTGATTTCACGAATTGAAAAATCCATTAGATTCTCCTTGAAATTTATTTATATTTATTGTATCATATTTTGTAGACTATTTAGTAATTTTATCTTGATTTTACCTGTATTTTATGATAGAATTCTTATGTTGTACTGCGTAAGTGCAAGGAGGTGTAACGAATGGCAAATTATTGTGAAATTTGCGGAAAAGGTATCGTCAGCGGCATGAATGTCAGCCACTCCCACTTGAAAACTAAGAGAACTTGGAAGCCGAATATCCAGAGAGTACGCGCTATCGTAAACGGTGAAGTAAAACGTGTCAACGTTTGCACCCGTTGCCTGCGTTCCGGTAACGTTCAGCGTGACATTTAATCCATTATAAAAAAAGATGATTCTCACGAATCATCTTTTTTTATACCCTTTTTTAATTAATCTTCCGGATATATTTCCGCATTGCGCTTCACAATATCAAGAATAAGATTTGCCGTTTCTTCAATTGCTTTAGAAGATACATCAATAATCGGACAATGAATACGCCGCATAACCCCGCGGGCATATTCTAATTCTTCATTGATACGTTCAATATTCGCATAATTGGCATTGGCATCCAACCCCATCGCCCGCAATCGCTCCGAACGGATAAAATTCAGTTTAAACGGATCAATAATCAATCCTACGATTTTATATGGGGGAATTTCAAATAATTCAGATGGCAAATTTACCTCCGGCACCAGCGGAAGATTTGCAGCTTTAATCCGCTTATGTGCTAAATACATAGAAAGCGGTGTTTTCGATGTACGTGAAACACCTACAATAACGATATCTGCTTTAAGAAAGCCCAGCGGGTTTTTACCATCATCATATTTTACAGCAAATTCGATTGCTTCGACTCGTTTGAAATATTCCTCATCCAACCGATGAATCATCCCCGGTTTCATGGTTGGTTCCGTTTTCGTAATTTCACTGACTCCCTGCAGCATAGGCCCGATAATATCGACTACCGTAACATTCGCCAGCTTTGTTAATTCCTTTAGCTTGTGTCTCAGAACAGGAGAAATAATCGTATAACAAAGCATCGCATGGTTTTTCTCTGCTTCTTGTACAATATCTTCAATTTGCTGTTCTGAACGAATATAGGGTACACGAATAATTTGAAATTCTTCTTGATCATATTGACTGGCTGCTGCTCTCGCAACCCGTTCTGCCGTTTCTCCTAATGAATCGGACAAGGCATAAATAATTGGCGTTTCCATTAAGATCTCCTTCCCATGCCGCATTCTACAAATAAATGCGTGATGTTCGTTTTAGAAATTCTTCCTATAATTTGCAATTCTTTTTTATCGACTCCCTCTCCTGTTGTTTTAACTGAAACAACGGGAAGACAATCAATCTCATATTCAATCATACGCTGTGCCGCCACCAAGGCAGTTTCCCCCGATTCCACATAAATCAACTTACTAACAGGTGTCATGACCATACGAACAGGCAGTGAACGCAAATCATTATTTCCCATAGCTGCCTTCAGCAAATCTTTCCGTGATACAACTCCTGCTAAAATACTATCCGTCCCAACAAAAACAGTGCCTACATCTTCCGTAAACATAGCAATAACCGCATCATACGCACTAGTATGCTCCCCAACCACAACCGGCTGCGATAAAGAAGTATCCACAAGAATATTGGCGATAAGTCTAGACAACAAGTCTTTTTCTTTATTGCCCGTAAAAAAATATCCTAATTTAGGCCGCGCATCGATCAATCCCAACATTGTTAAAATTGCCAGATCAGATCTAAGTGCAGCTCGTGTTACATGCAAATGACCGGCAATGTGTTCACCCGTAATCGGACTATGCTGTTTAACAATATTCAGAATAGTTTCCTGACGTTCCGATAACATGTCACCATTCACCTCCATTTGTCTGATAAAGTTTCTAATTCAAATAAACTGGGTACACATAGAAAAAGGTCACACCAAAAGACATACCTGTACTTTTGGTGTGATCCCTGCCATATATATCTTACCAAGTATAATCTTCTGTATCAGCACGTCCTTTTCCTGTCAGCGCATCCATCATAATGCGTTGTTCTACATGAGCAACTAGTTTTTTCGTTGCTGCTACGGCATCCGGATTTACCGAAATAGAATCTATCCCGCTCTTCACCAAAAATTCGGTGAAATCCGGATATACGCTCGGTGCCTGCCCGCAGATCGATACGGTCCGGCCATCTTTATGCGCAACGGCAATAAGATGACGTATCGCTCTCTTCACTGCCAGATTCCGTTCATCAAATAACGGTGCTACCGTATCATTATCACGGTCACAACCCATGATCAACATCGTCAAATCATTGGATCCGATCGAATACCCATCGACAAATTCATTAAACTGATCTGCTAAAATAATATTCGATGGAATTTCTGCCATAAGCCATACTTTAAAGTCCGGTCCCCGCCGCAGTCCTTCCTGAGCCATCAAGGCAACGATCTGCGCCATTTCATCTACTCTTCGGCAGAAGGGAATCATGACATGCAGGTTCTTATACCCATATTCTTCCCGTACTTTCTGCACCGCTTTTATTTCCAATTTAAAAGCTTCTATGTATTTAGGATCGTAATACCGCGATGCACCCCGCCAGCCCAGCAGTGCACTGCTTTCTTCCGGTTCATATTTATCGCCGCCTTTCAGATTGCGGTATTCGCTCGATTTGAAATCGCTGAAACGCAATGTTACCGGCCGCGGTGACAAGGCTTGGCATACTTTCCGTATGCCATCGGCCAATTGATCTACTACCCGTTCGGGATGACCTATTTCAATCAAATATAACGGATGTTCATGGATAAACGTTGTCCAGATAAATTCTTCCCGCATCAATCCAATCCCATCACAGGGAAGCACGCCGTATTTTTCGGCCAGATCCGGATTCCCCAGATTCATGTAAATCTTCGTCCCCGTTATCGGGGCGCTTTCTACTGCAACTGCAGCACTTCCTGCCGCCTGCGGCGCTTCTGCTGGTTTTACAATATCTGCTACAAGCCCTTCATAGACAATGCCGTTCGTCGCATCCACTGTGATTTCCATACCGTTTGTAATCGTCGTCGTAGCTTCCTGGCTGCGGCTCTTCGTGCCTACAATGCAAGGAATCCCCAATTCACGACTGACAATCGAAGCATGGCAGGTCATGCCACCTGCATCGGTTACAATCGCTTTCGCCTTTTTCATAGCCGGAACCCAGTCCGGAGCCGTCATAGTCGTAACTAAAATTTCTCCATCCTTAAATTCCTCGATCTGAGCCGGATCCAGAATAACATGCGCTTTGCCGGCAATACGTCCCGGGCTGGCCGGCAGCCCTTTTACTACTACTACGCGATCGGTGGTCATAGGTGTAGATGCCTCGCTTTCTGTCTGTACCTTTTTTTCCTTATTCCGCTTTGACCAGACTGTTTCCGGCCGAGCCTGAAGCAGCCAAATTTTATCAGTCCGTTCATCAATTCCCCATTCCATATCCATATAACAGCCATAGTGCTTTTCAATAGCTATTGCATATTTTGCTAATTCTTTTACTTGTTCATCGGAAATAACCTGTGCCTTCATCTTATTTTCCGGAACTTTTTGTTCTTCGCAATCTCCATCCGGTTTACGTACGAGCATGACCGGTTTTGTATTAATCATTTTAGAAAGAATATTCAAGTCGGATTTGCGGATTTTGAAATTATCCGGCGTAACCGTTCCCTGCACTACATATTCCCCCAAGCCCCAGGCTCCTTCAATAGTAATACTGGAATCATCCCCTGTCACTAAATCGACGGTAAACATAACCCCGGCAGCTTTGGAAAATACCATCATTTGAACAGCTGCACTCAGCGCAACTTGAAGATGATCAAATCCTTTTTTGGTACGATAATAAGTCGCCCGGTCCGTAAAAGTAGACGCATAACATTCTTTAACCTTTTGAATAACCATATCTGCTCCCTTAACATTCAGATAGGTATCCTGCTGCCCGGCAAAACTGGCATCCGGTAAATCTTCGGCTGTAGCGCTGGAACGAACAGCAACAAATGGATCTGATTCTCCGACTTTTTCACCTAATTCAATATACCCGCGGCGAATATCTTCTGCCAAAGAAACCGGCATTTCAACATCACATATGGCTTTACGCACAGCCGCTGTAACATTGCGGAGCTGTACCGGATCTTCTACATCGGTCAGGCCAGTCAAAAGTTCCTTGATCGTATGATCAAGACCGGTTTCCTTCATAAAATATCTATACCCTGCAGCTGTCGTAGCAAAACCATAAGGAACTGGAACATCGGTGCTGGAAGTCAATTCTCCTAAAGAAGAAGATTTACCACCTACAAGATCAACGTCTTTGCGGCGAAGTTCGTCAAACCATAATACAAATGCTTTTTCTCTGTCCATATCCATACCTCCCGGTTAATTTTGTGTATGCTAATTAACTATTTTTCGTAATTATCGTACACTATTAGTTGCAGTATGTCAATATATTTGTTGTATTACTTTTCAATATAGTATATTCTATTGCTATGATTTTTAGTTGTAAATTATACTTTATATTCTTTGTACTTAGGTATTTTATTTTTCGGAATTCTTACTTTTTACTCATATGAGGATAGGCTTAATTGTGTTATAATAAGGAATTAGTAAAACCTGATTTATGATGAGTTGCTAAACTTCAGTGCCCCCAGCATTGAAATTTTTAGGAGGATTTATGTATACACCCAGACGCAGGGCTAAGCATGTAAAAAAGCAAGGTCCTTTCAAATTTTTTCGAATTATAATAATTTTATTGGTTGTCGTCTCCGCAGGGCTGGGATTTGGGTATATTTTTGCTGCCTACCAAAGTCTGCCGCCTGTCAGTAATAATATGAGGCCGGCTGCTTCCTCTCAGGTGTTTGATATCCACGGACGTCTAATTACGACGCTGCATTCCGACCAAAACCGTATTCCCATTGATATCAACAAAGTCCCACAAAATCTGCAGAATGCTTTTATTGCCGCGGAAGATAATCGTTTTTACGATCACATCGGTATCGACCCGCGCGGTATTTTCCGTGCTATATGGGCTAATGTCACACATCATGGAATTGCCCAAGGCGGCAGTACGATAACACAGCAGTTAGCAAAAAATGCATTTTTATCTCAGGAGCAGACATTAAAGCGTAAAATTCAAGAAGCTATGCTGGCATTGGAGATAGAACGAAAATATAGTAAAAAAGAAATTCTCGAAATGTATATGAACCAGATTTATTTTGGTCAGGGAGCTTACGGAATTCAAACAGCAGCGAAAACGTATTTCGGGAAAGATGTCAACGAATTATCCTTAGCTCAATGCGCTATGCTGGCTGGATTACCAAACAGCCCTAATTATTATTCACCTTTTAACAAATTGGAAATCGCGAAAGAACGTCAAAGCGTAGTAATTGACCAAATGGTAAAATACGGCTACATCAGTCAAGCCGATGGGGAAAAAGCAAAAAAAGCGGATCTTGAATTAGCAAAGAAAAAACAATCTGTTCTTAATCCGGAAACATCCTATTTCATCGATTATGTGTCCCAAAAGGTTGCTGAAAAATACGGGGATGATGCGTTATATAAAGAAGGTCTGAAAATCTATACCACCATGGATTCGGAAAAGCAGCATGCTGCCGTAAAGGCATTGACTGCCCTTCCTGACAACTACAAAGATGCCAATGGATTAACACAGCCGCAATGTGCTATTGTTTCCATCGATCCCCATACAGGATATATTTTAGCCATGGTCGGAGGCCGCGGGCAAGACAGCTTTAATCGCGCCAGTATGGCTGAACGCCAGCCGGGATCTTCCTTTAAACCATTTGTTTATGTAACGGCCTTGCAACGAGATATGACGCCTGATACAATTATGGTCGATAAGAAAGTTACATATGGCAACTGGAGTCCGCAAAACTCTGAAAAAACATTCAGCGGCAGCATGACCTTAAGTCATGCCTTGGCATTATCCGTTAATACGATTGCCGTACAGCTCGCAGAAAAAGTGGGACCCGAAAGAATTATAGAAAATGCTGAAAAAATGGGCATTACCACCTTAGTCACAAAAGGCAGCACCAATGATGTCAATTATGCAATGGCATTAGGTGGTTTAACCAAAGGTGTTACTCCGCTGGAAATGGCCAGTGCCTACGGTACTTTTGCCAATAAAGGCGTTCATGTAAAACCAACGGCTATCATTAAAATATTAGACCGTAATGGGAATGTGCTGGAAGATGACAGTACCAATAAGAAAGAAAATAAAACACAAGCCATTTCCGAAAAAGTAGCCTATGAAATTACCGCCATGCTGGAAGGAGTTATCGACCATGGTACAGGTACCGCAGCGGCAATCGGGCGCCCGGCAGCCGGCAAGACGGGGACAACGGATGATAACAAGGATGCTTGGTTTATCGGATATACACCGGACATCGTAACTGCGGTATGGATTGGCGACGATACGGGAAATCATACATTGGGAGATGTGTACGGCGGTACTATTCCTGCTCAAATATGGCATGATTATATGGCTGTTGCTACAGAGGATGAAAAGACAAGAGACTTTGATGTCCCCACCGGCATGAGTAAGATTCAGCCTCAAGAAGATTCCAAAGAAGAAAAACCAGAAAAGAAAACAGATGGAATAAAAAAAGCCGCTGATGCAGATAAGCAAAAAGCAAAAAATGATGCTCAAAAAGCACAGCAGCCTGCGTTGAACAACAAGAATAATAAACAATAAAAAGAACTGTGTGATCTATATGACCACACAGTTCTTTTTATAATTTAGCTTTACCTTGTTTTTTCGTCGGCATCAAATATGCTTGAAAAACGCCTTTCGTTGCCGATAAGTCTTCTATCCCGGAAACAACACGGCCAATCGGTATCAAATCATCCGAATGTTCTTTATCCTGCAAATAAATAATGACCGATTTCTTTTCCAAGTTCAATGCAATATCCCCGGTTCGCGGAGTTAATCCTTTTTCTTTGTCTCTCTGAAATGTCGCTTCGGGAAATCCAGTCATTTGAATCATACCATCTGTATGTTCCATCGTAAAAACAATGGGCTGCCATTCCATAAACTCTCTTGTTGCCGTATCATCATACAGCCCAATAACAGCTTCCCCGCCATCAAATGTGACTTTCGTTTTATCGATAAAATCCCGGTCTGCCTTTTCTTCATGCCGAATAACACTGCTGTTTTTATGCGTCTCTGTATGTTCTAAAATATTTGTACAGCCTGTCATAAAAAAAACAACTGCCAAGATACATACAAATACTATATTCCACTGCTTCACCCTATCATCCCCTCTGCGTTTCTCCGAATAAAAATATAACACAATCCCATTATTGTCACAATCATTTATTTGTATTATTCAACAAAGGTTTTATGTTTTCCTCTTATAATTATGAATTAATTCTAACGATAGCGCCGCTATGCTTCTTAGATGATTGATCTATACCCTGTTTTATAGATATTTCAAAAACATTTAAAGCTGCCTATCAAAAAAAATTTGACATGCAGCCCACTCCAGGTATTACAATACTATATATGAAAATATGAAATTTTTATGCACTGTTAAAAGATTCTATTTATTGTATGCAAAAGGAGCTGCCCTTTATGAAAATCCATGAAGTAAGTGAAAAATATAATATAACAGCCGATACACTTCGTTACTACGAACGAATTGGCTTACTCCCTTTCGTTTCCCGCAATAAAAGTGGTATCCGCGATTATTCCGAAGCAGACTGCGGCTGGGTCCAATTTGTTAAATGCATGCGAAGTGCCGGTTTATCCGTAGAAAGTCTTATCGAATATGTAAAATTATCCCAAGAAGGCGACTGCACCCGGGAAGCCCGCAAAGAAATCCTTTTGGAAGAACGGCAAAAACTCATAAATCGCATGTCAACCATGGAAGATACGTTAGCACGTTTAAATTGGAAAATCGATAATTATTATAAAATCGCCGGTCGTACAGAGCCGTTATCTGAAAAACAATAATATCGGGTTTTTATAGGGTTTGTCAAGTTAAGTGTGTAAGTTTTTTTAGGTATCATAAAAGAAGATGCGTTACCAGTGATTGCTGGCTTTAAAATTTCTCGTATTTCAGGATACGAGCTTGCAGCTTATCATCCATAGCCAACTGGTTTCTGACCATCGCCCAGTTCTGGATATGATGCCCTTCCCACTTGGCATAGAGTTCCTTTACCCTGAGATAGAGAACCTTGAAGACAGATTCCTCGCTGGAGAACGAGCCCTTCTTGGTGACTTTTCGGAAGCTGGAATTCACGCTCTCTATCGCATTGGTGGTATACATCACCTTCCTTACGGCACTGCCATAGT
>NZ_FNHQ01000005.1 GCF_900103535.1 Megasphaera paucivorans | reverse complement strand
AATACGAGTGGCAACTTCGTAACTGGCAACACCAATACCGCTTCGGGTACGCTTACGGGCAATGGTGTGAACGGCAATGCGAATACGGCCTCCGGTACAGCTACGGGAAATCTTGTAACTGGTGATGCGAACACGGCTTCTGGAGCACAGAGCGGCAATCTCGTGAACGGCAGTTTCAATACGGTGTCCGGCAGTAATTCCGGAAATAAAGTGCATGGTGACAGCAACACGGTAATCGGTACGGATTCCGGGAATAAGGTACGCGGAGACAACAACACGGTAACCGGTACGGATTCCGGGAATAAGGTACGTGGCAATAACAATACCGTGACCGGCAATGAATCTGGAAATAAAGTACATGGTGATAACAACACCGTGACGGGCAACGAATCAGGAAATAAGGTGCGCGGCGATAACAACACCGTAACCGGCAATGAATCCGGGAACAACGTACTGGGTAATAATAACACGGCTGCGGGAGACAGCAGCGGCAACCATGTATGGGGCGATTCCAATACGGCCTCGGGGACCTCTTCCGGTAATCATGTCTGGGGTAATAGCAACACGGCATCGGGTACGTCTTCGGGTAATCACGTATGGGGCGATTCCAACACCGCTTCGGGAACGGATACGGGTAACGGCGTACTGGGTAATTCCAACACGGCTTCGGGAACGTCTTCGGGCAGCAGTGTCCTAGGCAGTTCCAATACGGCTTCCGGAACAGATTCCGGCAATGATGTGACCGGTCTTTCTAATACTTCTTCCGGTACGGATACGGGAAATACGGTAGCAGGAGCGGCTAACACCGCCACCGGAACAGCGACCGGCAATGATGTGACCGGTATTGCCAATACCGCCTCCGGGACAGCGAGCGGAAATTCCGTAACGGGAATTGCCAACACGTCTTCCGGTACCTTTACGGGCAATGATGTCACAGGAAGCAGCAACACCGCGTCCGGTACGTATGTCGGCAACAATGTAAGCGGCAATGCCAATACGACCTTTGGCAATTCCTCCGGCAGCAGCATTACCGGCAGTGCCAATACGTCTTTCGGAATTTCTACAGGCAATACGGTAAACGGCAGTGCCAACACCTCCTTTGGCAATTCTGCAGGCAACACCGTTGCCGGCAATAACAATACGTCTTTCGGAATTTCTACAGGCAATACGGTAGCAGGCAGCAACAACACCTCTTTTGGCAATAATTCCGGGAATAATGTAACGGGATCGAATAATGTGGCCATCGGCAATAATTCCGGAAATAATGTGCAGGATAGCAATACCGTATCCATTGGCACCAATGCGCATGGGAGTGCGGATAGTTCTGTCGCTATCGGCGCCGGAGCCTCTGCTTCCGGAGCCAGCAGCATATCTATCGGCCCAGGGAATGTGGTCAGCGGAACGGGATCGGGAGCTATCGGAGATCCGAGTACCGTTACCGGGAACAGCTCCTATTCCATTGGGAACGACAATACAATCAGTTCCAACAACACCTTTGCTATAGGAAATAATATCAGTCAAACGACAAACAACAGTATTGTTCTGGGGAATAATTCCTCCAGCACGGCAGCCGTCGCTACGGCCGGAACCAGCATCAACGGTAGTTCGTACAGCTTTGCCGGGGCCAGTCCTGTTGGTGTCGTCAGTGTAGGGAGTGCTGGCAACGAACGTCAGATCCAAAATGTGGCGGCCGGACAGGTCAACGCAACCAGTACCGATGCTGTTAACGGCAGCCAGTTATTTGCAGCCTATCAATCCATCGGGCAATTTGACACCCGTATTAATCGAGTAGGCGCGATGGCAGCGGCTATCAGCGGACTCGCACCTTTGGATTATGACAAGAAGAACAAGACCATGATCTCTGCTTCTACAGGCAATTATCGCGGACAAGGCGCCATCGCTTTCGGAGCCTATCACTATGTGAACCGTGATGTCTTGCTCGGAGCGGCCATGGCTCTCGACAGCGGGGAAAGAATGTGGCGTTTCGGCGTTACCGTGCGGCTTGGCAAGTCTTCACCGGAAGTAAAAGCAATGGATAATTCGGCAGATATTGCAGCCCTCAAGAAAGAAATCGAAGCGTTGAAACTGGAAATGGGCAGCGTAAAGACGGAAAAACAGATCGTCAATGAAGCACTGGGCAATATCCAGTTTGATTTCGATAAATCTGATCTTAAGCCGGAAATGGCACCGTATCTGCTGAAGGTATTGGAATATGCCAAGAAGCATGATGGTGAAAAGCTGGTATTAACAGGCAATACGGATAATGTAGGAACGGATACCTACAATACGGCATTGGCAATGCAACGTGCCGAAGCAATCAAGTCCTTCTTGGTAAGCAACGGTATCGATCAATCCCGTATTCAGGTCATTTCCATGGGAGCCAGCCATCCGATCGCCAGCAATGATACGGAAGTAGGCAGAGCAATCAACCGCAGAACTGAAATTCAATAGTCTTGCTATGGTTACAAGCCGCCGAAAGAATGGTGGTTATTCCTTCTAGCTTGTGATTTGCAGTGCACCCTCCGGGTTGGATAGTATTCCAGCCCGGAGGGTGTATTTTACGGTGAGTGCAGACGAGATTTTTATATAAATTTTCTTCTGCACTTATTTTTATTATGAGGGGAATATAGTATAATATCGGATAGGTAACAGCTGGTTGCCGTGTATTTTGTTCATGTATAAAGGATTATTCATCATGGATCATTTATTTTTAGAAAAAGTAGAACATGCGTTATCTGTGTTAACCAATGTGTATGATGTCGTGCGGATCGTAGATCCCGTACGCAATACGGTCGTGTATAATCCGGGCAAAGAGGTGCCGGATTTGGAGAAATCCCCCTGCTACAGTGTCTGGAACAAAGATCGATTCTGTGATAATTGCATCGCCCTGCGCGTGCAGCAGGAGAAAACAACCTTATTTAAGTTTGAAATGATAGGGTCACAGGTTTTTCTGGTTACGGCCAGCCTGTTTTCGTGGCACGAAACACACTATGTATTGGAACTGCTGACGGATATTACGCATAAAAGTATCTGGACTACGATGAGGGACGGCAAAGAAGAGAATTTTGCCGAGGCGATCTTGCGTTTCAATGATTCGGTCGTCAAGGATGAATTGACGGGCGTCTTTAACCGGCGGTTCATCAACGAACGGCTGCCGATACAGCTGTTCAATCATGTATTGGCCGGTACAGCGGCATATTTGCTGATGGTTGATATGGACTTTTTTAAACATATCAACGATGTTTACGGACACCGGGCCGGAGATGCCGTGCTGCAGCAATTTGCCGGACTGCTGCAGGCGGCGGTTCCCAATTTGTCAAGCTGGGTTGTCCGGTATGGCGGAGATGAATTCCTGCTGTATCTGGAGGACGTATCCCGGGCAGAAGCCGAACGGATCACCCGGACGGTGCATGATGCGGTGGCGGCATTTACCTTTACCGTGCCGGAGGGAATCATCCGGACCTCCTGCAGTATCGGGTTCTGTCCACTTCAGACAGATATGGAAATGCAGGAATGGCTGGAGCAGGTAGATCGGAATTTATATCAAGCAAAACAAAAAGGCCGCAATTCCATATGCGGTTTATAATACGTTTCTTCTCTATTGTTACGGACTTATGTGTTTGTATCAAAAGACCACCTTCTGCTGCCGATAGGCAGCGGGAGGTGGTCTTTTTTGCCTGCAGTTCTGTTATATAGGGGAAAAACGTGGATCGTATGAGTCTGCCGGCGGAATATGGGTAACGCGTTACGTAACGCAGCAGAAAAAGAAAAAATGATAAGCAGAATAGAAACAGAAAGAAATATACCCTCTTTTTCATGGGCCGATAATAAACAAATTATAAATAAATTATAAACAATTGAATTTACGTTGCGATTTCGCCTTGGAAAAATCCCTTATATAAGTAGAGGGGTAATTTTCCCAAACCAAACTATCCATATAAAAGGAGTGTTTTTCTGTGAAACAGTTACAGTGGCTCAAAACGCAGGTAGGTATATTTGATACTCCCAAGGTGCGGTATATGCTGCATCAGCCCAATGGTGATTCCTATTATGTTATCTGGTGCATGCTCAAGGATATGGCAGGCAAAATCAATGACCGCGGGTACATATATCTATCAAGCAGACAGGCAATGACGGCCGAATTACTGGCTCGTCATCTGGGACGACGGAAGCCTTTTATGGAAAAGGTGTTGGAACTGTTCGAAGAACTGGAACTTCTCGTACGTGAGGAAAACGGTATGATCCGCCTGCTTACGTGGGAGGAGGATCAGGACTACGATACGCTGCAGCGCCGCCGGGAACATACCCGTAAGCGCGTGGCCGCTTATCGACAGCGGCAGGCAGCGGCTGCCGATAAGACGGACGCACACCACCTAGTGGAGGCATCCTGTTTCGCAGCGGCTCCACAGACGGAATCCCAGGTGTCTTGCGAGGAGGCGGAAAAGGCTGATTTGCCGGAACCGCTGCAAAGAGCGGGGGACTATTATCAGCAGCATTTCGGGATGATTTCGGCAGGGACGGTACAGGAACTGCGGGAACTTGAAGCGGATTGGGGAACGGAGGCGGTTTGCGACGCTATTGATAAAGCCTATGTGCAAGGCAAATCGCATATCCGATATATACAAGGCATTTTGCGGAATAGTCCGCGATACACGCAGGAGGAACAAGACAATGAATTTGGATTCTCGCCAGCTGTTGCTCGGAAACTTAATCAGTTGTTTTCAAAGACAGGCCCAGCAGATCGATAGCCGCTGGACGACTATCATTGATGAACTGCTGCCGGATACGATGACGCTGGATCAAGCGAGGAACTTGTCGCGCAGACTGATCATCCGGTATCGATTTCTGCCCTCCATTGCTGAAATTGTCGAAGAATGGCGAGCGATGGCAAGGGAGGAATATATGAAAACATCTCGGCCCGAGACGGGTGTGAAGGATACGGAAAAATCGCGCATATTGCATCGCCTGCGGAAAATCCGGCAGGAAGCTGCAGCAGGTAACCGATTTCCTGAGCCGGAAGTCGATCCGGAGGTCACGATGTTTGCCCGCTTATTTTATCCGGAGATCAGTGATACCTTGATTCAGCGGAATTGGCTTGAAATCACGAATTGCATGCAGCACCGGCAGCAGCAGGAACGGGAACACAGCCCGTACCGGACCGTCATGCATTTGTGTCAAGATGGATCGATAGAGCTGCGTATGCGGCGTATCTCTCCCTAATAGCAGGAACCATTATCCAGAAAGGAGGAATCGGAATGTTTTATTTTCTTCGGCATATAGACCGGCAGGCTATCGTGCTCATCATGCAGCGCGTGCTGTCGGCGATCATTCCCCTGAAGCCCTATGCTTCGTGCGGATATGCACCGCGCTGTCCTTGCCCGTCGGCACCGGTCCAGGAAACAACGGGAGTCGCCATCGGTGATTCCGTTACCATGAATCTGACCGGCAGTCAGGAGTGTCCGTGTCAGCGGACCGATGTTTTTCAAGATCGTTAGCGAATAGTATATAGTGGAGCTGTTATGGAGCCCATGCTTCATGACACGTTAGGAGGAATAGTATGCTTTGTTTTATAAATCCCGGTCACGACCGGCAGCTTGACAGCGGGGCAGTGAATCCGGTTACCGGAGTACGAGAATGTGATGAGGCGTTTGTCTTGGGAGAAATGGTGCAGGAATGCTTGGAACAAACCGGTGTCGCAGTGCGGCTGCGTCAGGATGATGACCTGGCGGCGGTTTGTGATGAAGCCAACGATAGGAAGGCCGATCTCTTTGTGTCTATTCATTTCAATGCCTTTAACGGGAAGGCAAGCGGTACGGAAACACTGGTCAATACGACTCCGGCCAGCCTGGTATTGGGGCATTGCATCCAGCAGCAGATACAAGCCGTGCTGGGACTGCCGAACCGCGGCTTGAAGGAACGTCCTAAGTTATGGGTATTGCGAGGGACGATCATGCCCGCCGCGTTGGTTGAGGTATGTTTTATTGATCATATGGCGGATATGGTACGATACAATGCAAAAAAACGGGAAACTGCAGCGGCTATTGCCCGCGGCATCAAGCAATATATGGAACAGCAAGCCGCTGTCGCCGTATAGCCGGTTTGTGGGTCCCTGTTTTAAAGATAAACAAGCTCATGAGCTTTTTATATATTGGGAAGAAAGGAGGGATGAACTATGGCAGAACGCAATGTAGTGTCCAACAAGTTGAAACTGGTTGTGACCTATAAAGATGCAAACAACAAGGAAAAAAATCGTCAAATTACATTTGCGAAATTAAAAGCGGGTGCAGAACCGCAGTCCTTGCTGCAGGTTGCAGGCGCAATCGCCGGTCTTCAGGCAGATACGCTGACAAAAATCGTTGAAACAACGGAAAACGTCATCGAAGCCTAAGCGGTACATTTTATTATTAGAGGAAGGAGGAACGGAATATGATAAAAACTGAAACGAAAACACTGCAGCTCCAATTTGCCGATGTGCAGGGAACTAAAATCAGCTACGCGGTAAAGAACCCGAAGGATGATTTGGATAAAGCAGCGATCGATGCAGCAGCAAAAACGATTATCGAGAGCAAATTATTTGCTACGAAAAACGGTGACCTTGCTGAACTTAAAGCCGGTAATATCGTGACTCATACAGTTGAGACGATGGATTAAGTGATTGGTATTGTACAACAGAATGTGTCCGTACACGCGTGTACGGACACATTCTTTGATACCCAAGCGAGATGGGAGATTCATCTTCTCATTTTATTTTAATGTTTGCGGTAAAAACAAAATATTTTTAATATAAATTTAATTATATGGGATGATTTTCTAAGAATATATTAATTAAGTTACGTTACGATATAGTCATTGTTAACGTAAGTAATACATGGAGGATTGATAATTATGACAGAATCATTACGACCCTGGATACGATCTGCACAGCAAGGAAACAAGGAAGCCGTTGCTTTTATTACGGATCGTTTTATGCCGCTGATTCATCACACGGTACGGAAACACCATCATGCCCGGCTGATTTCCCGGGACGAAGCGCTTTCTGCAGCATACCACGGCATGCTGCAATGTATTTTTGACTACGATTTCAACTGGCCGGAGTCGATTCAATACCATATTACGAAATACGTCCGCCGGCATGTAAGCAACAGTGAACGGGATGTCATGAAGCATCACAAAAACAGAGTAGATATATATGATTCAGGAGGGAATGAGGACGGCGTAGACAACTTCGACCGGTTTTGCGACCCGAAAGCCATCAATCCGGCTGACGCGATTATCAAAAAAGAAGAAATCGGTCATATCAAGAAAATCATAGACCAATTGCCGCATGAATGGCAGCAGATACTTATCCTGCAATATCAAGGATACAGTTTTGTTGAAATCGCTAAAAAACTGTATATTACGGAAAGCGTAGTACGTCATCGCTTCTATCGCAGTCTTCAAATCATCCGCAAAAAAAGATCCCGGTCGCCCACCGGTTATCTTGTACTATACCTATATACTTGCTGTTGTATATGCATGTAAAATTCCTATCGAGACGACTTCCCTTCATCTTCTGATGATGAAGATAGAGTCTTTTTTTTTGCCTGCATTTACCCGGAAGCGGAAAAAGGAGGGGACTTTTTTAAAGGAACAACGCGACGCGTAAAAAAGAGTGACTCACCTAGTTTGTTTGCTAGTTGGCGTCGCAAGGTGACTGAGAAGTTGCCTTTTTTCTTTATTCCTTGTTTTTTAATTTTTATATGTCTGGGTTACTTTTTGATAGCGTGGTTATTTTCATAGTGTCGTATATGCTTTCGTGTTCGACGCTTTTTACGTCAAAATGCAGCAGTTTAAAGGTATATTGCAGGATAATTCCGATGCCCAATACGGAGATGGCAGTTCCCATGCCGACTTTGGCACCTAGCAGCCAGCCAATGATCAAGACCGTGCCTTCCAGTAATCCGCGGATCGCTCCGATAGGTACGGAGGGCAGCCGTTTTCCCAGTGCGACCATCAACGCGTCACGAGGACCGCAGCCAAGGGAGGCCCCGATATAGAAATAGCTTCCGATGCAGATAATGATTTGCCCTATGAGGAGCATTGCCAGACCGAGTTCCATGGTGGGCATTTGGGGAATTATATCGGCATATTGGATCAGATCAACAAATTTCCCGATGAGTATGGCATTGAGGACTGTACCGACTCCTACTTTTTCCTTTAATGTCAGATCGATCAGGATGATGAGGAGTCCGGTGATGACGACAATATTGCCGTAGGAGAGGTCCGTCAGATAGGCACAGCCCATACTGAAAGCTTCCCAAGGAGCTAGGCCGATATTGGCTTGTATGGTCAAAAAGGAGCCAAGGGAAAATAGAAATAGTCCAACTATCAAACGGGTTATTCTTATTATATAGGTATGCATGTCAGGACTCCTCGTTTATTCATGATATAGAAGCATAATAATTTGTACTTCCTTGTCTGTTTCGTTGCCATAGGCATGGCGGCAATTGGCCAGAAATTGGAGGGCTTCCCCTTCCTGCAATGGGAAGGTTTGCTCTCCGACTTGTACACTAAACACACCTCTTGTGCAAATAATATATTCCCGTATGCCTGCTTCGTGACATTCTGAGACTCGTTGGGAATGAGGGGCAATACGATGGCGGAAAATTTCAAATTTTTTATCCGGGTCAAATTCGAATAGAACGAATAATTCGAAACCCTCCCACGCGGAATAGTGCTTGACCGTATCGTTGGTAGTGAGTGATACCTGCGGCGTTTCAAAATATGTCAGCTGTACCAGGGGAATTTTAATTCCTCTGCATATTTTTTCCAGTACTGATATTGTTGGACTTTTGGTACAGCGCTCGATTTCACTCAGCATACTTTTGCTGACACCTGTCAATATAGCTAAATCATCCAAGGTAAGGTTTCTTTCCTGCCGGATTCGTTTAAGATTTCTACTTACGGTTTCGTTTGCTGAAATCATTACAACACCTGCTGTCCACTATAATGGATAAATTTTATTATAGTGAATACAGTACGCTGTATCACGTCATTTGTCAAGATAGCACGGGATAGTGATGCGTAGGGGGGGGAAGGGGCAAGGTCTAACCTCTCCGACCTCGGACGAAACCCGTGTCCGAATCCACCTAGAAAACAAACTAAGCGATTTGCGTGCTTTTGCGCATTACTGCGTTCCTGCAAAAGCAGCTCTCTGCGTATCTCCTGTCAAGGAAGGCTTAAGGGCTCTGTGATGCTTTCGACTCTCTTGCTTTTTGTTTTATTATACGTTAATTGCATAATTGGTATGCAATAAAGGATATTTGTCGTACGCAGGGAATATAATATGGTATGGTTTTGGTGGGATTTTTCGTGCAGTTCGTATGTGCCGCGCGGCAGAGAGGGAGATTGTTATGGCAATCACGATTGCAATCATTAGCTATTATAAGTTAACAGAGGTGGTCAACCGAGCAAAGGAGTTTTTGCCGCCGGATGTAACGGTGCGTGTTGTGAATTGTAATTTGCTGACGCAGCCGGAGCGGATCAAAGAGTCGTTAGCTTTGCAGGAGGAGGTCGATGTGTTTGTTTCGGCCAGCGGAAATTATAGTGTTTTATCGGCGTATATTACAGAGCCTATGGTGGAAATCAAGCCGTCCGTGACGGATGTGCTGTTGGCGATGAAAAAGTCGGCTGTGTCAGAGGAACCGATCGCCTTGTTGAAGTATCATACAGGAATTGATTATTTGAATGATACAAAGGAGTTATTCCTGCATCCTGTGGTTCAGTACGTGTATAAGACGGCGGACGAGGCGGAACGGATGATACAGCAGTTTATCAGCATGGGGATCACGACGTTTATTGGCAGCAGTTTTGTGTACGAATCGGTGACGAGGGCGGGGTACTCCTGCTTTTTCTTGTATTCCGAGGATAGTGTGATCCGGGCGTTGGAAACAGCGGTTGCCGTTGCTCGGACGAAACGGCAGGAAATGGTCAAGACGATAGAAATCAAAACGATGCTGCGTTCTACGCAGGAGGGAATCATTGCGATTAATGGCGAAGGTATCGTGACTGTTTTTAATCCCAGTGCTGAAAAAATCACCAAGATACAGCATGAAAAGGTAGTGGGCAGACGGGCTGATGAGGTGCTGCCTGCGTTGTCACTGCATACGGTACAGCATTCGGGAAAACCGCAGCTTAATCAGGTGCAGCAAATCGGCGAGGTACAGATCTTGACGAATCGCGTGCCGATTCAGACCAAGCAGGGAATTTCCGGAGCGATCGTGACGTTTAATGATATAGGAATGGTGCAGAAGGCAGAAAAAAAGATCCGAGAGACCTTGCATAAAAAGGGGTTTATTGCTAAGACTACGTTTGAGGATATATTAGGGGACAGCCGACGTATAGAGGAAGTCAAGGATATGGCCTTGCAGTATGCACGCTGGAAGGCATCGGTTCTTATTACCGGCGAATCGGGTACGGGAAAAGAACTCTTTGCCCAGGCGATCCATAATGCCAGTTTGCGCAGCAATGGTCCGTTTGTGGCAATCAACTGCGCGGCGCTTCCGGAGAGTCTGCTGGAAAGTGAGTTGTTTGGGTATGAAAACGGCGCGTTTACCGGAGCAAAAAAAGGCGGCAGGCAGGGGCTTTTTGAATTGGCTCATGAGGGAACGATTTTTCTTGATGAAATAGCAGAAATGCCGATGGCGATCCAGTCGCGGGTCCTGCGGATATTGGAGGAGCATGAAGTACTGCGGATCGGCGGGGAACGGATCATACCGATCAATATCCGCGTGTTGGCGGCAACGAATAAAAATTTATGGGAATTAGTGCAGCGCGGTACCTTCCGCAAGGATTTGTATTATCGTCTGTGTGTACTGGAATTGCGAATCCCGTCACTGCAGGAGCGGAGTGAGGATATTCCGCTGCTTATTACCAAATTTTTGTCGGACTTCCGGCCGGATTTGCCGAACGACGTAATACAGCAGGTAGCACTCGATCTGCTGCTGAAACGATGTGAATGGGATGGAAATGTACGGCAATTGCGCAATATGATCGAACGCATCGCCGTTTTATATAAGACCAGTCAAGGTCTTTCGGACCTTATTGAGACGCTGCTGCAGCAACAGGTACTGCTTAAGGGAACGGATACGGAACTGAACGAAATTTACAAAACACTCAGAGAGGTACACGGCAATAAATCGCTGGCAGCGAAAAAGCTGGGTATCAGCCGTGCTACGTTATGGCGCAAACTGCAAAAAACGGAAACAGGAGAATCCGCTACGACAACCGAAAGTGTATCAGTGAAACACTAATGAAACACAATTTGAAACACTCTTGAGAGAATACGCCGTTTCTCAAGAGTGTTTTTGGCTAGTATACGCGGATACGGCGTATTCCTCTATATGGCATGATAATTTCATATATATGATTGGAACAAATAATCCGGATTATAAAAATGCATGCATGAATGAGCAATGTCCACATCGTATTGAAGGAGGTATGTATCATGGCGGAACAGCGCAAAAGCGTAATGGCAGGTCCGCGTATGGATCGGCTGCCGATGACTAAGACGCATTATAAGAGTTTTTTTCTTATTGCCGGAGGCAGCTTTTTTGATGGGTTTGATTTATATTTGGCTGGGGGTGTATTGGCAGCTATGGCGGCCGGTGGCTTTTCCAGTGTGACAGGAAATGCAACTTTTATTTCGTTTACTTTTATTGGACTGTATTTCGGTACGTTGCTGGCGGGGTATTTTGGTGATAAATTCGGCAGAAAATTTGCCATGAAATATACGCTTTTGATTTACAGTGCCGCAACTTGTGCTTGCGCATTGGCTCCGGAGTTCAGTCATCTGGTCATTTATCGGGCGATTGCAGGGTTTGGCTTGGGCGGCGTCATTATCACGGGATATACGTTTTGGGTCGAATTGTCTCCGAAAAATACACGCGGGTTTTGGTTCAGCGCCTTATCTTTTCTGGTCAATTTATCACAGCCCTTGGCCGCACTGCTGGCATTGGTCGTGATTCCTACGTACGGCTGGCGGTCGATGTTCTGGATTGCCGGTATTCCTCCCATTCTTATCTGGCTCCTGCAATTGAAATTTATGCCGGAATCTCCTCGGTGGCTGGAGGAACAGCATCGGTTGGAAGAAGCAGAAAGTGCACTGCAGCAATTTGAAAAAGGTATTCCTGATTTGCCGCCGCTTACGCAGACAGAGATAGTACGGGAGGGTGAAAAAACAGAACAAAGTGCAGCAGAAAAGAAAGTATCGCTATGGTCTCCGGGTATCCGGAAGATGACGTTCTTGTCTATTATTATTTCCTTATTGTATCTGCCGGCGTGGTTTACGTTTACGGCATGGGTCCCTACGTTTTTCATCAAGGAGGGGTTCAGCCAGGTCATGACCTTCGGCGTTACGTTTTTTATTATGCTGGGGGCTATCCCGGGGAATATATTGGCTGCGTGGGTCAGTGATAAGTTTGGCAGGAAAAAGACAATTATCGCCGATGCCGTTGTTTTGGCATTTTTGTCCTTGCTCTACGGTTATTCTACCAATATATATACGATGAGTGCTTTTGGTTTTGCCTTTATCATGGGCGGCAATGTGCTTATTGCGGTCATCATGGGATATATTCCGGAGTTGTTTCCGACTTCGGTGCGTATGATGGGAGCTTCTCTGGCCAATTCGTTCGGCCGGGCGGGGACGATCGCGTCGCCGTTCATGATCGCCTATTTGTTTAATTCCGGCGGGAAAGCCGCTGTGTTTATTTCCTCATTTATTATGTATGTCATTATTGCCATTTGTGTAGCCATACTGGGGAGAGAAACAACAAACAAGAGTTTGGAATCGATAGAAAAAGAAGTGGAAGCATAGCGTGTCGTATTACTATTAAGATAAAGAGGGTGTTTTTTATGACGAATAAAAAGAAGTTTCGCGAACTGCTGGCGGCTCCGGATATCCTGGTGCTGCCGGGGGTATATGATGCTTTTAGTGCCAAAATGGCAGAGAAAGCAGGTTTTTCCGGTGTGATCATGGGCGGATATCAGGTAGCGGCCAGCATGCTCGGTGAACCGGATGTAGGGTATGTATCGCTGACGGAAATGACATTTTCCCTGCGCAATATATGCAATGCCGTCACGATTCCCGTTGTATCCGATGGGGATACGGGATACGGCAATGCGATGAATGTCCGGCGGATGGTACGGGAATATGAAAATGCCGGAACTGCGGCGATTTTGCTGGAGGATCAGGTATGGCCCAAAAAGTGCGGCCATATGGAAGGGAAAAAAGTTATTTCCCGAGAAGAACATGTAATGAAAATCAAGGCGGCTGCAGAAGCCAAAAAAGATCCTGATCTGGTCATCATCGGCCGGACGGACGCCCGTGCCGTCAACGGATTGGATGATGCGCTGGACCGGGCCCGGTCTTATGCGGAAGCCGGAGCGGATATGTTATTTGTAGAGGCACCGCAGTCTCTGGAGGAAATGAAACGTATCGTCTCTGTCTTAAAGCCACTGGGGAAACCGCTGTTGGCTAATATGGTGGAACACGGAAAAACACCGGGACTTACGGCGAATGATTTACAAGACATAGGTTTTGATGCGGTTGTATTTCCCGTATCGGCCATTTATGCCATGGCCCAGACGTTGATGAAATTGTTTGCGGTTTTGAAGCAAAACGGAACGACGGCATCCTTGGCGGATACGATGATGTCGTTTACGGAATTTAATCAGCTTATCGGACTTCCGGCTTATACTGCTATGGAAGAAACCTACACCGTGCGTTCCTAGAGGAGATGGAGAGTATGTCACAAGCAAAAAAATTAAGAAAAATGTTGGCCGAACCCGGGATTATCCGGGCACCGGGAGCTTATGATGCATGGTCGGCAAGACTGATTGAAAAAGCAGGATTTCCAGCGGTATATATGACCGGCTACGGATTATCTGCCAGCTTGATCGGTCGACCGGATATCGGACTGCTTTCTTTGACGGAAATGGCCGGCGAAGGGAAAAATATAGCGGCAGCCGTGGATATTCCCGTTATTGCCGATGCAGACAACGGCTACGGAGGACTGCTGAACGTCGTTCGGACCGTACAGGAATATGAAAGAGCCGGACTGGCAGCTATCCAGCTCGAAGATCAAGTTACGCCGAAACGCTGCGGTCATATGGAGGGCAAACAAATCATCCCCAAAGAAGAAATGGCGGCAAAAATCAGAGCCGCCTGTTATGCCAGAAAAGACCCGGATACGGTGCTCATTGCCAGAACCGATGCGCGAGCCGTCATCGACTTTGACGAAGCTCTGGCGCGGGCAGCCTTGTACGCTGAAGCCGGAGCTGACGTGATTTTTGTCGAGGCTCCGCAATCAGTCGAGGAACTGCAGACCATAGCCAATACGATCCATAAACCGCTGCTGGCCAATATGGTGGAACATGGGAAAACCCCAATGCTTACGGGAAAGGAACTGGAAACTATTGGTTTTAAAATCGTTATCTATCCGGTAACGGCACTCTATACCGTGACGCAGGCAATGATGACTATGCTGAAAAAAGTAAAACAAGACGATACATCAAAACACGATACGGAGCATATGGTGGAATTTCCTGATTTCAATGAACTAATTGGATTGCCCGCCATACGCGAACTGGAACGGTCTTTTATGAAATAGTATGATGCAAACGCCCCCGCATATGCGGAGGCGTTTTGACGAGATATCTGCTTTTTTGGAGGGCAATGGAAAGGGCAGGGTCTAACCTCTCCGACCTCGGACGAAACCCGTGTCCGAATCTACCTGATAGACAAACTAAGCGATTCGCATACTTTTATTCATGCGATATTAATACCTTGACATTAGTCCTAAAAAACTAATTGACATGAAAAAAGAAAAATTTTAATAAAAAATGGGCAAGATACTCAATTTATTGCTGGAAAAGATATACGACTTTTGTGGAGAAGGTGTTTGAAATACAGTGCATAAAGTCATAGTCCTACGTCCAGTATTCTAACTATAAGTATGCTTTGAATATGCGGAATTTGAGTTCACAGTCTTGGTATCCAACTTGAACATTGTCTGCATATCGTGCTTGAACTGCATCATATTTTCCTTAATAAGAAGAATTATATTAAAATTAATAACTTACAATTTTCTTTATTTTTTTACCGTTTTTCTGTTTCTCCATTGATGGATCAAATCATAGATAATCGGTACGACAACCAGTGTCAATAAAGTTGATGTAATGACACCGCCGATAATGGCATGGGCCATCGGAGCACGCGCCTCAGCGCCTGGTCCAAGGCCCAGTGCAATTGGCAACATGCCGAAGATTATCGCGATACTTGTCATCAATATTGGACGCAGACGTATGCTTCCGGCTTCAGTCAGGGCTGTCTTGCAATCAATGCCTTCTTGCATACGCTGTTTCGCGAAATCAATCAGTAAAATGGCATTTTTCGTTACAAGTCCCATGAGCATCATAATTCCGATCAACGATACGAGACTGAGTTCGCTGCCGGACAGGAAAAGTCCGGCTAACGCGCCAATCATCGCCAGCGGCAGTGAAAACATGATGGCAAAAGGCTCGCTGTAACTTTCAAATTGAGCCGCGAGAATCATAAATATAAATGCTATGGCCATGAACAGCGCCATCTCCATATTCGAAAATGATTCATCCATATCGTTAGCAGCGCCAGCCTGACCGATCTTATAGCCGGCAGGCAGCTGTATCTTCTGCGCCTGCTTGAAGATGGCATCATTCGCGTCGCCCATCGAAGTTCCGTCCGTATTGGCGGTCAAACGGATTTCTTTCTGCCGATCATAGCGGCGGATATCGCTCGCGCTTGTCGTGTACTGCCAGTCAGCCACCTGTGAAAGAGGCACGAGTAACGGATGCCCGTCCGTCTGGTGCTCGCTTGGCACATAGACCTGCCGCAGCATATCCGATCGGCTGCGCCCATTGTCATTCAACCGCATGCGGATATCCACGCGTTCATCTTTATCGCCAAACTTACCAACAATTGAGCCGTTAAGCATCGTCTGCATCGTCGTACCAATGGCCATTGATGAGATACCAAGGTCGCTGGCACGCTCCTCTTTAAGTACGAGATTGAGATTTGGCATGCCCGCATGATAAGTGGAAGCGATATCCTGTACGCCTGGCACGGTTTCAAGCTCTTTCTGCACAGTTTCTGCCAGTGGAACAAGCTCGGCCAGCGACGGTCCGGTAATGGATATCGCAATTGGCTTATCATCGCTTTCAATAAAATCGGCGCGAACTCCCGGCAGTGCATTAAAGCGCTGGCGCACATCTGCAATGACCTCTTTTTGACTGCGGTTACGATCTTTCTTTGGCACGAGCTGTACAAAAAGATTATGCTGGCGATTCGAAGTTGTGGCATAGACATGACGAACCTCGGGAATGGTTTGCAGAACGGCCGTAAGCTTTGCCGACTGCTCATTCATCGTATCGATCGTAGCATCGGAAGAAGCTTGTACCTTTGCAGTAAACTGCGACTGATCCGTCACCGGCATAAAAGTCGATCCGAGAAGCGGCAAAAGGCCCAGACTCAGTAGGAATAACAGCAAAGTTGCGCCCAGCACCCGCAGCCGATAGGACTGCAAAAGCTTCCTAAGCGTCCTACCATACCATTCGGTCACATGTTCGAAGCCATGCTGCCAATGCTGCCATGGTCCTCGCAATATAGCCGGCATAGACGGTTTACCGACCGGCAGATAAAGCGCCGCCATCATCGGCGTCAGCGTGAATGAAACGAACAGAGACACCAGTACGGCAAATGCGATCGACAGTCCAAACTCTTTGAACATCTGCCCGTCAATGCCCGACATGAAGCCGACTGGCAGGAATACTGCCGCTACGGTAAAGGTCGTCGCCATGACTGCTAGCGCGATTTCCTTCGTACCGTCAATAGCTGCCTGTTTTGCATTTTTTCCCATCTGCCGGTGGCGAATGATATTCTCTATGACAACAATTGCGTCATCGATCAACAAGCCAACGGATAAAGACAGTCCCAGGAGCGACATGCTATTAATGGAAAATCCCGCGATCTTCATAAAGAGGAAAGTCGAAACAATCGAAGCCGGTATTGCTAGCGCGCTTATAACCGTGCTGCGCCAATCTCCCAGAAACCAAAACACGATGAGAACGGCAAAAATACTGCCGATAATCAGATCGAACCAGACCTCCGTAATCGATTCAGCGACGCGCTGCGCATCATCACGCACCAACTGCAGCTCCATCCCGGCGGGCAATTCATTCCCCAACTGCGTAAGCTCCTGCTTGACCGCTGTCGCTACTTTGACCGCATTGCCGCCCGACTGCTTGCCGATGGCAATGCCGATGGCCGGCTTACCATCGTAACGGGCGGTTGTTAAGACGTCCTTAACGGTGTCCTTCGCCGCGCCGACCTGCCAGAAGTAGATTGGCATCTGATCACGCATTCCTACAATGACCGAATCAAACTGCTGCACCATCTGGAAATTCCCCGCCATGCGCACGGAAAGTTCCTGCCGCTTATTGCTAAGCTTACCGGCCGGCACATCCTGATTGACCTGCTTGAGCTGCTGACCGACCTCGGCAACGGACAGCCCGAATGTATTGAGTTTATCCTGATTTATCAAAAGTTGAATTTCACGTTCCTGCCGGCCGCTGATGGTCACTTGTCCGACACCATTGATTTTCTGCAGGCGCGGTTTCAATACGTCATCAACAAAAATGCTAATTTCTCGCATACTCGCCGTCTCTGAAGTAATTGCCACGGATACAACCGGCTGCGCATTCATATCAAAGCGCGAAATCACCGGCTCTTTAATTGTATCCGGAAGATCGCCGCGTATCGCGCTGATTTTGTCGCGCACATCCTGCGCCGCTTCAGCCGGATTGACGCCAAAATTGAACTCGACATTGATTTCCGCCTCGCCTTCACGCGAAGTGGATTCAATATGCTTCACGCCGCGCGCTTCGCCGATGGCTTCCTCGACTTTCTGCGTAACCTGCGTATCGACCTGATCCGGCTGCGCTCCTTCATAGGTAATACTGATCGATACATAGGGCAAACTTGTATCCGGCATTTCATCGACATTCATCTTGCTATAGTTCACGATACCCATGAGAATCATGGCAGCTAAGACGACCGTCGCAAATACCGGCCGATGGATGCTGATTTCTGGTAGACTCATGATTCCTCCTCAAACTGCAGCAAATCGCTGTCCTTGATTTTATCGAGATTATCGGTCAGGATAACCATGCCTTCCGCAACGCCATTGGTAATCTCGATACGGTCGCCGATAATATCGCCAGCCTCAACGCGAATCTTTTTCGCATGACCATCCTCGACGGTAAAAATATACTGCAGTCCCTTCTGCCCGAGAACCGCTTGCTGCGGCACTGAAAGAACCGAATGAGGTACACCAAGATTCAGCTGTACCTGCACGAACATACCGGGCTTCAGCAACTGATCGGGATTATCCACCCGCACCTTTACACGGAACATACGGCTCTCTTTCCCCGCCACGGGACTGATGACATCGACCGTTCCGACGAACTCTTTTTCCGGATAGGCATCTACCGTCACATTGACCGTATTGCCTATTTTGAGATACATCATGTCGCGTTGCTCAACACTGACAACCACATGCACCGCATCCAGCTGTTCAATCGTCATAACTTGATTGCCCGCCGAAACATTTTGCCCATTTGTCAGATTTTTATTGGCGACCACGCCGTCGACCGGACTTACGACAGTAGCCTCAGCCAGCTGCTTCTCAGCACTGTTGAGGTTTGCCTGCGCTGAATCGAGATCCGCCTGACTGGAGAACATCTTTGTCCGGGCGCTTTCAAATTGCTGCCGGGAGTATGCGCCTTGCTCGAACAACACGGCATATCGTTGATACTCATCACGATCGTTGGCATATTTTGCTGCGGATTGATTGACACTGTTCTGTGCGATGCGAAGTGCATTGCACAGTTCAATCGTATCCATGACAAAAAGCGGTTGCTCTTTGCTGACAGACTGGCCATCCTCAATGAGCACTTTATTCACTTTTCCCGAAAAGCGACTGCTGATAATAGAAGAGGTCAGGCCCTCGACATTTCCCACAAACAGCATTGTCGCTGGTTTTTCGATGACCTTTACTGTATCAGTTGACACGGCAACCGGCTGAGGGATAGCGACCAGTCCTTTTTCAGCTCCTACCAATCGCCAGATCATAATTCCGAGTACAACAATCAATAAACTCAGCATAATGATACGTGTCTTTTTTTTCTCGCTTTTATTCATCATTCGTCTCCTTTTTATATTGACTTTGGTCAGTAGTCAGTAAAAAGAAAATGCGAATATTACTTCGCATCTTCAAAATGAACCAGACTGCCTGCTTTCATCCCAAACAGCATCTCAATCAGCTGCCCCGCAATTTGTTCACGGATAGTGATACTCTTTTCCGTGATAATATTCTGTTTTCCCTCAGGCCACATCGCATCCATGATTCCCCAGAAAAAATCAAGACATTCCTCCGTATGCGCCACTTGCATCGAGCCTTCTGCCATGCCTTGTGTGATGACGTCATTGAGCAATTGGTTAAAGCTCACCGACATACATTGCGTCCAGAAACGCAACAAAATATCATAGCGATTCTCTTCCGAAAGCTTATTCATCAGATGGTCTATAGGGGTCTCTATACCAAAAATCTTGAGGAATAGTTGCAGTTTCTGGACAGCATCAGCCGTCTTAACCTGCCGACTGTACGAATCAATAAAAACCTGTGTCCAGTGTTCAAAAATTGCCTTGAGCACATCGTCCTTCGTTGGGAAATAATAAAAAAAAGTCCCCTTAGCAACATCGGCTTTGTTACAGATATCTTGCACCATGGTCGCTTCATACCCTTTTGTACAAAAGCATTCCATTGCAATATCGATAAGTTCCTGCCGGCGCTCTAACGGATTTTTTCGAATTCTTGTCATTATCTTCATCTCCATTATTGACTTAGGTCAGTAAAAAAATAATACTATACTTTATAGTGATTGTCAATCTATTAAATTTTAAATGCCAAGTTTCTTATAAAAGTATTACAAGACTGAAAATACGATGATAGGTTTCGTATGATATTTATTAGAATCAATACTCCGTTTTATAATCACGAGGCTTCTCAGGATGACAGCGCGCTTCTTTTAAAAATTTCATAGATTTACTTATCAATCAATATATCTTCTCTAATAAAAAAATTGAAAAATTTTTTATTAGATCAAGCCGCAATCTTTACGGTGTTACTGGATAGTATGGGTTATATAGAGCAGAATCAGAGCGATACAGGAAAAAGATATTACGGTCAGGATTACTCAATTCTTTTCCAGGTGCTCTGCTAAAGGCAGAATGAAAAGAAAACTTAGAGTAGAGCCGATTGACGTGAGTGTTATCCTGAGTCCGGCTTGGAATGGTGTGAGGTGATGGGTTCCAGATGGGATAGCAGGGGGGGATGTATATATTGGCAACGGATCTGATCCATACTGACCGGCGGGTTAATAAATGGGAGTGCTGCTGTTGCTTTATGATAGATTTCTTTTGCATTATTGACGAGTAATGGAATTCATTGTACACTGTCGATATCTTAGTACAAGGGGTTTATTTATCATGGAATATGTTCTACCAGTATAACAATAAAGGGGATATGATGGAGATTGATACGCAGCAATATAAGGAGCTAGGGAATTTTATCAAAACGCGGAGAGAGCGGATACATCCTTCCCAAGTCGGGATATCGGATACGTCCCGGCGGCGTACTTTGGGATTGCGGCGGGAGGAGGTAGCTATGTTGGCAGGTATCGGGGTTACGTGGTATACCTGGCTGGAGCAGGGGCGTCATATTCAAATATCGCCTTCCGTGTTGCACAGCATTGCCCGGGTACTGATGCTGAATGAGTATGAAACGCTGCATCTATTTGAATTGGCAAAGTTGACGCCGGAAAAACCGCTGCAGCCTATACAGACACTCAAACCTATATTTCAGCATGTATTGGATAGTTTGGTGTATTCGCCGGCAATCTTGTTGGATATATATTGGAACGTCGTCGGATGGAATGCTGCGTATACGGCTGCTTTTGTCGACGTTAGTCAGATAGATATATCCCATAGAAATCTTATTAAAATGATGTTTACCCATAGCGAGTATCAAAAGCGTTTTGAAAACTGGGAAATCAAGGCGAAGGAAATGCTTGCAAGATTTCGTGTTTCCTGCGCCGGATATAGTAAGGATCCCTGGCTGAGACGGGGCATTGAATCCTTGCGGGAGGAAAGTGAGGAATTCAATACTTGGTGGCCGCTGCATGAGGTGGAACCGGAGCGTGAAATAACGAAAACGATCCGGCATCCTGAAGTAGGAAATTTGTTTTTTGAACATACCGTATTCATGACACCGGAAAACGAATTGCGGTTACATATCGATACGCCCCTGCGGCATACGGAAACCGAGGCAAAACTGAAACAGCTGCTTTCACGCTGATGTGTAAAAAAGAGTGAATCCCCTAGAAAACAAACTAAGCGATTCGCGTGCTTTTGTGCGTTATTTCGTTTCTGCCCAAGCTGTGTATTGCGTATTTCTTGTCCGGGTGAGTTTTTAAGAATTTATTGTATATAAAAAAATATGGTTGCATTACTTTTTTTTTGCTAGGTTACAACATACCCGGCCATCTTTTTTTGATGGCCGGGTATGTTTGGGTTGCAGCGGGTGGATCCGTGCAGGTATTATTTTATTTCATGGGATTTATTTTTCTTTTTATATTCTTCTTTTAGTTTCTGCAGTTCTCGCAGTTCGGCAGGGGGAACTTGCATGCCGCAGCAGCCGCCTCCTGTATTTTCCGTACAGCCTTTGCTGAAGCCGACGATCGCTTTTTTGATTTCTTCTAACCGGTGCATGAGTATCATCTCCTTGTTTTTTTCTGAGGGTTTTTCATGGTGTTATGTTATTATAGCAGATTGTATGGGATTTGTGAATATTTATTCCTCGTTAATAGATACAATCCAGTGGAAACCTTTTGCCGTGAATTCTTGGTTGTATTGCCAGTATCGCTAGGCAGAGAGCGGATTTGCGGGAGTATTTCTGTGCAATGCGGGAGGTGTCCGGCAGATCGTTGTTTGGTATAGAAATTGTTTTTTTGTTTGTTAGTATTCGACTTTGTTTTGGGAACGTGTATAATGGAGGAAGATAGATATGTGCGGATGAAGTGGAATGAATTGGAATATTTTTATCAGAGGGAGGGTTGTATATGAGTATTTCAGTTAAGGAAATTAAACAGGTTCTTCGTGACAAGGGGGTAACTTCTTTGTATCATGCCGATACGGTTGCGATGTCTTTGCTGTATTTAGAGAGCGGCGGGCTTTTGCCCGGCGATGCCTGGGAGGTGTCCGGCGTGATGCCGCCGTCCCGGCGTCGTGATGCGGAGACACGTCCGTTAGGGATGTTTCATGATGTTTTTTTTGCTTCTTGTGATGAGCATGACCGGGTGCAACGGTATAATTTATACGGCCCGGTGCTGTATGTGTATTCCTTAGAGGTACTGGATCAATTGGCCGGACAGGAGGTCTTGATTACGCGGGAGCATCCGCTGCGCTGGGCAGGGGAACGTGGGGAAGAGTTGTATTTCCGTTCCGTGCAGGAGATGCAGGAACAGTTTTGTGCCGGAGATATCTGCCAGTATGTGGCCGTCAGGAATGCCCATGAACCCATCGGGTTTGATTGCTTGCAGGAGATCGTGCTGGATGATCCGAATATTGAAAATGACAATTTTTTCAGGGCGTTTTCAAAGATTTCAAAGTTGAAAAAACAGAAGGGGATTGAAGCCCCCTTGACGGTACGGCAGTGCCGAAAATGCCAGAAAAAATTTTGCAGGCGTTCTTACGGTACGTTGTCGGAAAAAGAGTGGGAATATTATTTCGGCTGAGGAATGGCAGCAGAGACAGGGTATAATATATAAGATAGATATGGCAAAGGGGCGTGTATAAAAAATAACACTTTTTTGTCTAGTTTTTTTACTTTATTATTTGCACTTTTCACATGTATATTATTACCAAAACTAAAATGATATAATAATTTATCTGAAGAATTCTGATGAAACAGGGTAATAATATGACGAATGGGCAAGGGTAAAAGACTAGTATAGAGGTGACTGGGATTGGATTTGATAGAACAGGTTAAGGATGCAGGTATTATCGGGGCCGGCGGGGCCGGATTCCCTACGTATGCCAAGCTGGGGTCTGCGGCTGAGTATATGTTGATGAACGCGGCGGAATGTGAGCCGCTGCTGCGGGTAGATCAGCAGTTGTTAGCTGTGTATACGGATCGCATATTGACTGGATTTGAGGCGGCAGCGCAGGCAGTACAGGCTAGTCATGCGATTATCGGCATTAAGAAAAAGCATAGCCAGGTCATTGCGCTGCTCCGAAAACGGATCGGCGAGCTGCAAATGAATATCGAGGTTTTTGAATTGCCGGACTTTTACCCGGCAGGGGATGAACAGATCCTGGTCTATGAAGTGACAGGCCGCATTGTCCCCGAAGGGGGAATCCCCATCAAGGTCGGATGTGTCGTAGTGAATGTAGAAACGGCGCTTAATATCGGACGGGCCATGGAAGGACTTCCGGTTACGGAGTCCTTTGTAACGGTGTCGGGCGATGTACCGCAGCCGTTTACGGCAGCGATTCCCGTAGGGACGCCCATGCAGGCGGCAGCCGCACAGGCCGGAATCACGGATCTTACGGAGTATGCAGTCATTGACGGCGGTCCGATGATGGGCAAGGTACTGTCGGATGATAGGGCGACGGTCATGAAAAAAACCAAGGCCTATATCATTTTGAAAAAGACGCATCCTCTTATCGTGACAAAAACGGCGACGGATCGGCAGGCCCTGCTGGAAGGGCGAAGCGCCTGCGAACAATGCCGCATGTGTACCGATATATGTCCGCGTCATTTGCTGGGACATAATCTGCAGCCTCATTTGCTTATGCGAGCCGCGAAGTATACTCTCGCCCGGCCGGAGGAACTGACGCAGGCCAACTTATGCAGCCAGTGCGGCGTGTGTACATTATTTGCCTGTCCGGCGCATTTGAAACCGCATCAAATCAATTTTATGCTGAAACAGCAGTTAGGTGCTAACCGCATTCGGTATATACCTAAGACTACGAATTATGAAGTTCATTCTGCCCGTGCGTACAGGCGGGTGCCCGTGAAGCGGCTGATTTTGCGACTGGGGCTCGCGGAATTTGATCGGGAGGCGCCGTTAACCGCATGGTCGTATGTTTCCCCAGAGGTTCGGATTTCCCTGCAGCAGCATGTCGGAGCTCCGGCTCAGCCGATCGTTGAAGCCGGTACGGTTGTCGAGAAGGGACAATTGATTGCGGCTGTTCCGGAGGGAGCCTTGAGTGCGGCCGTTCATGCCAGTGTGCATGGCACGGTGACACAGGTCAATGAGAAGGAAATTACGATAAAGGTGGGATAATTCATGTACAAAGCAATAGGAATGCTGGAGGTTTCCAGTATTGGCAAGGGTATGTATGCAAACGATTTGATGTTGAAGGCTTCGGAGGTAGGAGTCGTTACGTGCGGCTCTGTTTGTCCGGGAAAATATATTTCCATTATCCATGGAGATGTAGCAGCGGTAGAGAATGCGGTCAAGGTAGGCATCCAAGCCTGTGAAGGCCAGTATGTCGATTCTATTGTGATTCCCAATGTGCATGAAGGTATTTTTCCGGCCATTACGGGAACTACGATGCCGGAACATCGGGATGCGCTGGGGATTATAGAATCTTTTTCGCTGGCATTTATGATCCGTACTGCCGATATTGCATTAAAAACGGCGGCGATCGAGGCGATCGAACTGCGTCTGGGAACGGGTCTGGGCGGCAAGGCATATTTTACCTTTACCGGAAACGTGGGAGCTGTTGAATCGGCCGTCAAGGCGGTCGTGGCGGATGCCGGGGAAAACGGACTTCTCTTAGATACGGAAGTGATTCCTCACCCGTCTGAAAAATTCTGGGCCACGTTGTTTTAAGTCTTGGCGCCCGTATTTCTTCGGTTCCTATATCGTGTTGAATTATATATTTCGGTACGTCTGGCAGATAACTAGGATAGTGTTGTGTTAGCGTGTTTAACTATTACAGCTCTATGAAAAGCTGTGGAAAGGAATATAAAATGACGACATTTACACCGACTAAGGACGTTACAGTCAAACAAGTAGTAAACAGTATCATGAATGATTACACCAATGCGACGGGAATCGCCTGCGTGTATGTAGATATTAAGGGAAAAGAACGATCCTATAAATATAATTTTACCAGTTTTTGCCAATTTATGCGGAGTATTCCCCAGTTTCGTGATAAGTGCAACAAATGCGATGTGAACGGCGGGTTAGAAACTTTTAAAAACCGATTTTGTTTTCCTTATCGATGTCATGCCGGGTTAGTGGATTTTGCAGTGCCCATTGTCAGTACGAACCAGTTGAACGGGTTTATTGTTTCCGGGCAGATGGCTTCAGAGGACACGCGGATCCCGCAGTTTCAAAATGTGACAGAGTGGTCTGATATTAACGGGATGTACAAGCGGTATCAAGATTGTCCCCATTACCGGTACGAAGAGATCATGAGTGCTTCGCGCGTATTGAATACCTTGACGACGTGTTATTTTCCTTTCAGCGACACACAGCTGAATACGCTGTTCCCTACCAATGAGATAGGCAGCGAGCCGACTCGTGATTTGAGCGCGATCACGCGGCCGGAGATCTGCAAGACGGTAGAATATGTCAAATCTCATTTGTGCTGTAATTTGACGCTGCACAGCATTGCGGATGAAGTATTTCTCAGTGAGTCGTATCTTTCCAAATTATTTAAGCAAGAAATGAAAATGAACTTGATGCAGTATATCAATCAGTGCCGCATTATTGAGGCACAGCGGATGCTGACGCAATCCAAATGGTCTGTGGATATGATCAGCCGCCGTCTGGGATATCACCGTACCAGTTATTTCTGCAAGATATTTAAACAGTTTACCGGAGATACGCCGCATGCGTATCGAAAGAAGCATGAAATAGATTAACCAATTGCCTGGAGGAGATGATGGGAATGGGAAACTGTCATTATACGTACATGACGTCGGAGGCGGTGACCGAGGGACACCCCGATAAAATATGTGATCAGATTTCAGATGCTATTGTAGATGCTTATTTAATACAGGACGAAGCATCGCATGTAGCGGTAGAATCGTTTGTATCGGGAAATTCATTGACCATTGCCGGAGAAGTGTTTTCGCGAGGTCATGTAGATATAGCGGCAGTTGCCCGTCAAGTAATCCGGGATATTGGGTATACCGATCCGGCGCTGGGGTTTACGGCGGATACGTGTCTTATATTTTCTAATATGCATCAGCAATCTGCCGATATTTTTCAAGGGGTAAAAAAGGATGACGGCGATACGCAGATCGGCAGCGGCGACCAGGGCATCATGTACGGGTATGCTACCAATGAGACTTCGAACTATATGCCCGTTACCTGCAATTTGGCACAGGCCTTGGTGCGGCGGCTGGATACGGTGCGGCATCAGACGGTCATGGGCAACCTGCTGCGGCCGGACGGAAAGTCGCAGGTCACCATGCATTTTGATGCCGACGGGCATGCCGACGGGCTGCACAGCGTTATCGTTTCGGCACAGCATGCGGAAACGGTGGAACAGGAGGCCTTGCGGCAGCTGATTCGGCAGGTCATTATCGAACCGGTCTGCGGGACTTGGCTCCGGCCGCAGACGCGGATCCATATCAATCCTACGGGGCGGTTCGTGGTAGGCGGTCCGGCAGGAGATACGGGGCTGACGGGGCGAAAAATCATGGTCGATACGTATGGAACTATCGCCAAGCACGGCGGCGGGGCTTTTTCCGGCAAGGATGCGACTAAGGTCGACCGCAGTGCCGCCTATATGGCACGGTATGTTGCCAAGAATATTGTAGCCGCCGGATTGTGCGACCGCTGTGAGGTATCTATTGCCTATGCCATCAGCGGAATTTATCCGGAGGCGGTGCAGATTCAAACCTTTTGCACGGAGCATGTGCCGCACAGCCGGATTGAAGAAGCCGTCCAACAGGTATTTTCCTTCACGGTCGCCGATATTATCCGGACGCTCGCACTGCGCCGGCCGCAGTTTCGAAATACGGCGGTATATGGCCATTTCGGCAGGGAAGAGGAAGGCTTTTTGTGGGAACGCACGGATAAGAAGGACGAACTGCGGCAGTTAGCAGGAAAATAAATAGTATAACACAGGACACCATCACGGGTAGTACGGATGGTGTCTTTTTTGTTTTCCGGCTGCTCGAAGCGGGGGATATCCCAGCGGCCGAAACGGCTGTTTTTTCGTGGGAAAGGGAGACTATCAAAAAAGTGTTATTTCCGAAATAGGCGAATAATTTTGTTGTATTAGATCATGCTATAATCTATTCGAAACATCGAATTGAGATTATCGCATAGGCCTAGATACATCGCGATTTGATGTCATACGTTAGCAGTAAAATACTAAGGAGGTATTGTTATGGATGTGTTAGAAAAAGGGTTTTCCCAACCGACGGATCGAATCAAAGCGTTACGGAATGCAATTTACGATGCGACACCAACTGTAGAAGCAGATCGCGCGGAATTAATAACGGCTTCGTATAAAGAAACAGAAGGGATGCCAATCGTTATTCGCCGGGCTAAAGCGGTGGAAAAGATTTTAAATGAAATCCCGATTGCCATTCGCGACAATGATTTAATTGCCGGGGTACTTACGGTCAGCGTGCATGGCTGCCAGATTTATCCGGAATATTCCTATGACTGGGTGGAAAAAGAATTTGATACGATGGCTACTCGGATGGCGGATCCGTTTGCTATTCCTAAAGATACAGCCAAGCGTCTGCATGAAGTATTTCAGTACTGGCCGGGTAAGACAACAAGCGAATTAGCAACATCTTATATGTCCCAACCGTGCCTGGATGCACAGGCTAACGGCATTTTCACTGTCGGCAACTACTATTTCAACGGAATCGGTCATGTCTGCGTTGATTATGGCAAAGTGCTGCAGAAAGGGTTTGCCGGCATTATTCAGGAAGCGGAAGAAGCGAAAGCCAACTTGACGCCGCTGGATCCGGAATCCATCAAGAAACAGCAGTTCTATGATGCCGTTATTATTTCGTATCGGGCAGCGATCCAGTATGCCAACCGCTATGCTGATTTGTGCAGCCAGCTGGCAGCAAAAGAAAGCAATGCCGCCCGCAAAGCGGAATTGACGCAGATCGCCGCCAACTGCCGCCAAGTGCCGGAACATCCGGCAACCACGTGGTGGCAAGCCTGCCAGTCCTTCTGGTTTGTACAGTTGATTCTGCAGATCGAATCCAGCGGCCATTCTATTTCGCCGGGCCGTTTTGATCAGTATATGTATCCGTTCCTGGCGGCTGATACGAACATCAGCCATGATTTTGCACAGGAACTCCTGGATAATATCTGGATCAAATTCAATGATTTGAATAAAACGCGGGATGACGTATCCGACCAAGCGTTTGCCGGGTATGCACTGTTCCAGAATATCCAGTGCGGCGGTCAGAATGAAGACGGCATCGATGTTACCAATCCGCTTTCTTACATGATGATCGATGCCGGTGCCCATGTAGCTATGGCAGCCCCGTCCTTCTCTATTCGGTACTGGAACAAGACACCGGATGAATTCTTATACCGGGCGTGTGAACTGGTCCGTCTCGGATATGGCTATCCGGCGATGTACAATGACGAAGTCATTATCCCGGCACTGGAAAACCGCGGGATCAATTTAAAGGATGCCCGCAATTACTGCATCATCGGCTGCGTGGAACCGCAGGTTCCGCATAAGACGGATGGCTGGCATGATGCGGCGTTCTTCAATATTGCCAAGGTCCTCGATGTTACCCTGCATAACGGCCGCAGCGGCAAGACGCAGTTAGGACCTAAGACCGGAGAAATGAAAGATTTCCAGAATCTGGGAAGTTTGATGGTAGCGTATAAAAAACAGATGAGTTATTTTGTACGGCTCTTGGCCGAAGCGGATAACTGTGTCGATTTTGCCCACATGGAACGCTGCCCGCTGCCGTTTGAATCGGCGATGGTAGATGACTGTATCGGACGCGGCAAGAGCGTGCAGGAAGGCGGCGCTATTTATAACTTTACCGGTCCGCAGGCCTTTGGTGTTGCCGATAACGGCGACTCCTTCGCAGCGATACAGAAACACGTATTTGAAAATAAAGAAGTTACGATGGCGCAGTTAGCGGAAGCGATGGATCACAACTTCGGGTATGACGATGCGACCGGAAAGATACAGCAATGGTTTGGTACGGGCGGCGGCCAGTGCTGCAGCAGCGATGCCAACATGGATGAACGGCAGATATATGAAGCGGTAAAACGCATTTTGAGTGCCAACGGCAATATTGATATTGATCAATTGCAGCGGGATCTCAAAACAGGAACGGAAAATTGCGCAGCTCCGGCGAGTACCGGAGATACAGCACAATATCAAAATATCAAACGCATTATGGAAAACACCACGTGGTTCGGCAATGATGATGATTTTGTCGATCAGATCACACGGGAAGCCGGACAGATCTATGCCCGTGAAGTGGAAAAATACAAGAACCCCCGCGGCGGACAATTCCAAGCCGGCTGCTATCCGGTATCGGCAAACGTGCTTTTCGGCAAAGATGTAGCACCGCTTCCGGATGGACGTCTTGCCTGGACACCTCTGGCCGACGGCGTATCTCCGCGTGCCGGCTGTGATACGAATGGCCCGACGGCGGCAGCTATGTCTGTAGCTAAGCTGGGACATGAAATTTTCTCGAATGGGACCTTGTATAACCAGAAATTCAGTCCGTCCGCCTTGGCCGGAGATGACGGCTTGAAACGTTTTGAAGCCATGTGCCGTGCTTATTTTGAAAATAAAGGGATGCATGTGCAGTTCAATGTTATCGACAGAGCTACGCTCCTTGATGCACAGCAGCATCCGGAAAATCACAAGGATCTGGTTGTCCGTGTTGCCGGGTATAGTGCGCAGTTTATTTCTTTGGCTAAAGAAGTACAGGACAATATCATTTCCAGAACGGAACATACATTTTGATTCCCGCTGCGGATAGTACCCGTGAGAAAGGGAGGATATGATGGAAATTCAGTACCAGACAGAGGGAGATATCTTTGATATCCAGCGATTCTCACTGAATGATGGTCCGGGGATCCGAACGATCGTGTTCTTGAAGGGCTGCCCCCTTTCCTGCTGGTGGTGCAGCAATCCTGAGTCACAGCGGCGCAGACCGGTTGTCATGTATAATGAAGCGGAATGTCTGCATTGCAGACGCTGTGAAAGCGCCTGCAAGCAGCATGCCGTTACCTTTACGGAGGACGGCGTACGACATTTTTCAGATGATATATGTATCGGCAGCGGCGATTGCGCGGCGGTTTGCCCGTCACAGGCACTCGTCATGAAAGGCAGCCGCATAACCGTGGAGAATTTGATCAACGAACTGAAAAAAGAACGTTCCATGTTCCGGCGTTCCGGCGGCGGAGTTACCTTGTCCGGCGGCGATCCGCTGATGCAGATCGATTTTGCTGTCGAATTGCTTAAGGCATGTAAAGCACAGGGATGGAACACGGCTATCGAAACGGAATGCTGTGCCGAAAGAGAAAATATATTGCGGGCCGTTCCGTATATCGATCATATCATGGTCGATATCAAGCATATGGATGAAGAAAAACACCGCATATTTACGGGTGTTTCCAATCGGTTGATCTTAGATAATATCAGGGCTGTTGCCGCTTTTTCACCGATTACGATACGGGTGCCGGTAATCCCGCATGTAAATAATACCGAAAAAGAAATCGGAGATATTGCCCGTTTTGCCGCTGCATTGCCTAATGTACAATGCGTCAATCTGCTGCCGTATCATTCGTTAGGTGAGAACAAATATAAGATGCTCGGCCGTGAGTACAAGATGAATCGTTTGAGTGCGAAATCGTTAGACAATGAAGCGTTAGAAAAGTACCGTTCCCTTGTGGAACAAGCAGGAGTGCCTTGTAGAATAGGCGATGAATCCTAAAGGAGGGACATTCATGGATCAGGAATTATTAGAAAAAGTGATGAACCAGGTAAAGGCAGAACTCAATACTACCGGCGAACAACATGGCAGTAAAGGGGATGCTTCCGGGATCAATCATGCGACAGGAACAACAGAGTTTGTAGGAACATCGGTAGGGGATACGATCGGGTTGGTTATTGCCAGTGTAGATCCGATGCTCAAAGATTCGATGAAGTTGGGAAAATTCCGTTCGATCGGAATTATCGGCGGACGTACCGGTGCCGGACCGCAGATCATGGCAGTAGATGATGCCGTTAAAGCAACGAATACAGAAATTATTTCTGTTGAATTGCCGCGTGATACAAAAGGCGGTGCCGGTCACGGCTCCTTGATCATCATCGGGGCGGAAGATGTATCCGATGCCCGCCGTGCAGTAGAAACGGCACTTTCCGTATTGCCCAAGTATTTTGGCGATGTATACGGCAATGAAGCCGGACATTTGGAATTCCAATACTCCGCGCGTGCCAGTTATTGCTTGGAAAAAGCATTGGGTGCTAAATTTGGCAAAGCGTTTGGCATGACCTGTGCCGGACCGGCAGCTATCGGTGTCGTATTGGCGGATACAGCTGTCAAAGCGGCGAATGTCGAAGTTGTCGGCTATTCGTCTCCGTGCAATGGCGGCACAAGCTATTCCAACGAAGTTATCTTGTGTTTCAGCGGTGATTCCGGTGCGGTACGGCAGGCTGTCAAGGCAGCGATCGTGGTAGGCAAAAAACTGTTGGGGACACTCGGCGGTGAACCTAAGTCTACGACGACACCGTACATTTAAGTACAACTAGGATGGAAAATTATAAACTGGAGGAATTATCATGACAAATGAAGCATTAGGTATGGTTGAAACGAAAGGCCTTGTAGGCTCCATTGAAGCAGCCGATGCAATGGTAAAAGCTGCTAATGTAACCTTGATAGGGTATGAAAAAATCGGTTCCGGATTGGTAACCGTTATGGTCCGCGGCGATGTAGGTGCTGTTAAGGCAGCTGTTGATGCAGGTGCGGCATCGGCAAAAATCGTCGGTGAAGTTGTTTCTGTCCACGTTATTCCGCGTCCGCATACGGATGTAGAAAAAATCCTGCCGCATTTGGACTAGGTCGTCGATGAGGTGATGTTTTGGATATCAACGGAAATGAGTTCAAAGAAATGGTCATGCGTATTGTGCGGCAGGTCTTGCAAGAACAACAACATTCGGCGCGCCGATTGTATATCATCTTTGAGGATTCCTTTGATGTTCGGTATGATACCTTCTTGCGTTCTCTTACAGGGGACTATGAAATCTGCGCTGTTGTCCCCGACCACTGGCTGGGTTCTCCTTTGGCACAGCGTATCACGGCTTCCTGTACTTGTTGTAAGCTGATAGGCCGGACGGCGTCAGTGAATCTATCTGCAGCTGATTCACTGACCGTCTATCCGGTAGCTTCGCGGAGCGGCATTGTCAAGGCGGCTCTGGGCATCTGTGATACCTTTGAAACGCGATGGTTTCAACGGTGCCTGTCGGCGGGCGCAGAGGTGCGCATCGTATTGTCGGGACTGGAACCGTTTACGGGAAACGAACCGGAACCGTACAGAGAACGAATCCTATCCTACTATCGCATTTTATTGACGTATGACGTATGGATCGGTTCCTGGGATCCCCGGGAAGAGGTGCCGGATGCCCGTTTTCAGGCACTGCCGGGGGAAAATCACGATACACTGCGAGTTCCCGCAGCCTGTGTTTCGGGGCGGCAGATCATTACAGCTGCCGATGCAGCCGGATACGCAGCGGGGAGCAAGGTATCGATTCCGGAGGGAACGATCATTACTGCTTTGGCACAAGAACGAGCAGCAGAGAAAGACATTCAATTTGTAACTAGGTAAAGAGGCAGGTGAGTACGAGTGGAACAATCTTTAGGACTGGTTGAAGTACGAGGTTTAAGCGGGGCGATCGCGGCAGCGGATGTTATGGTCAAAGCGGCCAATGTGACACTGGTCGAACTGGAAAGTGCCCGCGGCAGCGGGATGATGACGGTAAAAGTAAGCGGTGACGTAGGCGCTGTCAGAGCGGCGGTGGAAGCCGGCAGTGCAGCGGCAATTGCCTGCGGTGCGTTTATTTCTGCCGATGTTATTGCCCGGCCCATTGCCAGTACGGAAACAATGTTCCTGGATTCGTCCAGACGGCGTGAACGGCCGATGTTTTACAACAGCCAGATGTTGCCGGCAGCCGTCGCGGATTCTCCTGCGAGCTCACCGCAGCCGGAAGAACCACACTCCGATCCGACCGCCCGTGAGGCAGCAGCGGAAACCGTGTCTGACGCAGTGGCTGCGGCAGATTTGAAAACGGCAGAGGCAACAGAACCAGAGAAGCCGGAAACAAAAGGATCCAGCGCTTCTCCCCAAGACACAAAGGCAGTATCGGCAACACCCGTAAAAAGAACACGGAAAAGCAAGACAACGGCTAAACGCCGAAAAACTTCGAAAAAGACGCAGGATGAATAGTAAAGAAGGGATTCGATCATGAAAATTGCAAAAGTAACAGGATCCGTCGTTTCAACTAAAAAGGAAGAGGCTTTAGTGGGATCTAAGCTCATGATTGTCCAATTTGAATCGAGTACAGGAGCCGCATACGGCAATGAAGAGGTTGCCGTTGATTACGTGGGTGCCGGAGTCGGTGAACTCGTACTGGTAGCCAGCGGGTCCGCTGTTCGTACACGAGATGCAAATCATGAAAAACCAGTGGATTTAGCTATCGTCGGCATTATTGATTACGTGAATTAGACTGTGCGATAGTATTTCGCCTGCTGCATGATATATACCATAAGGAGGAATAAAAAATGGCAAATGAAGCATTGGGAATGGTAGAAACAAAAGGCCTGGTCGGTTCTATTGAAGCGGCCGATGCGATGGTAAAAGCCGCCAATGTATATTTGATAGGGTATGAAAAAATCGGTTCGGGACTGGTAACGGTCATGGTCCGCGGTGATGTGGGAGCTGTCAAGGCGGCTGTCGATGCCGGGGCTGCTTCGGCGAAAGTCGTGGGACAGGTCGTATCCGTCCACGTTATTCCTCGTCCGCATGCGGATGTGGAAAAGATCCTGCCCCATTTGGTACAAGACGCTCCGGGGACGACAGAAACGGAGTAGGAAAAAAAGGCAGTTTGCGTATATCTCATGAACTGCCGTATAGGAAGGGGCATTTGCAATAATGGAGGAGCAAGATTTATTTGACCTTATTACGGCACGCATACAAGATAAGGTTATTCAATATGACAAAGGAAAAATCAAAGTAGGTGTATCCAATCACCATGTGCATGTGAGTCGTGAGAATCTGGATATATTATACGGTACCGATTACGCATTGACCCAAAAGAGCAAGCTGGGCCAGCCGGGACAATTTGCGGCGAAAGAAACGGTGACCTTGAAAGGACCGAAAGGCGAATTCAAGAATGTACGGATCTTAGGGCCTATCCGCCGGCAAAGTCAAGTGGAAATCAGTAAGACCGATAGTTTTCGCTTGGGTATCGCGGCTCCGATCACCCTTTCGGGCCATCTGGAGGGGACACCGGGCATTACGCTCATCGGTCCGCGCGGTTCTGTAGAACTGCCGCAGGGAGTCATTATAGCCAAGCGGCATATCCACATGACACCGGCACAGGCAGCGGAACGGGGACTCCATGATAATCAAATCGTATCGGTCGAAACCTTCGGCGAACGGCAGGGGGTGTTAGGCGATGTGGTTATCCGCGTATCGGAAGCTTCGGCCCTGGAAATACACGTCGATGTGGATGAAGCCAATGCCTGTTCATTAAAAAATAAAGACTATGTCATGATTTGCCCGGAGAGTTACTAAGTGAGAGGCGCGTATGATGATAGAAAATAAATTGCTGGCAGAATTTGCCGAATTGGTACGAAGCGGACAGACGAAGCCGTTTACAGGTCCTCTGAAGACCGGCGTCGATCTGGGAACCGCCAATATCGTGCTGGCCGTTGTGGATAGCCATAACCAGCCGGTAGCCGGAATGACCACGCCTTCTAAGGTGGTCAAGGACGGAATCGTCGTTGATTATGTAGGGGCCGTGCATGCTGTCCGGACTATGAAAGACGTACTGGAACAGAAGCTCGGCGTGGAATTGACGAAGGCTGCTACGGCTATACCGCCGGGAATCATAGAAGGCAATGTACGCTGTATTGCCAACTGTGTGGCCGGAGCCGATTTTGAAGTGACGAATATCATTGATGAACCTACGGCTGCCGCTACGGTACTGGGAATACGGGACGGCGCGGTCGTCGATGTAGGCGGCGGTACGACAGGAATCAGCATACTGCATGACGGGGAGGTTATCTTCACGGCAGATGAAGCTACCGGAGGAACCCATATGTCCCTGGTATTAGCCGGATATCACGGCATCGATTTTGATGCGGCAGAGCAAATGAAATTGGATCCGGCTCAAGAGGCGGATGTGTTTCCTGTGATCAAGCCGGTAGCTGAAAAAATGGCATCTATTGTCGGGCGCTTTATTTCCGGACGTCCCGTTTCCGATATCTACGTTGTCGGCGGCGCTTGCTGCTTTACACAATTTGAAGACGTATTTGAAAAGCAATTGCACATTCCCGTATGGAAACCGAACGACTGCTTGTTTGTTACTCCGTTGGGTATTGCCATGAACGGATAAAAGAATACATGGGAGGGTGAATGATGAGTACCAATATTGATCCTGAAGTTATGCGGACATTAGTATCGCAGGTTATAAAAGAATTGAAAGAAAAGGGAGCGGGAACCAGCTGTCCGGCACCGACGGCAGCGGCTACCCTATATGGCGTATTTCCGACGATGAGTGAATGCATTGATGCCTCGACAAAGGCACAGGAAGTACTGCTGTTCCAGACACCGGCAACACGCCAGAAATGGGTAGAGGTCATCCGTCATACCTGTTTGGATAAGCGGAATATGGAAATGATGTCCCGTATGGCCGTAGAAGAAACCGCGATCGGACGGTATGAAGACAAGATCATTAAAAATACGGCGGCGGCCAAATATACGCCGGGTATTGAAGATCTGTCGACCGATGCACGGACCGGCGGCCATGGGATTACGTTATTTGAATATTGTCCGTTCGGCGTTATCGGCTCGATTACCCCGACAACGAATCCCACGGAAACGATTATCAACAACTCCATCTGCATGATCGCCGGCGGCAATACGGTTGTATTCAGTCCGCATCCGCGGGCTCGCAAAACCTCGGCTTTCTTGGTGCAGACGCTGAACCGGGCGCTGGAAAAATCAGGCGCACCGGCCAATATGATCACGATGGTGCAAAATCCTTCTATCGAAGCAACCAATGAAATGATGGCCAGCCCCAAGGTCCGCATGCTCGTGGCGACGGGCGGCCCGGGAATTGTCAAGACCGTGTTATCTTCCGGCAAAAAGGCGATAGGCGCCGGTCCGGGAAATCCACCGGTCGTAGTAGATGAAACCGCCAATATCGAACAAGCGGCGAAAGATATTGTGGCAGGCAGTTCGTTTGACAATAACGTACCGTGTATTGCCGAAAAAGAAGTTTTTGCCGTCGATTCTATTTTTGACTACCTTCTGATCAATATGAAGGGTGCCGGATCCTATGAAATCAAGGATCGGGAAACCATAGAAAAACTGTGGAGCGTCGTTTCGAATGAAAAGGGCGGCCCCAAGGTCGAATTTGTCGGTAAATCCGCGCAATATATCTTGGATAAAATCGGAATTCAAGTAGAGGGTTCTATTCATCTGATCATTATGGAGGTAAATAAGGAACATCCCTTTGTACAGACAGAAATGATGATGCCTATTTTGCCGCTGGTCCGCTGCGATAACGTTGACCAGGCCATCGAATGGGCCTATGAAAGCGAACATGGCAATCGCCACAGTGCGATGATGCATTCTACTAATATTGCGAAATTGAGCAAAATGGCAAAACTGCTGCAAACGACTATTTTTGTAAAGAACGGCCCATCTTTTGCCGGACTCGGCATCGGCGGGGAAGGATATCCTACCTTTACCATCGCCGGACCGACAGGAGAAGGACTGACCAGTCCTAAATCCTTCTGCCGCCGCCGGGAATGCGTTTTGAAGGACATGTTCAATATCCGTTGATAAGGAGGAAACCCTATGGCCGAATGTCAAATTGTTACAAAAGTCGTTACAGGCATTCATTCGCTAACAATGCTGCGGACATATCGGAAAGAACGGATACTTATTATTTGCGATCGATTTCTGCGTGATAATGGTACCATTGCACGCGTAACGGAAGAACTGGATCCCAGCAACACTGTGTCCCTCTTTGCCGACACGGTGCCGGACCCGACCTTGGAGGTCATTGCCAGCGGCGTCACCATGGCGGCGGGCATGCAGCCTACGATCCTCATCGGTTTCGGCGGCGGAGCGGCTATCGATACGGCCAAAGGCATTATTTATTTTTCTGTATTTGGCAAGGTCGTAACACAGAAACCGTTTTTCATCGCGATCCCGACGACGAGCGGCACTGGGTCGGAAATGACGGCCTTTGCGGTGCTGACAGATACGCAGACCCGGCGAAAACTGCCGGTCATAGACGACACCCTGTATCCGGACCTGGCGATCTTAGATCCGCATCTGGTCCTGTCGGTACCGCCGTCGGTTACAGCCAACACGGGGTTTGACGTCATTACCCATGCCATCGAAGCCTATGTCTCTGTATCGGCCTCGAACTTTACCGATGGAGTAGCCTGTAAAAGCTTTGAATTAGCACTGCGGTCCCTGCCGGTCTGTTACCATGACGGGGAAAATATAGCAGCTCGCAAAACAATGCTATCCGCATCCAATATGGCCGGCATGGCCTTTAATCTGAGCGGTCTGGGCATGGCACATAGCATGGCGCATACGCTGGGCGGCATATTCCATGTCCCCCACGGACTAGCCTGTGCGATGTTCCTGCCTGCCAGCATCACGTATAACAGCTGCTTATCTGAAGTCAAAGCGAAATATGCCGACTTGGCATATAAAGTCGGCATTGCTCCGCGATCCCTGTCACATGACGGAGCGATAGCGGCACTGCGTGCCGTATTGCTGGCACTGATGGACAATATGGAAATGCCGGGATACATATCCGCACCACCGGAACCCATACCGCAGCAAAAATATGAAGAAGAAATATCTCTTATGGCGCAAAATGCGCTGCAAGATCGATGTCTGCCGGAAAATCCGGTACTGCTTACGTATGCGGCAGCTGTTCGTATTTTCCATGAAATCTATGAATAATGGATGAACAATAGATATTTTAACGCACTCCTATAGAAGCACCATAAAGCCGGAGTTACGCCACACGGGGCGTAACTCCGGCTTTATGGTGCTGATTGGAAAACGGTGTTAATCGGGGCTGATGGTGTAAAACGGATTATAAGCAATCTAGTAATATGTCAACTCTATAAAAGAAAAGATTTCAAAAGGATTCCCAGAAAGTGAGTACACTTAATAAGACTTTTCCTTTAAATTTCAAAAAAGTATGTTCGAAAATTGGATCGGCTATACTAAACTAGACAAATTTTATAAGGTCATGTAAAAATATAAACAAAGGAATAGGAAGAAAGATTTACATGACACCTAGACGAGAAAAAAGAGAATTTATGAATGAATTCAAGGTCCCAATGGTTAAATTATACAACAGTGTAAAACCTCGTTCTGAAATTGCAAAAGAGTATGACTTAACTCTATCAGCCCTTAATAACTGGATACGTAGAATTGATGCTACAGGTTCTGCAAAATAATGTGATAATCGTACGCAAAAACAAGGATTGTTTTTTTTAATAATGTTTTGCCGCCCTTATTTTTTTCTGTTTCTCACCGGTGTTTACGTGGTTTCGGCGGGATGCCGCCGTACTTTTTAAAGCCGCCGTACAAAGGGAGCAGGGGATTGTGCCGATGTATAGTTTTTGTATTTTTTTTTGTGCAAATGAACAATTGTCTATTATCGATAAGAATGTTACACTTAGTAAAATTGAATAACAAATTTTTACGACGACGGGGTCATGATACCATGATTTGCGTCGTTTTTTTATGGAAAAAATGAATGCCGAGGGGGAATCAGGATGGTTGAAATCAAGGCAATTATCAGGAGAGAGAAATTTGATTTAGTGAAACAGCAGCTGGCGGAAAAAGGCTTTAACGGCTTGACTCACTGGCATGTGATGGGCCGCGGAAAGCAAAAGGGGGTTGTCATAGACGGAGTTTGTTATGATGAACTGCCGAAGGAAATGGTGTACCTCGTCGTGCAGGATGAGGATAAAACGGAGGTTGTCACGACGATTATTCATACAGCCAAAACCCTACCCAAAGGGAAGGCCGGAGACGGACGGATTTTTGTCCGCCGAATCGATGAAAGTTATACGATCAGTACACAGCTGATGTAAGCAGAAAAGCAGCGACGTGTGGCAGCCGTCGGGGGCGGTTTGTGTGATTGTACAATCGTATTGGAAAAATGTAAAAAACAGAGTGTCCGGCCATATGGATTTCTCACATAGGAAAGAAGAAGGCACCTTTGTATGGAAGAAGCATACGGTATGGCGTATTGCATATACCGATAGAGATTGAGGGGATTCGGAGAGGGGCGATTATGTTGGGCGATACGTTGTTTTTGCAATTTATACAACAGCTTATCAACGGAATATCACTGGGGAGTATATATGCGTTGATTGCCTTGGGGTATACGATGGTTTACGGGATCATGAAATTGATCAATTTTGCTCATGGTGATGTGTATATGGTGGGGGCCTATGTTGGATTTTTTGCTGCGACAGCTGTCAGGCTGCCGTTTTTTCCCTCCATATTGCTGGCGATGGTGGTTACAGGTGTTTTGGGGATGGCCGTAGAGCGATTGGCGTATAAGCCGCTGCGGCACAGTCCGAAGATAGCCATTTTAACGACTGCCATCGGGGTCAGTTTATTTTTGGAATATACGACCATGCTGGTGCTGACTCCGCAGCCGCGGACGTTTCCGCCGCTTTTGCCGGAGACGATTTACACGGTCGGCGGATTGATCGTATCTTTTCAGCAGCTGGTTATTTTAGTAGTATCCATTATTTTGATGATCTTGTTAACGTATGTTGTCAATCATACAAAAATGGGAAAAGCGATGCGGGCGGTTTCCTATGATCCCGATGCGGCACAGCTGATGGGCATCAATGTAGATAAGACGATTTCCTTTACGTTTTTTGTGGGCTCCAGTTTAGCCGGTGCCGCCGGTGTGCTGGTCGGTATTTATTATAATTCCATCGAACCGCTCATGGGTATCATGCCGGGCATGAAGGCCTTCATCGCGGCGGTGCTCGGCGGGATCGGCATTATTCCCGGAGCGATGGCCGGCGGTCTGATTCTGGGCATCGTCGAGGCGCTGATCAGCGGCTTTATTTCTTCTACCTTCCGCGATGCTGCGGCATTTGCTATTTTAATTATCATTTTACTTATTAAGCCGACAGGCCTCTTGGGCAAAAATGAACATGAGAAAGTGTAGGCGATGATGATGATAAAAAGACTACGTAAGCAAGATGCGATATTTCTCCTTATTTCTTTTGTTGTTTTTGCCGTATTCCAATTCTTGATTTCTGAACGGATATTGAGTTCGTTTTGGCGGCTGAATATTGCCGTTATCTGCCTGAATATTATTCTGGCCTCCAGTCTCAATCTGATCAACGGCATAACGGGCCAGTTTTCTCTGGGGCATGCCGGATTTATGGCGGTGGGTGCCTATGTGTCCGCTGTGTGCACGATGTTTTTTCATTTGCCTTTTATCTGCAGTATCCTTGCCGGAGCGGCGGCGGCCGGCGTGCTGGGATTTTGCATCGGCGTACCGACACTCCATTTGCAGGGGGATTATCTGGCGATTGCCACGCTGGGGATGGGAGAAATCATCCGGATCACGATTCTCAACATTCCGCAGATCGGCGGTGCGTCGGGGATGTCGGGGATCCCGACGGAAACGACCTTTACCTGGTTGTTTTTCTGCATGATCGTGACGCTTTTCGTGCTGAAGAATATCATTAACTCCAATCAGGGGCGGGCCTGTTTATCGGTCCGAGAAAATGATATTGCTGCTTCGGCTATGGGAATCAATACGACGGAGTTCAAGGTATTTGCTTTTACCGTTGCCTCTATCTTTGCCGGTTTGGCCGGCGGTTTATTTTCTCATTATTTCGGCATCGCTCATCCGTCCAGCTTTACCTTTATGCGGTCCTTCGATATCATGACCATGGTCGTGCTGGGAGGCTTGGGGAGTTTGTCCGGTTCTATCATCGGGGCTGTTATTTTGACGTTTATTGCAGCGGTCATGCAGAGCTATCCGGAATATCGCATGATCGTCTATGCCCTGCTCCTGATTATACTCATGCTGTATCGCCCGAATGGCATATGCGGGGATAAAGAGTTGGTCAACGTTATTCTGGGCAGGTTTAAAAAGGGGGGTAAGAATGATGGAACCGTTGCTGAAAACAAGTAATTTGTCGAAATCGTTCGGCGGCATAAAGGCTGTTCAGGATTTTAATATCTATTTACATTCGGGAGAGCTGGTCGGATTGATCGGACCGAACGGAGCCGGAAAAACGACGGCGTTCAATCTGCTGACCGGCGTGTATACTCCCACGACGGGAACCATTGAGTTTGACGGCAAAAGTCTTGTCGGCTTGAAACCGTATAAAATTACCAAGCTGGGAATCGCCCGGACATTTCAGAATATCCGGCTATTTGATAAGTTGACGGTACTCGACAATGTAAAAATTGCCTATCATTACCATATCAAGTACACGCTGCCCGAAGCGATTCTGCGCATCGGCCGGTATGGATCAGAGGAAGAATTGGTAGAAAAAAAGGCCATAGAACTGCTGTCTATCTTCAATTTGACCGATAAAAAGGAGGAATTGGCTTCCAACCTACCGTATGGCCAGCAACGGCGCCTGGAAATCGCCCGGGCATTGGCGGTGCAGCCTAAATTGCTGCTGCTGGATGAACCGGCGGCCGGGATGAATCCGCAGGAAACCAAGGAATTGATGGATATGATCAGCTGGATCCGAAAAACGTTTGACTTGACGATCCTTTTGATCGAGCATGATATGTCTCTGGTCATGGGTATTTGTGAACGCATTTATGTGCTGGAATTCGGCAAAATGCTGGCCCATGGGACTCCGGATGAAATCAAGTCCAATACAGAGGTCATTAAAGCGTATTTGGGAGAGGAGGTGTAGTCGCATGCCGATGTTGCAGTTGGAGGATATTAATGTATACTATGGCGCTATTCATGCGCTTAAAGGAATTACGCTGTCTGTGGAAGAGGGACAAATCGTCAGCCTTATCGGGGCAAACGGTGCCGGCAAAACGACGACGCTGCGCACGATTTCCGGACTCCTTCGGTCTAAAACGGGAGGAATTACGTTTTTTGACAAACCGCTCCAAAAAAAAAGTGCAGAATATATTGTCTGCAGCGGGATTTCCCATTGTCCCGAAGGACGGCGGATCTTTGCGAATATGACAGTCAGCGAAAATTTGGAAATGGGAGCGTTTACCCGCAAAGATAAAAAAGAAGTGGCGGCAACGCTCAAAACGGTATATGAACATTTTCCCCGCTTGAAGGAACGCATGTTTCAAATGGCCGGGACGCTGTCAGGCGGGGAACAGCAGATGCTGGCGATGGGCAGGGCGCTGATGAGCAAACCTAAGCTTCTTCTGCTCGATGAACCCTCCATGGGGCTGGCACCTCTGCTGGTAAAGGAAATCTTTACGATTATCAAAGAGATCCATGAAATCGGCACTACAGTCCTGCTGGTGGAACAAAATGCCCGCATGGCATTATCTATTTCCGACTATGCCTATGTGCTGGAAACCGGAAAGATATCGCTGCAGGGAGAAGCGCGGGCCTTATCGGAAAGCGAAGATGTAAAAAAAGCCTATCTAGGCGGATGATAGCAGCCTGTTCCTTGCGTTTTCCAAGGGATTGCGGGTGTGATTGGTGATTTTTATGTTTTTTCATGGCAAGGGTATTCATGTAATACTACATTATTATATTTTTTCTCTGGGATGAGCCTTCAAAGGCATATGCAGAGGACCTATACGGGGGAGGAACGAGCATGAAAAAATTTAAATTGAGCAAGTGTGTATTGACCGCAATAACCATACTATCCATGGCGGCCATACTGACCGGATGCGGCGGTTCAGAAGGGAAAAAAGCAGATACGATCAAGCTGGGAGCGAATCTTGAACTTACCGGCAACAGCGCATCGTACGGGGCATCTGCCAAAAACGGCATTGAAATGGCTGTCAAGGAAATCAATGACAACGGCGGTCTTTTGGGCAAGAAGGTAGAAGTCGATTTTGCGGATAACCGCAGTGAAGCAACGGAAGCGGCCAACGCCATGCAGAAATTGCTGGATGACAAGGTCGATCTGATCATCGGACCGGATACTTCCAGCGGAGTTCTGGCGTGTGTCAGTACGGCAGATAAGGAAAAAATACCACTGCTGACGCCGTTCGGCACGAACCCGGATATCACGGTGGATCCGGCTACGAAACAGGTTCGTCCGTATGTCTTCCGCGCTGCCTTTATCGATACCTTCCAGGGGAAAGTCATGGCGACCTTTGTCACCAACCAGCTGCATGCTAAAACCGCCGCTGTATATGTAGACAATTCCAGCGACTATTCGAAGGGGCTGCAGAAGTTCTTCGTAGAAGAATTCCAGAAATCGGGCGGCAACGTGGTAGCGTCAGAAGCCTATTTGCAAAAGGATACGGATTTCAAAGCGGCTTTGACGAAAATCAAAGCGTCTAATCCGGATGTCATCTTCGTACCGGGCTATTATCAGGAAGTCGGGATGATCATCAAACAGGCTCGTGAAATGGGAATTACACAGCCGATCGTCGGCGGGGATGGCTGGGACAGCTCTAAATTAGCGGAAATAGCAGGTGCGGCTAATTTGGAAAACTGCTACTTTGCCAATCATTATTCAGCCGATGACACGTCGGAAAAGGTAAAAACCTTTGTTGCTAATTACCAAAAAGCGTACAATCAAAAAGCCGATGCACCGGCAGCGCTGGCCTATGACAGCGTCATGATCGTTGCGAAAGCAATCAAAGATGCCAACAGCATTGATAAAGATAAAGTAAGAGAAGCCTTAGGCAAGATAAAAGATTTTGATGTAGTAAGCGGTAAAATCACCTTTAACGAATTCCATGATCCCGTTAAATCAGCGGTCATCCTGACCTTTAAAGGCGGACAGCAAGCATTTGTAACTAAAATTGCACCTTGAGTGCGTTAGTCGTTTATCCGCAGTACGAAAGGCGATAGGATAGTAAAGGGTTGCGGCACAGCTGCCCTTTCTACTGCGCCTGCCAAACACGCCGAAACACGGCGGCCTTCATCGGCTGCCGTGTTTCGGCGTGTTTTTGTTCTTATGCTGGTTGCAGTGGACCTGCCTATTTCATTACTTTTTCAAAGCGAAAGAAATAATCGCCGCCGATCATCGTGTCGGGCATCGTGGGGTCCTTGTGATAGGGGTTAAAAAATTCTACGGCATGAAACCCGCAATGATTGATATAAAAATGCAAGTTCCTTTTTTCAAAATACGGGGTACAGGTTTCCCATACGATCGTATGGGGATAGCGTTTTTCCAGTTCCTTCCAGATCGCACTGCCTATACCGGTACTCTGGATCCCGTATTTGACATACAAAAAATCAAGATGATTATGCTGCGTTTCTTCGTCGATCACGACGATAGCACCGCCTGCCATTATTCCGTCTGCGACGGCTTTGTAAGCGACAGCTCCTTTTGCGGCAAGGGAGTTATTTATATCGTCCTCCGGCAGTATTTCAACGGATATATGGGCAAACTCGTTGGCGGCGCCTTGCTGAAAGGCCTCCTGCATATCTTTTTTATAAACGGGCATATCCTCTGCACATACAGGCAGCAACTGAAAATTCATGGTAATTCTCCCTCCTGTTTCCGGCGCTCTCTGCGCAAGTTCCTATCCTGTATTGTACCATAGTTTTCCCGTTGGAAGGGGACTCTGTTTTTTTCAGGAGACTTGCCATATCTATTTTTTTGTATTATAATTGAACTCGAGTTCAGTATTAATTTTTTTACAGGGAAAGGAAGCAAACAGATGGCGCAGGTGTTGAAGGAAGAAATCAAAAATAAAATATATCAGATGACCATCGAAGAATTTTATCATCATGATTATCAGACGGCGACCTTGCGGAATATTGCCGGCAATGCCGGAATCCCGGTCGGCCTTATTTATAGTTATTATAAGAATAAAGCCGATTTGTTTGATGCGATCGTCCGGCCCGTGTATGCGGCGATCAAGCATATGTTGACGGCAGCCGAATCGCCGAATATGCCGTATGAGCACAAGCAAAATTTCCATGTGCAGGTGGAACTGCCATTTCTTTTGCATATGCTCAAGAATAACCGCCGGGAAATTATTATTTTGAGCGATAAGAGCCAGGGGACGGTGTATGAAAATACAAAGGAGGAGTTTATCCGGCTGACGGCAGAACACATACAGGCACAATTGAAATACAAGCTGAAGGATGAATTGGAAATAGATAGTTTATTTTATCATATGCTGGCGAACAATTTTGTAGAAAGTCTGTTGGAAATCGCCAGACATTATAAGAATGAACAATGGGCCGAGGATATGATGCGGCTTTTTACGCAGCAATATTTTTCAGGTGTCGATTCCCTGCTCAAGGATTCGTATCGAGTTTTGGGGTAGTTCGTTTTTTTGAATCAATATTGAACGATTGTTCATGATTATTAAAATGCATACGAGAGGAGTTTGGATACCGATGAACAACATACAGATCAACAAGAAAACTATGCGCTGTATTATTGCCGCGGTTCTGTTGATCGCAGGAGTATTAGGGGGATACGCATATTATAGCGGGCAAACGGTTTCTACGGATGATGCGGCTATAGATGGAAATACCGTCGTATTAAGCCCTAAGGTACAAGGGTATATCAAGCATATTTATGTGCAGGATAATCAGCAGGTCCATGCCGGTGAGATCGTGATGGAGGTAGATCCGGCAGATTACGAGACAAAATTGACGACCGCTCAGACCGCACTGGCGGCTGCTCAGGCGGCATTTGATGCGGCTAAGCATCAACATCAGGAAACAGCGGTCACGGCTCCGGCCAAAGTGACGGCAGCGGAGGAACAGCTGAAGGGAGCCCAGGCCGCTTGGAAAAAAGCACTTTTGGATAAGCAGCGGATGACCGTATTAGCTCAAAGCGGTGCTTGTGCGCAGAAGGAATTGGATCAAGCTGTTGCCGCCGAGAGCCAGACCCGGGCTGCCGCAGCCCAATATGAGGCGGAACTGGCGGCTGCCCAAGCGGCTCCGGAGGCGATTGCGGCGTCGCAAAGTACGGTGGAACAGCTGCAGGCAAACGTAGCACAAGCCCAGGCGGCCGTTACCCAGGCACAGCGTGATTTACAGCATACCAAAATAGTGGCGCCGGCAGATGGCAGGATCACCAAACGCAGTGTAGAAGCGGGATCCTATGTAGAGGCCGGCACACCGCTATGTACACTGGTCAGCCAAGACCTGTGGGTGACGGCGAATTTTAAGGAAAACCAGATCAAACATATACATCCCGGCTGCCGGGTGCAGATAATCGTGGATGCCTACCCGGCATGGAAGCTGACAGGCGTGGTCGATAGTTTTCAAGCAGGAACGGGATCTTATTTTTCCCTGTTTCCCGCCGAAAACGCGACAGGTAATTTTGTCAAAATCACACAGCGTATTCCCGTCAAAATTAAATTGGATTCGCTTCCCCCGTCGGCTGCCCTGTTATTGGGACCGGGCATGTCCGTGGTTCCTACGGTTTATATAAAGGATGGTTTCCTATGACGGCGAAGCCCTTTGCTGTTTCTTTTGCCGTCAGCCTAGCGGCATTCATGGAAATCCTCGATACGACGATTACCAATGTGGCGCTGACACATATTGCCGGCGATCTGAGTGCCAGTATGGAGGAAAGCACGTGGATACTGACGTCGTATTTGGTGACGAATGCCATTATTTTGCCGGTCTCCGGGTGGTGTTCCGAACGGTTTGGACGCAAGCGATATTTTATCGGATGCATTGTCGGGTTTACGATAGCTTCTTTTTTATGCGGCATAGCGACTTCGCTCCCGGCATTATTGTTTTTCCGGTCCCTGCAGGGAATCGCCGGCGGCGGCTTGCAGCCGAGTCAGCAGGCGATTATCAAGGATAGTTTTCCCGTGGAAAAACTTGGCAGCGCCTTTGCTGTTGTCGGTCTCGTCAATGTGTGTGCGCCCGTGATCGGTCCGGCTTTAGGCGGCTGCATTACGGATGCGCTGAGCTGGCGGTGGATTTTCTTTATCAATGTCCCCGTAGGCATTTTGGCGGCGGTATTAGTAAAAAAACTGGTCCCGTCGGAGGGCGACACGCCGGTCAAGCTGTCCCTTGATTATATGGGCTTTTCTTTTTTGGCCGTCGGCATAGGCGCACTGCAAGTCGCGCTGGATACGGCGGAACAACATGACTGGTTTGCCGATGCCGGGATCACGGCACTTTTCAGTATTTCCTTTATCAGTATGACCCTGACCATCTTGTGGCTGCTGCGGCAGGAACACCCCATTGTCAATCTGCGGCTGTTTGCGATTCCCCGGTTTACGATTGCGTGTGTGATGATGTTTTTCACGGGAATGCTGGTCAATGTCAGCGTGATGCTGCTGCCTCAGCTGGTTCAGAAGTATTACGGATACGATGCGACTACGGCAGGGATGATTTTGGTTCCCGGCGGATTGGTCATGCTGGTGCTTCTTCCGCTAACCGGCAAACTATTAAAGAAGGTGAAGCCCGGGTATCTGATCGTGTTCGGTATGTTCATCAGTGCGGTGGGCATGTGGGTATCCCGGGGGATTACACTGTATAGTGATTCCTTTTATTTTGCCGGCATGCGGATACTGCAAATTTTAGGGACGCCCTTCCTGTTTGTCTCCCTCTTGGCCGTAGCCTTTTCCCGTATTCCTGCGGCAGAAAGCAATCATGCCTCGGCTCTTATTTCGCTCATGAAAAATTTGGGCGGTAGTTTTGGAATTTCCCTGATGACCAGTTATTTGACGCATCATCAGCAGATAGAACAAGCCTATTTAGTATCGCAGCTGACACCCGACCATGTAGGGTATGTACTGGGACTGAACCAATATGCCGGTGTTATGCAGCAGGCGCATGTGCCGTCATTGCTCTCTGCCGGAGCACTGACACACGGTGTACTTCTGCAAATCTATCAGGCGCTGCAGATGCAAGCCGGTATTCTTGCCTTTGTCGATACATTTCAGCTATTGGCCGGATTGTTTTTAGGACTTACGGTATTGGCCGTACTCCTGTCGGTAAAGACGCATACGTAAGAATTATATTTTCCATTTCCCGTCGAAGAGGTATACTCCGTACCTTCAAAAAACAGTTTTCGATGGATGGCAAGGTGTAACTGCGTTTCGAGAGGGAGACATCCCGCACATAAAGGGGGAAGCGGGTTGACGGCTACGTAATTTCATGCTATGATATCTTCTATATTGCGAATGCAAATTATTTGCAACTAATGCAAGGGAGGTACCTGGTAATGAGAAAATGGATAGTACTGGCTATCAGTGCACTGCTGGCCGTCGGGCTGCTGACTGCCTGCAGTCCGGGTAAAACGGCAGAAGAAACTTCTTCTTCCAAAGTGAAGGTAGCGGTCACGTTTGATGCGATGCGGGAATTTGTACAGGCTGTAGGCAAAGACAAAGTCGAAATCGTCAATATGATTCCGGATGGAACCGAACCGCATGGATTTGAACCTACGATAAAAACATTAAAACAATTGGGGACGGCCCGCTTGTTTGTATACAACGGCCTGGGGATGGAACCTTGGGTAGAAAAAGCGGTGCAAACCGCCGGAAATAAAAACTTGATCGTGGTGGAAGCATCTAAGGGAATTAAGCCGATTCCGCTGACCGATACAGAGGAAATACAGGAACATGGCCAATATGATCCGCATTCCTGGCTGAGCCTCGAAAATGCGCAGATCGAAGTGAAAAATATTGCCGAGGCACTGGCAAAAGCGGATCCTGACAATGCGGACTTCTACCAAGCGAATGCAACGGAATATACGGCACAGCTGCAGCAGGTGGAGGAGGAATATGCCCGTAAATTCCAAGCCTTGCCAAACAAGCAATTTGTCACGGGACATGCCGCGTTTGCCTACCTGTGCCGTGATATGGGACTGCAGCAAAACAGCATTGAATCTGTATTTGCCGATGGAGAACCGAGTACGCAGCAGTTGGTCCGTCTGACGGAATATTGCCGCCAGCACCATGTAAAAACTATTTTTGTCGAAGACATGGTCAGCCCGAAAACCTCACAAACCCTGGCTGACGAAGTAGGCGCCTCGGTCAAGCAGATACACACGATGGAAGCCAGTGAAGGCGGTGCCTCCTATCTCGACCGGATGAAAGAAAACTTGGATGAAATTTACAGCAGTCTGCAATAACCCCTGTCAGGGAGGGGACTGTTGAGATACATCCGACTTATAGGTGCTGCCCGGGCTCTCTTGACGGGAGAAAACAGCACACCTTTTTCAAGGAATAGGAGGACGCACCAAAAGACGACCACGCAGAAGCAGAAGGGCTTCAACGTGGTCGTTTTTGGGTGAACGTTGCAACTGATATACGAACCACTATTCGCTGACGGCAGCTATGGGTACCGTCCGAACCGGAGTGCGCAACAAGCTATAGCCGGAAGCCCTATAGTAACATGTTCTATTACAAACGAAAAGCTCGCATTGGCCGGATATTATGATTTTCCAAGCCAATACGAGCGATTACGAAAACAGCACGCAAACAATTGAACCGCCGTATACCGAACGGTACGTACGGGGTGGTGTGAGAGGTCGGTCACTCAACTAATGGGTGACCTCCTACTCGATTATCGGATAGTATATTTTATCTGGCCATGCTGAAAATAAGTTCATAGAGCAATACGCCGAAGGAGCCGCCCAAGATAGGAGCTATCATAGGAACTAAGGCGTAGTCTGCCCAGTGGGCACAGCCTTTGCCGTGGATCGGCATTACGGTGTATGCCAGGCGAGGGCCCCAGTCACGAGCGGGGTTGATGGCATATCCCGTAAGACCACCGAGTGATTGGCCGACGGCAACGATGATGCCGAAGATGTACAGATTTCCCATGCCGACGGCAAGTCCCATGCCCTGAGCCGGGTGCAGTCCAGCGGCGTTGGAAATGCCCATAATAGAGAATAAAAGGACAAAGGTACCGACAAATTCGCTCAGCGAGTTCAGCGGAATATTGCGGACCGCCGGCTGGGTGCAGAAGATGCCTAATTTGGCGTTGGGATCGCCTTCGGTTGCATTGAATTGATCACGGAAGAGAATAGAAACGAGTGCGGCACCGACAAATGCGCCGGAGAATTGAGCGATCAGATATCCGGGAACCATACTCCAAGGGAATAGACCGCCGACGGCGAGGCCGATGGTTACGGCAGGGTTAAAATGACCGCCGGAAAAGGGCCCGAAAATATATACAGGGATCATAACGGCAAGGCCCCAGGCACAGGTTATCATGCAAAGACCGCCGCCTTTAAAGTTTGATTTGTTCAGCGTGACGTTGGCGACAACGCCGTTGCCGAGAAGAATTAACATAAACATACCTACAAATTCACATATGTACGGAAACATTTGAATACCTCCTTTAAATTAGATGCCTATTATTTATATGGTACTGCCTGTTTTGCTTCTGCTACTTCTTTTGCGTATTTTTCATCCCAGGGAAGCTTGTCGTTCTCCTCTTTCAGGTATGTGAGCAGTTCCGGAATCCCTTCCCCGGTGATGGAATCAACATAAAAAATCTTTTTGCATCCCGTGAGTTCAAGCCAGAGGGAAACCTGCGGCAGATTGGCATAGGCGTCGTGGATATGGGTAACGATGCCGATTACTTCGCGTGTGGCAAGAGAGACGATATTCGGACTATAGAGGGTATACGCTTCTGCCGCATTTACCAATAGACCGACGATATCCGCTTCATGGGAATAGACGATAAGAGCCCGGCCCAGCGCTGTATTTTCACAGTATTCGCCGGGGGTGTCAATGACTACATCTCCGTGTAGTATGTATTGGGTTTTATGATAGGTAATTCGGGAACCTTTTAGTGCCTGCGTTAATGTAGTCTTGCCGGATCCGGTACGTCCTACCAGCATGATCTTCTTCATTCGGGACCTCCTTTCTTATGACGGGAAGATTTTTTATGCCTTGGTGATGGGACACACTTCGAAGCAGAGAACTTGGGACGCATACTCCAGTACTTTTTCCCAGGCAATGGTAACATCGGAAATAGAGCCGGTCACAACCAGCGTTCCGCTGAAACGATCCACAAATCCAAGCGTAATGGAGGCGGATTTCAATGCGATATCGGCGGTGATGATAGCGGTTTCATACGGGGTCTGGCATAAGATACCGATCGCTGCATTATGGTAATCGATATTCGGATCTAATCCCAGCTTGCGGTACAATATAGGATCGGGACTGGCGATGACGTGTGCCAGCGTGATTTGTTTTCCCGGGACACTTTCCATGATGATGCGGGCGGCTTTTTGCATGATATCTGACGTTGTAGTAAACTCCATGTGGGGTAAACTCCTTTCTAAGTGCTATGAGTGATGGTAATAGCTTCTATGTATTTATTGTAATGAATTTTAAAAAACGCAACAAGGACGATGATTATTGTCTTTGTTGCGTTTTGTCATAAAATAGGTTATTTTATAACACATTTTTATCTACTTGCGTTACAAGATTATGCTATAATCTGTTATCTTTCTATTACTAAATAAGGCATATCCTTTATCTTTTGCCAGAAGGTGGGATACAGTGCCTATGTTCCGGGCTTTTGCAGGCTGGTTCGTTTCCGATCATAGGATTGCTTAGTTTGGGTGGCAGGAAATCCGCAGGCGATGCCGAATTACTTTCAGTAGTAAGGAGCGTGCCCGTTCTTTGCCGGAACAGGAATCGGATCGACCGGATACAGCGGCACGCTGTCTAGCCCGCTTGCGGAAGCGGCGTGGTAGCGAAGGAGGCAATTGGGTATGCGTATATGGAAACGGATCCAATGGGGATTGATGATTGGTATTTGCGGAGTCGTGATGTGGGTGGCGGCACCCACAACGGCGGCTGCCGAGGGGATGGCGTATCGGGAGCTTCCCGTGGGAGTGACTGTCCGCATCGATGAGAGGGATACGACGACGGTCGGAGTCGAAATAACGCCGGGAGAGTGTCTGCGGGTAGAACTGTTGGCTGCCGGAGGAACGGGGTATGACTGGGTTATCGATAATACGGCATTGCAGCTGCTGGAGGTGAAATACCACACGGAGGCACCGGTGATGCATGCGAACGGACTTACAGGAGGACCGGTGCGGACCGTATTTATTTTACAGGCTAAAGAAGGAGTGCGCGGGAAGGAAACGGTGGTGTTTTCTTTGCGGCGTCCTTGGGAACCTGCCGGAATGGCAGCAAAACATGTATATTGTGATGTCCGTGTTCGGAACGGAGCGTCTATGCCCGCTGCCGCTATGTGATCGTGTTGACGGAACGTCTCCCGGATGACTGTCCCTATTTGGGACGAGTTGTCTTGTTGGGGGACGTTTTTTTTTGCCTGCATGATTAAAAATAATGGGGAGACCGCAGAATATAGGCTTTTTTGCGGAGACTTTTATTTGGCATGTATATTGCATATAAATGTATGCTCGGGCAAGAACGGTATACAAATAAAAGGAGGTAGATATCATGTCAAAGTTCGGTAATAAGGTACGGTCTATGGATGAAGCATTAGGATGTATCCCTAAAACAGATGCGAGAATCATGATGGGGGGATTTGTGGGCGCCGGGGAGCCTACGTGCTGCATCGACTGGCTGATCGAACATGGGATCACGGATATTACATTGCTTACGAATGAACCGGGACTGGATGGTTTTGGCCGTGCCATGTTGTATAAAAACGGACGGGTCAAGGAATTGATTTCTTCTCATGTCGGTACGACGCAGGAATCAACGGAAGAATATCTAAAAGGAAATATTAAGGTAGAACAGTTTTACCCCATGGGCACTTGGGCGGAAAAAGTACGTGCCGGAGCTGTCGGATTAGGCGGCGTATTGGTTCCTGTCGGCGTAGGGATTTTGGATGAACCGGGATTGTTTGCTGATTTGGAGGAACCCAAGGAAGTGATAGAGATCAATGGAATTCCCTGCTTTGTAGAAGCCGCATTGCGGGCACCGTTCGGATTGATTAAAGCATGGCGTGCCGATGAAGCCGGTAATTTAGAGTATCGGTATACGGGAGTCAACTGCAATCCTATTGTCGCCATGGCTTGTGATTATACCGTAGCGGAAGTAGAAGAAATTGTTCCTGTCGGGACGATTTCACCGGACCGGGTCGGAACGGCGGCACCCTTTGTTCAAGCTGTCGTCAAGGGGCTGAGTCTGGCAGAACATGATGAAATCTATCGTCAGCATTGGCTGCGTACGGGCAAATTGGTAGAAGAATAAGAGGAGGGAATTTCAATGAATCCGAGAGTTTTGATTGCAAAACGCGTGGCCCAGGAATTTAAGAACGGCCAATTAGTCAATTTAGGGTTTGGTATGCCGACACAAGCATCAAATTACTTGCCGGAGGGCGTTACGGTCATGTTTCATGCCGAAAACGGTTTGTTCGGCGTAGGTCCGCGTCCGTCAGCAAAGGAGGCTAAAGCAGATATTACCAATGCCGGTTCCGAACCGGTAACCTTGATGCCCGGAGCGGCGGTTATGGATCTGCCGACCTCTTTGGGGGCTATGCGTGCCGGTGTTTTGGATATTACCGTGTTAGGTGCGCTGGAGGTCGATCAGGAGGGAAATATTGCCAATTGGGCCGTGAAACGGAACGGTAAATGGTGGCCCGGACCGGGCGGTGCCATGGAACTTTGCTATGGGACCAAAGACGTGGTTGCCTGCTTGATGCATACCGATAAAAGCGGCGAATCGAAAGTACTGAAAAAATGTACCTTGCCGCTGACGGGCAAGCATTGCGTGAAAACGATCGTTACGGATAAAGCTGTATTTTCTGTCGGCAATCATTGTTTGATCCTTCGTGAACATGCACCGGGAATCACGCTGGAGGAAATACGCGCTTCTACAGCTGCTGATTTTGTCGTTGCCGATGATTTCTGTGAAATGAAGGTATAAGGAAAGGAGCCTATGATGATTGCTATAGCGGCCCATGAAGAAGAGTTTTTACAGCAAGTCCGTGCATTCTGCCGGCATCAGCTGCAGCCTAAAGCCAGAGAATTGGACCGGGACAGCCGATTTCCGAAAGAACTTCTTCCGGAAATGAGAACCTGCGGCCTATTCGGCAGTTCCTATGATCCGCAGTACGGCGGCAGGGGGTATTCCTTTTTGACGGCCTATGCGGTGCTGACCTTATTGGCCAAAGCCAGTGCCGGTGTGGCACTTACCTTGATCGTGCAGTGGATGGCAGTCGATGTGCTGCGGCAGTTTGGGACGGAGCAACAAAAACAAACCTATCTGCCGGGGCTGATACGCGGTGAAAAAATCGCGACTTATACGATCAGTGAAGTACAGGCCGGTTCGGATGCCGCTGCCATTACGACGACGGCGACAGCCCGGGACGGCGGCTGGCAGCTTGACGGAGCGAAGTTCTTTGCCACCAACGGCGGGTTGGCGGAGGTATATATCATAGCGGCTAAAACGGCGCCGGAATTGGGGGCCAAAGGAATCAGCCTGTTTTTGGTGGAAAAAGGGACACCGGGGTTTACGGTCGGTCCCTCGGAGGAAAAGCTTGGCTGCCGTAGTTCGCGTACGACGGCATTGCACTTTGACCATTGCCTGATACGGGACGACCAGCGGATCGGTCCGGTCAACGGCGGGTTTAAAATTGCGATGTACGGATTGGTAAGCGGTCGGCTGGGGATGGCGGCCATGGGATTGGGAATTGCCGAGGCCGCCTTGCAGGATGCTGTATCGTATGCCAATACACGCGTGGTTTTCGGCAAGCCCTTAGTATCGTTGTTTGCGATTCAGGAAAAAATAGCCGATATGTATGTACAGATCCAAGCCGCGGAACACATGGTACGTGCTGCCGCGGAGAAGCGCGATACACAGGCGGAATACTCGCTGGAGGCGTCGACAGCGAAATTATTTGTAAGCCGTGTCATCACGGATATCTGCCATCAGGCGCTGCAAATATACGGCGGCCATGGATATATGAAATACAATGATGTAGAGCGGTATGCCCGAGATGCCCGGCTTCTGGATATCGGAGTCGGAGCCTCCGAGGTTTTGAAAATGGTGGTCGGCATGACGATCGCCAAGGATATACGCACGACAACATAACGCTGCTTGTTTCCGGAAATATGCCACTATACTGCATAGTGGCATATTTTTTGGACAGCCGCGCATACGAAATATACAAGATACAATTGAATACAATGGATATTTTGCAATGCCGCCTCCTCACATAAACGGCATTACATGATATAATAGTATATATACCATATATGCAACGATAGAAAAGGAGGGAGCCCCATGACACTGCCTGTAAAAATGCCGGAGACGTTTTTTAATAACGTATATTTGAATGCGATTGCCGACACGCCGTTCGAGGGCATTTTAGCAATCGATCTGGATGGGTGCATTTCGTTTGTCAATGATTTTTTTCTAAAAGCGCTGGACTGCAAACGCCAAGATATTATCGGGAAAAAAGTCGTCGATGTGATTCCCCATTGCCGGTTGAATGAAACCATCGAACAGGGCTACTCGATTTGGGGTGAAACGCTGAAAATCAAAGATAAGAGTTTTTTGGTTGCCCGATTTCCCCTTCGCAATAAACATCAAGTAGTCGGCGCAGTGGTCAAGACGATTTTTCCGGATCAAATGGTTGCCAAGGAAATTGTCAGCAAACTGTCCCACCAAAACGTCAACGTCATGGCCGGAGCCTGCACAAAATTATATACGTGCATGGATATTATCGGAGAGACGCCGCAGATGTTGTATGTCAAGAAATTGGCAAGAAAAGCATCACGGACCAATTCCACCCTGCTGATCACCGGGGAAAGCGGGACGGGCAAGGAAATTATTGCGCAGGCGATCCACACGCGTTCGGTGCGCCGGGAATCGCCGTTTATCAGCGTGAACTGCGGGGCTATCCCGGAAAATCTGCTGGAATCAGAGTTGTTCGGCTATGTTGACGGGTCCTTTACGGGGGCTAAAAAAGGCGGCAATCCGGGGAAATTTGAACTTGCCAACGGCGGTTCTATTTTGCTGGATGAAATCGGAGATATGCCGATGGATATGCAGGTCAAATTACTGCGTGTCCTGCAGGAACGGAACGTATGGCGTATCGGAGCGACGATGCCGATTCCGTTGGATGTCCGGGTGATGGCGTCTACGAATACGGATCTGCGGCAATTGGTGGAGGAGAAAAAATTCCGCCGGGATTTGTTTTATCGCATCAATGTCCTGGAGATCAACATGCCGCCGCTGCGGCAGCGGCTGGAGGATCTGGATATGCTGGTGCCGGGGCTGATCCATCGGATCAATGTGCGGATCGGTTCTAATGCCCAGGGCGTGACGCGAACTTCACTGGACTTGCTGAAGAGTTATTCCTGGCCGGGAAATGTACGGGAGTTGGAAAATATTTTGGAACAGGCTATTTGCTGGAATGATGAACCCGTGATCGATGTCAATAAGATACCTTTCCGGCCCTGGGAGTGTACCTATGCAGCAGGGGAGACGGCGCAGCAGGCGCCCTTATCTCTTAAGGAGAATGAACGAGAATTGATTTTACAGGCTTTGGAACAGGCGGAGGGAAATAAAACGAAAGCGGCACAGCTGCTGCATATTTCACGATCTGTCTTGTATCGGAAACTGGCGCACATACACCGATAAACGCCGAATTCCGCAAAAAACACACCGCTTCCATCTGCGACTGCACTGCGGAAGGAGGCGGTGTGTTATGTTGTCGGTAAAAAATGGGATCAGGCAGGCCCTGCCGGCAGGAGTATGGAAAAGGAAGTGCCTTTCCCGGGGTGACTTGTTGCCGCAATGGTGCCGCCGTGACTGAGGACAAATTGCCGGGCTAGTGCCAATCCGATGCCGGAGCCGCCGCTTTTGCGGTTCCGCGATTTTTCGCCGCGGTAAAAATATTGAAAGATATAGGGGATATCCTCCGGGGCGATGCCGGGGCCCGTATCGGTGATCCGTATGCTGATATAGGGAACTTTTTCCTTTTCGACCCGGTCCGTGACAATACAAATACTGCTTTTTTCCGGAATATAGCGGATCGCGTTGCTGATGATATTATATAGTACCTGATTGATCCGGTCTTTGTCGATATAGGCGGTACAGCCGTTTTTCAGCAAATCCAGCTGCACGGATAGATTTTTTTCATCGATCAGGGGCTGCAGCATATTGACGGCACGGGATAGCATGGCATTGATGTCCGTATCCTCTTTGTGCAGTTCCAATTCGTTGATTTCCGCCAAGGATAAATCACGCAGATCTTGTACCAGACGATTGACCCGCAGTACTTCCTCCTCCATTGACAGGAGCATGGTTTTGTTGACCGGAATCACATCATCGATCATGCCCTCCAGATTTCCTTGTATAATAGCCAGCGGCGTCCGGAGCTCGTGAGCAATATTGGTAAAAAGGTGATGCCGCATCTGGTCGTTTTGGTGCAGCTGCAGGGACATGGCGTTGATCGTGTCGGCCAGCATGCCGACTTCATCCTGCCTCGTAATCGCCACGGTTTTTCCGTAGGTTCCTTCTTTCAGCGTTTGGGCAGCTTCATTGAGCGTGCATAACGGTTTTGTAATGCTGCGGGCTGTCAAATAGCTGATGAACAGGCTGATCGTCAAGATGGCAGCGCCTACCCAGATAAGAGAGTGATGGACGGAGGCCATAAAGTGCTGTTCCGGCGTTCCGTGTGCCGAGTAGGGCAGCGTCAGTGCCGCACCGTTATACTGCAGGTATTCGGAAAAATGCTGGTCCATTTGCAGATTGACAAGGAACAGCAGGATCCCGATCGTCGAGATGAGAAGAATAAACGACATTCCTGTCAAGCGATAGACAATGCTGTTATATTTACGCATGGCTGCCTCCGGAAAATTTGTATCCGATACCGTATACCGTTAGAATATATTCAGGGTGGGCGGGATCCCGTTCCAGTTTTTTCCGCAGATTGCGGATATGGGTGTCGATGGTTCGCTCATAGCCTTCGAAACTGTAACCGCCTTGGGCTTTTTCCATGAGCTGCAGGCGGCTGTACACCCGGTCCGGGGAAGACGAGAGCACTTCCAGCATATTGAATTCCGTCGGGGTCAGCAGGATGGGCTCCGTACCGCGGTATACGGTATATTTTTCCTTGTCAATGTGCAGATCACCGATGACGTAATGCGTCGACGCCTGCACGATTTCGCCGCGGACGCGGCGCAGCCGTGCATATACCAGGGCCACGAGTTCTTTGATATTGAACGGTTTCGTCAGGTAGTCATCAGCGCCGATATTCAAGCCTACGAGCCGATCGGTTTCATCATCTTTGGCGGTCAAAAACAAAATAGGAAGATCGTTGTTCTGCCGGACACGGCGGCAAACCTCAAAGCCGTCCATATCGGGCATCATCAGATCCAGAATCATGATCTGCGGTTCATAGCGCCGCAGCAGAGCTAACGCGCTCCGGCCGTCAAAGGCTGTATATACGACGAATTGTTCCCGTTCGAAATAGGTACGCAGTACCTGAATCAGTTTGACATCATCATCTACGATCAAAATAGAATGTTGCAGCATCGCGATCCCTCCTGTCTCTTTTCTTTACTATACACTGTCCGGGATAGATACTTCAAGCGCTGCGGCGTATTTATTTTCCGGTACAACAGTGCCGGGGACAGCGTGAAAAGGCTGTTCCCGGCGGATAGGCTGCTAGGGGCGGTTCCTGTCATGGTTCATTTGGGAATGGTCCATCTGCCTGTATCCGGCAGGCAGGGGTTCCTGCCAGCCGCCCAAGGTGGGATTTACCATGCCGAAAATCATGGCAATATGGCTGACGACGAGAAATGCGATCAACAGTACCGCATGTATTTTGAGGCGCTTATGTTCGCTGCGGCCGGAGCCGAGGAGACCCCATTCCATAAGGGTGATGGAAAATAAGGGGACTACACCCAGCATGTAGGCATATACCGCGACCTGATCGATCCATCCGCGCCAAGTCAGAGAGGGCACGACGATACGCGCTAAATAAAGGAATACGATAAGGAAGTATACTCCTAATATCATTCCGATATATTTATTCCACAGACGCCAGTACTTGTTTTTGCTTTCTCCCCAATACAGTGTAAAAAATTCTGTTGCTACGAGGGCCTCCGCCATTCCGACGGGGATGACCATGAACAGGATTAAGTTCCATGGCTGATTCATTGCTAATAGTTCCATATAATGTGTCATTATCATAGGATATGCACTCCTTTTCTTTGATATGCCTTTAGTATACAAAGGGCATATACAGAGGATATGAAGAACTTGTCAAGAACTTGTTAAGATTTGCACTTTTATTTTTCCAATATTCATTTTGCAATGCAACAGCAGCAGGAGTCTGGTACAGGATGCCGAATATTTTAAATAAGCAATCGTTGCTGTCCCTGCGGTCGGGGGGATGGCGGGATCGTATCCGGGAGGAGACAGTACCCTGTGGGTGCTGCATAAAGGGGGGTGCCCATCGTCATTTTTATAAATCGCAAGGGACAGGGATTGGTAGAGTACGGCCTTATTTTGCTGATTGTCTTGTCTATCGGGACCGGGATATATACGGTGTACCAGCTGAAAGGCTCCGAACACAGAATATATTCGGCTATTACGGAAAAACTGCAGTCCATTTTGGGAGTCGGAGATGTATTTGATACAGGCGAAACCTTTACTATTATGGAGAGTGATCCATTGGGAATCAAGCCGGTGACGGGGCATAAGACCAATTTGACCGTGGGCAAGGATACTGCCTATACCGTATATTGGTATGAGAGCCGGTATGGGCAGAAGGTCTATACCTTATATCATGAGGGACAGCGTTACACCTATTACGGCAGTCCGATACAAGGCGGCAATGATGCGCATGTCCGTATCGAAGAGGATGGCGGCAGGACAACGGTTTTTAAATCGGGGGAGTACTATTATCAAATTACAGATTACGGCAATGCGGATACACAGCTGACCGTATTCACCGGCAATACAAGTACGATTCAGCGGCAGCCATATTACCGGAATGTTACGGCATATGACCGCAGCTGATCGACAAGGGGAAACGAATCGCTTAGTTACAATGATACGTTACGTGCAGATAAGGAACCTATTTACATGTTTTTACACCCAATACTCAATAAAAAAGGGCAAGGTATAACTGAATATGGCATAATTCTGCTATTTGTCGCACTCTTGGGAGTCAGTGAATATTATTCGGGAAATATAGGCCAAAACATCAGCTCACTGTACAGTGCGGCCTCTACCCATTTACATTCTATTGTGAACGGACAGAAAACGGATTACGATACGGGAATCACCGTTACGGATTCACAGGGAAACGTATGGCATCAGACCACGCTGACCTATCAGACGAGGAACGGGAGCAATGATCCGACCAAGGACTATCGGGTATACTGGTTCATCAACGACGGCGGTAAGGGAAATAAAGAATATAAAGTGGGAATGAGCGCACGGGGCGGCGGCAACAGCTTGCAGGCATATCTGGGAGGAACTTCGTATTTTGAAGATACGGACGGCAAGTATTATAAATTAGTGGAAAACGGCGGAAGCAATACGACGATAGAACAAGTATCCGGCACGAGCATAGATACACATAAAATGAGAAATGTATTGCCCGCCGATATTCCGAACCTGTGATCGGCGGGATAAAGCAGCCCGAAGTGCCGTTGTTCCTGAAAGAGAAACGGATATTCTGCTTATTTTTCAGGAACGGTGACGGAAAGACTGTCGTTATATAGATTTTTATCATATGAGACATTGATTTGGGATGTATGGGAGAGACGATGTATGATGAATAAGGTGTTGCGTTTTGGTATGAGTGTGTGTCTGGCGGCGCTGCCGGCAGTAGGAATGGCGGCGGCTCCGGTTGTGACGGCAAATGTTTCGGCGGACAGTGTGTATTATTCGTATGTAGACAAGTTAAGCGGCATGGGATATATTACCTCCCTGCCGAATGGTGCCAGACCGTACAGCCGCATGGAAATGGCCAAGTGGGTGCAGGAGGCGGAAAAAACGGCGAAGAAAAAGCCGATGCCCGGCTATTTGCAGGATGTGCTGCAAGCTATGGAGACGGAGTTTGCTCCCGAACTGGCGACGCTGCAGGGACATCGTACCTATGACGGGGTACGGCTGTATTCCGTGACGGCGGCGCTGGCTTATCAAGGCGGCGATGCGTCTTCGTACCGCTATCCTTCCGGAGTCCACGGCAGTTGGCAGCCGTTTGGGACAAATCGCAACGGATACCAGTACGGGGCGGATGGCAATGCGATTGCTTCCTTTGAAGCCTCCGGCATGATCGGGCATGAAACGGCAGTCTATATCCGCCCGCGGGTGAGCTACGACAAGAATAATCATCTCAGCATGAGTTTGGAGGAAGGATATATCAAAACGCGCAGCGGTATCTGGGCATTTGAAGCCGGCCGTCAGGCTATGCGATGGGGACAGGGAGCCACGGGCACGCTGGCTCTCAGCAATACGATGAGTCCTTTGACGACTTTGCAGGCCCATTTTATGGAACCGCAGCAGGTCGGTGGGTTTTTCCGTTTTCTCGGACAGGCCGACGTTCATCTGTTTTACGGAAAACTGGAGAGCGACCGATCGGATCGGGCGGCAGCGTACGGCCGGACGGAGTATGATGATGCCGGACTGCTCGGTATGCGTGTCGATATTACGCCGACATCGTATGTTACCGTGGGGTTGGAACGGATATCCATGCTTGGCGGCAACGGCAACGGCTTGAATGCCTCCGACTGGGGACACTGGATATACGGACGCAACGATGATAATCGGAAGGACCGGTGGGATGATATTGCCGGGGTGGATTTCCGGCTGCGCTTTCCCGGCGTGCAGTTGTACGGAGAGTTGTACGGAGAGGATCAGGCCGGATATCTGCCTTCGGATATTGCATATCGGGCAGGCGTCTACCTGCCGCAGCTTACCAAGGATGGCAGCTGGGATATGACGGCTGAAATCGTAAATACAAATAACAGCTGGTATATCCACAGTAAGTTCCAGAACGGCTGGACGTACCGCGGCGATATCATAGGCGATGCCATGGGAACCAATGCCCGCAAATATTATGTGGGTCTTACGCGGCATTTTCGCCGGGAAGGGACTATCGGCGTCTATGTCATGCGGACGGATATGGATCGGGGAACGGCCCAGCATCCCACGGTCGATGAAATCGGCATTACGGGACAGCGGAAACTGCGTGCCAATGTCTATCTGAACGGCACGATCGGAGCGGCACGGGTAGAACATGCTAACTATACGAGCAGCACCGATCATGATACCTTTGCCATGGCCAGTGTGAAATGGCTGTATTAATGGCGCTGTCAGACAAAAACGGGACACGGAGAATTGCGGTGTCCGCAATTGGGCATATGCACAAAACGGAAGGGCAATTTTATTGCTGTTACACAATTGTTTCGTGCGCATGATGATGTTATACTTAATAAAAATAAAAAATAGCACATAACGACGGCGTTATCTTTACATGGATGCCGTCGTTTTTTTTATTGCAGGGAAAGGAGCACGCTGTGTCATTGTGGGGGAATGTGTCCGGGTACAGGTGGAAGGGAAACGGTATTGAGGGGGAGATAGGATATGATGAAAGGCATACTGGAAGAGTATAAATTTGAAATATACTACATCGTATTCATTTATTTCAGTTTAGTATTGTTGACGATCATGTCATTGCAATATGGCGAGTGATTTTTTAGGGGCCGTCTGGTTTTTTACTGCATTTTGTGCATATGCTGAGGCTCGAATGTGGTGCCATCTGCCGGCTGGGGGCCGGCGCAGGAGCCGTGCGTTGTGCAACTATACAAAATATAGCGAAAATATTGTATGATTTACTGATGGAATTTATACGATGAAGTGGATATACTATACCATGTACATTAAACCATAGGCATACACACAAGGGCGTGTTTTCATATAGGCTGCCTTTGTGTTTTTTTGATTTATTGGCTATTTATACTAATAAAATTAAAAATAATTGATGTTGCACGTAATAATTTTATTTAGTATACTATTTTCAAGCAAAGAAGCTTGAAATAGTTTCTTTGCTTTTTTTATTACTTTAATCTGTACAGGACAATGGTGTTCTTCTGCCTCTTTGCAAGGGGTGGAATGAACACTTTTTTTTGCATGGCAGGAGGTCCTGGAGGAATTCATGTATATAAGGAGGAGTCAAGATGGGATTGCTTGCATCGCAAGTTATTAACGGGTTAACCAATACATCTATTCTGTTTTTGGTGGCCGTCGGATTGGTCGTTATTTTTGGATTGCTGGATGTCGTCAATATGGCCCATGGGGAATTTATCATGTTTGGTGCCTATAGTGCCGTGGTATGTGTCAATACGCTGCATCTGCCGTTTGTCGTGGCAGTATTGATCGCGGCGTTGTTTACGGCTCTTATCGGATCGGTCGTAGAACGATTTATCATTCAGCGGCTGTACGGCAAGGTGGCGGAAACACTGCTGGGGACGTTTGCCTTAAGTTATATTTTCCAGCAGCTTGTCCGCACTATTTTCGGGCCGGAGGATCAGCTGATGGCGCTTCCCATTGATACGACCTTGCATTTCGGATCTATTGTCGTGCCGGTTTATAATGTGGTGCTGCTCGTTGTTTCTGTCATCGTTTTGGCCGGAACGCTGCTGCTGTTGATCAAAACAAAATTCGGGATGCAGCTCCGGGCCAATGTCCAGAATCGTACGATGGTGCAATGCCTGGGTGTTAATTCTGCCCGCATTGATAATCTGACCTTCAGCTACGGCTGTGCACTGGCGGGTCTGGCCGGAGCGCTGATCGCACCGGTCAAGAGCGTTACGCCGGATATGGGAGTTACCTATGTCGTCGATAGCTTCATGGTAGTCGTACTGGGCGGCCTGAATTCTATTTTCGGCAGTTTTATGGGCTCCTTTGTAGTCAGTGAATCGTCTACGGTCATGGCCGGATACATGAGTGAAATCACGGCGAAGCTTTTGATTTTTATCGTAATCATCGGAGTTATCCGGTTCAGGCCGCAGGGCTTGTTCTTCAACAAGGATAAGCGCTAGGAGGGAGAGGACGACATGAAAAACATAAAATCGATATTGGAAAATATGACGATTGATAAATATATCGCGTTGTTTATTTTTATCGGACTGTTGATATTGCCGCTGCTTTCCTCGCGGTACAGCGTGCAGATATTCGGTAAGTACATTACCTATACTATACTGGCTCTGGGGCTGGATATTCTCTGGGGCAGTACGGGACTTATGAATCTGGGCTTTGCCATTTTCTTCGGTTTAGGCAGTTACATTTTCGGGATTTCCATGGCGATACAAAAAGGGTTGCCGGCGTTTATGTCCTTCGGCGGACTTACGGAACTGCCTTGGTTATATGTACCGCTTCAAAGTCCGGCCGTCGCCGCGCTCCTTTGCATCGTGATTCCCGGACTGGTCGCGCTGATCCTCGGGTATTTTGTATTTACGAGCAAAATAAAAGGCGTTTTTTACAGTATTATTACCTTGGCTTTTGTAGCACTTTTTGAACTGTTTATTACAGATCAGCAGATTTATACGGGCGGAGCCAGCGGTGTCAACGGCATCCCGACAGGCCTTATGACGCTGCGGCTGTTCGGCAGCAAAATTTCGATTTTTGATTGGTATTATATTGCGTTCGCCTCTCTGGTGATTATTTATATGTTCTGCGTATGGCTCAATCACAGCCGGTTTGGCAAAATCATCCATTCTATCCGCGATAATGAAATGCGGGTACAGTTTTTAGGGTATAATCCGGCGGTTTTTAAGATCGCTATCTTCACTATTTCAGCGGCCATTGCAGGCTTTGCAGGACTTTTGTACGTACCGATGTCCTCCTTTGTGTCGATCGAAAATTCAGGAGTCGCCTTTTCTACGATGATCATCATCTGGCTGGCCGTAGGCGGCAGGGGAAACCTGACGGGAGCGATGGCCGGAGCCTTATTGGTCAGTTTTCTGCAAAACATTTTATCCGGATATTTCGGCGGCATGTGGCAGGTCGTTCTGGGTGTCGGCTTGATCCTTATCGTTATGGTTCTGCCCAAAGGCCTGATAGGCAGTTTGATCGATTGGCAGTATATGCGGCGCATTCACGGCAGGCAGCATGCAAATCCCGGGTCAGATCCGGTTCCTCCTGCGCGGAAAGTAGAGGTGTAGGCGATGTATTTGGAATTAAAGCATTTGACCGTTGATTTTAATGGCTTTTTGGCCGTGCATGATGTAAGTTTGGGAATCGAAAAAGGGGAAACACGAGTCATTATCGGGCCGAACGGGGCCGGTAAAACGACTATTATCGATATGATCACGGGAAAGACAAAGCCGACGCAGGGAGAGATACTGCTGAACGGTGTCAATATCGCCGGCAAGGAGTCCTATGATATTTCCAATACCTATGGGATCGGACGTAAATTTCAGGGACCGAATGTGTTTGATGAAATGAGCGTGTATGAAAATCTGGAGGTAGCCCTTTCCGGACATACGAGTTTATGGCAGGCGTTTACGTACCGCCGGACGCGGGCAGTAGATGTCCGGCTGGAGGAAATACTGAGCCAGATCAATTTGACGGAACAGCGGGATATGCTGCCGCGTTTCTTATCTCACGGACAGCGGCAGTGGCTGGAGATGGGCATGATTCTGGCACAGAATCCGGCGATTATCACGCTCGACGAACCGGCGGCGGGCATGACGGATGATGAGACCTTTAAAACAGGGGAAATGATCAAGTCGGTCATGAAGGATAAGACGGTCATCGTCGTGGAGCATGATATGGATTTTATCAAGCAGATCGCCAAGACCGTAACGGTGCTGAACCAGGGAGAAATACTGGCGGAAGGCACGTATGAAGAAGTTTCGCATAATGCAGAGGTCATCCGCGTATATTTAAAAACGGATGATACGGAGGAAGAGGAGGCAGAAAGCGTATGATGCAGGCAGCAGATGTATCTGTCAGTTATGGAGCGGGACCTATCGTATCGCATGTTTCCTTCACTGTGAACGCAGACGATAAATTGATCATTTTGGGCCGCAACGGCGTAGGCAAAACGACCTTGCTCAAGGGCATTATGGGGATTTTGCCGATCAAAGGAACGCTGACATTCAAGGATACGGATATTACAACCTATTCCGCATCGAAGCGCTCCCGCAGCGGCATAGCGTATGTGCCGCAGGGACGGGAAATATTTCCCGATTTGACAGTAGAAGAAAATCTTCAGATCGGGGCCATGTCGCACCCGGTCGATTTTAAAAATAAATTGGCGGAGGTACTCGAGTATTTTCCCATTTTGACAGAGCACATGAAGCGCAAGGGCGGGGTCCTGTCCGGCGGACAGCAGCAGCAGCTGGCGATTGCCAGAGCGTTTATCAGTGAACCGGCCGTATTGATGCTGGACGAACCGACAGAAGGCATCCAGCCGAATATCGTGTCTCATATTTCTCATATTTTGACGCGGTATCACGAGGAAAAGCATATTCCGCTCATCGTGGTCGAACAGAATTTAAAGTTTGCACGAAAACTGGGAAACAAATTCCTGATTATTCAAAAAGGGACTATTGTCGAATCCGGTCCGATAGAAAAATTGACAGATGAAGTCAGCATTGCGTATTTAAGTGTGTAAGAGTGAGGGGAATATAGCATGGATATAGAATATACGGCGGCAGGCGTTATTGCCGACCTGCAGGAACTGGCAGCCCTGACGTCTGATGAAAAAGGCGCACAGCGTGTAGCTTGGACGCCGGTGTGGGATACTGCGGAAACATGGTTCAAGGAAAAAATGACAGCCGAAGGAGCAACCGTTACCGTGGATTCGGCGCATAATGTGTGGGCGAAGTTTGCCGGAGAGACGGAGGAGGCGGTCATCATCGGCAGCCATCTGGATAGTGTTCCTGACGGCGGCTGGCTGGATGGTGCGCTGGGCGTTGTTGCCGGTATGGGGATCGGCAAGCGGTATGGAATACATGGGGTAAAACCTAAAAAGACGATCTATATCGTCTGCTGGGCAGATGAAGAAGGTGCCCGGTTCAGTCAAAGCTGCATGGGATCGGCAGCGATCAGCGGCATGTTTACTGCCGAAAAGGCAAAGAATCTTACGGATAATGAGGGAGTACGATTCCAGGAAGCCTTGCAGCGTTACGGACTGCAGGCAGAAGATTTCAGCAAGGCAAGGGCGGAATTTTTGGAAAAGCCGATTGCGGCGTATCTGGAACTGCATATTGAACAGGCACCGGTGCTGGAACAGGCGCATAAGTCTGTGGCCTGTGTATACGGGGTGACAGGGTGTTACCGCCAGTACCTTACCTTTACCGGACAACAGTCCCATTCCGGTTCCCCGATTGCTATGCGGCACGATGCGTTTTTGGCGGCCGCTCAAGCATCGCTGGCCTTCCGCGAGATAGGAATACGGCACGAAGGGTACTGCACCGTCGGCAAGGTGGCGGTAGAACCGGATGTGGTTACTATTTTTCCGGGACGCTGCATTATTTCTTTGGATCAGCGTTCCATTGAGGGTGCGACCTTGGATATCATGGTGGCAGAAGCGAAACAGGCAGCTGAACAAGCAGCTGCAGACAATGGCGTCACTGTTTCCTTTGAAGAAATATGGTATACGCCGCCGACAGTATTTGATGCGTCCTTAACGGCATTGTGTCAACAGGCTGTAGAAGCTGAAACGGGCGAGGCTGCGACGATGTATTCCGGACCTCTTCACGATGCAGTCGAAATTTCCAAGGTCGTACCCTCTGTTATGATGTTTGCCATGTCCCATAACGGCTTGTCCCACTGCAAGGAAGAAGATACACCGCTGCCTGTTTTAAAACAGGCGATCCGTGCTTTTTTGCGGCTGGCTGATACCGTCGTAAACATATAGGGAAAGGAACGATACTCATGTTAGATATTATAGGCATATCCGTTGTGACGTTTCAGGCACAATGGGGAAAGAAAGAAGAAAATCTGCAGCGCATGCTGGGATATATAGAGCATGCGGCACGACAGGGAAGCGATTTGATCGTGTTTTCTGAAATGAGCTTGACCGGGTATGACGATGAAGGACAGGTACCGGCCGCTTTGAAAATGCAGACACGGCTGGCCGAGACGATTCCTGGTCCGGCATCGGAGGCGGTGGCACAGGCGGCGAAAGCTCATGGTATCTATGTTTTGTTCGGCATGCCCGAGATGTATGAGGGCCGGGTGTATAATTCTCTGGCGGCTTGTTCGCCGGAGGGGACAATCGTTTCGTATAAAAAAATGCATCTGCCCCTGCAGGAACCCAATTGGGCGGCACATGGAGATACACCGCTGCTGCTGCCTACGCCTTGGGGACCTATTGGGTGCAGTATTTGCTATGACGCGTACAGTTTTCCGGAGTTAATACGATATTATGCGGCGAAGGGGTGCCGCTTGTATATCAATGCGACGGCTTTTGCCAAATCGCGTAATCCGAATCGTGCCAGAACTACGCTGGAGGCGTCTGTATTGCGCGAAGATATATATATTGCTACGGCCAATTTAGGCGGAGTGGATCTGGTTACTGATTTTCTGGGCGGCAGCAGTATCATGGGGCCGTCACGGACGTATGGCGAGGTTCATTATTATGCCGGACGGACGTTTGATGATCCGGCGGCTCCGGAATCAGAAATGTACAGCGCCGTTATCGATTTGACATTGGCATCACGGAGTTTGTATGTACCGAAGGAGGGACGAAAGGAAGCAGATTTCCGGCCGGCTTGTTATGCTGCTATGTATACAGAACTGACTGGAAAATAACATCGGGTATCCGATTGACGATAGATAGGAATTATATATATAGGGGGAACAGTACATGAAAAAGTTAAAAAAACTATTGGTATTGGGAGTGTCGGCAATGGTATGCTGTGCGGCGCTTAGCGGCTGCGGCGGAGAGACGAAAACCGCGGAAAAGGGATTGGGTGACAGTGTGAAAATCGGGGTGCTGTACTCAACGACGGGGGCCTTTTCCATTAATGAAACACCGATGCAGAATGCTGCCAAAATGGCGATCGACGAAATTAACGCAAAAGGCGGCATAAACGGCAAAAAGATAGATGCGATCTACATGGATTACGGTTCGGATCCGACGATGGCGGCACAGAAGGCCCAGGAGCTCATCCTGAAAGACGGAGTTTGTGCGATCGTCGGGACCAATTCGTCGGCGACGCGGCTGGCGGTTATTCCGACAGTGGAACAGAATGACTCGCTGCTGGTGTACAATACGTATTATGAAGGGGAAAAGCCGTCGCCTAATGTGCTGTATACCAACAGCGTGCCGAGTCAGCAGATCGATGCCTTTGTACCTTGGATGATGAAGAATCTCGGGAAACGGGTATTCTTTGCGGGTACGGATTATGAATTTCCCAAGAAGAGCATCGCCATTGCCAAGAAGCTCGTCCAAGATAACGGCGGTGTTGTTGTAGGAGAAGAATATGTACCGACGACGCAGACGGACTTTTCTTCGATGATCAACAAGATCAAGGAAGCAAAACCGGATGTTGTCTTCTCGGTGGTAGCCGGCAATGCGGCAGTTCCGTTCTACAAGCAATACAGCCAGTACGGCATGGATCCTAAAAAGGTGCCTATCTGCTCCATTTCTACCAGCGAAGCGACCTTGAAGGGAATCGGTGCAGCGGCTATCGGGACCTATTCGTCCTTTGATTATTTCAATACGATCGATACGCCGGCTAATAAAGATTTTATCAAGAAGTATCAGGAAAAATTCGGCACCGATACGACCGTAACCAATCAGGCTGAAGGGGCGTACCATGGTGTATATATGCTGGCGGCGGCGATCGCCAAGGCTGATTCCAAGAGTGCGGCTGATATCATCAAGGCAGCGGCAGGGCTGGAAATCGATACGCCTGCAGGGAAGATAAAAATGGATGATACCAATCATCATGCTTGGCTTAACAGTTATATCGGCAAAGTAAATGACAATCTCGCGTTTGATATTGTCTATCAGTCGGATGGACTCGTAAAACCGGTAGCAGAATAAATAGTGACAGGAACCAGAGCCTTCGATGCCGTTTGTAGTTATCGAGGGCTCTTTCCGTATATAGGAGGTAATTATGGGAGTTTCCATTGAGTATTTATATGAAAAGAGCTCGCATCTTTATCGCATGGAGCTCATAGGCGGCAAAAGCGGGGTGGATCATCCTGTCGAATGGATACACATGCTGGAAAGTCCCGATTCGGCTTTTTTTCTTCACGGCGGCGAACTGGTATTTACGACAGGGGTTATGAACAAGGGCGAAGCCTGGCTGGTTGATTTTGTCCGGCAGCTGCATCTGCATGGCGGAGCCGGTGTCGTTTTCAATATAGGACCGTATATCAAAAAGGTGCCGCAGGAGGCGGTGCGCTATTGTGATGAACATGCGTTTCCCTTATTCGTACTGCCCTGGAGTGTGCACCTTGTTGATATTACCCGGTATTTATGCCGGTTTATCATTAACGAAGAAAAGCAGCGGCTGAGTATTTTGAACTTATTGCAGCAGATACTGATCATGCCGGAACAAGGAAAATCCATCTGCTTGTCCTTGGAAAATCAAGGATTCAGCGCGGCGGGACGATTTCGGGCAGCCATTATCTGGTCAAAGTCGCGGGAATATGATCAAGATGCCATTATGGCGCTGCTGAAAATGTGGAATAATCATGTTATCGTGTTTTCTTATCATGATGATCTGGTCGTCGTATTGACGGAGGCATCCTATGAAGCAGAACGGCGGATTACGGAGGAATTGTATGCCTATCTGACCAGCCGGGTGAAAAAGGTCTGCATCAGCATCGGCGCGGCGGTTTCCCATATTACGGAACTTTCCTGCAGCTATGCGCAGGCACATACGATCGTGCATCTGGCGTGCAAAAAAGGAAAGCATATCTTTTTCTATGAAGAACTGGGAATCTACAAGCTCCTGCTCGAGGGGAACAACCCGGCCCTTCTGCAGGATTATTATAATGAAGTATTGGGAGCGCTGGAGACACACGATGCCATGCACAATGCCAATTTAACCGATACGTTATATTACTATTTGATGCACGATTGTAATGTAAAAGAAACGGCGGCACATGAATATGTACACCGGAACACCATCATGTATAAACTCAATAAGATCGGCAGTATTATTGGAATGGATATTGCAGTGGAGGAAAACAAATTAGCGATTCTCATGGCATTTAAAATCCGAGATATTGAATTTCAAAAGTAAAATCCGGTGATGTCCGCATAGTGCACGTGCACAATAAAGTCGAGGAATTGACTAATTGTATTGCCTCTGGACAATGCTATAATGAAGATACAGAAAAAAAGCAATGGTGCTGTCGTGCTAGATGGTTCCGTTGTTTTTTTATTTTATGTATTTCATTATATTTAAGGGGTGACGGGGATATGACCGGACAGGAAATCAAAGAAATGGATTTGCAATATAATCTGCATTCGTGGGCGAAGCAAGGTTCTTTACATCCCATGGTTATTACTAAGGCGGAAGGAATCTATTTGTGGGATAGTGACGGCAAACGATACATGGATATGTCGTCAGAATTGGTCAACTCTAATGTGGGACATGGCAATCGGGATATTATAGAAGCCATTAAGAAACAAGCCGACCTCTTTTGCTTTTTATCACCGGCTTTCGCGCTGGAACCGAGAGCCAAGCTGGCTAAGATGGTCATTGACCGCATGCCGGATACGATGGGAAAGGTGTTTTTTACGAACGGTGGTGCCGATGCTAACGAAAACGCCATTAAAATTGCCAGAATGTATACGGGACGGCATAAGATCATGAGCCGGTACCGCAGTTATCACGGGTCCTCCTTCGGCGCCGGGAATATTACGGGTGAACCGCGGCGGTATGCCTTGGAACCGGGCATTCCGGGATTTGTGAAATTTTTTGATCCGTATGTGTATCGTGAAGCCGTTTCGTTTGCCAGTGAAGAAGAAGCAACACGCTTTTATATCACTAAATTACGGGAACAGGTACAGTATGAAGGACCGGACAGCATTGCGGCTATCGTGATGGAAACGGTAACAGGTTCTAACGGCATCATTATCCCGCCGAAGGGGTATCTGCCAGGCGTACGCAAGATTTGTGATGATTACGGTATCATGATGATTTGTGATGAAGTAATGGGCGGCTGGTGCCGGACGGGTAAAATGTTTGCCTTCGAAAATTTCGATGTCAAGCCGGATATTGTGTCCTTTGCCAAGGGTATTACCTGCGGCTATGTGCAATTGGGCGGCGTAGCGGTATCCAAGAAGATTGCGGCCTTCTTTGATGATCATGTGTTATCCTGCGGCTTGACGTACAGCGGCCATCCGCTGGCTTGTGCTGCGGGTATTGCCTGCTTGAATTATTATGATACGGCGCATATTCTGGAACACGTAAACGAAGTCGGGGCCGTGCTGGGAGAGATAGAAGAAGGATTGAAGGAAAAGCATGCCTGTGTCGGCGATGTCCGGTATATCGGCTTGTGGTCGGCGATCGAACTGGTCAAAGATAAAGCGACTAAGGAAGCATTGGTGCCGTACGGAAAAGATCCTGACGGTGTCATGTCGGCCATCATTAAAAAACTTCTTGCTAAAGGCTTTTTCACTTATTCTCATGAAAATATTATTATGGTGGCACCGCCGCTTATTATTACAGAGGAACAGCTGCGGGAAGCCATGGCGATCATGGACGACGTATTATGTGAAGTCGATGCGATGATCGCCTTGTAAGTGCAATCGGATAGTTTTTGAAATATACACAAAGCATCCTAAAAAGAGGTATCTGCGCAGGTAGATATCTCTTTTTGGAAATTTTCTATATACTTATTACTGCATGGAGATGATCGTATGTTTACGTATGAAATGCCGACAACATTATTTTTTGGCAGAGATTGCATTGCCCAGTCCGGAGCGGCACTGGCACGGCTCGGAAAAAAAGCACTTTTGGTGACGGGCCGTCATTCTGCCAAAGTGAATGGGTCACAGCAGGCTGTTGTCGATGTGCTGGAGGCACTGCATATTTCCTGGGTCGTATTTGATGAAGTGGAAAGCAATCCGTCCATTGAAACGGTACGCCGCGCTGCCGCCATAGGCAGAGCGGAACAGGTGGAGTTTGTGGTGGCTATCGGCGGCGGCTCGCCGATGGATGCCGGGAAAGTCATTGCTTTATTATGTACCAACGAGTTGGACGACACACAGCTTTTTACCGGGCCCTACAACAACGCGCTGCCTATTGTTGCCGTCCCGACGACCGCCGGAACGGGAAGCGAAGTGACCAAAGCGGCGATACTCACGAATCCACACGCAGGGACCAAACAATCCGTAGCAGATCCGCTTATTTTCCCGACGCTGTCCTTCGCAGATCCGGCGTTTACCCTGGGCGTTTCGGAGTCGGTTACCGTGGATACGGCTATCGACGCCGTATCGCATGCGGTGGAAGGGTATATGGCCCGCACGGCGACGCCGGTCAGTGATGTATGGGCGGAAGAAGCAATGCGTTTTCTGGGTTCCCAGCTGCCGGCATTGGGCGGACCGCTGACCTATGATGCCCGGGAGGACCTGATGTACGGCTCGACGCTGGCAGGTATCGTCATTGCCCAGACCGGCACGACCTTGATCCATGGCATGGGTTATCCGCTGACCTATTATAAAGGGCTGACACATGGCCGGGCCAATGGGATACTATTTCCCCAGTATATGAAATACATGAGCGAAACGATGCCGGATAAAGTCGATACGATCTGGGAACTTTTGGACGTGAGCGGGCTGGCGGAATTCACGGCGCTCATGAAACAACTGATGCCGGATACGGTGGTACTTACCCAAGAAGAAATCGACCAATTTACAAAATTGACGATGCCGACTAAAGCAGTGCAGCATACCTCCTATGATGTAACCGCGGAACTGGTCGCTCATATTTACGGTACATTAGGCTGATCGCAAGGAGGAGAACCTCCGCGATACTGTTGCAGTTCGCTGGTTTACGGGAATTTTTTATATATTTCCTTTATATATGTACATGGCAGACAGCCGGAAATCGTTGTATCTATACCCCAATAGATACAACGATTTCCGGCTGTCTTTGCGTATGGGATGCTATAGAGTGAAGGAGTTACTCTTCCCCTTCTCCGTGGAAATCTACTAAATCATTTTTCTTTATCAGGGATTCGAGTTCTCCCGAAGCCTTCATCTGCTGGATGACTTTATTTAGCTCCTGCAGCAGGGCATTGTTGTCTTTGCGTACGGCAATGCCATAGTCCTGCGGCGCAAATTTTTCTGGCAGGATCATCATGTCCGGCGTTTTCATACTATTCAGGATGGAAGAGTCCGTGCTGTAAGCCGCGGCACGTCCGGAACTCATGGCCGACAGGCTTTCCGTGTTCGTTGGGAATTCTGTGAATTTCAGTTTGATGTTGGCTTTTTTTGCATATAAAAACAACGGCGCTTTGATTTCCCCTCAGATACAAAGCGTCGTTGCTCTTGCTGTGTTATAAAAATATGTGCTTACCGTGCTTCTACGGCGGCTTTCATCCGCCGGCAGGCTTCTTTGATGATGTCTAAACTGGCTGCATAGGACATCCGCAGATACGTGTTTCCGCAAGCGGAGCCAAAGACATTTCCCGGGACTAAGGCTACATGGGCGTTTTTCATGAAAAAGTCGGAGGCCTCCTGGGCACTCAGGTGCAATGCCTGTATATCTATCCAAGCATAGAAAGCACCTGTGGGTTTGGGACAAGAGAGTCCGTCTATTTCATTTATGGCTTGAAATACATAATCCCGTCTTTTTTTATATTCTGCCTGCATGTGTGCGATCGATTCATCTTCTTCCTGCAGTGCCGTAACACACGCGTCTTGAATAAAGCCGGGAAGGCAGCTGGAGCCGTAGCTGTGTATCGCGGTTACCGCTTCGATGAGCGCCGGCGAACTGGCCACATACCCGACACGCCAGCCGGTCATGGAGTATATCTTGGAAAAGCCGTTCAAGGTAAGCGTCCGTTCTTTCATGCCCGGCAGTGCCGCGATGCTGGGAGCTTCCAGATCATCATATAGAATGCGGTTATATATTTCATCGGCAACAACATAAAAGTCATATTTTTGGGCAAGGGCGGCAATTTTTTCCAAGGTTTCCCTAGTTAGGACCGTGCCTGTCGGATTATGCGGAGTAATCAAGACCAGCACCTTTGTTTTTGCCGTTATACGCTGTTCCAATTCTTCTGTTGAAAGTTGAAAATCATTGTCGGCCTGCAGACTGTATTCTACGATGCCAGCTTTAAGCATATGACAGATGCCGTTGTAAGAAGGCCAGCAGGGATCGGGCAGCAGGACTTCGTCGCCTTCTTCGACCAATGCGTTCAATACGTCATACACCGCTTCGGATAAGCCGGAGGTTACGACGATTTCATCGGCTGTATACGACAGCTGGTACTCTTTGGCGAGGTTACCGGCGATGGCGGTGCGGAGATTCAGCTGGCCTTGCGTCGGCGTATACGAGGTGTTGCCGCTGCGCAGGCTTTGTATACAGGCTTCTTTGATATAGTCCGGCGTATCGAAATCAGGACGGCCGCTGGTCATATAGATCATGTCGCTGGCGCCCTCTTGTTCCATTTTTTTTGCTTTTTCCGTAACGATGCCGATTCCCTTTGGCGGCATATGATCAAGCAGTGACGATAATTTTTTCATGTACTTGTTTCCCCCTCCACATACAAAAAGACGCCGTGATTCCCCTAAATCACAGCGTCTTTGCCTATAAATTTATACATTTGATTTTTCTATTATAAAGGGACTTTTGTGCAGTGTCAACAGATGTTATATATAAGTATTCCATGGTGGCAGGCTTAACATAGACACTGTCAGTGTCAAAAATGATAGCATAAAAGCTTTTTTGTTTTGTGTGATATATTCACGTTTTTATGTGGTGTATTTGGCCGTTGCGCGATATAATACTATGTGTATAGCCAAAAAGCAGCTGTTTTTAGGTCGCCGCCGGACGGAACTCGTACCCGGCAATTGATGCAGAAGAAACAGGCAGGGAAGGGACCGGCGTTTTTAAATACAGCATACATGGGAGGTTTTTTTATGAAGCGGGATGCGGCAGTGGAGTTTATTCGCGGACAGTTGGGACAGTATTTGAAAAATCGCGGGATTAGTACGAGTGATTCGTTTCCGTGTTTGAATCCACTTCATGCGGAAAAAGAAATTCAATCGATGCGGTTTAATGAAAAGCGGAACAGAGTACATTGTTTTGGCTGCGGTGTAGATTATGATATTTTTGATGTGATTCGCGTGTTGGAGGATATATCCGACAGAGAAGCCGTTTTTCGGCGGGCTTGCGAGCTTTTTGACGTGGTAGTGGATGAAGATGAACAAACTGTTCCCGAAGCATGGCCTCTCTATGAGGGACTGCGGGAACGGCGTGAGGCTATGATGCGGCGCCGCGGCGCTGTAGATTATACGGAGTATTTCAAGGCGTGTGCCAAGCGTATAGGGGAAATAAACTATCTGCATCAGCGGGGGTTAAGTGATGAGATTATTCAGTGGGCCGGGCTCGGCTATGATCCCAATTATACGCGGGGGACAGGCGGCAAGGTCTGGAAAGCTGTCATTATCCCTAAAAATAAATCGGGATTTATCGCTCGCAATACAGATACGGCATCGAACGAACGGTATCGCAAAACTGGCCCGAATTCGATTTATAATGCGATTGCCATCAAAAATGCCCAGCAGCCCGTATTCGTCGTGGAGGGCGAACTCGATGCGCTGAGCATTATGGAAGTCGGCGGAGATGCGGTGGCCTTGGGTACGACCTCTAATATCAACAAGTTTATTGAATTGCTGAAGACGTGCCGTCCCAAGCATCCACTGCTTATTGCCATGGATAACGATTCCCAGGGCCGGTCTGCGTCCCGAGAACTGCAGATCGCCTTGAAGCAGATGAATATTCCCTTTTATTGTGTCAACTTGACGGGACCGTATAAGGATGCCAGTGAGGCGTTGGTAGAAGCACGGGATGGGTTCCGGACGATCGTGGTGGAGAATGAAAGTATCGAGGAACCGGCGCGGGAGGTCGACAAAGAAGGATATTTGCAAAATAGTATGCTGAATCATATACCGTCTTTCATTCGTGCCATCAATACCAGCGTCCATGCTTCCATTATACCTACAGGGTTTGCCAAGTTGGATGCAGTGCTGGACGGCGGCCTGTATGAAGGACTGTATATTATCAGTGCCGCCGGTTCGCTGGGAAAGACGACGTTTGTGCTGCAGATGGCCGACCAAATTGCGGCAGGCAAAGGAGAGCATGCCGAAAAGGGCGGCTCCGATGTCATTTTCTTTTCTCTGGAGACCGGCCGGTCCGCGTTAATGGCTAAGAGTATTTCCCGCATTACCTTTGAAAAGGCCATGCAGCAGTCGGCGGAGGCCAAACTGGCCAAGACGGCGCGGGCTATCAGCACGGGCCGCCGGTATACCTCTTATGATCAAGAAGAGATAGATTTGATCAATGCCGCGATTGAAACGTATAAAACATATGCCGGTCATGTGTATATCAGTGAAGGCTTGGGGGATATCGGAGTAGAAGATATCCGGAAAATGGTGGACAAGCATATCCGTTTTACCGGCCGCCGCCCCGTGGTGATCGTCGATTATATTCACCGGCTGTCGCCGTATGATGAACGGATGAACGATCGGCAGAATACCAATAAGGCCGTATTGGAATTGAAGCGGATCAGCCGGGATTTCAAGGTCCCTGTGGTTGCTGTTTCCGGGGTAGACAGTGTAGACGGCGGTACCTATGCGTATGCTTCTCCCGGTGAGATAAAGGAACTTGGGGCCATCGAACATTCCAGTGATGTGCTCATCAGCATGCAGCTGGCCGGAGAGACCTATAACGACATAGAGAGCGCACATCCCATTCGCAGCATTGAGCTGGCCATATTGAAAAACCGCTACGGGAAGTCCGGGGATACGTTGTCTTACCGATATCATACGATGTACAACTGTTTTGAAGAATAGATGCCGGCGTCTGGATCATTCGTAGTCGGTATAGATACTGGGCAGGGTATTTAAAAACTGACTTTGTGTGTGTTCTGTATTGCGGCTTTGCTGGCACCAGGTGATGGATAATTTCTTCTTGGCCCGGGTCACGGCTACGTAAAAGAGACGTTTTTCTTCATCCAGGTCGTTGGTTTTTAAGGCGAACCCTGTTGGGAAAGTGCCTTGCTGCATGCCGGCAAGGAAGACATAGTCAAATTCGCTGCCTTTGGCCTGATGGATGGTGATGATCGGTATTTTTGGCTTTTTAGCGAGCAGCATATCCAGTTCCGTATTGGATAACGCAGTGTAGGTAAGCAGACTGAGCAGGGCATCATGAGACGTTTGGCCGGGGATATCCTGTTCTTTGGCCTTGCGGTAAAGAGAACGCAAATTTTCTACCCGGTTTTCTTCTCCTTTTTTTTCGTAATAGGTGACAATGCCGGTGGTTTTAATGACTTCAAAGAGAAAATCACAGGGACGCAGGACCGCTGCTTTTTGCCGCAGCGCCTGCAGAACCGCGGCTGCCGGCTTGAATTTTTCCAGGTATTTTTCCGTATAGGCCCGGCGTACTGCCGCTGTCGGGCGAATATCGTGAGATACGGCATACCATAGCAGCTCCGCTGTTGCCAGAATATCGTCGGCAGCATCATGAGATGAGCGATGGGTCACGTGGAAATACCGGCCCAAGTATTCCAGTGTATGATTTTTTAAATTGGGATGGAAACGGCGGAATATATCCAGTGTATCGTAATAGGTAAGATACTGTGGCTGCGCCATGTGCAGCCGGCCCAGATAACTTTTGAGAATATGGATATCATAGGAAACGTTGTGTCCTACGAGTACGGCTCCCTGTATAAAAGAAAGAAAGGCGGCTAATACGGTTTCCGGTTCTTCTCCCTGCTGCTGCAGTTGTTCATCGGTAAAATGGTGGATCCACACGGAATCACCGACGGTTGTTTTATCCTTTAACTTGAGCAAGTGCATGAATTTTTCTTTTATGTTTCCTGTTTTGTCAAGACGGATACCGGCTATTTGAATGATTTCATCGGTTAGGGTATCAACACCCGTAGATTCTACGTCAAAGACAACGATGTTTTCTTTCTCCAGTTCTTGTTCCAGTACGGCAAAGGCATCTTTCTGGTTCAGCGTAGAGGAATCCAGATAATCTGTAAGGCGGATGCCGGCCTTTTTCCAGTCTTCGGAGGCAATGGTTTGGAGTGCGGCGCTGCCGATGCCCGGAACAAATCGCTTTATGATACGCGTCATACTGATTGTGTCATGGGGATTGATGCTTACTTTGGCAAAAGCCAGCACATCTTTTATTTCCTGGCGGCGGAAGAATTTGAATTCGTCGACGAGCATAAAGTCCAGGGGTGCGGTTTCTGTATGCTGTCGATTCAGAAAATCCAATTGCTGGCTGAGCTGCCTGTTGTATCGGTTAACGCGTGTGAGAATACAGATTTTAGATAGTATGGCGGGATCTTCGGAAAGGCTGCGGATTTCCTGTATGCGGCGATAGATCCAGCGGGCTTCCTCGGTAATATTGCGGCAGGATTTGATCGTGATCCGGCTGCCGATTGTTTGTTCCGGGGGTGTTTCCGGATCCTTGGTATACATCGCGGTGACCGTTTCGGAACCAAATAAATTTTTCAGGCAGTCTGCGGCAGCGTGCAGCAGCGTCTGCGTGGAACGGTAGTTTTTGTTGAACAGGATGCAGCGCGGATCATAGTCTGCTTTGAAACTGGCGAGTATGGCCTTGGGATGGGACCCGCGCCATTCATATACGGTTTGAAAATAGTCGCCGCAAAGCAGTATCCTATTGTGTCCGAAAATCGAAGCGAGAATATGATATTCCAGCTCGCTCGTGTCTTGGACTTCATCAATATTGATATACGTGAAGCGGTTCTGCCAGGTCGTGCGAATCGTTTCGTTTTTGAAGCATTCATAGGCGGTAATGATGAGATCGTTGAAATCAAGACCGTGTGTATCACGGAGAGCGGCATTATAGGTCATGACGAAGGTTTCGCCGGAGGTTTTCAGCAGGGTATACAGTCCTTCGTCCAGCGTGTGCCGGGAAGCAGCGCATATTTCACGCAGGCGTGCTTCCTTTTCGACATACAGGCGGGCAATGGTCTGCTGATAGTCATGGGCGGCATCCTCCGAGTAATAGTCATAGGCGGGCCGGCTTTCTTTGACGAGGTCGATGAAGCTTTGCAGGGCATGCACGGCATAGTCCGGATATAGGGAGGCGATGATTTCCTTGCAGTCCTCTTCATCGAAGATCATATAGTCCGCATATAGATCGGAGTGCCGTTTTGCTTCCGAGCGGACGACGTCGGAGCAGAAACTATGAAAGGTGCGCACTACGACGCGGGTACCGTTTTCGCGGACACAGGATATAATGCGTTCCCGCATTTCACGACAGGCTTTATTGGTGAAGGTGAGACACAGAATTTCCTCCGGTTTGGCACGTCCCGATTCGATGCCGTAAGCAACCCGATAGGCCAGCGTATTGGTTTTGCCGGTACCGGCAGAGGCGATGAGCAGGATGTTGCGGTCCCATTCTTCTACTACTTGGCGCTGGGCAGGGTTTAATTGAGACAGATCAAGCATAGTATAACACTTCCTTTTCGGTTCCTTGGGGCAGGACTTGTATATACCATCTATCATACCATACTTGTCCCTGTGCGTGCAGGGTGGTGCTGCGGCAAATGCGGCACATTTTTTTTCTTGCATGATAGCGGTTTCCGGTGGTATACTGCCTTAGGCAGAGGTGATTTTTATTATGATGATTCGCAAAGGAATTCTCCATATTTTGGATTTTAATTCAGGCGTGTGTATTTTATCGCAGGAAGAACTGGATTTTTCTCGTGGAGAGGTAGATATATTTTTAGAGAAACATATAGAACGGGCGCAGAATGATTCCGCCAGCCAAACGGGTATTTTTTATGAGTCCAGTCCGTTTAAACTGCGCTTGCAGCAGTATAGGAGCGAGCAGATGGAGTTTGCTTCCTTTACGGCGGAGGTGGCAAATACGCTGTATGAAGGACTGTCGGGGAGCGAGGAGACGGCGTCGGTTGATCTGGTGGTGGTTGATTATACGGATAATGATATCCCGTATGTGGCGGTATTGCTGTTAGGGCATAAGACGGCGTATACGCATGAAGTGAACCGGACGGACGGCAGGATCTCCAATCAGCTTATCCGCCATTTTGCTATTTTGCCTAATGTGACACAGAAGATAGAGTCCTATGCAGTCATTCGGTGCGATGATTTGTCGATCCGCTTATTTGATAAGAAACGGATCATAGACGGGCAAGAGGTGTTTGTTCTGGCAGACCGTGTATTGCAGTGCACGACGCAGATCTCGGCTAAAGATGCTATTAAAAAAGTCAATCAAACGGTCGGCAAGGTGGCAAAGGAATATGGGGCTAATTCCGCGGTAGCGCTTTCCAAGGCGAAAAGTTATATTATGGAGAACGCAGCCGTATCTGATGGATTTTCTCCGGTGGCATTGGGAAAAGAAGTATTTTCCGATTCCCGCGAGATGCAGCAGGCTTTTGAAACCCAGGTGGCAGAGGAAAAACTGCCGGTTGATGTGAAGGTAGAAAAGCAGGTTGCCGTCAAGACCGGAAAAAATCATAAAATCAAGACGGATACCGGAATCGAAGTTATATTTCCGGCAGCTTATTTTGAAAATCAGGAATATATCGAATTTGTTAATAATCCCAATGGGACTATTTCCATCGAAATCAAAAATATCGGCAAAATCACGGATAAATAGCATACGGCAAAACGGCGGATTTTTCTCAGAAATCTGCCGTCTTTTTTCGTGCTGGTGCTGTAGCAAAATATACGATATACTATAGATGATATGTAAAATTTGCGGAGTATTGTATACAGCATAGAAAAGGGTGATCATAACATGAAGCGAATGATGCGGGTATGGGTATTTTTGGTTATATTGGTTTGCGGAGCGGTGTATGTTTCAGCGGCGGCTTCGGACACCGGCGGTGTTCGAGGGGTTGTTACCTGGAAGTACAGTAAGTTTATACGGGAACGGGGATATAATGGTGTTTCTCAGGGCGGACTGAATCTCAATGCACTGCGGGATAAGGAATATGCCAAGCCCCGGGGCGATGTGGGGGCTAAAATAGAATTGATTCCTGTCACCTTCAACAAAAACAGCATTACTGATGTTCAAGAACGGCTCTGGTACAGCTCGAACCTGCCGCCGGAAGGAACCCATATTTTCTTTGTAGAGGCAGATAATGCCGGATATTATGAAATCAACGATGTTCCGGCTGGGGAATACATGCTGTTTATTGTGTCTGCCAAGGCCAGGGCGTATTATGCCTATCCGGAGAATGAGGTACTTCAGTATATCCGCAATTGGGATTATTTCAACGCCTTTGTTCTTGACGGCAATGAATATTCTCTGCGCCGGATCACGATACAAAAGGGACAGAACCTTACGGTGAATCGTGAATTTGAATATACCGTACGGCGTGACTATTAACTATAGGAGTAGAACATGCTTTTTCTGATTAAATGGATATATGCCTGGTTGCTGCCTATCGGGTGCATTGCAGCGGCTTTGGTGTTTTTGACGATATATTTATATTGGCGCCGGTCACCGGGGCGGAAACCGCTGCTGGTGATTACCGTATTGTTGTATGCTTTGTCGGTGCAGCCCGTTTCCAATATGCTCATGAAGCCTTTGGAAAACAGCTATGCACCGCCGCACACCGTACAGGGAGATGTCATCATCCTGCTGGGCGGCGGCACACGCGCCGGCGTTCCTGATTTTGACGGAACCGGACAGGTAGGCTCGGCGGCGGCTAATCGATTTTTGACGGCAGTGCGGATGCAGCGTAAACTGGATCTGCCGATATTGCTTTCGGGCGGCGCGGTTTTTTCCTATGATGCCGGCGAAGCGGAAATCGATAAGCGCATGCTTCTTTCCCTGGGGGTGGCGGAGGATAGGATCTTTCTGGATAATCAGAGTCGCAATACTGCGGAAAATGCCCGGTTTTCCAAAGACATCTGCACAGAACAAGGATGGAAGCATCCTATTGTGATCACCAGTGCATTTCATATGCCGCGGTCTGTTGTGTTTTTTAAACGGGCGGGCATGGATATTACTCCGTATCCCTGCGATTATTATACAGATGAGCCATATCATTGGTCGGCGTTTTCCGTTATCCCGAATTCGTTTACGTTATATACTTCGTGTTTGGCTATAAAAGAATATGTAGGCATCGCTGCCGCAAAAACAGGTCTGCAATAAGGCCTGTTTTTTTTTCAATTTTTCTATTTATTTATTGGGACAACATTTGTCCATGGCATTGCATTAAACTACCCAGAGTGGCATAATGGCATTGTAAGAACGATGAAATTAAAAATTCCATGTTGTTCATTTATTTTTCAAAGGAGTGTACGATATGATTAGAGTAGGTATTAATGGGTTTGGCCGTATTGGTCGGTTTGTTTTCCGTGCAGCACAATCTCGTGATGATATTGAAATTGTAGGTATCAATGATTTGTGCCCTGTCGATTACATGGCTTATATGCTCAAATATGATACTATGCACGGCCGGTTTGAAGGTACTGTCGAAGCAGATATGAAAAACAGCCGGTTAATTGTCAACGGCAAGGCGATTCGCGTAACGGCGGAAATGGATCCGGCCAATCTTAAATGGGACGAAGTCGGAGCGGACTATGTTGTAGAATCTACCGGCCGGTTCCTTACGATGGATCTGGCGGAAAAACATTTGCAGGCCGGGGCTAAATATGTAGTATTGTCTGCGCCTTCCAAGCAGGGCAAGGATGGCCGGCAGGCGGATATGTTTGTCTGCGGAGTAAATACGGATTCCTATAAAGGACAGCGTATCGTATCCAATGCTTCCTGTACTACAAATTGCCTGGCTCCTATTGCGAAAGTATTGAATGATGCGTTTGGAATTGCAGACGGCTTGATGACGACCGTTCATTCCACGACGGCTACGCAAAAGACCGTAGATGGTCCGTCCATGAAGGATTGGAGAGGCGGACGTGCCGCGGCCGGTAATATTATTCCTTCTTCGACAGGGGCAGCAAAGGCAGTAGGCAAGGTTATTCCCGAACTGAACGGAAAATTGACGGGGATGTCCATGCGCGTTCCTACGCTGGATGTATCGGTAGTCGATTTGACTGTCAACTTGGCAAAGCCGGCTTCTTATGAAGCGATATGCCAAGCGATGAAGAACGCTTCGGAAGGGGAATTAAAAGGAATTCTCGGCTATACGGATGAAGCCGTTGTTTCTTCCGATTTTCTCGGAACCACGCTGACTTCCATTTTTGATGCTTCCGCCGGGATTGCACTGACGGATACGTTTGTCAAGGTTATTTCCTGGTATGATAATGAAATAGGCTATTCCAACAAGGTATTGGATCTCGTTTCCAAGATGGAAAGCTACAATGCCAAACACAATGATTGTGTAGCAGGCCAATTTGATATGAAAAACGGCGCGGAAAAAGCGGCTGTATAATATATACGCAGATGGGAGCGGCGAGGGAAACTTCGCCGCTTTTTGCTTTTTTCTTTTTGACAAAAGCCGGAATCTTTTTTGTGCGAACCGATTCTTTTGCTGCGGCTGCAGGGGATAAAATTGTATTATTTCTCTTAATGTGCCATAATATCCATAAGAAGTAATCAACACGTTTATTCTTATGTATTTGCAGCAGAAAGAGGTGGCTTATTATGATCAGAGTAGGTATTAATGGGTTTGGGCGTATTGGCCGTTTTGTACTGCGTATGGCGTTGATGCGTGAAAGCATTGAAGTTGTCGCGATCAATGATTTGATGGATGTAGATTATATGGAATACTTGCTCAAATATGATACGATGCACGGACACTTTGACGGTACGGTAGAAGCGGATGTTGCCAATAATTGCCTTATCGTCAACGGGAAAGTGATCCGGATTACACAGGAAAAAGAACCGGAAAAAATCAATTGGGGTGCTGTCGGTGCCGATTATATCGTGGAATCGACGGGGCTTTTCCTGAAAATGGATAAAGCGGAAAAGCATTTGAAGGCGGGTGCCAAGTATGTCATTATGTCCGCACCCTCTAAAAAAGGGGAAGACGGACGGCAGGCGGATATGTTTGTCTGCGGCGTGAATACGGACCGATATCATGGACAGCAGATCGTTTCCAATGCGTCCTGCACGACCAATGGGCTGGCTCCGGTGGCGAAGGTCCTGTACGATAATTTCGGCATCAAAGAAGGTCTCATGACGACTGTCCATTCCATTACAGCTACCCAGAATCCGGTAGACGGCGCTTCGGCTAAGGATTGGCGCTCCGGCCGTGCTGCGTTCGGCAACATTATTCCGGCGGCAACCGGTGCGGCAAAAGCTGTGGGCAAGGTCATTCCCGAATTGGACGGAAAATTGACCGGTATGTCCATGCGGGTGCCGACATTGGATGTTTCCGTCGTAGATTTGACGGTCGTGCTGGAAAATCCGGCACCGTATGAAAAAATCTGCGAGGCCATGAAACGAGCTTCCGAGTCGGGAGCATTGAAGGGTATTTTGGGGTATACGGAAGAGGAAGTCGTATCTTCCGACTTTTTGGGTACGACCACGACCTCTATATTCGACGCGACGGCCGGATTGGCATTGAATGATCATTTTATCAAGGTGGTAGCCTGGTATGACAATGAAGTAGGCTATGCGAATCAGGTCGTGAATCTGATCGAGATCATGGATCGATACAATAGCACTCATCACGAGTAACAAAGGAGAATGAACGAATGACATCAGCGAAAAAACCGATTATGTTAATTATTATGGATGGCTTTGGCTGCAGTTCCCTGCGGGACGGCAATGCCGTAGCACAAGCCGATCTGCAGGTACTGCCTAAGCTCGTACAGACCTATCCGCATGCACAGCTGGAGGCTTCCGGTGAGGCCGTGGGGCTGCCGGAGGGACAGATCGGCAATTCTGAAGTCGGTCATTTAAATATTGGTTCCGGGCGTGTAGTGTATCAGGAATTGACACGCATTACAAGGGATATAAAAGAAGGTACTTTTTTTCAAAAACCGGTTCTCATAGAAGCGATGCAGCAAGCTGTTCGGAATAATAAAGCGCTGCATATTATGGGATTGGTTTCCCCAGGCGGTGTGCACAGCAGTCAGGCACATGTATATGCGCTGCTGGAAATGGCCAAACGATATGGCCTTTCCAAGGTCTATATCCACGCATTCCTGGATGGAAGAGACGTGTTGCCGCGCAGTGCCGGTGCGTATCTGGCGGAACTTGAAGAGAAGTGCAAAGACATAGGAGTCGGCGAAATCGCTACGGTCAGCGGACGATATTATGCGATGGATCGCGATAAGCGGTGGGAACGGGTAGAAAAAGCGTATGCCGCCGTTGCGTTAGGAGAGGGTCCGGAAGCCTCCGATGCGCAGACGGTGCTGCAGCAATCCTATGCTGCCGATGTGTCGGATGAATTTGTTATTCCGACGGTCATTCACAAACATCCGGTCGAAGAGGGAGACAGTGTGATATTTTTCAATTTCCGTCCCGATCGTGCGCGGCAGCTAAGTGAAGCTTTTACTGCAGTGGATTTTCAAGGATTTTCTCGTCCTAAAAAACTGGCAATATATTATGCCACGATGACCCTGTATGAGGAAGGGCTTCCGGCGCATGTCATATATGAAAAAGAAGAACTCACGCATACGCTGGGAGACGTGCTGAGTGCTGCCGGCAAAAAACAGCTGCGTATTGCAGAAACTGAAAAATATGCGCATGTAACATACTTTTTCAATGGCGGCGTAGAAACACCTTTTCCGGGAGAAGACCGTATTCTGGTGCCCTCTCCCAAGGTGGCGACGTATGATCTGCAGCCGGAAATGAATGCCTCTATTGTTACCGACAAGGTTATTGCGTCTGTCGAAACAGGTACCTATGATATGATCATGCTTAACTTTGCCAATGTCGATATGGTAGGCCATACAGGCGTATTTGCCGCGGCAGTCAAAGCAGTGGAAACAGTAGATGCCTGCGTGGGACGCATTGTCGATGCCATGCTTCCGATAGGGGGACAAATCCTGATCATTGCGGATCACGGCAACGCTGAAAAAATGGTCGATCCGGAAAGCGGATCTCCCTATACGGCACATACGACAAACCCCGTGCCATGTATTCTCGTGAGCGGACAGCATCAAGCGGATACACTGGAAAATGGAATTCTGGCAGACGTAGCGCCTACCTTGCTGCATCTGGCAGGAATGGAACAACCGGAGGAAATGACCGGTAAAAATTTACTGATAACAAAATAAAAGAAACTGAAAAGCAGGGACTACCTACACGCGGACAATTAGCCGATGTGTAGGTAGTCCCTGTTTTTGCGTTAAAATGGTATCACTGGGACAGCGGTTCTTTTATCCGCTCCATATAGTGATTCAGAATTTCCAGTGCACTGCGTGTTGCAGCGGAGAGATGGATATGGGTCGCTTTATAGCAAATTCTTGCCGGCGGAGGATCGGATAATTTCTGTATGACAAAACGGCCTGATTTAACAAAGGCACGGGCTGTCGATTGCGGCACGACAGCCCATTGCTTGGCATTGCATAGCAGAGAGTAAATCAGTCCGGCCGTATCTACGGGAATATAGGTATGATCCAACGGATCCCACCACGTATTGTGCCAGGCTTCATAGGCAGGGCCCCAATTCATATACATTTCATCTTTCCGTTGCAGCGAGGCGGGGTCTAGTATATCGGATGCTTTATTTTCCGGTGCGGCATATCGGATCAAGACCATTGTATCGACAAAAAACGGTTCGACCGTGATATTCGGCAGATTTTTTTTCATTTTTACAAAGGCAACGTCTATTTCCCGGCGTTCCAAGGTATCGTACAGTTCCGTGGAATGCTGTGTGCGAAAGCGGAGCGACAGGCGGGGAACATGCTGCATCAAGGCGGTGTACAGCGGCGACAATACATAGGTATTTAGGCTGTTGGAGCCGCCGATGGTCAGTCGTAATTGCGGTCCGACAGCTTGCAGTACTTCTGTATCTTGTTTTAATATGCGCCAGCGTTCGGCAATGACAGCAAAATTCTCCCCAAACGGAGTTAATTCTATGGTATGCGTTCCTTTGCTGCGTGCGATCAGTGTTCCGCCCATTTCCTCCTCGAGCATTTTCAGACGGTAACTGACGGTCGCCTGCGTTACATTCAACCGTTCCGCCGCTTTATTCAAACTGTGAACTTGCATAATAGCCAGAAAGGCTTCTATTCCGGCAGCATTCATATATATCCCTCCTGATATATAAAATAATTCTATATGATATACATAAAATATTTGTTTTACAATTGTTTTTTCTATATGTAAAATTAACATAGCAACACCTATAAAAACAAGACCGTGTATAAAAAAGGAGGGGATAGCATGTCAGAAAAAACAATACTCATTGTTATTGATGGATGCGCGGCAGCGTATATTTCCAAAGACTATACACCTCATTTGTACAAGATGGGAAAAGCCGGCTTTTATTCAACCGTGAAGGCGGCGATGCCTTCTGTTACCAATGTAAATCATGCCAGTATTCTTTCTGGGAAATTTCCCGATGAGCATGGTGTTTTAGGAAATTATTATTATGACAGGCAGACTGGCAAGGAAGGATGTATCGAGACTTCGCAGGCGATGAAGACGGAATCGGTTATCGATGTTTACAGACGGCGGGGGAAACGTACGGCACTGCTTACGGTAAAAGGCAAGGTGTTAGATGTATTCGGCAGGCAGGCCGATATAGGCATCAATCTTCAACGACCGGAGGCGGCCGTGTGGGAGCGGCTGCAATTGGAGGCTCCGCCGCAGGTTGCTTCGCTGGAAACGTATGAGTGGATTTTCAAGGCGTGTTATCAGGTATTGACTATCGAGGATCCTGATTTTATATATTGTACGACCAATGATTATATGATGCATCACTATGCGCCGGATTCGAAAGAAGCGCATGCGGTTATGCAGTGCATAGACCGATGGATCGGCAAACTATATGAGGTGGATCCGGGCCGGGAAATATATATTACCGCGGATCATGGCATGAATCCCAAAAGCAGATGCATCGATCTGCAGAAGAAGCTGGCCGCAGCAGGGTATAAAACATTTTGCCTGCTGCCATTAAAGGACCGATATATAGAAAATCACCCGCATCAGGAGGGCGGAGCTGCATATGTGTACGTATGGGAGGAGGCACATATTCCCGCCGTGCTGGAGTATATGAAACAGTGTGACTATATTGATGCAGCCTATGATGCAGCGACCGCCGCCGGTGCATATCATCTTCCTGTCCACGGTATAGGCGACATCCTTGCTTTCTGCAGTGAAGACGCTGTTTTTGCCGAACTGGACGGAGAGGCATCGGAAATGTATATACATAGCCGTACCCACGGCTCCCTGTATGAAAGAGACATCCCGCTGATCGCTGTTAATGCCAGGAGAAATGCCGCATATTATACTTATACTGCCGATATCGTGCGGGCGATTCTCGAGGATGGTTAATGGCTGTCCTGTATTCTCGGCATTCGTATATATAAGCAAAAAAAGCAGGTAGTGCGCACCCTGCTTCCACGCCAAACACCAACAGGAGGTATCCGCAGCGGATACCTCCTGTTGGTGTTTGGCATAGTTTTATTATTGGGGATGAATTTGAAAACTTTCCCGTTCGATCAATTTGGCGTCGAATACGGTTTTGCTGGGAAGTGCCGGAGCATTGCTTTGCATGAGATGGATGACCGTTTTGATCGCCGTTTCACAAAGACAATCCAGCTGGTTATCTAAACTGGTAAGCGTCGGAGTCGCACATTCGGCAATGATTGAATTATTGCAGCCGATGACGGGGACGCAGCGATTATTTCTTCGTGCGATCCGCTGTGCGGCAACTGCCAGGATATCTTCGGAAGTGAGAATGGCGTCAAACGGTACCTTCTGTTTCAGGAGCATATGGATCATGCTTTCTACCGCTTCGAAGGTACGCGGTGTTTTTTGTATCAAGGCAGGCTGGGCGTCCAGTCCGAGCTCGAGAACACCTTGCTTATACCCGGTTAATTTGTGCTGTCCGCTGTAGGTAAGAGAGTCATACAGATACAGAATAGAGCGGCAGCCTTTGTTAGCCAGGGCATATACGGCATTTCGCATGCCTGTTTGTTCATCGCAGACGATGCTGTAGGTTCCCTGAAGTTTATAATTGTTATTGATCGTGACGAGGGGAATCTGTTCCGCTATTTTTTTTATTGCAGCGACATTGCCTTGCACGGCAAAGGGAGTCCCGATGATAATGACGGCATCCACATGTTTTTGCATCAGGTAACGGAGGGCCTTGATATCTTTGCCGTTACATTCCCCCGTACACGATAACATCACATCAAAATTATGTTTTTGCAGGGCGTTTTCGATGAGCGATACGGCTTTGGCATAAAATGCGTCGGCTACGTCCGAGCAGAGGACTCCGACCATTTTCATAGAATCCAGCCCCAAGCCTCTGGCAAATGGGTTGGGAGCGTAATCTTGCTCTTTCATGGCAGCCAGTACTTTGGCTCTCGTTTTTTCGCTTACGCGATCGCTGCCGTTCAATACACGTGAAACCGTAGCGATCGATACATTGCATTTTTTTGCTATATCGTAAATAGTCATGATTTTCCTCTTTATATTGTTACTATACGTATAACTACATATAATAACATGATTTGCGGAACATGGAAAGAGAGAAGCCCTCATGGATAATAGTAGGGGGTTTGCCGAAGATTTGCAATGTATTATGTGAATATGATATATGTGTGTGCTATTTTTCACGTTTTCATGCCGATTTGTCATAATCATATTGACTAATCAGGAAACGAATGATACATTATCATTAATAAATGTAAGCGGTTACATTATAACCGAGATAAAATTCAGAGATAAAAAAATGAATGGAGACGAATAGAATGAAAAAATTTATGGATGAAGATTTTTTATTGGAAACGGAAACAGCAAAACGATTATTTCATGATTATGCCGAAGATATGCCGATAATTGACTACCATTGTCATATTTCTCCGCAGGAAATAGCAGAGGACCACATGTTCAGAAGTATTACGGAAGCATGGCTTGGCGGTGATCATTACAAGTGGCGTTTGATTCGTTCCAATGGAACACCGGAAGAAAAAATCACCGGTGAAGCATCCAGCGATTTAGAAAAATTTGTAGAATATGCGAAAGCTCTTTCAAAAGCGGTCGGAAATCCGCTGTATCATTGGAGCCATTTGGAATTACAGCGGTATTTTGGCTGTACCACACCACTTAGTGAAAAAACAGCACAACAAATCTTTGATTTCTGCAACGAAAAGTTAAAACAGCCGGATATGGGCGTACAAGGCCTTATCAAAAAATCCAATGTAAAAGTTATTTGTACGACCGATGATCCGGCAGATGATTTAAAATGGCATAAAAAACTGCAGGAGGAACAGTCCTGCAGTGCCAAGGTATACCCCGCGATGCGGCCGGATAAAGCACTTAATATAGATAAACCCGGGTTTGCGGAGTACATGGCTGTATTGGGACAGGCGGCAGGCGTATCTATTTGGACGATGCAGGATATCCGCACCGCCATGGGAAACCGGATTGCTTTCTTTGAAACCATGGGCTGCCGGGCAACGGATCATGCCTTGGAATATGTATTCTGCCGGGAAGCAGATGAAAAAACATTGGATGCTATCGTAGACAAGGCACTGCGGCACGAATCGGTTTCCATAGAAGAAATGGAAGCCTATAAAACGGCACTGCTTACGTATTTGGCCGGTGAATATGCAAAACGCGGCTGGGTCATGCAGATCCATTATGCGACGCTTAGAGATAATAACACACAGATGTTTAAAAAGTTAGGACCTGACACGGGGTTTGACTGCATCGCAGAAGGAAATTGCGGCAAGGGCTTGGTGGCGTTCCTGGATCATTTGAATGAACGGGGCATTTTGCCGAGAACGGTATTGTACTCCGGCACACCGGCCGATAATACAATGATCGGGACTATTATCGGCTCTTTCCAAGGAACGGAAGCTTGCGGCAAAATCCAGCAGGGAGCTCCCTGGTGGTTCAACGATACCAAGCAGGGCATGATCGACCAGATGACCAGTATTGCCAATCTTTCCGTGTTCGGAAATATACTGGGGATGCTGACGGATTCCCGCTCCTTTTTGTCTTATGCACGGCATGAATATTACCGCCGTATTCTTTGCAACTGGATCGGCAATCTGGTAGAAAACGGAGAATATCCCGCGGATATGGAATTTTTAGGACAACTGGTGCAAAATATTTGTTTCAACAATGCCGCTGCCTATTTCCAATTCAAGATGTAAACGGCAAGGAGGGAGGCAGTATCTGGAATGAAAAATGTTAAAGATGTATCGTCACGTGTTTCCCGGCCTGTCAAAATTCTGCAGATCGGCGAAGGAAATTTTTTGAGAGCATTCATTGAGTATGGCATTGATATAGCGAATGAAACATTGGATTATAATGGCAATGTTGCGATGGTCGTGCCGCGTTCTCCTAAAAAAGAAGCCTTTGACAAGCAGGATAATTTGTATACGGTTTGCCTGCGCGGGCAGAAGAACGGCAGTGTTTATCGGGAAAACCGTATTATTACTTGTGTAGAAACGGTTGTATCCGCCAATTATGATTTCAGCGGATTTCTCCGTCTGGCTCATATGGATACGCTGGAATTTGTGATTTCCAATACGACAGATGCAGGAATACTGTTTGATGATACGGATCAGCCGCTGCCGGATACACCGGCGAACACGTTTCCCGGTAAATTGACGCAATTCCTGTATGAACGGTACCGATTTTTTAAGGGAGCGGCCGATAAGGCGTTGACGATGCTTCCCGTGGAATTGATCGATAATAACGGCGAAGCGCTTAAAACATGCGTTTTTCAATATATTGACGTATGGCAGATGGAGGCAGATTTTAGAAATTGGGTAGACACAAAGTGTGCCTTTGTCAGTACGTTGGTGGACCGCATTGTAACAGGATATCCCAAGGAAGAAGAAGAAATTGCGGCAATGTACGAAGAACTGGGATATGAAGATGAACTGCTGGACATTGCGGAACCGTTCAACAGCTGGGTCATCGGTGCGGCATCCTTGAAGGAAAAATTTCCGGTAAGCAGTCCGCAGTGGCAGGTGGAGTTTACCGATGATCTGGAGACGTACCGGGAACGGAAAATCCGTATTTTGAACGGGGCGCACACCTCCATGGTATTGGGAGCCTATCTTGCCGGCAAGGAGTATGTGGGAGACTGTATGGCGGATCCGGTGATCCGTCGGCAGCTGGATCAGTCTGTATATGGTGAAATCATCCCTACGGTGCATATGTCGCGGGAAAAAGCCGAAGCGTTTGCGGCAGATGTATATGAACGGTTTGAAAATCCGTTTGTAAAGCATGCTCTGCTTTCTATTTCGCTGAATTCCATTGCAAAATGGAAAGGCCGGGTATTGCCGACACTGAAGGATAGCATAGCGCAGACGGGCAGACTGCCGAAATGGCTGACCTATTCTTTGGCGGCGCTGTTGGCGTTTTATCGCAGCGAGCATAAGGGTGACGGCTGTCTGATCGGAAATCGCGGGACTGCGGTGTATGAGATTCATGATGAACCGGATAATCTTGCATTCGTCTGCACGCATGCCGGTCTTGCTGCTGCTGACTATGTACGGGCCATGATGGCGCATGCCTCCTTTTGGGGGGAAGATTTGACCCGGATAGCAGGGTTGGCCGAAGCGGTTACAGCCCATCTGGAACGCATGGCCGAAATCGGAGTCAAAGCGCATATTGCTGAATTGGGAGAGCAGGTCTAAGCGATGGCAGATATGTATCAGATCAACGAAAAAGACAATGTGGCAGTTGCGGCAGCCCCTATTTCCAAAGGTACGGTGGTTGTTGTGCAGCACCAGTCTATTGTGGCCGGAGCTGTTATTCCGGCAGGCCATAAGATGGCGATACGACCGATTGCAGCTGGGGAGGATATCATTAAGTACGGCTTCCCCATCGGCGCAGCCCGGGAGGCGATCGCACCAGGTGCATGGGTGCATACCCATAATATGAAAAGCAAACTGGGAAATCTTTTGACCTATACCTATGAACCGGACACCGCGGTACGGCCCGAACTTGCCGGGACGCGGCAGTACGAATTCCTGGGATATCCGCGGAAATTTGGAAAAGCCGGTATCCGCAACGAGGTTTGGATCATTCCTACGGTGGGGTGTGTCAATGCGATCGCACGGGCGATCGAAGAAGCGGCACAGCCATTCAAAACAGCACACATCGACGGTATTTTTGCCTATAGTCATCCGCACGGCTGTTCTCAGCTCGGAGAGGATCATATCCATACTCAGAAAATATTGAGCGGGTTGGTTCATAGTCCCAATGCCGGAGCCGTATTGGTGTTGGGTCTGGGATGTGAAAACAACCAAATCGACCAGATGAAGGCTGTTATCGGTGAGTATGATCCGGATCGGGTGAAGTTCCTTGTCTGCCAGGAGGTAGCAGATGAAGTAGCTGCGGGAACGGCGATCGTCGAGGAACTATGCAGGTATGCCGATCAATTTGAACGGGTACCCTGCGATGCCAGCCAGTTGACGATCGGATTAAAATGCGGCGGTTCTGACGGGTTATCCGGTATTACCGCCAATCCACTGGTCGGAGAAATATCCAACCGGATCATTGCAGCCGGCGGTACCTCGATATTGACCGAAGTGCCGGAGATGTTCGGTGCTGAAACGTTATTGATGAACCGGGCGCGGAATCGGGTTGTATTCGATAAGATTGCGGCTCTTATCAATCATTTTAAAGAATACTTTATGCGGTACGGAGAAAAAATCAATGAAAATCCGTCACCGGGAAATAAAGCCGGTGGCATTACCACGCTGGAGGATAAATCTCTGGGATGCGTGCAAAAGGGCGGACAGGCAATCATTGAAGATGTCCTTGCGTACGGTGACCGGATACAAGGGTCTGGATTACAGTTGCTGCAGGCACCGGGCAATGATCTGGTAGCCGCCAATGCATTGGCGGCAGCCGGTGCCGATATGGTCTTGTTTACGACGGGGCGGGGCACCCCGTTTGCTTGTCCCGTGCCGACGATCAAGATTTCGAGCAACAGTCCGCTGGCAGCATACAAAAAAAACTGGATAGATTTTGACGCCGAAGGATTGATCCGGGGAGAATCTATGGAAGAAGGAGCTGACCGATTGATGCAGTATATACTCGATGTGGCATCGGGAAAAAAGCATGCAAAATCAGAAAAGCTCGATAAGCATGATCTTGCTATCTTTAAGGATGGCGTGACTTTATAAAAAAGAAGTTCGTGAAACTAATGCTTAGGAGGCGTACTAATGAGTGAAAAAATGATGGGTACCGATGCGGCAGTAACGGAAACTGCAGCGGCAGACGTACCGGAAAAAGCGGATCGCGGTCATGTGAAATTATCTTGGCGGGAAAAAATCTGCTATGGGTTCGGCGATTTTGGCAATGGATTTATGTTTGATTTGGGACAGGCGTATTTGACGAAGTACTGGATCGATGTTTGTACGATACCGGCAGCAGCGGTAGCAGGAATTTTTGCTTTTACCAAGATATTTGATGCGTTTATGGATCCTATCGCCGGTTCTGTTATCGACGGACGCAAACATATCGGACGCCGCGGTAAATTTCGACCGGTCATGATGATTTCCAGTATCTTGCTGGCCATACTTACGATTATTACTTTTACGATGCCGAATGTATCTCCTACCGGAAAAATCTTGTTTGCATATGGAGCGTACATGGCCTGGGGACTGGTGTATTCTTTTACGAATATTCCCTATGCATCCATGGCGAGCGTCATGACCCGGGATACGAATGAACGAAGTCAAATGGCGACGACACGGCAGGCGGGATCTATTGGGGCGCAGCTGATTACGGGAATCGCCTTTGTGCCGATCGTATTGATGTTTGCTTCACCGCATCATGGCTTTTTCATTGCGGCTATTGTCATGGCGATCTGCGGTATCATCGGCTTTGCAATCTGTTATTTAAACTGCAAGGAACATGTTCCGGTCAAACGAAATACGCACGCAGAAGAAAAAGCGAAATTTTCTGATTATATTAAAATCGTATTTACAAAAAAACCGCTCTTATGTATCATTTTAATGACCTTATTTACTATTTCTGCAATGAATACAAATAATCAGATGATGATTTTTTTCTGCCAGTATAATTTAGGAAGTATGGGATTACAGCCAATTGTTAACGGCATCATGATGGGCTGCTCCATCGTCGGGATTCTCTTGATTCCCCGGCTGGTAAAACAGTTCGGTAAGAAAAAGACCGCTATCGGCGGCTTATTGATCGGGTGTGCTGCGGATCTTCTCAATTTTGTTATTCCGACCAATTTGTATACCTTCGTTATTCTTGTGACTATCGGTTATGTTGCGCTGGCTATTCCCAATGGTGTAACGTGGGCTTTTGTTTCGGATGTAATCGATTATAGTGAATGGCACAACGGCATCCGCAAGGAAGGGATTACCTATGCCGCATTCAACTTCTCCCGTAAGATAGCGCAGGCTATTGCGGCGATCGTCAGTTCCGGCATATTGGCTCTTACGGGATATGTTGCCAATCAGGTACAGAATCAAGAAACACTGACCGGGATCAAGGCGGCGATGACCCTCTATCCGGGGGTTGCGCTGGGCTTAGCCGCATTGATATTATTCTTCTTCTATGGTCTTACAGATGATAAATTCAAGGAAATTGCCGAAGATTTGAATAACGGCAAATGGGAACAAGGAAATATTGAATAACAAAGGGGACGAAGTCATGATAGATACTACTTGTGGATATTGCGTAAAAGGAAAACCGCTGGATGCCTTCGGCATATATATTTGTGATTTGTCTGTCAGCATGCTGGTTTTGTTCAAGGAACAAAGTCATCCGGGACGATGTATCGTAGCCTATAAAGAACATGTCAGTGAAATGACGGATATCAGTGACGAGGAACGGAACGCCTTCTTTGCCGATGTCAATCGGGCAGCGAAAGCGATCCATGCGGCGTTTCATCCGGACAAAATCAATTATGGGGCTTATGCGGATACAGGACATCATCTTCATATGCATCTCGTGCCAAAATACAAGGATCAATTTGAATGGAACGGAGTTTTTCAAATGAATCCGCAGAAAACTTTTTTACAAGAAGAAGCCTATGCGGCTATGATCCAAAAAATCAAAGATAATTTGTAAGCGCAGCAGATAGGAAAAGCTCTCTTTTTACAGAGAGCTTTTTAATATTATAAGAATATAGTTGGTAAGGTACATATAACTTTTGTATTTATTTTTATAAAAAATAAATATTATATAGCATAGTACCTTGCAATAAAAGATACTATGCTATATAATAACAGTAAGTTTAAAAAAGTAGTAAAAATAAGAACCTTGCAGTTTTAAATATGACCCGGGAGGTGAACGAATGAATATTCAATTAAAAAAAGGTGTTATTGAATTGCTTGTTTTAGCACAACTTGTCCATAAAGATTGTTATGGTTATGAAATTGTGGCAGAAGTATCAAAACATATGGAAATATCAGAAGGAACGATATATCCTTTGCTTAATCGTTTAAAAAGAGATCTGTTTGTAGAAACCTATTTGGCAGAGTCAAATAGCGGACCTCCACGTAAATATTATAAAATGACAGAAATGGGAAAAAGGGCTTTTTTAAAAATGAGAGATGAGTGGATTGTTTTTTCGGAAGCGGTAAATCAGTTACTAAACGAGGTGAAATAAATGAATAAAACAGAATTTATAGATTTATTGCGATACTATTTTAGTAAAGCTAAAAAAGATGACCTAACTGAAATATTATATGATTATGAAGAACATTTTCGAATTGGGGCAGAACAAGGCCTTACCGAACAAGAAATAATAGAATCGCTGGGAAGTCCTAAAGATATCTATGAGGCTTATATGAGTGAAGGCGTTATAAGTGAACGGAAAGGATTGCTTAAAGGAAATATACAAGAAATGGTAGAACGAGCACAAGAATCATTTAAGACAACCGTGCAGCCACAACTGCCTTATATGGCTAGAAGTGTATCAAAAACCGTTATATTGGCTTCCGGGGTTTTGTCATACATATTGACTATCTTATTCTGGTTTGTGACGCCGATTTTGGTGTATTTATTATCAATAGTATGGCAGCCTTTTACTAATTTACCGCCATTGCCGGTGATTTCACCGATTACGTTGACAGCACTTGCCGGATTTGGGTTTTGCGGAGGGTTGACGTTCTTCTTTATTGGTAAGGAAATTATGAAATGGCGTAACCATGTTTGAAAGGGCGGATCGGAATATGAAAAAAATATTAATTACAGCTATATTGTCGTTATTTTGTTTAGGAATAGGCTTCACTTCTTTTATAGTAAATGACATTACCCATATTACTTCTTGGTATACCGACTATGGCAAACAGGTAGTACATTTTGAAAAACAGGAGAAGGATCATTATAGAAAATATGTTCACGATACAAAGGATGGGCGCAATCATAAGGAACAACTTAAACAAGAACCGTCCGATGATTTTATGAAAGGGAAAAAATCATTCGAACAACAGGATAATTCCAATTCAGCTCCATTGCATACTACTGCTGCTGATGATGGAAATTAATCGGAGGGAACAACGGAACTATGAATTATGAAGTATTTACTTTGATCAATGGAGCTGCTGGCAACATATACCTTTTGGACATCATAATGAAAGCATGTACGGAATATGTGCCGATTGTGTTTATACTTATTTTAATGGGAATGTATGGTATGGGAGTTTTTTATAAAAACTCCCATTTGCGTCAACAGGCTTTCGCTACAGGAGTATATGTGATATTGTCCTTGTTTATTACTCTTTGTATTGGCAGGGTATATTATGAAAACCGTCCTTTTGTAGATCACAAAGTCAATATGCTGCTGCCTCATGTTCCCGATGCCGGATTTCCAAGTGATCATGCAGTTGGGACTATGAGCATAGCTATGGGAATTCTATATAGTTCCCCTTGGGTGGGACGCCTGTTATTTATATTGTCGATACTAGTGGGGGTTTCTCGTATATACGTAGGTCATCATTATCCTATGGATGTATTGGGAGGATTTATTATTGTCTGGTGTACCTCTATAGTTTACCATCGTTATTTAGGAACGATGGTTATGATTGCGTACCAGCGTATAGAGAGATTTGTTTTAACTAAATGCCGCCGATACCATCTAGGTTAACTTATATAGTAAAGATGTCCGTGAATATGCGATTATTGTAAATGATATAATGTATAGGACAGAAAATATGTACAGATGCCTTGCCATTTGTTTGCATAATCTAATTGTAGTATGGTAGTATAATTAATAAATATATGTATGTCCGTGTATGAAAGGGGTCACGGGAGACCGGATTCCGTCAACACGTAAAATGGAGGCGTGCCAGTGTGAGCAAGTTGGAAATGTTGGAACAGAAAGCAAATGAATCTGTACGAGAGTATGCATATCGTGTTATTTTTGAGAATATTATGTCGCTGCATTTGGTTCCGGGAACGGCAATATCCGAAAAAGAAATATCCGATCGATTATCCATCAGCAGAACTCCCGTACGGGAAGCGTTTATCCGCTTGGCTCAGGCAGGGTTGCTGGAGATTTTGCCGCAGCGCGGGACCTATATATCGAAAATTGATACGGCGCAGATCACCGAGTTCCGTTTTCTGCGCGTAACGTTGGAACGGGCTGTCATGGAACTAGCCTGTCGGTCTTTTCCCGAGGCACATTTAAAAAGCCTGAAGGTATGTTTAGAGGGGCAGGAACAGGTTTTGCAGAAATTCGATGCCAGCCGGTTTTATGAATTGGATAATGAAATGCATTATATCATTTTCTCCGGCTGTGATAAGCCGAGTATTTGGCAGCTGCTGCAAAATGCCAATATCAATTATATCCGTGCCCGCGTACTGAATGTGTCTGCCGCGCAGACGGAAATGCAGCTGCTCTATGAGCAGCACCGACTGATCGTGCAGTCTATTGCCGAACATAATGTGTCGGCGGGGATCGATATCATAACGAAGCATGTCAATAAAGTAATCGGCGACGTAGATGCATTGAAAAAGCAGTATCCGGAGTATTTTAAATAAACGCAGGGTGCTTTTTATACGATGCGCATAAAGAAGATCGGTTGTTTGTGTACGTACAAGCAGCCGGTCATTTTTTATGTGCATATATTCGAAAAATGCATGGATGCTGATAAAATAGTATGTTTTTTGCATTATAAAGCGCGTATATTGCAAACAGATATACTAGTATGGTAGTATATCTGTGTAAGAAGCAAAAGTCGATGGCAGAATACACTATATATTTCATAATGGAGGCATACGACAATGAGAATGACATTTCGTTGGTATGGAGAGAAAGATGATAAAATCACATTGCAGGAGATTCAGCAGATTCCCGGCATGGATGGCATCGTAGGGGCTTTGTTTGATGTTCCTGTAGGAGCGGCATGGCCGGTGGAACCGCTTATGGCGATCCGGAAGCAGGCAGAAGCACATCATCTGGTCTTTAAAGATTTGGAAAGCATAAATGTTCACGAAGATATTAAGTTGGGTCTTCCCAGCCGGGATCAGTATATTGAAAACTATATTATGTCTCTGCGCAATGCAGCAAAAGCGGGTATCGAAATGGTTTGCTACAATTTCATGCCCGTATTTGACTGGACTCGGACGGATTTGGCGAAGCCGCTGTATAATGGTTCTACGGTCTTATCCTATGATTATCATTTGATTGCCGGTAAAACACCGCAGGATATGGCCAAAGAAATTATCGACAACAGCAATGGCTTTATTCTTCCCGGATGGGAACCGGAACGGTTGACGGAATTGTCCTCTTTATTTGAACAGTATGCCGGAATGGACGAAGACGGATTGCGCAGGAATTTGGAATATTTCCTGAAGGCCGTTGTTCCGGTGGCTGAGGAATGCGGTATCAAGATGGCTATTCATCCCGATGATCCTCCTATTTCCGTGTTTGGACTTCCGCGGATTGTCAAAAATGAAAAGGATCTGGACAAAATTGCGGCTATGGTAGATAGTGAAAGCAATGGCTTTACTATCTGCACCGGGTCGCTGGGATCTAATTTGCAGAATGATATTCCTCATATTATTCGGAAGTTTGGCAAGCAAAAGCGCATCAATTTTATGCATGTCCGCAATATTCAGGTCCATGAACCGTGGGTATTTAACGAAGTGGCACATAAATCAAAATATGGATCCCTGGATATGTTTGAAATTATGAAGGCTTTGTATGATATTGACTTCGACGGACCGATCCGCCCGGATCACGGCCGTATGATATGGGATGAAGAAGGCCGTCCGGGGTATGGATTGTTCGACAGAGCGCTGGGAGCCAATTATTTATGCGGCTTGTGGGATGCAATTTGTCGTATCTGCGGACAAAAATAAGTGATACATAAAAAAAGGAGTGGTTTTATGTTTAAAATGCGTTGGGGACTCATTGGGTTGTGTTTTTTAGCGAATGCTATCAATTATATTGATAGAGCTAATTTAGCGATAGCAGCACCGCATATTCGACTTGAGTTGGGATTAGATGCAGCTACAATGGGGTTAGTATTAAGTGCGTTCTTCTGGACTTATGCACTATTCCAATTGCCATCTGGATGGTTTATTGACAAAGTCGGTGTACGTGTTAGCTTGGCATTTGCTGTGGGGTGGTGGTCTATTTTTACGGCAACGACGGGGCTTGCTCATAGCATAGGACAAATGATTGGTTCCCGATTTTTACTTGGTGTCGGTGAATCGGCAGCTATGCCATCTTTTGCTAAGGTTGCTTATAATTGGTTCCCTCATAGTCAAAGAGGAATAGCTTGCAGTATTTTTGATAGTGGCTCTCGCGTTGGTTCCGCTTTGTCATTACCTCTCATTGCTTGGATTATTACTATTGTTGGATGGAGAGGATCATTTATTATTACTGGTGCTATGGGTATTCTTTGGGCTTTTGCATGGTGGTTTATCTATCGTGATCCGGAAAAATACCGCGATATTGCACCGAAAGAGGTAGAAGCTTTATTGGCCGAACGAGGAGAACAAGCAACAGAGGAAACTTCTCAGAAGAAAGTGGCTTGGTCTAGCTTATTTCATTATCGTACCGTATGGGGACTTATGATTGGATTATTTTGTTTGAATTTTGCAATTTATTTTTTTATTACATGGTTTCCGAGTTATTTAATGGATACACGAGGATTTTCTTTGAAGGCACTGGGAACTTTAGGTATGTTGCCCGCATTATTAGCGATACCGGGGGGCTGGTTAGGTGGATTTACTTCCGATTGGCTTTTGCGTCGAGGACATACCGCTACTTTTTCTCGTAAAGTTTGCCTTGTAGGTGGGATGTTGACTTCTTCTTGTATTGCTTTGTGTGCTTTTGTCGATAGCATATGGATTTGTTTAGCTTTATTTGCATTATCTTATGCTAGTTTGTCTTTTGCAGGATCTAATACATGGGTAATAGTTGGGGAAATATCGCCAACGCCAGGACACGTAGCTTCTATTGGTGGAATTATGAATTTTGCTGGTAATTTAGCCGGTATTTTTATTACTACTTTTACGGGGGTAATGTTGACTATTACACAAGGATCGTTTTTTATTCCGCTGGCCGTTGCTGGTATTTTATGTATTGTAGGAGCTCTGTCATATTTATTTCTTGTAGGTAGGGTAGAACCTTTACCTATAGATATAAAATAATATTTTTATAGTTTATGGTACTTATTATATAATGTATGTAAGATATTTTTAACAACGCATATTCAAACGAGGATATGCGTTGTTTCTTATAAAATAAGGTAAATACCAAGTATTTAGCCTTTTCTTTCTTCAATTGTTTATTCTAATTAAAAAATAATGCAAAAGTAGTAGACAAGAAATAAAGTTTAGTATACACTATAGCTGTAAGATTTTAGTAAAGGGCCGAGTGTCCCTTGGTAAAAGACCTTTGTCTAGCTTAAGTGGGACATAAATCGTACCACTTAAAATGTAAGGAGGAAAAGTAATGACAGTAAAAATGGGTATCAGCGGGTTTGGAAGAATTGGACGGTGTACCTTCAGGACTTCGTTCCTGCGTCCGGATGTTGAGGTTGCGGCTATTAACAGCCGGACAGTCGGACCTATTATGGCCGATTTGTTAAAGTTCGATACCGTTCATGGCACGTGGAATCATGAGGTATCGTTTGATTCGGAAAAATCGCAGTTGATCATTGATGGCAAACCGATTCCGGTTACAAGTGAAACCGATCCCGCCAATATTCCTTGGAATAAAATGGGCGTCGATATTGTAGCTGAATCAACGGGCAAATTCAAGGACCGCGATTCGGCAGCTAAACATTTAGCTGATGGTGCAAAAAAAGTCATTATTACGGCACCCGGAAAGAATGAAGATGTTACGATCGTCATGGGCGTCAATGAAGACATGTATGAACCGGACAAGCATCATATTATTTCCAACGGCTCCTGCACGACGAATTGCCTGGCTCCGGTGGCCAAAGTACTGTCCCGTGAATTTGGTATCGTTCGCGGCATGATGACGACGGTCCATTCCTATACCAATGATCAGCTGCTGGTCGACGGCGTGCATAAAGATATGCGCCGGGCCCGCTGTGCAACACAGTCTATTGTTCCGACGTCTACCGGTGCCGCTAAGGCCGTGGCGCTTGTTCTGCCGGAACTCAAAGGAAAGTTTACGGGCATGGCGCTGCGGGTGCCGACTCCGAATGTTTCCATGACCGATCTAGTTACTATTTTAGAAAAAAATGTTACCGTAGAGGACGTAAACCGTGCATTGAAAAAATGGGCAGAAGGGCCGTTAAAAGGAATTTTGGCCTATTCCGAAGCACATACGGTATCGTCTGATTATATCAGTGATCCGCACAGCTCTATTGTCGATGCACTGGATACACAAGTCGTAGAAGGCAACATGGTAAAGACCGTTGCCTGGTATGATAATGAATGGGGATATTCGCTGCGCGTCAACGATTTGGCAGCCTATATTGCGAAAAAGGGATTTTGATCCCACGGTACGGGCAGCGCGATATATAGCGGAGGAACTTATATGAAGCAAGATTTCTTAGAAATATTTCAAAAAATTGCCCCGGATTTGATGGGGACCGTCAAGGAACGGTATTTATTGCTGCGTCATATTTCGGATGCAGAACCCGTGGGACGGCGGACATTAGCCGGCATATCGGGCCTTTCCGAACGGGTCGTACGAGCTCATGTCGATGTGCTGCGGCGCAGCGGTATCGTCCGCTTTACGACGATGGGCATCGCCTTGGAACCGGAAGGGAAAGCAATGATGCCGGATCTGCTGGAATGCTTTTTGCGGCTGAACCGGTTAGATGAAATGCAGCAGTATATTCGCCAGAAACTGCGGTTGAAAGAAGTATGCATCGTACCGGGAAACTGCGATAGCGACAAAACGGCAAAGGATGAGTTAAGCCGCAAGGGGGCGCTGCTGCTGGCCGATTTATTGGACGGCGTAAAGACGGTAGCGATCAGCGGTGGTTCGACGATGGCCGGAGTGGCGGCAACGCTTCCGGAAAATGCGTCGGGAGTTGCTGTCGTGCCTGCCCGCGGTGGTATTGGGAATCGTGTAGAATTTCAGGCCAATGTCATTGCGGCACAGATCGCCTCGAAAGCAAACGGTACGTATCATATGCTTCACATTCCCGACGGGTTGAGCGAATCGACCTTGCGGGTCATGCTTCGCAGCGATATGCAGACTAAAAAAATAGTAGCGATGGCTAAAACAGCAGAGGTTATTCTATTTGGTATCGGACGGTCCGATATCATGGCAGACAGACGGGAACTTACAGTATCGGAACGCAAGAAATTGGCGGATGGCGGTGCCCTGGGGGAAGCCTTGGGATCGTACTGCAATGTGTCCGGCGAGGTGGTTTACGCAACGAATAATGTGGGTATTTCCCTGACAGAGCTGCAACATAATCTGCATGTTATCGCAGTGGCCGGCGGATCGAGCAAGGCCAAGGCTATTATCGCCGTTATGCGGGCTTGTCATACGGGGACGCTGGTCACAGATGAAGCAGCAGCATCGGAAATAGCCAAATTGATTTGAGGATATAGAGTGGGAAAGGGTGTATATAATGGTAAAAATCGGGATTAATGGCTTTGGACGTATTGGCAGATCTGCGTTTAAAATTGCCATGCGATATAAAGATGAAATTGAGATCGTAGGAATCAATGATATTACGAGCGCAAAGAATATGGCGCATTTATTGAAATATGACAGTATTTACGGGAGAATGAATGCCGAAGTAAGCTATGATGATACCCATATCATCGTCGATGGTAAAAAATATCCTTATTTTTGTGAAAAAGACGTTACCCGTGTCGATTGGGATGCCTTGGGTGCCGATATTGTCGTAGAAGCTTCGGGAAAATACATTGATGCCGATAAGGCTCGCGTGGAATTGGGCGGCTCGGTGAAGAAGGTCTTGATCACGGCACCGGCCCGGCATGAGGATTTGACGATCGTTTTGGGCGTCAATGATGATGTCTATGATCCGGTCAAGCATAATGTGATTTCCGGGGCTTCCTGCACGACTTGCGTGTTAGCGGCTATTTTAAAACTCATGAACGATACCTACGGCGTTGTACGCGGCATGACAACTTCCATTCATTCGTATACGAACGATCAAAAGATATTGGATGTTTCACATAAGGATCTGCGCCGGGCCCGGGCAGCGGCAGTTTCTATTATTCCTACCACGACAGGAGCGGCACAAGCGATTACCAAGGTGCTTCCGGAATATGCCGGCAAGATGAGCTGTTATGCTGTTCGTGTGCCGACTCCCGATGTTTCTATTGTCGATATCGTTTTGGAATTAGACACGGAAGTTACGGCAGAGGAATTGAAACGTACATTTAAGGAAGCGGCGGCAGGACCTTTCAAAGGGATCATCGACTGGACAGAGGATGAACTTGTTTCCGTTGATTTTAGAGGAAATGAAAATACGACGACCATTGATTTGCCTTTAAATATTACCATGGAAGGCGGCATGGTAAAAATTTTGGCTTGGTATGATAATGAATGGGGTTACGCCCGCCGGGTCATTGATCTTGTTAAATTCCTTGCCCGCAAAGGTTTTTGCCATTAGGCTGCGTAATATATATAAGTGGGATGTAATGCGCGGCGGGGGTGTACTCCGTCGCGCATTCGTTATATACTAAGTATAGCGTTAAGAACTATATGTAATATAACGGCACACGATGCCGGGTGTTATATAAAGGAGGACGATAGTATGAAAAAAAATATAACCGATATAATAGTAGATAATAAACGAGTATTTGTACGGGCTGATTTTAACGTACCCCTGAATGATGCAGGTACTATCACGGATGATACACGGATTCAGGCGACCTTGCCGACGATCCGCTATTTGCTGGAACATCATGCAAAAGTGATACTGGCCAGTCATTTAGGACGTCCTAAGGGACAGGCAGTTCCTGCGTATTCGCTGCGTCCTGTTGCCGGCAGACTCAGCGAACTGCTTGGCGTACCCGTGCAGATGGCACCGGACTGCATCGGTGCCAATGTGCAGGCTATGGCAGATGCGTTGCAGCCGGGACAAATACTGCTGCTGGAAAATCTTCGTTTCCATAAAGAAGAAGAAAAAAATGATCCCGAATTTTCCCGTCAATTGGCGGGATTGGCTGAAATCGGCATCAACGATGCCTTCGGCGTATCTCACCGCGCGCATGCGTCAGTTGCCGGCATTACGGCTTATTTGCCTATGGCGGCAGGGTTCCTGCTGGAAAAGGAAATCCGCTTTATCGGCGGCGCGGTAAGTCATCCGGCCCATCCCTTTGCCGCTATTATCGGCGGCGCCAAGGTGTCCGACAAAATTGAAGTTATTTCCAATCTGCTGCCAAAGATCGACGTCATGATTATTGGCGGCGGCATGGCCAATACGTTTATTGCGGCAATGGGCTATTCGATTGGAAAATCCTTAGTGGAAACGGATAAAATCGAATTGGCTAAGAGTCTGATTGAACAGGCTAAAACGCAAGGAAAGCAGCTTATGCTGCCGACGGATGTCGTTGTGGCTTCTGCATTTTCTAATGATGCAGATAAAGAAGAAGTGCCCATTGATGCGGTTCCTGCGGACTGGATGATCCTGGATATCGGCAGTCAAAGCCGGCAGGCCTTTGCCAAGGTCCTGGATTCTATGAAGCTTATTGTTTGGAATGGTCCGATGGGGGTATTTGAAATGGAAGCGTTTGCCCGCGGCACGGAGGCGGTTGCCAAGGCTGTAGCTGATTCGCAGGCTGTTTCTATCGTCGGCGGCGGAGACTCCGTTGCGGCTGTCAATAAAACGGGACTTTCTGATAAGATAAGTCATATTTCCACCGGCGGCGGTGCTTCGCTGGAATATTTGGAAGGTAAAAAGCTTCCGGGAATTGAAGCTTTATCCGATAAATAATATAGCAATGAAGAGAAGGAGTTAAGCTCATGAGAAAAACAATTATTGCAGGTAACTGGAAAATGAATCATACCGGAGAAGAAGGTGCTGCTGTCTTGCAATCACTGGCTGCGCGAGTCACGGCAAAAGAGGGTATGGAGGTCGTTGTAGCTCCGGTATTCCCCTATTTGGCGTCTGCGGTGCAGATTGCTGCCGGGAGTTCTGTAACCATTTCCGCCCAGAACATGCATTGGAAGGATACGGGGGCGTACACCGGTGAAGTTTCACCGGCTATGCTGGTCGACATTGGTGTTACCCATGTGATTATCGGCCATTCAGAACGCCGTGAATATTTTAATGAAACAGATGAAACGGTAAATTTGAAGGTAAAGGCCGCCCTTTCTCACAAGCTTACTCCTATCGTCTGCTGCGGAGAGTCGCTGGAACAACGAGAACGGGGCGAAATGAAAGTATGGATTGAAGGACAGATCCAACAGGCTTTTGCTGATGTTGCGGCAGAAGATATGACGCAGGTCGTTATTGCGTATGAACCGATTTGGGCGATTGGTACCGGCAGGACGGCTACGCATGAACAAGCGCAGGAGGTATGCGCTATTATCCGGCATAAGATAGGGACATTGTATGATCCGTCTCTTGCGGACGGGATCTCCATTCTCTACGGCGGCAGCGTCAAAGGCGGCAATATAGCAGCGCTTACACAGTGTGCGGATATTGACGGAGCCTTGGTTGGCGGCGCCAGTTTGCAGGCCGATGACTTCATGGATATTATTGACCATGCAGTCATAAAATAGTCTATCGTCAAACCGGTATCAAGGGGGAAATTACTCTGGATGCCGGTTTTTTGCATGGCCGTATGCAAATTTTGCATTTTAAAGTTGTTAATATTTTTAAGGTAGATGGCGGTTATGTGTAGATTAATGAATTTTCCTATGCTATAATTTATTGTAAAGAGCATGTATCGTTATATGCTCTGTTCTTACATCTATAAGGAGAATTGATTATTATGGCATTCCGATTGAAGCCTAAGGAAGAAAAATTTTTTTCGTTATTGGAACAACATGCCCAGCTTTGCTATGAAGCTGCAAATTTATTGAAGCAGGCTATGGATGGCGATGTCGAAAAAAACGAAGCTTTGGAACAAATTTCTGTATTAGAAGGTAAGGCCAATGAGCTGGTCATGGAAACAATGAAACGGCTGCAGAAAACGTTTATTACCCCTATGGACCGTGAAGATATTCAGCAGCTTATTGATCAGCTGGATCATGCCATTGACGCGATTAAGGAAATCATGGATAAGATGTGCATATACCAAGTCGGGGATGCAACGGAAGGGGCCAAGCAGCTGGCGTCTATTGCGGCTAAGTCCATTAAGGAAACCCGGAAAAATATCGCGTATATGAAAAATCTGAAAAAAGATTATTTGAAAGTCGAAGCCCGCAGTAATAAGATTCTTGCACTGGAACAAGAAGGTGATGATTTATATCATTCGGAAATGGCGAAGTTGTTTACGGATTGCAAGGATCCCATTGAAATCATCAAATGGAAGGAAATTCTTCAGTCCGTGGAGGATGTTATTGATGATTGCGAGGATTTAGTCATTACGTTCAGACGGGTTGTGTTAAAGTATGCCTGAGCATTGGGTCATATGGACAGTCGTTTTATTTGCTGTCCTCTTTGATTATATAAATGGCTTTCATGATACGGCGAATGCCATTGCCACGAGTGTCTCGACCCGTGCTATTTCACCTCGCCATGCTGTTTTGATGGCGGCTACGCTTAATTTTGCAGGGGCAATGATCAGTACAGGGGTCGCAAAAACTATAGGCGGCGATCTCGTAGTGAATCCTGCCGGCATCAGTTTGGAAGTTATTGTCGCAGCTTTGATCGGTGCGATCATTTGGAATTTAGCTACCTGGTATTATCGTATTCCCAGCAGTTCGTCCCATTCCCTGGTCGGCGGCGTTATCGGCGCAGTTACGGTCAGTGTGGGACCGCAGGCTTTATCCTATTACGGTATCGGAAAAATCGTGATGGCATTGATACTTTCTCCAATCGTTGCGTTAGGAACCGGTTATTTTGTCATGATCGCCCTGTTATGGATATTTCGTAATTTTTCGCCTATTACACTGAATCACCAATTTCGCAAGATGCAGCTTGTTTCGGCCAGCTTGATGGCGTTTTCTCATGGATCCAATGATGCGCAGAAGGCTATGGGAATCATCGCACTGGCGTTATTGAGCGGAGGATATATAGATACCTTGGAAATACCGATCTGGGTCAAAATGGCGTGTGCTACGTCTATGGCATTAGGTACATCGGCCGGCGGCTGGCGTATTATTTCCACGATGGGAACCAAAATTTTCAAGATGGAATCGATCAACGGCTTTGCTGCTGATTTGAATTCTTCCATTGTTATTTTTACCGCAACGTTCCTGCATCTGCCAGTTTCTACTACCCATGTCGTATCCGGTTCTATTATGGGGATCGGTTCGGCAGAACGCGTTCGCGCCGTTCATTGGGGAGTTGCCCGCAGCATGCTGTTGGCATGGGTCATTACGATTCCGACCAGTGCTCTTATTTCCGCTATTATTTATTCTATTATGAAAGTGCTGTTTGGTTTGTAATGATTGCTTTTACTGCATAAGGCGAGCTGCTTATGCAGTTTTTTTTACGCATTAAACTATACTTTTTCGGTTAATTATTGTATAATGGCGGCATGGGAGGTGTCATCACATGAAATTGAATCAAGCTACGGATTATGCATTTCGAATGGTATTGTATCTGGCCTCACTGCCGGAAGGAACGAAAATGACCGGAGCGGCATTGGCTGAAAATCAACATATTCCCGAACGCTTTTTGTTAAAAATCATGCGGAGCCTTACGGCGGCAGGCATTATGAAATCCTACCGCGGTGTGGATGGCGGGTTTGCTTTGCAGCGTCATCCATCAGAAATTACATTGTTTGATATCATAGAAGCAGTAGAGGGACAGACGGAGTTACAGCGCTGCTTGCATGACATGAGTTCCTGTACACGCGAATGCGGCGGTATGTGTGCTATTTACGGAGCTTTTTCAGACATCCAGCATCAGTTGGCAGAACGGCTGAAGGCTATTAATTTTGAAGGGTTGGCAGAACAAGAAAGAACGTTTCATGCTAATAAATGAATAGGTGATCTAACCGACACTGTGGCAGCGGACGTGGTATATATTTTATGTATACCACGTTTATTTTTGTCATATTTTTGCCATTATGCAAAATATATAGTAAAATAAGACTACATATGATGATAAGGTTATTTTTTGTGAATAGTGTATTTTTCTTATATATGGGGAGCGCATATGTTTATTCCGATGCAAGGATTTATCAGCAGCTTTAGACTACTGGATATATTAGATATCATTCTGGTTGCTTTTGTTCTTTACAAATTATTCATGCTGATCCGCAATACCCGGGCCGTTGCCTTGGTGAAAGGGCTGCTGGTTCTGGGCGTGGTTACGGTAGTCAGCAGGATCCTCGATCTGCACGTTATTAACTGGATGCTGCAGCAGGGGATGACGATTATTCTGGTAGCTCTTCCGGTAGTGTTTCAGCCGGAGCTGCGGCGTGCGCTGGAACAAATCGGCCGCGGCCGTTTTCTGCGTTCCGGACAGGTCATCAGCTTGGAGGAAGTGGAACGGCTTTTGGATGAAGTCGTAGCGGTCGTAGATAATTTATCAAAGGAAAAAGTCGGAGCCCTGATCGTCTTTGAAAGAGAAGTAGGGCTTAATGACTATATCGATACAGGAATTGCGATTGATGGCAAAATTTCACGGGAATTATTGGGCAATATTTTTATTCCCAATACGCCGCTTCATGATGGAGCGGTTATTATACGTGAGAATAAGATTATGGCGGCGGGGTGTTTATTGCCATTAACTTCAGATCGTTCTTTGTCGACGGAGCTGGGAACGCGTCATCGGGCGGCCATCGGCATCAGTGAATTGGCAGATGCTGTTGTCGTTGTTGTCAGTGAGGAAACGGGATCTGTTTCGTATACGTACGGCGGTCATATTTATCGGCATTTGGATAATACGGCATTGCGCAATGTATTGATGACATTTTTAAATAGACCTTCTAAAGGATTGGCAAATATCTTTAAATGGAGGCCTTCGAAATGATGAAAACATTAGGTAAAAATTGGCAGCTAAAGATTATTTGCCTGCTTTTGGCTATTGTGCTTTGGTTTGTAGTTATTTATCAGCAAAATCCCACGAGTGAAGGAAGCTATACGGTTCCGGTCGTTATAGAAAATCTGGATTCCAAGTACATTGCGACCAATGCGCCTAAGACGGTATATGTCCGTTTGTCGGGACCTCGCAATACGATCATCAATATAGGGGCATCGGATATTAAAGCATATATTGACCTGAGCAAGGCGGAAGAAGGAGAGACGACCGTGCCGATCCATTTGGAACTGCCAGCAGGTACGGAGCTGAAGAAGCAGAGTACGACTACTGCCAATCTGTATATCGATGTCTACGCCGTGCAGGAATTCCAGATCACGCCGCATTTAGTCGGCAGCTTGGAAGAAAATATTTCCGTGGAAAACTTGAAATTAGTTCCAGAAAAGGTTATTGTTAGTGGTGCACGTCGATTAATCAACAAAATCGATCGGGTTGCGATCGATATTCCTGTCGATGGCAAGGTAAAGGATTTCTCATTGATGGCGCCGATTCATTTGCTGCAGAAGGATGGAAATCCGGTAGAAGGTCTTGAAATTACGCCGTGGCAGAGCAATGTGAAGGTTACGCTTACACATAATGCCGTGGCAAAGAAGGTTCCGGTCAATCTCATTACCTATGGAGCACTGTCTCCTAAGGTGCATATGAAACAGGTGGTCATTACGCCGAATGAAATAGAAATCCGCGGCAATGCCAATGCAGTCAAGAATATTGATCGAATTAACTTGATGCCTATCAGCGTCGACGGGCTGGAAAAGAATAGAGAATGGAAAGTGGCGATTCCGCCTTTGGATGGTGTCGTCATGAATCCGGATACGGTACAAATACGTGTTGAAGTTGAGCCGGATCAGTAAAAAGGAGAGATACTTGTGTTACGTATTTTAAATATCCGGACAAAAGTGCCGATGGAAAAGACCTTGGAGAAATTAATTTCATATAAGCTCCATTGTAATTGGCAGGATATTACGGATATCTGTATTGTGCGTCGGTCTATTGATGCACGCCGTAAACCGAGAATTTATTTTGTGTTTACCGTCGATATACGTTTGAAAAATGAAAAAGAAGTGTATACCCGCTGCCAGGAGGATAAGGATGTCCGCCGGATAACGGAACCGGATCCGATTTCCATCGTGCCGGGGCCGCTGGCGCTGTCTAACCGTCCTGTTGTTGTGGGAACCGGACCTGCCGGTATGGCGGCGGCGTTTCTGCTTGCCCAATATGGGTACCGCCCTATCGTATTGGAACGGGGCTGTGATGTGGATACACGGACCAGGCATGTCGAAGAGTTTTGGCAGACAGGAGCGTTCCGGGCTGCGTCCAATGTTCAATTCGGAGAGGGCGGAGCCGGGACATTTTCCGATGGAAAACTTACGACGCGTGTCAATCATCCGCTCATACCGATGATTTTGAAGCAATTTGTAGAAGCCGGTGCGCCGGAGGAAATCATGTATGCCTACAATCCTCATGTGGGAACGGATATATTGCGGGATGTCGTGAAAAATATGCGCCATACCATTGAAGAGATGGGCGGCAATGTTTATTTTAATCAATGTGTAACCGCGGTTAACCGGGATGCGGCAGGAGCGGTACGTTCGGTAACCGTAAATGATGCAGAGGAAATTCCGACAGACATTGTTGTGTTAGGAATCGGTCACAGTGCCCGTGATACGTATCAGATGTTGTACGACAAGGGTATTGTCATGGAGAGAAAACCCTTTGCTATGGGAGTGCGGATCGAACATCCGCAGGATATGATCGACCAGTCGCAATATGGCTGCCCCGCAGCCGAACTGGGATTAGATGCAGCGGATTATGCATTGGTATACCATGATAAAAATGGCCGGTCCGCCTATTCCTTCTGCATGTGTCCCGGCGGTGTCGTCGTAGCAGCGGCATCAGAAGAAGGCATGGTCGTTACCAACGGCATGAGTCTGTATCACCGCGACAGCGGCATTGCCAACAGTGCACTGGTCGTCAACGTATCGACAGAGGATATAGGCGGTACCGGACCGTTGGCAGCCATTGCATTCCAGCGGCATTATGAACGATTAGCCTTTGAAGCGGCAGGGAGCAATTACTGCGCACCGGCGCAAACGGTCGGAGATTTTCTGAAGCGCCCTGAGACAGATGCCAAACCGCTCGTGTATTCCTATAAACCCGGCGTTGCCTGGGTAGATCTGCATACCGTACTGCCTGATTTTGTCAGTGCGACGCTGGAACAGGCACTGCCGTATTTCGGACGGCATATACACGGATTTGATAACAGCGGGGTGGTCATGACCGGAGTTGAAACCAGAACGAGTGCTCCCGTCCGGCTCGTGCGGGGGGAAGACCGTGCAGCTTCCGGCGTGCCGGGACTATACCCCATCGGTGAGGGTGCCGGGTATGCAGGCGGCATTATGAGTGCATCGATCGATGGAATGGAAACGGCAATAGAAATCATCAACAAATACAAACTTTTGGAGGGAATTTAAATGGCAAGATTGTTTGGAACTGATGGGGTACGAGGCATTGCAAATGATACATTGACACCGGAGTTGGCATATCATTTAGGCCGGGCTGCTGCCTATATTTTCGGTCGGGATAAGGAACATCCGACATTTCTTATCGGACGGGATACACGCCGTTCCGGTACGATGTTAGCCTCTATTTTGGCAGCAGGTATTGCGTCTGTTGGCGGGAATTGCTATATGGTGGGCGTTATTCCTACTCCGGCAATCGCTTATTTGACACGTATCCATCATTTGGATGCGGGAATTATGATTTCGGCTTCACATAATCCGTTTGAATACAATGGCATTAAATTCTTTGACAAATATGGTTTTAAACTGCCCGATGCAAAGGAAGATCAACTGGAAGAATATATGCTCAAGGATGAACAGTGCGGACTGCACAGCCGCCCTACGGGGGAAGCAATCGGGACTATTTCCGACTGGCATAACCTGCAGGAGGAATATATGAATTTTGTGTTGAGCACAACCAATGTGGATTTGACGGGCCTTAAACTTGTTCATGACGGGGCGAATGGTTCGGCTTCTGTTTTGGGACCGGAAATTTTCCGGCGCCTGGGAGCCGAAGTAATCGCGATTCATCACGAACCCAATGGCGTCAATATTAATGATAAGTGCGGCTCGACTCATTTGGAAAGCTTAAAGAAAGCTGTTCTGGAGCATGGGGCTGATTTGGGAATCGCGAACGACGGCGATGCCGATCGGTGTCTGGCTGTCGATGAAAAGGGCCGTGAAATGGACGGCGATCAAATTATGCTGCTTTGCGCGCTCAAATTGAAAGAAGACGGGCATTTGAAGTATGATACGGTTGTCGGTACGGTTATGAGCAATATCGGATTTCATAAGGCGCTGCAGCAGATCGGCTGCCGCAGCGAAATCACGGCCGTAGGAGACCGGTATGTATTGGAAAATATGCGTAAAAACGGATATTGTCTCGGCGGAGAACAATCGGGACATATTATTTTTTCCGATTATAACACGACAGGAGATGGCTTGCTGACGGCTGTACAGCTGCTCACTATTATGAAGAACAAAAACAAGCCATTATCTGAATTATCGGATATGATGGTCAAATATCCGCAGATTTTGAAAAATATCCGTGTTCAGACTAAATCGGGATGGGAAGAAAATAACTTGATCATGGCAGCTATTGCGGCCGGTGAAGATGAACTGGGAGAAGATGGGCGTATCCTTGTCCGTCCTTCCGGTACGGAACCGTTGATCCGGGTTATGGCGGAAGGTCCCGATCAGCAGCAATTGGAACGGATCGTGGATGATATTGTTGCGGTAGTAGAGCATGAAATGGGACCTGCAAAATAGAGGGTATTGACCAATGGACCCGATTATATTAAAATGTATGGATGGAATCTCTTTATGATTCCATCCTGTTTTTTTTATAGGCGTTTGGAAATCCGTTCGTAAAATGGATAGCGCTAGTACCCGGGAACGGGGTTCCGGGTAGACGAGGTAGAGAAGTATCGAGTTTTCAGCGGATGTCTCTCGGCAGCTTCAGTCGTCATATGTTGGGAAAACACAGCGGTAACGCGGTGGACAAACTCATCATAAGAAGTAGAATAGGCTAGGAGGTCTAAACATATGTGTGGTATCGTAGGTTATATTGGTGATCGTCAGGCAACGGAATTTTTGATGGATGGCTTGGCAAAATTGGAGTATCGAGGGTATGATTCTGCCGGAATTGCCGTGTATCATGATGACAAAATCACCGTACAGAAGAAGGTTGGCCGGCTGGTCAATCTGCAAAAGGTAGTAGAGGAACATCCGAACGTAGGAACTGTTGGTATCGGACATACGCGCTGGGCTACGCACGGAGGCCCGTCCGACATGAATTCTCATCCGCATACCGATGAAAAGGGAGATTTTGCTGTTGTTCATAACGGCATTATCGAAAATTATCTGGAATTGAAGGAAGAACTGATCGGCAAGGGGTATCATTTTAAGTCGGAAACCGATACAGAAGTAGTCGCACACTTGTGTGCCGACATGTACGACGGCGATTTTGCCAGCACCGTACGCCACGTATTGCTGCGTCTGCGCGGATCCTTCTCGCTGGTGTTCATGTGCCGCTTTGAACCGGATAAGATTATCTGCAGCAAACGGGATAATCCGCTCATTATTGGTCTTGGGAACGGAGAAAATTATATTGCGTCTGATATCCCGGCTATTTTAAGCTATACACGTCGTACATACATATTGAACGACGAGGAAATGGCGATTGTCCAGAAGGATAAAATCTGGGTTACCGATTATGAAGGAATTCCTATTTCCAAAAAAGTTTTTGAAGTAAATTGGGATGCCGAAGCCGCAGAAAAAGGCGGATTTGAACATTTCATGCTGAAGGAAATCTATGAACAGCCGAAAGCGATTCGCGACACTATGAGCTGCCGTATCGCCAATGATGGCACGCATGTCGTATTTGACGAATTGAAATGGACGCCGGAGGATGTTAAATCCATCGACAAAATTTTGATTACCGCCTGTGGTACGGCGTATCATGCCGGATTGCTGGCGAAGTATTTTATTGAAAAAATCGCCAAGATCCCGGTGGAAGTAGATATTGCTTCGGAATACAGATACAGAGATCCGTTGACGGATCATAAAACGTTGTGCATCGTCATCAGCCAGTCCGGCGAAACCATTGATACACTGGCGGCTTTGAAAGAAGCCAAGCGCCGCGGAGCGCGTTCGCTGGCCGTTACCAATGTCCTGGGATCGTCTATTTCCCGCGAAGCGGATCAAGTTGTATATACGTGGGCCGGACCGGAAATCGCCGTGGCTTCGACGAAGGCATATACTACGCAATTGGTAGCGCTGCTGCTGCTGTCTTTGTATATGGGACAGCTGAACGGCGAATTGGATGCTGAATTAGAAGGAAATATCTTGAGCGATCTGATGAATGTACCGGATCAGTGCCAGCAGATTTTCGACCATGTGGAAGATATTCATGCCTATGCGAACCAGTTTAAGGAAAAAGAAGATGTTTTCTTTATCGGACGCTCCATGGATTATGCCTTGGCGATGGAAGGGGCACTAAAACTCAAGGAAATTTCTTATATTCATGCAGAAGCCTATGCCGGCGGGGAATTGAAGCATGGAACACTCGCTTTGATCATATCGGGCGTGCCTGTTATTGCCTTGGCTACACAGCGGAACGTAGAAGAAAAAATGATCAGCAACATCAAGGAAGTAAAAGCCCGGGATGCATTTGTGGTAGGTGTCGTGCAGGAACATGATACAGAAGTGGCAAAATGTGTGGATGCTATTATTACCATACCGAAAACCTCTAATTTCGTCGTTCCTATTATGACGGTAATACCGCTGCAGCTGCTGGCGTATTATACGGCTGTCGTTCGCGGCAACGATGTAGATAAGCCTCGTAATCTGGCAAAAAGCGTTACCGTGGAATAAACACGTATACTCTTTTAGCACACGGTAACCACCGTGATACACCTAGTTGTGTATCACGGTGGTTTTTTATAAAATCATAGAACTTTCTATTTTTTTCTATTGTCTAAATGCTGCTTGTATGATATAATAAACAAACCATCAGGGAAGACGTGAGCAACTATTAAGATATGAGCAATCATTTTAATGGAATTTGAAAAAAAGTTTTTTCGAATTAATGCTTGACAAGAACTCGTGATGATGGTAAACTAATTAAGTCGTCGCGAGACGGCAATGACCTTTGAAAACTGAACAATGTAACGAACAAACAAACGCCAGAGTGCGAGGTCTTGGAAACAAGACGTCAAAACGAGTAAGAAAACGAACCAAAAACAATAGCAAGAATGAGCCGAATGGCTCTTCATATATCATGGAGAGTTTGATCCTGGCTCAGGACGAACGCTGGCGGCGTGCTTAACACATGCAAGTCGAACGAGGCTTTTCAAGAAGCTTGCTTCTTGAAAGACCGAGTGGCAAACGGGTGAGTAACGCGTAAACAACCTGCCCTCAGGATGGG
>NZ_FNHQ01000019.1 GCF_900103535.1 Megasphaera paucivorans | reverse complement strand
CGCTGATAGGTAACGGTGCCGAATAGTCCTTGTATCGTACGGCGATCCCGCCGTTCTATCTGATATCCTTGTTTCTTGTACTGTTCCACCAATTCTGTATCCATGATTTCTAACGCACAAACCAGTGCCTCTGTGAAAATCCGCATAAACAGCTGCAATAATTTTGTTTCGCGTATGATCGCGGTATCGGATTCCTTTATTGTTTTGATAATTTCTGCTATAATATATTCCATGAGAAGACCTTCGGTTGTGATATATTTTGCTGGCTAGGCAATATATCTATTATCTAGGTCTTTTCTTTTTTTTGCAATATCTTACCGAGAACTATTTTACACTAAGCTTTATTTTTTCAACAGATTTGTATGCCCCGTTTCCCCCGATAAAATAATGTATCAGAAATATCGCAAGGGGTTGCAGATAGATGTATTTCTTTTCCCGGAAAAATTTCTGTAATTTTGCTATTGATCGTATTTTCTAACTTTGATTTTGATAAAGTAATGATCCGTATATCAACAATCTGCGCACTTATCGTAATGCAATAATCTACCAGCCATTCATAAGAAAAAAGAATATTATCTAACAGTTCCATGTAATGATTGCTCCTTCTAACATGATCCAGTCGTATAATCTCACTTCCACAAGGACACTGATTCGGAAAAATCCGTGTTATATCCCCCGTACGGTAACGTATAAGCGGCATCGCTTCCATTCCAATTGTCGTAATAACCAATTCCCCATATTCTCCTGGCGGCAATTGTTCCCCTTTTTCTCCAATAATTTCAACAATGACATGATTTTCCCTGACATGCATTCCTTCATGAGCAGCACAAGTTACAGCTCCGCCCAAAGCCATTTCCCGCGAGCCATAATGCGGAAAAAGTACAATTCCAAAATGCTCAATCGCAGATTTTACCGTTTCAGGACAAGCATCACCACTCAATAAGGCCCGTTTTAATGCATAGGAACCGCAAAATCGCAATATAGATAATAAGGGAGCTGCCATTCCTATAAATGTATCCGGTTTTTGCTGTTGTAATATAGTCGAATATTCCCCAAAAGTACATTCCGTACCCGCCTTGATAGGAACGGCTCCCAGCCGCTCTATTGCTTGTGAAATAAGGCTTCCCAGACTATACGGCCCGGAAAAGGGCATGCAAATCATTGTGCGGCTTCCGGGAAACACCATTTCAGCAAGTCCGGCGACAAAAAAATCCAAGGTATTTTTACAATCCCCCGCTGTATAAAACACTCTTTTCGGTACCCCTGTCGTGCCGCTTGTCTGATCAGTTATAATCCGCTGAATCTCTGCCTGCGAACAAAGAAGCAGTGAAGTGCTGTTATCCATTAACTGACGGGATGTTGTAAAAGGAAAATACTGCAATTCCTCCAAAGAGGTAATATGAGAAGGCAGCATACGATAAAAACCGTCCCGGGCATGTTCCCGCTTCAGGACGGTATTCAATGCAGTCAATTGAAATGTGCCTATACTAGTCCGAGACAATCGGTCTAATTGAGTTATTCTCTTCATATAGTTCTCTAAACAAGTTATTTTCATCTTCTATACAAAGCCTTTCCCTTGCCATCTGTTATATTATATGCACAAAAAGGAACCATCCCAAATGTGCTGTCCACTTCACAAATATAACAACGCCGCAATCGACGCAAATCCAAATTATAAGCATCTTGAAATAACATTCCCGACACAGTAAACGTATTTTCCTTAGCTTGCACCAAAAATTCATCCAGCGAATCCGTATTTTCCATGGATGAATTTTTACAACATTTTTTTTCTATCGGCAAATCTTCCAGATTGCTGCCACTCCATTGTCTAGCCACAAAATCACGTGCTTCAGAAGCTTTTATGCAGCACCCTTGATGATATCGAGGCGATAATGCTTGTAAACTGCGGTCAGAGAACCGCATATAACTAGCATGAAAGGAGCAATAAGGATTTTCTGCTCCGCCGCCGCTAAAATCAGATTGTTTCATACAGCCCTTTGTTTGTTTTTCAATTTCCCGCAGCATACGGGGAATGGTAATCCGCCACGCAGAATTTTTTAAAACACATCGGCCAAAATAACTAACCGGCTGAAAATGAACACCTCGGACAACAGGCATCTGATTAACAGCAAATCGAAGCAATGCTCCTATCTCATTTATATTTATACCTGGTGCAATAACCGGTACTAAAATAACACCCAGTCCAGCTTGCCGGCAATGTTCGATAGCCTGTTGCTTTATTTCCAAAAGCAGTTTGCCGCGGAGCACCATAAACGTGGTATTCGCAAATCCATCAAACTGCAGAAATACACAACTTAAACCTGCTGTTTTCAGTGCATGCGCATATTCTTTTTCTTCTGCCAAGCGGATTCCATTCGTATTAAGCTGAAAAAATGTAAAGCCTTTTTTACGTCCCAATTGTATGATTTCCGGTAAATCATCACGCAGTGTAGGTTCTCCCCCAGAAAGTTGAATGTTAAAAGGCCCGCCGCGATCCATAAGCATATCATATTGATCACTAATTTCCCGAAGTGTCATATCATGTTCGTTCTGCGAACCGGAATCAGCAAAACAAACAGGACAAGACAAATTACACCGATTAGTTAATTCCAGCAAAACACAACAACCATTGGATTGATGCCCCTGACATAAACCGCAGTCATAAGGGCAGCCCTTGTCAACAGGTCGTGGAGCAGTTATAACATCATCGTTATTTGCATATGTTCCCCAAGACAAATATTCCTCCATGCTTCCTTCCCAAAGCAGTACCGTAAATACGCCATGCTCTGGACAACGTTTCTGCATATAAATATTTCCATCCTTGCCTTGAAGAATATTAGCGTTAACAACTTGCAAACAGACAGGACAAACACTTTGAGTTCTTGATATGTCTTTCGTCATGTCAATTCTCCTCATTTTTTAACCACGCTTCAAAAAACATTTTTGCTTCACTATACGTATCTTCAGGAAACCTTACAGTAATAATATATCTGTCTAATATCCCTTTAATTTGTAGTCCTCTATTCATCGCTATCATCATCGGTCTGCGGTAACGATGATTTTCTTCTACAGTCCATCCGTTCAAATGTATTTTGAATTCTCTTACGGTAATAGGCAGCTTGTATTCATATATCTGAGAATCTGCTAAACAATTTTCTGTTTTTCTGCATTCAAAATCCATGTGACTTACCTCATGATACTACTAACAGCCTGTATCACTGCTTTAATTTCTTCCTCTGTAGTAAATCGCGAAAGACTCAAGCGCACCGTACTATCACAGCCTAGATCGGTAAAAATACGGGGAGCACAATGTAAACCGCTGCGGCAAACAATATCGTAACTTTCCGTCAGTATATACCCTATCTCAGCAGCAGACTTCCCCTCTATGACAAAGCTCACAACAGGCGTACATTTTCCCTGCGGTGCAATAACTGCCGCCCCTGTATCGGCAAGTCCTTGTTTCAAATGCTCTGTCAGCAACTCTATCCGTTTTATATCCGCAGGATTTTCCTCACTCCAGCGAAGAGCTGCCAATAACCCATAATAAGCCGGTTCATTTCCTGTTCCTGCTTCCAGATGAATCGGCATTTCCGGAGGCATCTCTTTCCTATCACTTTGAATCCCGGTTCCACCGCATAACAAGGGTTCCAGATGCAAACCAGGCTTTACATATAATCCGCCTGTACCTTGGGGCCCCAGCAGGTATTTATGCCCCGTAAAAGCTAACATATCAATATTCCAATCATCAATTTGCACGGGGACCATCCCCAGCGTTTGAGAAGCATCTATCAGCACCGTCGCATTTACCTGCTTAGCAATATGGGTAAGTAAGCAAATATTGTTAACCGCACCTGTTACATTAGATGCATGAGTCAATACGCATAATGCTGGTTTATATGTATAACAAGCTTTTTCCCAAGATTCGGGACAAACTCGGCCGCCATCATCCACAGGCACCCATATAATTTTTATATGCCGCTCCCGTCTAAGCTTGTACAAAGGCCGCAGCACACTATTATGCTCGGCCGCTGTGGTAACGACGGTGTCTCCTGTCTTGAGAGGAAACCCTTGTATCGCCAAATTCAGTCCCCATGTAGAATTAGCTCCCAGTGCAATACGGTTATAATGTTGTCCTTTCATCAACTGGGTCAAAGATTTTCGTGTTTCCTCAAACACATCGAAGTCCTCAATACCGCCGCGATTCGCTGATCCCGGCGGGGCGCATAATGCCTCCGACACGGCGTCAGCAACACAACCCGGTTTCGGCCAACTGGTCGCAGCATTATTCATATAAATAAGCGATTGCATTAGATAACACCTCTTTCAGCAAGAAGCTCCATACATTTTTCCATGGCAGCTTCAATCAAGGACGGGCAATTTTCAATTCGTTTTACAGCCTTATTTTTTGTTATATCATAACAGGTATCCCCATGATAAGCGGATTGCGTCATATCACGAAACCATCGGATATAATCAGCGATAGCATCTCTTAACGCAGGGTCTTCCAATTCATCTGCTTCCCCTTTGTTTAAGAAATAAGAAAGGAAACAACACCCCCCTGTTAAACAACCGCAAACATCTCCTGTAAATCCCAATCCTCCATTCAATCCTCCCATAGCCCGAATTAAATCAGGGTTTTCTTTTCCTTCTGATTCCAAGGCCAAAATCATCATGATTTGCGAACAGAAAAATCCCTGCCGGGAAAGTTCTAATATTCTACTAAATAACTCCATATTATCCCTCCTTACGACATATCAGCATATAATATCCGTATTTTCCTTTAGGTATTGGGCAATATAGTTTACTTATATCCTCTCCGCGCCATAAACATTCAACGTAATATTGCCGCCATATCTCTGTCATATCTTGAAAACAGATAATGTGAAAACCGACATTTACGACACTATCTATCAAATTCTGACTATTCCTAATCCCTACATCTGAATATAACAAAAAACCATGAGGCTTTACTACGCGATATGCTTCTGTAAAGGCCTCCTGTATTCTGCCTGAAATGAAGAAACTGCATTGCGACAAAACAACATCAAAACTCTCCGCATCATATGACGTATGAAGAAAATCTCCCCATGTTACATCCGTACTTGTTATTAAATCAATGCCCTGTACATAAAATCCCAAGTCTCGCAGCAATCGTACCGTCTGTCCATCACCTGCTCCCATATCCAAAATACGGGCAGGTACTGTAACGGATGCCAAGCGTAACATCTCTTTCGTATGTTCATCACCGCCAGGATGTCTATTCATTTGTCCTCCAACGCCTTTTCCACTGACAATACTTTTCCTAATGCCAGCTCCTCCGGAACATAAACAAACCCACAGATAGGACATACAGGAAGTTCTACAGGAAATCCGTTATCTAAATACATAAATTTTGCTTTTCCCTTTACTAATGGCACCCCGCATTTTAGACATTTCAAATTTCCCTGCGTATCCATCGTATAATAGTTCTTATCAGCCGTCATAATTTTACCCCCGATTATCTTGTAACAATATTCATACGGTGGCTATATGCACAATGTACCACATATACATCGTCTTTTTGCTCATATTTTACCCAGAAAGTAACATTTCCCTCTCGATGCCTAGTGACGAGCAATCCTGTTTTTTCTTCTAAAATAGCCTCTTTAGTCTCACGCATATATTGCAATGTCTGCATAACATCCGTACGTAATATCATCCGATCCTCCATCATGCGGCGGGTTTCCGGTGTAAATATAACTTTAAATCCATATTCCACAGGTTCTACCAACTCCTTCCACACTTCTCTCAGCAGCCGTTCTTTTAATTGAATCCGGTTATATCTTTTTTCGCTTATATCAGGAGGTACTCCTGCATTTTCATTATATATCAACTCCAGCAGGTGCCTTGATTCTTTATTCTCCCGCGCCAATCGATCACGACAAGCCATACAATAGGTAATATATGGTGTGTCAGAACGTTCCGCACACATTTTGGCCATTTCATGTGCTACTTCACGGTTGGCATACATGACTAATCCACCATATCCGCAGCAAGGTGAATAATCTCCTGAATATTCTGTATCTATAAGTACACAACCCAATTTTTCCGCTATAAGCCGCATCGTCTCCTGCATATGAATATTGCCGCGAGCTCCGCATGAATCATGCATAGCCACCGGATAATCCAAACCTTTCGCACCTTCGGGAAATCCTATCTCCGCCAATATATCCCAAATGCCAATTACCTGTTCATGACTATGTTTGCTCAGCATATCTGCACACATAGGACATCCGGCAATAATAACAGGATGCCCCAATATTGCAAAATGTTCATTTAACATACGTACGGTTTCAGCATACATTAATTCTCTCCCAGCCCATTTTGCAATAGCTCCGCAGCACCCCAATAACAATGCAACGCCGCCGGTAAGCCGCTTTGTCAAATCAGCATACGCTTTATATACAGTATCCGGTGCAATTGCCGAAGTTTGACATCCCGGGAAAAAAACATACCGGCAGTGCGTATATCCTGCCTGTTTCCTGCACAAGAAAGCATCTGTATTAGAAAATTCCATATCCATAAGAGCAAATTCATGAGGTGCCAGCGGCATTTTCCCGGTTGTCACCATGTTCTGCCGTGCAATCAAGCAAATATCGGCCATATTATATCCATTAGGACAAGTAACCGTACACTGCCGACATAATGAACAAGAATTAATTGGTTTATTCATCATATGATCACCCATAATAATATTGGCATTATTATAGATTTCCCGCGTAAGTTTTTTAGGATATTTTTTGTAATGCTGTAAATATACACACCCTCTGACGCATTCATCACAATGACACTGTATACAACGTTTTGCCTCGCTAATCGCATTCTCTCGAGTGTACCGCCCATCTATGCCGCAAGGAAGAGATGCGCTTGCCGCAATACCATTTAAATTAGTATATAAGCGAGTTTCTTTGCAGCCTTCCTCTCCGCGGCTGTTTTCCGGAGCCAATCTCTGGGCCAGACGATCTGCTGTCAAAGCCGCCTTTCGGGCATTAAACGCGTTTTCTATCACATCTTGTTGTTCAATGGGTGCAGAAATAACCGTTTCGGCATGCCAAAGCATAACGGTTTCATCCACTTCGCCGCCCAGAATTTGGAGAAAAGAAGGAGACACTCCAATTAAATCATAATGATGCCGCTCCTGTTCAAAGAATTCCGAAGTAAGTGCCTCGGCATGAACAAAAATAATATTTGTATGCGCTATAACTGCGGCATCCTCAGCGATTCCTTCTTCATCAGCAAAAGGTGCTGCCGCTTTTAACATATCATACATATTATCATATTTACTGTATACCGTTACGGGATACATTTTTCTAGCCATTTCGCCAACAAAAAAAGCAGCAAATAATCCTTCCCCAAAGATAGCTGCCGTTTTTTTCTTTTTCATCCGCAGCATACCGGATCCTTTATTTATCTCTCCCATCTGGGTGGCTGTACGTTCTAATGCCGTGATACGAATACCTTCACCTATATCGTACAGTTTGCAATATTTCTGACAAGGTGCTTCACAACCTTGGGAAAGAATATGCGGTAAGGGGGTAATTTTTGTATATACTGCCAGCGCCGCCGTAAAATCTCCAGCCGCAATTTGTCCCACTAAGGTTCTCACATCTAACTTCAAAGGACAGGCGGCACTGCAATAAGGCAGTTCTTCATGAATGCACACACGTTCTTTTTCTATGAGTTCTTCTTCTGAAAACATAGTCTTTGTGCGATATATTTTTGTTGACCGTTCTTTTATCGTCATAACGATTCTCCACAAGTTAAGCTTACGATTAAAAAGAGAATAGAGAGGCAGTATACGCCTCTCTATATTGTATCATGCACGCTTTATCTCTGCATTATTTTTCCAGTTTTCGCAATGCTTCCAAAACAACATGGGGTTTTGCAGGAACCCGGGTAATACGTGCTCCAGTAGCATTGTAAATCGCATTAAGGATTGCTGGATGAGGTGCATCTAAAGGCGCTTCGCCGCAACCAGCCGCACCATACGGTCCTTCAGGCCGGTATGTCTTATTAAAGTGAAGTTCTATATCATCCGGCACATCATTTGGATAAGGAATCCCACATTTAATCAAACTTGTATGAACTTTTAAATCTTCAAAATCTTCTGACAAGGCAAGTCCGATACCCTGTACCAAACCACCATAGAAATTCCCCTCTACAAGCAGTTGATTCATAATTGTCCCTACGTCGGCAACACAAGTAAATTTTTCCACCTTGACCTTACCTGTTTCTGTATCAACAGCAACTTCCGGTAAAAAAATCGTATACATATAAACGGAGAAAGGTTCTCCTTGCGCCGTAGCCTGATCAACAGGATGTGCCGAACAAAAAGTAGCTACCCATTCTCCTTTTACCCTTGTATCAATTCCTTCCGATTTCATTTCTTCATAAGAGCGATAGGTTCCATCATTCTTTCTCATTGCCGCCAGCAGATTTTCTGCCGCCAGTCGACAGGCATTGCCGCTCATGACTTGAGAACGAGATCCACCTGCAGGGCCCGCATTCAGAACAAGTTTTGTATCACACATAACAAGATGAACATCTTCCGGTTTAATTCCCGCTTGCCGCAGCGTTTCATGAGCCGAAACGAGAGCTCCCATATCGGCACCTTGCCCATGATCTTCCCATGCTGTATAAATTGTTACCGTCCCATCAGGCATAAGTTCCGCTTCAGCATTAGAACTATCCACCCCATCAAGACCGCAGCCATACACCCCGAGAGATACACCAATACCATACTTTATCATGCCGTCAGATTTAGCATTTTTTTCCGCTGTCCGTTTTTTAGCAGCTTCATACAACGGACGTGCTGTTTTAAAAAGTTCCTCCTCACAATATACCTCTGGCTCATATCCAGTTGGAATTGTAGTATGTTCGGAAGATTTATAACAATTCATTTCTCTCATGTCAAACGGATCAATTCCCATTTTAGCTGCCAGACAGTCTATTGCTATTTCCGATCCCATATAAGACTGCGGAGACCCATACGCTCTAAAAGCCGATCCCCACGCATGATTGGTAAAAACAGTAGTATTTTTATTTCGTATACTCTCAATCCCATATCCAGCTCCGATGAATTGACTCAAACGATGCGTCAGTAAATCGCCAAATTCAGAATACGGCCCATGATCCACATAATTATTTCCCCATAAAGCTTTTAACTTTCCTGTATTATCAGCTGCTAATTTAATATGAAGAAACGCAGGTGAACGTTTGCCTGTATAGGTAATATTTTGAAATTGATTAAACACAAGAGACACTGGATGCTGGGTAACCAAAGCAGCAACACCCAATAGAGCTTCATTTGTCGGCGAAAATTTATATCCAAAAGTCCCGCCTGTATGATTCTGAACTATACGCAGTTTATCCATAGAAATGCCAATCCCATCAGCAATCATTGGCATATGAAGATGAATACCAATGGATTTAGAGTGAATCGCAAGCATGCCGTCTTCATCAATATATGCATATCCACAATCCGGTTCTAAATGTAAATGTGGTTGCCGTGAACAATAACTTTCGATTTCAACCATATTTTTATCAGGTACTGTATTCCAATCAAACTCCGGACCTTTGATGCAATTTGTTTCATAATATGCATTAGGAATTCCCGGATGAATCTCAATAGCATCCGGTGCAATCGCTTCAGGAACGCTCATATAGGCCGGTAATTCTTCAATATCAACCTTCACAGCATCCGCTGCTGCTCTGGCATGTGCTTCCGTATCAGCAGCTACAATAGCAATAGCATCACCAAACTGGAAAATTTTTTCATCACACAGAATCGGTCGTTCCCATCCATCTGTTTTATTATTTAATGGCAGCATGACCAATCCGTTAATACGATTTTTTCCAGGTACATCCTTTGCTGTAATAATTTGAAATACACCAGGCATAGTTTCTGCTGATGATGTATCTACATTTTTAATATTCGCATGAGATACGTTTGCCTGCACTAAAGCTAATCGTAATGTATCTGTCGGCATGTGAAGTGCATCATCAGCGCCAAAGTCCCAAGTACCTGTTACTTTTTGAGCAGCTGACGGACGGATGTATTTTGTACCGACAATACTTTCCCCATTCGATTTAAAAATTAAATCTTCCTTCGTCTTTTCACCACGTATAACTGATGCCGCCTCTATAACCGCATCAATAATCGGCTTATATCCGGTACATCGGCACAAATTACGATTTTTATCAAACCAATCACGGACCTCCTGCCGAGAGGGATCGTTATTTTGATCCAGAAGTACTTTAGCACTAATAATAAATCCCGGTGTACAGAAGCCGCACTGTGCAGCACCAACAGCCATCCAAGCAACTTGCAGCGGATGCATATGACTTACCGTCCCGATACCTTCAATAGTTGTAATGTTAGCATTATCCGGCACTCGTTTCATTTTGACGATACAAGAACGCGTTACTTTTCCATCTAAAATAACGTTACAAGCCCCGCAATGCCCCTGCCCACAACCGATTTTACAACCTGTAAGCAGTAATCGTTCACGCAATACCGCCGCCAGTGTTTCCGTCTCTTCAACCAGAATAATTCGCTGAATTCCATTAATAATAAGTGGTTTCTTAATCATATAGGTTTCCTCCTCATGCTATGCCTATGTAATACCAATTTCATATTCCCCTGCATGAATCAGATCATGCAGATATTCCATAAAACAATTTTTTCTATAGTATTAAATCCAAATATAAAGCTTTTCTCCTCTATGTATAATAGTGTATAATCTTCTTAACTTCATAAAATATAGAGGGAGTGTTTATTATTGGATACTATATATAAGGAAATATCATCTTCTTCCGTTAAATTAGAAATAAAAGATACCAAAACAGGTAAAATTTTTATCAGAGAACTTCCCATCGACTATTATGAAAATTCCTATTGTCTGCGTTTAAAAGGGGAAGGGTTAGATGGAAAACCTGTCGAAATGATTTTCTACAGCAAGGAAGGTGTGGACAAGCTAAAAGACTTGACCGGCAGTGGTCCCGATAAAGATAATTGCAAATAACGCATATTTATGTTTCATTTTTGTAATTAGATTTTACCAACAGCTTTACATAGCGTCAACATGTATCTAAATATTACTTGCTTCGTTCAAAAAAGCACATGTTAAAGAGAAAGAAGGGAATGAATAAATGGTACTGGGTGCAGTTATTACAGCTGCCGGCATGTCCTCCAGAATGGGGGATTTTAAACCATTGCTGAACATAGGCGCGATTTCGGTTTCCCAAAGAATTATTACTACGCTGAAACAAGCGGGCACAGAAATAATTGTAGTGGTGACGGGTTTTCACGCTGACGAATTGGAACACCATCTCGCACAAAATCAAGTCATGTTTTTAAGAAACAATCATCCCGAATCAACAGAAATGTTTGACTCCGCAGTTATAGGTCTCAAATATTTATATCCGCAATGCAGCCGCATTCTGTTTAGTCCTGTTGATGTACCTTTATTTACAGCTGATACAATAAAAGAATTACTTATCACCCCTGGAGATATAATTGTTCCAACATATGAAGGCCTGCCAGGACACCCTATTTTGATTTCCAGCACAGTGGCACAAAAGGTATGCCATACGAACGCCCCCGGCGGTCTTCGTAAAACTTTGCAGCAATGCGGCCATATATCGTATGTCGAAGTCCCCGATAAAGGGATTCTCTATGATATGGATACACCCGAGGATTTCGAGGCGCTGCTGGCATATCATAACCATCAAATTGTACGCCCGGTTGTCGACATTAAATTAGCTGGTGAAAATTATTTTTTTGATTCCCGGATTGCAATGTTGTTATTTCTCATCAATTATACCCATTCCATGCTGTCGGCCTGCAAACAAATGCAAATCTCTTATAGTTCTGGCTGGAATCTTATTAATAATTCAGAAAAAGAATTAGGTTTTCCTTTGGTAAAACGCTGGCAGGGAGGCACCAAAGGGGGACGAACAACACTTACAGTGGAAGGGGTAGATTTATTAACACGATATAGAAACTTTTCTATAGAACTGCAAAAAAAAGCCGCCGAATTATTTATACCGTATTTTGATTCTATATTTAAAAAAAAATAAACACTGCAGAAAAGTTAAACTAATCGTAATCCTTTTCACAGTGTTTATTTTTGTTCTAAAAAATCAGTTAAAACCCGGCGATACTCATTATAATTTTTTTCAATGGCGACAGCATGAGGTGCCTTTTTAAAAATATATATATATTTACTATTGCTTCCACACATTTGATATAAATCTTCTGCCGTAGCAGCGGGAATCAATTCGTCCGCACTGCCATGAAGAATAAGAACTGGCACAGTGATATGCGTAACTGCCCGCAGCGGTTCTATATCGGAAAGAAATTGATGCGTATGGTAAAACATAGCCGCTTGAAAAAAAGGTGCTACTATATTTACCCCCCAAATAGCTTTAGGATCCTGAAGCCAATCAAACGCTTTATCTTTTCCTAATTGAAGTATATTGCCATAAGAGCTGTCCGACACACAAAAAGCCAATTGTGAACCTTGTTCGCTGCCAGCGTATAGCAATGCCATCGCACCTCCAAGAGAAATTCCATGGAGTCCTATTATTGATAACTGATCTTCTTTTCTAAGCCATTGTACCCATGCCTCTATATCTCCGACTTCACGAATTCCCCACTCTGTATGCATCCCTCCACTCTCGCCATGCCCTCGCAGGTCAACCAGAAGAACATTATATCCTAAATTATGATATATTTCAGCATATGGCAAACACATAGATCGGTTCTGGTATAATCCATGCAGTAAAATAACGGTACGATGTGAATTTCTTTCAGCTTCAATATACGTGCCCCGCAAAAGAGTTCCGTCAGAAGCTGCAACATAGGTTTTTCTCCAGCCAAATCGCCGCTCTGCCCGTTGTATAGGACGGATATCCTGTGTATGATTCTCCACTCCCAATATCTGATCCCAGTGTGCACTAAGAAAATGTTCATATGCTATATTTCCTATATACAGTCCGCTTCCCATAAATAGTATGGTTATAACGAAAAAAAAAGCGCAAACCCTTTTACCAAACCGCCGCAGCATGCCGCTCCTCCTTAGTAGCTTCATAATAAATATTACTGTTTTCCTCACAATATTATAAAAAAAACGACAAAAAAGCACGCGGCGAATTATCCGCGTACTTCTTCCCGCAAAACAACTTGGTTTTGCCCATCTATTTCACCTAATTGCACCGATATATCTTCCCTCCGCGAGGTAGGAACATTTTTTCCTACATAATCTGCACGAATTGGCAGTTCACGATGTCCTCTATCAACCAAAACAGCTAATTCAATATACTGCGGGCGGCCTAATTCCATAATTGCATTCAAAGCAGACCGAACTGTACGGCCCGTAAACAGGACATCATCTACAAGCACAACTGTTTTCCCATCTGCATCGAACCGATTGGGACTGCTGCCGACTGTATTAATACTGCTTTTTTTATGATCGTCCCGATATGCCGAAATATCCAACTCATAAACAGGAACCGGACTTCCTTCAATCGCTGCTAGTTCTGCTGCTAATCTTTTAGCCAATGGAATCCCTCTTGTATGAATCCCTACAAGAACAGTATTATCCAACCCTTTATTATGTTCGATAATCTCATGGGCAATTCTCCTAATAGCTCGTCCTATAGCTTTTTCGTCCATTAGCAGTGTCTTATTGTTCCACATCATAAATACCTCATTCATTATTTGATTGTGCTGCTGCTTGCTGCAGACACGCCTTAAAATCTGTCGGTGCAGGTGCTTCAAAATGCATGACAGTCCCCGTCACAGGATGGACTAAATCTAAACAATGAGAGTGGAGTGCCTGTCCAGAAATAGGAAATCTATCCTTTTTATATCCATATAAAGGGTCATTCACCACCGGATGTCCAATATATGCCATATGCACACGAATTTGATGGGTTCTTCCTGTTTCCAATTTACATTCAATCCACGTATATTCTCCATACCGCTTTAGAACAGAAAAATGTGTTACGGCTTCCCTGCCATGCTTAAAAGTAACCGCCATTTTAATCCGATCCTTAGGATGCCTTCCAATAGGGGCTTCCACTGTTCCTCGCTCTTCGGAAATATTACCGTGAACTAAAGCCCAATACGTCCGACATGCCGTATGCGACTTAATCTGCGCAGCTAACCCTCGATGAGCTTCATCCGTTTTAGCGGCCACCATAACACCCGATGTATCTTTATCTAAACGGTGAACAATACCTGGGCGGATAATACCATTAATCCCTGACAACTCTCCTCGGCAATGATATAACAGCGCATTAACCAAAGTGCCGTTTGGATTCCCTGCCGCCGGATGGACGACCATGCCGCGAGCCTTGTTTACAACAATGATATCCTTATCTTCATATACAACATCTAATGGAAGTGCCTCTGCTTCCACAGTTAGCACATCTTGGACTTCCAATTGCACTGCAATAATATCCTGACTCCCAATTTTATGATTAGGTTTGACAGATTTATCATTTATCACAACCTCGCCCGTTTTTACAAGTTGCTGTGCAAAACTGCGGGATATTCCCATTTTAGCCGCTAAATATATATCAATTCGAATTCCCGCTTCTTCCGGTTCCGATTTAAAAACATGCTTATCCATCATTCATACACTCCTAATCCTTGCCATGATTCCAACTATACCATAGCAACAAACACACTCCAATGACAATCCCCACATCAGCAACATTAAATACAGGCCAGATTCGAAAATCAAAAAAGTCGGTAACCGCGCCTTGAAAAAATCTATCTAAAGCATTTCCCAATGCCCCACCCAGCAATAATCCAACACCCCAGTGAACAAGCAGATCCTGCGGCATCTTTTTTCTAAACAAAAAATATATAAAAAACAATGCCACGGCTATGGCTAAGAAAAACCAGCGTTGATTTTCCAGAATACCAAAAGCGGCTCCTTTATTTAATATATACGTAATATGAAAAAATCCCGGTATGACCGGAATCGACTCATACATAGCCATAAACTGACGAATTACAAACTTGCTCATTTGGTCTAAGGCTACAATAAATAAAGCTATTAAAAAAACAGGCACAGAATATCCTCCTAAAAAATCTTTAGTATCTACATGTTTACATATTAATCTATATAACGCATATATCCTACCACAGTTATCCTTAAAATTCAATACAGCCAAATCAACATTCTCTGCAAAGAAAAAGAGAGACATAAACATGTCTCTCTTTGGCACAGTTGCTTATTTATGCTATTATTCTGCAGAAATAGCACCGGTAGGACATACTGATTCACAAGCACCACAATCGATGCAAGCATCGGTTACTTCGTATTTTGCTTCGCCTTCAACGATAGCACCTGCTGGGCAAGTGGATTCGCAAGAGCCGCATTTTACGCATTCATCACTAATTACATGCATTTCATTTCACCTCCAAAAAATATTTCGTAGGAAAAGTTACCCTTCCCTTGATCATTCTCATTATGGCACGAAATAATAAAAAAGTCAATGAACTCTGATACATACTGTTGTTACCTCAATGGTACCTATTATCATGGTCTTTTGTCCAATCCCAGTTGCTTTTGATATGCAATTTTTATACTATTATCGAACCAAATAGTACCACAATATACATATCCTGATTTTTCTATTAAATGTTTCATAATACTATTATCATTATCTGTATCTACCCGAATAGATAAAATACCTCTGGCACATACAAACGTCTCAATTTTTTCAAAAAACTGTTTGGCCAGCCCTTGTCCCTTATAACTATCATCCACTGCCATGCGATGAATAACAGCATAGTCATTTTGATCTAGCCAGGTACCCCTCAAATGATCATATGCCGGCTCTCCGTCAAAATCAATACAAGCATAGGCTGCACTTTTTTCAGCATCACATAGCATATACCCTGTCTGTCTTTCAATATCCTCCATAATATTTTCTTTATTAGGATATCCATTCTGCCATTGATTTACACCACATCTTTTGAGAAAATTACGTCCCTGCATAATAATTTCATATATCCTATTTATATCGCTTGCTTGTGCCAGCCGCAATTCCATAATACCAACCCTTTCTGATTATACCTTATAACTTTTATATTTTTTCCATTCTTGTCCTATATTGTTTGTCATTCGTTCCAATAATGTACAAACAGTTTGACGCTCAACATCATTAAATCCGGAGAAACAAATAGCAATATCCCGATTTTCTTCAGCAATAATAGGTATATATACCTGTCTTGCCTTTTCTGAAGGATATAAGTTCCATTCACGCTTATCAAAAGCATTGCGTTCTTTTGTTACATATCCTTCCGCCATCAATTTCTGTACCGCTTTGGTCGTCGTTGCCTTATCCACTTTCAGCATATTAGAAAGCGAAATCTGATTAATCCCCGGATTTTCACATATTCTTGTAAGAAAAATAAATTGACTTCGCTGTAAATGATATTTTTTAAAATAAATATCATTAATGGAGTGAATACTTCGGGACAATGCTCCAATATTACGAAGTATAGTATCATCTAATAATTTCATAGATTTCCTCCCCGCTATAAATTAGTTTATATTTCAACTAATTTATAGTATAAAGCCACAAGCATTGTACTGTCAATATTATATATAAATATACTTTATACCTTCCCATAGAAAAAAGGACCAGCGAGGGGAGCTGATCCTTTCAATGTAAGATACTATCGGGGGAAGACAGTACCTCAATGTTGCAAGATATAAGATAGGGGTGTTCGAGGGGTATTGAACAACTTATATCTTGAACGTGTCGTAGATTATTCTTTCTACGTGTCTATTGTAACAGAAATACTCAAAAAGTAAATTGTTTAAAAATTAAAATTTGATTAAAATTTGTTTTTATTTTTAACCAATCTATAATTACTAATAAGCAAATTAGAGTATCAAAAAACGCATACTTCATGTATAATGGTGTATATAATTGATTAATTCTATATCTATATCGCAGGAGGCTTTATTAATGAATATTAAGGATCGCGTATTAATTGTAGAAGACGAAAAACGGATTGGCCGCTTTCTGCAGCTTGAATTAGAGCACGAAGGCTATGACTGCATTATCGAACACAACGGAACTGGCGCTTTAGATCGCATAGGCCAAGACCATTTTGATTTAATTCTTTTAGACATCATGCTGCCCGATATAGACGGCCTCAGTATTTGTCAACGAGTTCGTGAAATGTCAGCCGTCCCTATTCTGATTCTTTCTGCAAAAGATGATATCGAAACAAAAGTAGCTGGACTGGATTTAGGCGCTAACGATTATTTGACAAAACCCTTTAATAGCAGAGAATTATTTGCCCGTATCCGGGTTTTACTGCGAAAACGCAGTTCCGAACGATTAAGTGAAAATTTTCTCCAGCTGCAAAATATGATTTTATATTTAGACCGACATGAAGTACAGATAGAAAATGATGTTTTTACACTGACTAAAAAAGAATTTGAACTGTTAGCCTATTTAGTGCGCAACAAAAATATCGTACTGACGCGTGACCGCATTTTAGAAGAAGTTTGGGGATATGACTATATCGGTGATACAAATGTTGTCGATGTCTATGTTCGATACCTTCGCAGTAAAATTGATGAAACAGTAGGACGAAAATATATATTTACGATCCGAGGCGTCGGATATGTGGCCAAAGATTAACGAAAAACTGCATCGTATATTTTCTATATCCCCATTACCTATTTTTGCCCGCATGGTGTTATTATATTCAATCATCGTTTTTTCAATTTTGCTGATTGTTTCAATTATCACAGTGACCAGCGTCCATTACATTATAACAGACTCTATTGGCAAAGATTTGTTATCGGGCTCCAAAACAACACTATCTTACTTAGATGCTCATAAAAAAATGGATACCTCTATTTTTATCTATTCCAAACTGCCGCCGTTTACTAATTTGCAAGTGTATGACGCATCAGGAAAACTGATTCTCGACAACAGTCCCACGTATGCAGTCAAACAATTAAGCGATCGCTATATTGATGAATATATTGAACATAACACGACCCAATCGCTGCCTGACACCATACAAGGAAATGAATCTACCCGATTTTCCTATTACCGCCAATGGGACGATTCCCTCGGCCAGCGATATTATCTGCGTTTTTCCCGGCGGGCCGCAAGAGAAAACGCATTTCTCACACTTTTATCAAAACAGCTGTTAGCTTCTATCCTTATCAGTTTAGTACTAACGATTCTTTCCGGCATTTATGTCATGAAAAAATCCTTAGCTCCTCTAAATACAATTCGGGATACATTAAAAAATATTGAAGTAAATAAATTAGGTAAACGTATTACATTATCCAGCGAAAAAAATGAAATTTACGATTTGGCCCTGACTATTAATAAAGCATTGGATCGCATTGAATATGGATATAAACAGCAGCAGCAATTCATCAACAATGCATCTCACGAACTGCGCACGCCTATTACAGTCATTTCTGGCTATGTAGATTTACTGGATCGCTGGGGAAAAAATGATCCTAACACACTGTCAGAAGGTATCGAAGCAATTAAATCAGAGACAAACTACATGCGACAACTCATTGAACGCTTGTTATTTTTTGCTCGCTCTAACAGCGGCACGTTATCTGAACACTTTGTAATGACTGACTCCGCCGATCTGCTGCAAGAAGTATATAACGCATCATCTCTTATATCGGAACACCCTGCAATTATTCTTGAAAAAAACGAATCCGCATTAATTTATGCCGAACCAGGCAGCGTAAAACAAATGCTGCGCATATTTATTGATAATGCTGTTAAATATACTCCTGCTGAAGGGTTCATATATTTATCCTGCGAAATCAAAGAAAACAAGGTATATTTTAAAGTGCGGGATACGGGAATTGGTATTCCGAAAAAAGATTTGCATCGTGTTTTTGAACGGTTTTATCGTGTGGATTCATCCAGAACAAAAGAAACCGGAGGCTCTGGATTGGGACTTTCCATTGCTAAATACATTGCTAAGAGCAATCGTGCAAAATTGCAATTAGAAAGTACGCTTCACAAGGGCACCACCGTGATAGCTATTTTTCCAATTTACACCGAAAATGAGGCTATAGTATGAATACTTCCCGACGCATCCTTATAGCAACCTGTACCACTTGTTTCGTCGGTCCCTTTATGGCTAGTTCTATTAACGTTGCTATTCCTACAATGGCTTCCGAATTTGCTGTACCCGCTACTCAGCTTAGCTGGATCATAACGGTATTCCTTCTCAGCACCGCCGCCACTCTTTTACCCTGTGGCAAATTATCTGACACATTAGGGCGCCGCCGCAGTTTTATGATTGGAGTGGTTGCTTTTGCCATTTTTACATTAGGTGCTGCATGTTCTCCGACAGTTTTTCTGCTAACAGGTTTTCGCGCCTTTCAAGGAATTGCATTATCTTTGGTCTTCGCTTCTTATCTGCCGCTTTTGCTGGAAAGTCATCCATCAGAACAAGGCAAGGTTATCGGAATCAGTTCTGCTTCTACCTATCTCGGCTTATCCGCTGGTCCTTTCATCGGCGGCATTTTGACACAATATGTATCATGGCGTGCTGTCTTCTTTTTCTCATTTTTCGCGTTATTTTTCGCCTATATTTGCATGGCATCCATACAGGAAGAATGGTTCGGCGAACAAGAAACAATGTTTGATTGGACGGGAAGTCTACTCAGTATGCCTGCTATTATTTGCACCATATATGGGTTATCCGCTTTTAACAGTATATTAGTAGGAAAGTATATGTTTTTTACAGGCCTTGCCTTAATTACCGTATTTCTCTGGCATGAAAAACAAATTTCCTACCCCATTGTGCCTCTATCCCTATTTCATAATCTTGCGTTTTCCATGTCTAATTTAGCTTCACTAGCACATTATAGTGCTACCTATGCAATCACATTTTTACTATCTTTTCAACTGCAGCTGGTATTACATCTCAATGCAGCCAGTACCGGTTTTATTTTACTTATTCATCCGATCACAATGTCGATCTGCTCAACAAGAGCCGGCTCTTTAGCAGATCGACATGAACCTAGATATATTGCCTCCACGGGAATGGCACTTACTGCTTCCTGCTTATTTTTATTTGCGTTTTTACCGAATATTTCAATTCCTTTGACAATATTGCTTTTAATTTTTTTAGGTATAGGTGCCGCACTTTTTGTAACTCCTAATACAAGTGCCATTCTAACTGCGGCGCCAGAAAAGCAACATAGTATTGCGTCTTCCGTCCTAGCCCTGATGCGAATATTAGGGCAAGCGATCAGTATGGCTGTAGTAAGTTTAATTTTTTCCCATACAACAATGTATTTGAGTAGTTATGAACAAGCGATTACGCAGGGTGTTCATTGGTCCTTTATTATTCTTTCTTTTACCTGTTTTATCGGAATATTTGCTTCATTAGCCCGCGGATCATCACCTAAAGGGACGGCCTGCAAATCTCCCTCTGTCCGGAATAATAAAAAAAATATATAAATTTTTATGCTGTCTATCATCAGACAGCATTTTTTACAGAAATCATAATTTTTTCTTTCCCATATCGGTCATATATAGCTTTAATAAATTGATGACGAATATAATTCTGATCCATAATTGTTTTAACCCGAAGAACTACATCAAAGTGAATACTGTAATCACCAAAATCACGATATCGGACAAGTGGTTCAAATTCTGCTGCTCCGCCTTCATTATCTAACAATACTTTTTTGGCGACCTCCAGCGTAACGGCTTCTACATGATCTAAATCGCTGCCGTATCCAACACCTATGGGTATCAAAATAGAACAAGCCGCAAAAGGCTGAGCATAATTAATAATAACAGAAGATGCTATCTTTTGATTTGGCACAACAATCATATTTTCTGTGGTAGTTTTAATTGTTGTATTGCGCCAGTTCATATCAATAATATGACCAGCCTCTCCTGATGACAGTTTAACAAAATCGCCTATTTTAACTTGTTTAGATAATAATGTATTAATACCGGAAAAAAGATTTGCCAGCGTATCCTGCAATGCAAGTGCCGTAGCTAATCCGCCAATACCTAAAGCCGTCAGCAGCGGAGAAATAGCCACTCCCAGCGATTCTAATAAAACCAGGCCGCCAATTGCATATACGGTTATGTCAATAGTGGTCACCAAAATGGACGTAGAAGCCAATTGTTCCGAGGATTTTCCCAATTTGTATTTCAAATATCCTGAAGCCATATGTGCTACAACCAAAGCAATGGTCATGATTAAAATCGCATGAAATATATGTTCCAAAAAAGCAGCCGGATGCGGTGGTATTGCTAACGATTCTTGTGCTACATAGATGCCGCCTAAAATGCCTAACAACGTGGGTGTCCCCGCACATATTTCACGAAGCAAATTGTATAATTCATCATTATTTCTTGCTATAATCCTAAAAACAACTTTTGATGCTGTCTGTAAAAGAAAAATACCAATGATAACACAAAAAATCAAAGAAGCGACATGAACATGAAATCCACCATGCACGACATGGCTAACAAAATAATCCATACTTTCTGTAAAAAATTCCATTTTGATTTTCTCCTTAGTCTTAAAATTTTTTATATCATAGCATCTATCAGAAAGAATCACAATATAAAAAAATCACTAACTGCTATACCGCATCTGCTGTTACCTATTTTATACTGCCTATTTTATTTCTATGGTATAATAAATTAAATATCTATATGTATAAAGTATGAAAGGAAATATACGATATGGACGAATCTAACTATATAAAAATGATAAAAAATAATCCCTATGTTTTAAAACACATAGAAAACCCCACAGATGAAATGAAATTATTAGCGGTTGAGCAAAATGGTCTTGTATTGCAATACATTACTGAACCCACAAAAAAAATACAGGAAACAGCTATAAACAATACCGCCCGTGCTATTCAATTTATCCAAAACCCATCAAAAGATTTATTAGTAAAAGCAATTTATAATGGCTGGAATAATTTAGAGTATATCAAGAATCCATCGGAAGAATTAATCAAACTTGCACTTTCTCAATCAGGCTGGGCTATTAAATATGTCACAAATCCCAGTGAAGAATTACAATTACTGGCAGTACAAAAAAATTACGATGCAGTTAAATACATTAAAAATCCATGTAAAAAAGCACAAGAAGCAGCTGTACGCATTGATTACGAAGCATTAAGATATATACAATCACCTTCTCATGAAGCCGAATGCATTGCAATCAAAAATAATGAACAGGCTCTCCGTTTTATACAAAACTTAGATAAAAGTAAAATATTAGAGTTCTTAAAAATAAATATTTTGGTTATTAAATATATTCCCAAAGAAATAAACTTGTCAAAGGAGGATATCGAACAAGTAGTAAAAGATACTTTGTCAAAGGAGGATGTTGAAGAAAAATATATTCGGGATTTTATAAATTGCAGTGCTATCGATAAACATAACGCGCTCATACCCATAGACAAAATAATGCTTGTATATCGGTATGGAAGCAAAAAAGCAAAAAAAATTACCGTTGATGAAAAATTAAAGTTTAGATAGGTGGACATAACAATGAATTTTACAGATACATTAAAAAGCGTAGATTTAATATTAGCTGCTGGCGAAGTTCCGTTGCTCGTCGGAGAAACAGGCATTGGAAAAACAGCGTTAGCCGCAAAAATAGCGCAAAAAAACAACTGGCATCTTATTAGTATTGATGGAAATCTCCTTAAAGAAGGAGAAATTGGCGGACTGCCAACTATCGACACATATACACAACCCAATGAAAACGGTTTAGCCGCTAAGAAAAAAACAACTGTATATGCCGTGCATCACAAACTTCTGGAAATAGATTCAGAGATAGAAAAAGGAAACACCGTCCTTTTATTTATTGATGAAATAAATCGTTGTGAACACGCTGTACAGCAAGAATTGATGAATCTTATTCTTAATAGAGAAATCAATGGATATGTATTACAAAAAGATGTGAAAATTGTTGCCGCCATGAATCCTTCCAATACATATGATTATCAGGCGGTCGACATGGATGCTGCACAAGAAAATCGCTTTGTGTGGTTGTATATGGAACCCGATTATATACAATGGTTGGATTGGGCTGAAGAAACAGGGATAGAACAAAAGGTTATGGAATTTATTTCCACATTTCCTCAATATTTATATCAAACCAATGATGATGATATTAATGCAACACCTAGAAGTTATGAGCGGATTTCAAGAGTGTATTCAATTTATAAGAAAAATAAAAATACTATCCCCAGAACTGTATTTTTTAATGTTATCCGCGGCAATGTGGGAAAAGTCATTGCCGAAGAATTTGTAAATTTTGTAGAAGCTGATTATCGTCCGCTTATTTCCTATGCAGATGTATTCTCAACAGATTCGATTTCCGATGTCCTCCCTGCTAAAATAGCAGAAGAAAGTCACACTCGATTATATTTAGCGGCAAAAAACATATTAAAGCAATTAAATACCGATATAGATAAAGAAAACGGTCACCCAGAGGAGTATATTAATCGCTTAATGAAATTTTTGAAAATGTATCCTGTAGATTTAATGATTGGCATCATGAAGGATATTCGAAACAATGCTCCCAAAGTATATAAACATGCAAAAGAAAATGAAGCCTTTATAGCTGCATATTTTGAAACCTATCATTCAATCAGGTGATTTTTATGGAAAATTATTTTATCAGTGAAGCTGCCCTGTTATACCAAAAAACATATTCATTCATTGATGATTACCAAAAAAAGCAGTCAGATCATACGTCTGCTTCCATTATAGTGCCAGTAGATTATAAAAAAGAATTTTTTAATTTTATAGATAAAGTCAACGTAAAACTTATGGAAGACAAGGATAATTTTTACGGATATTTTTTATTTCAAATGACAAGAAAAATTCGTTTTGATATCAGCAGTCCCACCGCCGTAAACTTTAAAAATGCAAAATATGTAATATACTTTAATCCATTAATTTTTTTAACCTTAACACTCGAGCAAATGGAAACTACCATTAAGCATGAAATATTGCATATTGTATCTTTACATCTTCTTCGGGCAAGAGATTTAAAAAATAATTACAGCAAATTAGCATTAAACATGTCCATGGACATTGTCGTAAACACATATTTAACACATTTACCTCCCGATGCTGTAACCTTACACTGGATAAACATGACGTATTCACTTTTTCTTTTGCCGTTTGAATCTTTTGAATATTATGCAGACAATATCCAAACCGCACTCGATTCATTAACAAAAACAAAAAACATACCCGATGCAGACAGCAAAACAAACGAAAAAATCAAAACAAAATATGATCCAAAAACAACGCATGATATTTGGAATGACTCTGATGAGTTAGATAATCAAACATTAAAAAAATTCACAGAGAAATATATTGACGCTTCGCAAAAAGGGATGATCCCAAAATATCTGGAAAGTATGATTGCGTCATTGAAAAAAAGTTTATATGAATTGCCGTGGAATTTATATTTAAAAAAAATGATGGGATCTATCACCTGTGACCGAAAAAAAACAACAACGCGAAGAAATAGGAGACAGCCCGAACGGTTAGACCTTCCTGGTCATTTGAAAAATCATAAAGCTAAAATAATAATTGCCATTGATATTAGCGGCAGTATCAGTGATGGCGAATTTAAGCAAGCCATGCAGGAAGTATTACGTATTGTACAAAATTATAATCATGAAATTACCATTGTTGAATGTGATGATGAAATTAGACGAACCTATGTTGTCAGAACAATTCAAGATCTAAAAGAGCGTATCAATGTCAGAGGCGGAACAAAATTCTCTCCGGTATTCGAATATGCGAATACAAAAAAAATTGATTTGCTCGTATATTTTACAGATGGACTAGGAGAAAACGAGCTTCTTATCTCTCCTAAAAAATACAAAACGTTATGGGTTTTATCAGGAAAAGGGGATCACCTCTCTCTAAAAAACTCGTATGGAATAATAAAAAAATTAAGTCCGCTGAAAGCAGAAGACGAGATATTAGATTTTGATGATGTTGAAAAAGGTGGTTATTCCATGAATAACCAGGAAAGTATAAGCATGCAATTTGATTAGGCTTATCATAATTTTTCATATAGTAAGTGTTTTTTTCGAAAAAATCAAAATCAGGTTAATTCATGTCTGATTTTTCCAAGATTTTTTGATAGTATTACGGTATAATAAAAAAACAACATATGCTGCAACAAAGGAGGAGTATATAATATGAATTTTAAAATGTTCGTACCAACAAAGACGTTATTTGGACCCGGACAATTAAATCATCTGCACGAGCAACAATTGCCCGGCAAAAAAGCTATGCTTATCACATCAAACGGAAAATCGGTCAAGGTCAATGGATATTTATCCAGAACAGAGGAACAGCTTCATATGTCCGGTATAGAAACAATTTTATTTGACAAAGTAGAAGCTAATCCATTGAAATCAACCGTCATGGCCGGCGGCAAAGCTGCCAGAGATGCTGACTGTGATTTTCTCGTAGCTCTTGGCGGCGGCAGCTGCATGGATGCCGCTAAAGGAATCGCTGTCGTAGCTACAAACGAGGGCGATCTTTGGGACTATATCACAAACGGTACTGGGAAAAGCAAACCTATCAACAATAAACCACTGCCCATCGTAGCTATTACCACAACTGCTGGCACTGGTTCAGAAACAGACATGGGTGGTGTTATCACGAATCCAGAAACAAAAGAAAAAACACCGATTAAGGATGAACTATTATTTCCCGTATTAGCAATTGTTGATCCTGAACTTATGGTTTCTGTCCCTCCTCATTTCACGGCCTTGCAAGGTTTTGACGCTTTATTCCATAATATTGAAGGATACATCTCTAAAAAAGCCAGCCTTATGAGCGACATGATTGCTTTAACTGCCATTGAACATATTAGTCATAATTTACCGGAGGCCATACGCAATGGTGCTAATATTGATGCGCGGGAAAAAATAGCCTTCGGCAATTATTTAGGCGGCATAGAAATGTGCGTTTGTTCTACATCAAGCCAACATTCCTTAGAACATGCTCTCAGTGCCTATCATCAAGAGCTGCCTCATGGTGCCGGATTAATTATGCTAAGTACTTCTTATTTTTCTTGGTTTATTACACACCATGCATGTGATGACCGTTTTATCCGATTAGCTCAGATTATGGGTATGCAGGAAGCATCTCACCCATCTGATTTTCTTACAGCCTTAACGAAACTGAAACAAGATTGTGGTGTTGCCAATTTAAAAATGTCCGATTATGGAATTTCTCCTGATGAGTTTCCTGCCATGGCAGAAAATGCCAAAACTTCCATGGGATTTTTATTTCAAAGTGACCGTTTGGAATTAACGATAGATGATTGCATTAAAATATATCAAAAAGCTTATATGTAATATATATTCAAAATTCTAAACGATAAAACGAGTCAGTTGATATATCACTGGCTCGTTTTTATCGTTTAGAATATATTTTCTTAATTGCTTGAATATACTATCCTATTTCGTATTCAGATAAAATATCTGCAAAATCCAAGGCCTATCTATCGCTGCTTCTTTATATTTATTTTTTCTTTTAACAAACCTGTCTTTTTCGCCATGTATTCTACAAGTACAAAAAATACAGGAATCAGAAAAATTCCCAGACTTGTAGCAAACAAAGTTCCTCCAACTACAGCCACTCCCATACCGCTGCGAGCTGCTGCTCCCGCCCCAGTCGCTGCGGCCAAAGGCAAACAACCAATAATAAAGGCCAAAGACGTCATAAGGATAGGCCGCAGTCTAAGACCTGCTGCTTCTATAGATGCCTGTACTGGATCCATTCCTTTATCAACACGCACTTTTGCAAACTCTACAATTAAGATTGCATTCTTAGCTGCAAGTCCAATAATCATGATGACACCGATCTGCATATAAACACTATCCTGTAAGCCGGCATTAACTACTCCGAATAGTTGTCCTATATTACGTAACACATATTCGGAAAACAATGCTCCAAAAATTCCTGTCGGTACCGTAAGTAAAACTGCATAGGGAACACTCCAGCTTTCATACAAAGCTGCCAAGCAAAGGAATACAAAAACAAGAGCCAATGCCAAAACTTTCATAGTAGATGAACCTGCCGATTTTTCTTCTCGACTTTGTCCTGACCATTCCACGTTAAACCCCGCAGGCGCATTTTGCTTTACAACCTCTTCCATCGCTGTCATAGCTTGTCCTGAACTGTATCCTGCACTGGCATTTCCTTGAATAGTAAGGCTTCGCACCCCATTGAACCGTGAAATAATCGAAGGAGCTGTACTAATCTTTGATTTTAATATCGTATCCAGTGGAACCATTGTACCGTAAGAACTTTTTACAAAAATAAATTTTGCCGTTTCCGCTTCGTTCCGATATCCCGTATCAGCCTGCAGCATGACCTTGTATGTACGTCCAAATTGATTAAAATCATTAACTTGGTATCCGCCATAATTTACTTGCAGTGCTGTGAATACATCTGCTAAATTAATTCCAAGATTTTTGACCTTTTCCCGATCTACTTCAAAAATATAATTTGGAGAATTAATTTTAAACGTAGAACGAACACCTTGTAACTCAGGACGTTGATTCGCTGCTGCAACTAATTTCTGTGTAATCGAATTTAATTCTTCATCCGTATGTCCGGTCATATCTTGAAGTTCCATAGTCCAGCCGCCAACAATACCCAATCCGGGAAGGGCCGGCATATTAAATGCCAAGGTAAACGCTTCTGGATAGCGCTGTACACCTATTGCATTTACTTGACCAATAATCCCATTTACTTTATCTTTTGTCTCTGTTCTGTCCGGCCATGGTTTCAAGCCGATAAACAGTGTACCGGAATTAGATTTAACTGCCGAAGAGAGAACATCATACCCCGTTACATTCAGAACATTTTCCACCCCAGTAATATGTTTGACATCTTCAGCCACTTTATCTACCGTTTCCTGTGTACGGTTTAAAGAGGTTCCTTCTGGTAAATTAACGCTGGCAATGAAATACCCTTGATCTTCTTCCGGCACAAAAGTAGTTGGCAGAATTTTGTACAAAAGTCCCATAAGTCCACAAACAATAAGCAAGAAAACGACGGCAAATTTAGCATGACCTATACACCAGCCTACTTTACCGGTATAATTATTTTTTACATTATCAAACCAATTATTAAAACCAGAAAAAAAACGCCCCATGAATCCTGTATAGGAATCTTTGTCATATGGCTTCAGCAGTAAAGAGCACAAGACAGGTGTCAAACTTAAAGCCACAAAGGCAGATATCGCCATAGCTATAGCAATAGTGAGTGCAAATTGCTTGTACAGCACTCCCATCATCCCTCCAAGAAAAGCAACCGGTACAAATACAGCTGCCAATACCGCTGCAATCGCAATAACAGGTCCTTGTACTTCATCCATAGCGACGAGCGTTGCTTCTTTAGGTGCCAGCCCCTCGGCGCGCATATGATGTTCCACATTTTCAACAACTACGATGGCATCATCAACAACAAGTCCTATGGCTAAGACCATAGCAAACAAAGTCAACGTATTAATAGAAAAATTTAAAAGAGTAAACATCGCAAACGTACCAATTAAAGATACAGGAATAGCCAGTAAAGGAATAACGGTAGCGCGAACACTCTGTAAAAATAAAATAATAATCAATACAACAAGAATCAACGCTTCAAAAAATGTCTTGATTACTTCCTTAATAGATTCATTGATGTAATCCGTGCTATCGACAATCGCTTTATACTGTAAATCAGGAGGAAACGTTGCTGATGCTTCCTTAAGTATTTTCTTAACCTGCCCGACTGTCTCTATCGCATTGGCATCGTTTGTAAGTTGTATGCCAAAACCAATACCTTCCTGCCCATTTACTTCAGACACATAATTGTTATTTTTAGCTCCCGTTTTAATGGTGGCTATATCTTTCAACCGCACAAAAAGTCCATTAGAATCAGATTTAATTATAATATTGCCAAATTCTTCAGGTTTTATAAGGCGTCCTTGTACTTTCCCCGTATATTGTTTTTCCTGAATAGCAGGAACCGGCATTTGTCCGATAGTTCCAGCCGGAGCTTGTATATTTTGTTCCTTGATTGCTGACGTAACATCCGCTACAGTAAGTCCCCGTTCCGCTAATTTATCAGGATTCAGCCATATACGCATGGAATAATCGGCCCCAAAAATATTAATACCGCCAACTCCTTTGACTCTCTTTATTTTATCAATTAAATAAATATCTGCATAATTTTTTAAAAATACTGTATCATAGGTTCCTTTCGGTGAATACAGAGACACTAAATATGCCATATCTGATGAAGCCTTACTAGTAGTTACACCCGCTTCCTGTACATCAGAAGGCAAACTAGCATTAGCAATTGCAACATTATTCTGAACTTTTACAGAGTCCATATCTCCATCGGTGTCAAGTTTAAACGTTACGTATAAACTGTACATACCGGTGTCATCAGAATTAGAACTCATATAATCCATGCCTTGTATACCATTGACCTGCTGTTCTATAATCTGAGCAACCGTTTCATTAACAACACTGGCATTAGCGCCTGTATACAAAGTACTGACATTAATCGTCGGCGGTGAAATCTGTGGATATTGGGCTATAGGCAGCTGCACAGCTGAAACAATTCCCAAAATCACAATAATAATAGCAATTACAATAGCAAATACCGGTCTATAAATAAAGAATCTGGACACAATATCCCCTCCTTACATTTTTGAAGAAGAGGAAGCAGTGGTACCCTCCATGGGTTTTACCGCATCCGATATCAGGGAAAACTTCATTTCTTCCGGTGTAACCATGGTAACATTCATCAACTGGCCCTCCTGTAAATTGGTCAGGCCTTCGACAACAACAATATCATCGGCAGATAATCCATTTTTTATCACATAATAACTGCCAATCTTGCTTCCTAGCGTAACGTTCTTAGAAATCGAAGTGTTATCCGATCCCACAACAATAACAAAAGATTTATCCAAAAGCTGCTGTACAGCACGCTGCGGCACTAAAATAGCATTAGGTATCGTAGTCCCTGTAATCCGTATACGAGCAAACATCCCCGGAATTAAATCTCCTTCGGGATTATCAAAAAGTGCTTTAATCGTAAGCGTTCCTGTATTATCAGAAAGTGCACGATCTATTTCTACTATATTGGTTTTATAAGGATATACTTTTCCATTTCCTAAGATAAGTGCTGCCTGCACATTTGTATCATCACAATCATTGGACATATCAGATTCATCCGAACGAAAGCTTAAGTACTTAAGATATTCATTTTCACTGATACTAAATTGAGCATAAATAGGATTTGTTGTGCCAAGAGTAACTAAACTTGTACTTCCCGCGGTGGCGTATCCCCCGGCAGCAACGTCATCAACAGAAAGTCTGCCGCTTACAGGTGCATAGATAACTGTGTCATCAAGATTTTCCTGTGCTTTCTTTAATAAAGCTACATTATTATTATAAGCACCTTGATAAGATTTTACGTTTGCTTCCTGCGTCGTTACCGTTTGTTCTGAAACAGCGCCTGTTTTTACAAGCTGTGTATAGCGGCTTAAATCAATGCGGGAATTATTCAGTGTAGCTTCTGATTGTTCTACTGCCGCTTCAGCGGAAAGCACGGCGGATTCATATTGCCGAGAATCAATTTTATACAAAGGCTGCCCCGCTTGTACATATTGTCCTCCTTTTATATATTTTTCAACAATAGTTCCCGTAACCTTCGGTTGAATTTTAATTTCATCTTTTCCTTTAATTTGAGACGCGTACTCAATAGATAACGGCGTATCCTGCTGCAGCACTTTCATAGCCTTTACCGACACGGCGGCATTCGTTTGCTGTTGTTCATTGCCACATCCACTCAACAATGTTCCCACTGCTATCATCAAACCCATTAAGACACAGCATATTGGTGCTTTCTTTAAAAAAGCCAAACTAATACACCTTCTTTCATATAGTTACTCTTTCACATTATTCAGAACCATCTGCCTTATTTTCATGCCTACTCTTCTCCGCTTATACTCCTCCCAACGTATTGATGCCATTTTTTTCTCTCTTATATGACACGAAATATAAAATGATATTACTTGCACTTTATACTCAACAGCCTTTTACAGCAAAATATATGTACCTTCTATATTACATAATTAATAAAGTATGTAATATTTCCGCCAGCAGGTTAATTTTTTACAACTCACACTATTTAATGTTATTATTTTGTTACCCATTTATCCGTTTAAATTATAGCTTGATTATAGCATAAAAGACACATTCCTAATAGTAGTAATGTGTCTTTTCGTCATAAACTAATGTCTTTTTATAATTTAAGTAAAAACAATTAATAAATTTACTGTTAAAAATCTTTTCTGCTTCACCCTCACCATCAATTTCCCTGATCATGGTTTTTATCAAAATCCGTCACTGCCGAATGACGGCTATGCTGCCCATGTCCCTGATGTTTTATTTGATGATGACACATCGGTAAAGCAGAAGATTTTATCTTACGATCAATATTAGTACTCACCTTTTTTATGAGTATCAAAAGGTGAGATTGTTCATCGTTCGTCAAACAATCAAAAAGATTCATCGTCAATTCAGCTGCCGCTTTTTGAAACTGTCCAACATGTTGTTGTCCTTTTTCCGTAATAAAAACCCGCATAATACGTTGGTCTTCCTCATCTTTTTTTCGTACAATATAATCTGCCTGCTCTAATTTCCCTAATAATTCGGTCATAGACGATGGGCGAATATCCATTTTTTCAGCCAGATCCTGCTGCATGGTTCCATTATAGTTAGACACAAGTTCCAGCAAATGATGCTGACTATGATGCAACGCCCTATGTTCTGTGGTGCATCTATGTCCGCTCCAATGATCCATGCGGTGCATTTTACGGCTTAAATGAAACAACGCCTGATATAGTTGAATAGCTTGTTTATCTTCCATACATATTTCTCCTTATATTTAATATAATTAGGTACCTATATATAATATAATATAATTTCTGTATTTTTGTCAATGTATTTATTAGGTGCCTAATTATATTAATTCCAATTGTATGTTGATATCATAACAATAAACATGTATCGTTATGTTCAAACATACGTCAAACACCTGTCACTACGGATTGCTTAGTTAGCAATGGATAGTAACAAGTAATATCGTAAAGTGTAACAATATCAACAACAATTTATCCATTTTCATATTTAGAACTTGTTGCTTTGCTTTTATAAATACGATTGGCTAAATCCTGTAGATTTAAGTTCTTTTTTGATAAACTTTAATTTTTTCCCAATTTCCTGTATTAATTTTTCCATATCCTACCTCAATAGTTTTTTTAATATAAATAAATCCCCCAAAAACGTCTCATTTGATAAATTAATAAAATTATAAAATAATTTTATATAAAAATCGCTTGAAACGAAATATATTTAAATAAAAGTTTCTTCAAATGAAAATATATTCTATTTGAAAATTGATAAAAATTCTGTCATACTATGATTGTAAAATCCGGAAAGTATGACGAAATTCGTATTTTAGCGCATAATCAAATGTACGAACCTTATATAGACCCAATATATTATATTCAGGAAGGATGAAGACAACAATGAAATATAATTTTGATGAAATAATCGAAAGAAGACATACGAATGCCCTGAACACCGATGGTTTTCGCGGTTATATTTTCCATGCAGGACCTGATAAAAAATTTCCGTTTAAAGATGACGAATTTATTCGCATGTGGGTTGCCGATATGGAATTTGCAACCGCTCCCCCTATTTGCCAAGCAATCAAAGATCGGGTTGATAAACGTATATTCGGTTATAGTATGGTGTTTTCCGATGACTACTATGAAGCATTTTCCCATTGGTGCAAAACACAATACGAATGGACATTTCCCAAAGAAGAATTGATGTTTTCAGCAGGTGTCATTCCTGCTCTTTACGAATTACTCGGGGACTTAGCAGAAAAAAATGAAAAAATTTTAATCACGGCACCTGCTTATGGTTATTTTAAACACGCTGCAGATTATAATGGCCGTGAACTAGTTCGTTCTTTTCTGAAACGTGATATGAAAGGACATTTTACTATTGATTTTGAAGATTTTGAAAAAAAAGCATCCGACCCCAAAATGAAGGTTATCTTATGGTGCAATCCGCATAACCCAACAGGCCGCATGTGGACTACAGAGGAATCTAAAAAAATTGCTGCTATTGCAGAAAAATATGACCTTTGGATTATATCTGATGAAATTCACTGTGATCTTATCCGCCAAGGAAAAAAACATATTCCTATGGGTAAAATCATGCCTGCTTATGCGAAACTTATTACCTGCATGTCTGCCAGTAAAACATTTAATATAGCAGGGTTAATGTTTTCTGATATTATTATTCGTGATCCTACTATACGTAAAATATTTATGTCTAATGACAAAAATGTGGGATTGGTTAATCCGCTGTCCATTGCTGCTCATAAAGCGGCATATACCGACGGTCTTGACTGGCTCGATCAATTAAAAACATATTTAGATGATAATTTTCAATATGTCAAACGTTTCCTTGAAACAAATCTTCCTCAAGCAGTTTTTGAAATCCCTGATGCGACATATCTAGCCTGGGTCGACTTTAATGCCTATCTCAACGATGAAAAAAACGTACCGTTGTTTTTTGCCAATAAAGCCGGTGTGCTTCTGGAAGGCGGTGATGCCCTGTTTGTTGGTAATGCCGCAGGATTTGTCCGCTTAAATCTCGCTATGCCGCGCTCTATTATTAAAACGGGAATGGAACGTATCCTAAAATCAATTTTAGAAAATCATAGATGATAACAGGAACAGACATACAATATAAAAACCGCCTTTATACATCTCCTATGTCGCAGATATATAAAGGCTTTTTGTTCATTAGTAAAAATATCATTTAACTATATTCAAACAAGGTACTTACTCCCACTTCATGAATAGGAATATCTCTAGATAATGCTATTTTAGAGTTTAAATCAGTACAGTGACACGGAGAGATGTTTTGTATATTATTTTGTTTCATATAGTCACACGTAGCCTCAAGAATGTATTTATCCGGATTAAGTAAATGAAATCCTCCTATGATATTGACTATTCTTGTATCCTTACAAATTATTTTGGCTTGTTCTATAATGTTGCAAATACCCGCATGTGAACATCCTGTTATAATAACTAATCCATCAGAAGATTTATATACTAATGCAGAATCATCTAACACAAAATCATCTACCCAGCCATTTTGACTCATAATGGTTCCTATAGGCCGCTTATTTTCAAAATTATTTCTTCGCTTAATCTCTCCCAAAAAAACAAGCTTATCTGTCAGCCATATTTCATCTTTACTTAATGTGACATTAAAATGTTTTTGCAGCGTATGTTCTTTAATTACCGATCCTATTTCATTTTTTCCCTCATATTTATCACAAAAGGTCAACGGATGTGCAATCAATCGCGGTTTATTATATTTTCCACGCTCTACAAAAGCCGCCGCATAATATCGAATTAAATCTGCCAACCCGCCAACATGATCATTATGCCCATGAGACACTACGAGAGTGTTTACATTATCTAAATTTATATTCATTTTTTGAGCATTTTTAATAAATATATCCGTATATCCAACATCAAACAATAATTTTATGTCCCCTTCTTCTAAATAATAGGACGAAGCTGGTTCTCCAAAAAAATAGCGATCAATTAGGGTATTATTATCAACAAGAACAGTCAGTTTCATATATTTCACCTCATATAAATATATTTAATTCTAGATTACTACATACACAAGTGTATTGCAAACACACAAGGATATAATCATCCTGCCCCCGTGTATTGTTTCACTATCCGATAAAAAATTTCAGCGTATTGTACAATACAATTTTCCAACAAATGAAGACTATACCCAATAATTAATTCTTAAGATATGCCGGAAACATAGAATATTCCTAAATCGGATAAATAAGAATATATTGCTTGTAAAAAAATCAATGCATTTTTTTGTAAATTCTATACCAAAAATTCCGCAATTAAATATAATCCTGTATTTTCTCCTATAGCAGCAACACAAGTACCGAAATATTTTTTTAATGCCTCTATACGCAAAATGCATTTTTTAAGTATATTTTTTTCATTTTAAATATATTTTTATCAATCCTGACTCCAAAAAACACGCTAGTGTAGGTTGATCGTATGCTGAATTAAAATAATCACTATACCTTTTACATAATTTTTTACATGCCATGAAGGATTCCTGCAATGCTCTCGACAAAATGGCATCTTCAATTCGTACAGCAAAAAATCAAGATTGTTGTTTTTGAATTTATTCTTCATGATCTGCGGCACCATTTAAACTTCTTGTCTTTCTTTTTCTACATATATATCTCCGGATACATATGTACCGCTGCGTAACTTGCTGACAAATATATCCCTCTGCCAGAAACAGCGGATACGCTTCTCACACTACATTTCTGGAAACATGAAAATTTCTTGCCAACATACATGAAGAAGGTAATTTATCTCCAGTTTTCAACGCTGCACTTAATATTAATTTCTTAATTTGATGGTAAATATTGACGAATAATAGGGATGCGAATACTACGATCAATGGTTAAATTCAACATGCAAACTCCTCATCATAACACTTCCAAAATATTTTCATAAAACTGATAGTATCCATATAGTGCCATTCTGGCTCTAAAATGGCAAGCTATATCATGCTATAGTACTCGTAACGGTTATAAAAAATATAATACCGATCCGTTTCATATTTTTCATGGACTACCCGCCGGAAGTGTAATGCGATGGCATGCTAATGAAATGGGATATTATGAAGAAGTTGACTTTTAGGGACTTGTCAGATTACTGCATAACATTGATTTTGAAATGTATCCAAATCAGCATTGCCAGAAAGTTCCTGAATTACTCAAGAAAATTGATGCTGACACAGCTTGTATTCATGCAGTATGTTGTCACGGATATGGCATATGCAGCATTCGTAAGCCAGCGCATGAAATGGAAAAAATTCTCTTTACAATTGATGAATTAACCAGTTTAATATGGGCCACTGCAAAAATGATTCCCTCGAAAAGCACAAACGACATGGAACTAAAAATCATTAATAACAAATTTAAAGATAAAAGTTTTGCTTCCGGCTGTGCTCGTGATACCTTTAAGAAATACTCGTCTGGGATATATCCACACTCTTTCAAAAAACAATGTCTGCTATGCGTTTCTGCAAAGATTCTGTCCGTGCTGAATGTGTCTGTTCTTGACGGGGCGCACCCTATAACATTTTAATTTCTAAAATATACGTTTTTATAATAAGGGAGGTAAGACAGAAATAATGATCTGTCTTACCTCCCTTATTATAAAAACGTATAAAGACGATAAATAAATTCTATATGGTAAAAAACAAGCTTACTCTATAGATTGCGCCGTAAAAGAAATAGGCTGTGTATACGCCAAAAATGCCAAAGAGTAGGCAATAGCCGCAGCAACTCCCGTCGCCAATCCTGCATCATCTATATCAAAAGCGGCTGTATGATGATTGGCTCCACTGCCAATTTCCGCATTAGCAATACCAGTAAATGAAAACACACCCGGATATACCCGAAGTGTAAGAGCCATGCTTTCTGAAGCCATCCAAGGCTGTCCCGCATATAAAACATCTTCTCCCAAGTCCTTTGCAATTGCATTACAAGCAATTCTGGCACAATCTTCATTATTGCGCAAAACATAATTCAAGGATTTTTTATTGACGATATATCGGCAGCCAAAATTGCTGCATTCATTTTCTAGAATGCGTTCTAAATTTTCTTTAAACTGCTGGCCATCATTTTCATTAAAATATCGTACAGTTCCCCCAAATTCCAGCATATCAGATATCACGTTTATCCGATCACCACCTTTAAGTTTTCCTATAGATACAGTCAGACAATGCTGCGGAGATATATTCCGCATACGGATAGTATTGATTCCGTTATAAATAGCTGCAAAGCAATCAATCGGATTAACAGCCAAATCAGGCCGGGAACCGTGTCCGCCAATTCCCATCAATGTAATATCAAAAGCAAATACACCTGCCATTGCCGGCCCAGTTATAATACTTATTTTTCCCGAAGGAATATCCCATCTGACATGTGTACCGTAGCATCCATCTATATGAATAGCATGCTTCTCAAAATATGCAAAAAATTGAAGCAAATACCGGCTGCCGTTTTCTTCGCCTTCTTCAAACATCAATACTACTTTACCTTCCCATTCATTATGATTTTCTTGTAATATTTTCCCCTCCACTAACAGCATTGCCGTATGACCATCATGCCCACAAGCATGCATAATTCCTTTATTCTGGGATATATATTTTTTTTGTTTTGATATATTAATGTCTGATTCTGTAATTGGCAAAGCATCTATATCCGCTCGTAACAATAATGTTTTCCCCGGTTTACCACTATCAATAATCCCCAATATTCCGCCATTTTCTATATGTACTGATGGAATATTGTACTCTTTTAACTTTTTTTGAATATATTCCATCGTGCGAAACTCTTCTGTAGATAATTCCGGATACATATGAAAATACTGATGTAAGTCAGCGATTTCATCAACATTATCATGTACACACTGTTTAATATTCATATTAATTATTCCCCCCGTAAAGACAAAATCTCCTATGTTATGCTAACGCTCTCTATTCTTATACATAATGCAAGAGCATTTTTGGTGTATTTTACTACATATTTTAATATTAAAACATATTGCCAAAAAGCAAAAAAGCAAAGGTGCCTGCAAGCACCTTTGCTTTTTTTATTATCACACCGTTCTCTGTAATGGTCAAGTTGTATTATTTATAATAAAACATTAAATATTTATTATCCTATTTGTTTAAAACAGGTGCCAAAAATTCTTTCAGTTCTTGTTCATCCATCCCTCCTACACGTTTTGCTATAATTTTTCCATTTGTATCAATAATAATTGACACAGGGATTGCTGATACACCGTATTGCTGTGTTATAGCTTTTAAATCTCCTGTATATACTGGCATAGTTATACTATTTTTTTTAATAAAATAAGCTGCATCACTTGGATTCTCATCAACAGTAACCGCCACAAAATGAAGCTTGCTTCCATATTCTTTTTGTAAATGTTCAATATGCGGCATTTCTTGAACACAAGGCGGACACCATGAGGCCCAAAAATTTAAGTATACAGGTTTATCTTGATACAATTGTTTTACTGAAGTCTTTTTACCATCCAAGGTTTTCAACTGCAAATTAGGAGCTTTCTCATCCGCTTTTGTATTGACCGCCGTCTGATGCTGTGAATTGTTGCCTTCTTTAGGAGAAGATTCCTGTGCAGCACAGCCCATTATAGACGTCGACAACATAACGGCTATACAAAATACAATAATCTTTTTCATTTATTTTTTCCCTCCGTAGGTCCACCGTATCTGATAGGATTACGAAAATAAATTGCAGAAGAGGGGCAACTATCTGTACATTTTCCGCAAGAAATGCATTCTGCATTACCCGCAATAGTCGCTTCCATAGGACATACTCGATGACAAATACCGCAATGTGTACAATGCTCTTCAAGTACAGAAATTCCCAACGCAGCCCGATGATTAAATAATCCATACCAAACGCCAAGCGGACAAATAAATCGACAAAAAGGTCTATAAATAAAAATCATAGAAACCAGAAAAATTCCCAAAAGGAAAAATTTCCAACCAGTTATCCATCCCACTGCTGCCGTTAGAGACTGATCCAAAAATAACAGCGGCACTGCCGCTTCCAGCGTTCCCGCAGGACAGATATACTTACAGAAAGCAGGTTCACCGATACCGCTGATCAAGTAAGCTGCAACTGGCAGAATACATACAAACAAAATAGCAATCATATAACGAAACCAGCGCAATACAGATAACCCCGGTACATGTTCTATTTTGGGTCCTGGAATGCGATATAACAAATCTTGAATAAGACCAAAAGGGCAAAGCCAGCCACAAATGAATCGCCCAAATATAATGCCAAACAGCAATAATGTACCTAAGACATAAAAAGGTATGCGCAATACAGTACCGCTGCAGGCACTTTGTAATGCCCCCAGCGGACATGCCGCAACGGCTCCCGGACAAGAATAACAATTTAACCCGGGTACACAAACAGCCTTACTCTCCTCTCGAAAAATACGGCCATTCATAAACCCAGAAACGTTAAAATTACAAGCAGCTGCTGTAATGCACTGTATAATTTCACGCTTACCCAATACCGATACACTCCAGACAAATAGTAGATGCCTTCTGCCAAACATATATATAGTCATGCCGGTATAGTCCGATAACCAGCAGCACCAGTGCTAAAACGTAAATCCCTATGTTTTTACAATGCATGGTATCTCCGCCTTTCTTACATATTATACACATAATGACACGTAAAAAGTATATAATATATGATTTACTATGCTGTCATGGTTTTATATAAGCATAGCCATCCATTTGCAATTCCACTATTCTTTTAATTCCGCTGGGTATAACTTTTATTTCTATTGGCAAATCCGCCTCTTGTATAGCATGCCCCCGCAACGCTATTCTACAAAATTCAAAATACACACCTTGCGTACTTAATACATGTATCACTTCCTGTAAGCGCAGATTTTTTTCCATAATTCCCGCTACGGCATCTGCATTTACAATAACATAAATATGATGTGGCTGTTTTTTTATCTCATTTAAAAAATTATTAATGTTACCGATGACCAATGACCACTTTTTTATTTCATCAATATGAAACAACATATTCCAAATCATCTTTTCCCCCTGCCTTTCACCATGTGATAGATACATCTTCCTCTATTTATTTTAACAAGTCGCGCCTCCTTTAAGATGAACACGAGCTTGAAGGTTTTCTGTCTTACGCTGCAGAAGAGAATTTGTAAGAAGCTGTTTTTGTACATTTTCAAAGCCAAGTCGTGTGATTGTATCAGCAAATCGTTCTCCTGTAATTCCTTGTTCCCGGAAGAGAAGAATCGCTTTTTCAATTGTTTCCAATACCTCTTCTTCCGTAGCAAATATCTTTTCCATAGGGATTCCATGTTTAATTTGCTTCCCCCAGCGACCTCCTATGTATATTTTATATCCTTCCATATATCCATCAAAAACATGGAAAGAACAGGTTTCTATACATCGCCCACAATGATTGCAGCGTGTTGTATCCAGAAGAATTTTTCCCGCTTCATCACATTGTAAAATATGAATAGGGCAAGTGTCTCTGGGAATACATTTCTTACACCCCTTGCACTGTGTCTTATCAAGAAGCGGCACCCGCTGGCCCACGATGCCTAAATCATTTAAATCCGGTTTGACACAATTATTGGGACAACCACCAACCGCAATCTTAAATTTATGAGGCAATAATACGTCGTGATATCCCTTGTAGAAACGTTCATGAATTTTTTCTGACAAGGAAAACGGATCTATCAATCCATACTGACAAGTAGTTCCTTTACAAGATACAATCGGCCGAACTTTAGATCCTGTACCACCTGTATCCAGTCCTGCTTTGGCCAAAAAATTACAAAGTGGTTCGATATTAACATAAGGTACATGTTGTATTTCTATAGTAAGCCGAGTGGTCATTGCAATTTGTCCATTGCCATATAATTCAGCCGCTTTTGTAATAGCGTAGCTTTCCGCCGCTGTAATTTTTCCATTTCGTGTTATCACTCGTGCATTGAAACAATCCGGTGTTGTCTTATCGCGAAGAAAGCCAAGTCCTTTGACTCGTTTAATTTCTTCTTCAGGTATACCGCGCCCTGTAAAAGAAATTTTCACATCATTCACAGCAAGGCCTCCTTCCAAAGCTAATGTATGGGTATAGCCATATGCCCGCAACCGAGTTTGCAGTAAGTACGAACGCTTTCCCTTCATACAAACAAGGAGAATTTTTTTATCTAAGGGAATCTCGGCAATAGGCCCGGTAACGTCGGTTAAATTTATATAACGAGCTCCCGGAATCGCCGGCTGTATCGACACATCAATAATTTCATAATCTTTAGCTTTCCCACTTTTATACTCTGACGGAGTTAAACTATGATATAAGCCGTTTATTTTATTTTGCAGGATATGTACAGCTTGTACAAAAGGACTAATTGCCGTTGAAAAAGGTGGAGCATATGCTAAATCCAAACATTCCAGAGTATCCAAAGCTACACCCATCGAAATCGCAGTTACCGCAATATCTGTAATTTTATCGACAGCACCCACACCGATAACTTGCATTCCAAGTATTTTCCTTGTGTTTTTATCAGCAATTAATTTTATGATAAAAGAAGCCGAACCCGGATAATAATGGGGTTTATCATCCATAACCATCGTCGTAGTACAAGCCTGAAACCCCGCTTTTACTGCCGCTTCTTCCGTTAAGCCTGTTCTGCCGCAGTTCAATAGCGGAAGCTTAATAACGCCTGTTCCCAATACTCCCGGATAGTGTACCTGCCCATCATGCAGTATTTGCGCCAATACCCTGCCTTCCATATTAGCACTGGATCCCATGGGAGACCACTGAGCTTGTCCAGTCAAGCGATTGGAAACCATAGCACAATCACCAACAGCATAAATATCCGGAACATTCGTTTGCAATGTTTCATCAACAAGAATAGTACCCTTAACCATTGCAATCCCTGTATTTTTTAAAAAATCAGTATTAGGGCGCACTCCAGCTGCAGAAATAACAAGCTGCGCCGCCAATACTCCCGCATCAGTCTGTAAACCTTGTACAACTTTTTCTCCTACCATTGCCGAAGCCTTAACACCCGTCAAAATCTGTATACCGTTTTCTTGCAGGTGACGTTGTACTAATAGAGCCATATCTGAATCAAACACATTTGCCATAATTTGCGGCAAGGCTTCAACTACACGTACCTGAATATGTCTAGCTAAAAGATTTTCAGCGACCTCCAAACCAATAAAACCAGCACCAATGACAATCGCTTGCTGTACATTTTGCTTTTCTATATAATCCAGAATCTGTGCTGCATCCGTTGGCGTCCGCAGCGTAAAAAATCCCGGCATATCGGTGCCTGCAATAGACGGGACACTGGCCGATGCACCTGTCGCGATAACTAATTGATCATAAAAAAATTGTTTTATTCCCTCTTGACTCTGTGCAGTAACAACTTTATTTTCTACATCTACAACAATTGCCTCCCAGCCGGTATAAACAGTTACACCCGTTAATGCCGTATATTTCTGCGGTGTATTTACGATAAGTTCATTATAACTGTTGATAACACCGCCAATATAATAGGGCAGTCCACATCCTGCATAAGAAATATCTTGCCCCTTAGATAAAAGAATCACCTCTGCCTGCTGATCAAGACGTTTGAATTTAGCAGCAGTCTTGGTTCCTGCCGCTACGCCCCCAATAACTAAGACTCGTTTCATAGAAATTCTCCCTTTCGTAGAAATATACTCGAAATTTTAAATTTTATCAGGTTATCGCCCTTTTTGTACAACAAAAAGCTACTTTATATTATTATATGTCCAATATTAAATATATGTAAAATATTATTTTACTATGTATTACATAGGTAAATACTTATCGTCATTATAAAAAACAATTGGTTTATTGTGTATCCTTCGATGAACACATGGGTCTTTTCTCTATCCTTTTAAAAAAAGCATAATTCCCTTTTCTAATTTAATCAAACAATAAAAAAGAAAAGGGAATTATGCCCGTATTATAACTGTAATTGTAAAAATACATGTCTGCAAATACTATCATGCTCTTGTATATTTAATATTACTACGATACTTTCCAGCGTATCATCGAAAGTATCGTATTTTGATGTACAGATAAATGCCCCTCCTCGCTATACCCAGTTAAAAATTGTCTAAGTTCTTGTTCACTAACATTTTCTTGCAGTCGGCGAAGGTAATACGGAATAACTTCATCAACAGAAACAGATTGGCATCCGCTCTGGTGTAAATAGGTAACTTCAGGATCAAACTGCTGTTCCCAAAGTATATTAAAAAAAGCTTGCAGTGCCGCTCTATCATTATGTGGGTCATATCCTGGTTGAACGGGAAATTGCATCTTTACTTTTTCAAAAATAGTATCCTCCATATAGATTAGTTGATTAATCTGACACCATCCTTTTGAAACTGCCGACATATTGTCTATCCCTTTCCTACTTCTAACCGCTGGGCACATAGATGCAAAAACGAAATCAAAATATCGGTCCCACCCCAACGTAGATATATTGATTTTATCCCAATCCAACACAACATACTGAATATTTTGACATCCTTTTCTTTCAGCATATCGTCTTGCATACGCTAATGCTCTTGGTGATATATCCGTAACCGTAACATCCTGTGCATATTTAGAAAAAGGAATCGCATATCGGCCAGCCCCCCCGCCGATATCCAAAATTCTTTGTCCACTAAGCATTCCGTTCTCTATGAGTTTTTTTATCACACCTTCAGTGCTGTCATGTTCACCTGTTTCTTGCTGCCGATATGATTCCCATGCTCGTTTCCAATGCTCCTTCTGTACCGCATCTTGTGTTTTTAATTGCTGTTCATATAATACCATTGCAATACACTCCTTTATGGTTAATATAAATGAAAGATGTATCCTATCCACACATTGATTCTTCCTGAAGAAATATATCAAAATTCAATATTCAACAACACCTTATCCCCATTGCACTGCTATAAATACAAACTACATAACTAGGATAATATACGTATCAATTTGCCTATACTACGGGAAATATAGTCTGACACATTTTATTAAACACGCCTATCAGTCATATGTTCTTGTTTTTCTAAAGATTCAAAATCGATACGCTGCAACTGTTGAATCAACTCCTGTTGAATCTCCCGAAAAACATCATATACAGCACACATACCTGCACAGTTACGAGTACAATTTTCCATATTCGGCAAACAACGCAGCAATTCAGGTTCACCCTCTACCGCCGCAATAATATCAAATAACGTAATTTCTGAAGATGCCCGCTGTAAAGCAAAACCACCCTCTACGCCCCGATATGATTTTATAATTCCTGCGGCAATAAGATTTCTCATAATTTTTAATAAAAATCGTTTAGGAATATGTTGACTTTGAGATAATTCTGTACCACTGACTTTAGTTCCCTCCGGCAACGTCGAAAAATACAAAATGATTCTGAATGCATAATCTGTGGCTTGATTCAATTTCATATAAATAACTCCTTAATAACACCATTCTATACATTATAATTATTTTTTTACAACAGCAGGCATTATTTCCAACAACTGTGTCGGACATTTCAATGTTTTGAAGTCTTTACATCCAAACAAAAAGCACACAAAGTTGTTGACATATGTCGTTTATTTTAGTTTATTCTTTTTTCTGACATATGTCAATAAAAGCATTATCTATATTATTTTATATTAATAAAAATTATTATACTTCTTAGTCAATATATCGATCACTTACTATATTAAGGATTTTTTACGGATTAAAAAATCCTGCTTGCCTTATTGCAAACAGGATTAGGCTATACATATATTTTTTCAGCAACTGCTGAAAAATGCAGTTAATTACTATTTACACATGTGTCCTATCAATTAATTCCATTACATCTCTTCTCATACTTAGCATAGATTTCTGTATCGGCTTTCCTATACAAAAAATCATTTGTATCACATGTCCTTCCGTTGTATACTCATGATGAATTTTTTCATATTGTTTTTTTATTTCCGGATATTCTTCAATAACTTGTGTTACCGGCTGTATTCCTAGTCCCAAATCATGTGCCGTTACAACTAATTTACTATACAATATACCGCTTTTCACTTGATTGCTTCGACTATTTCCAGCAGTAATAATTAATGCATAGGCAGGTGTATGCTCCACTTCCTTCTGTGTGGATGTTAAATATATATCGGCAGATTTCTTATCATTTAATATGCACGGACAAAAAGTAAGTACCCCCTGCAAGATATGTTTCTTTAATCCCATTATTCGCTGCCCTTCTAAAGAAAAGCCGTATCTGTACTTATTTTTTTTATACTCATTACTTCTAAAACAATTTGCCGATTCTCGATAAATACGATATATGCTCGATTCAATTTGAACCCCTTTTAAAATATACTGTCCAATATTTTTCTTATTTTCTTCGTCTTGAAAAATTTTTATTTCTATATTCTTGTCCGTATTCACGGAAAGCATTTTCTCTATATCTGACTTTTTTAACTCTTGCGCGCTATATGGACCTCGGTCCGTACCTGGTAAAAACATATATTTATAAAAGGAAAGACATCTTTGATTGGTTCGAAATATATTTACTTTGGCAACCGGCTTGATCTTCATACTCTCTATCAGATCATTATCATCATATGCACCACGCGGAAAAAGGTAAATATCTGCCCGATACCCTAAAAACGCAGCCCCGATGGTAACATATTCCAAAAAAGTTCCCTGTGTAATCATTACCTGCCGTGCATATGGATCCATCTCCCGGGACAAACGCTGGATATCTGCGAATACATAAAAAACAGTGGGATCCGTATCTAGATGAATTTTCCATGGCTGCATATTATGGTTACTAGCTGCCAGCAGTCCAAACGATGTAAGTTTAATACGCAAATCATTAAATTGATCAGAATAGGATGGCTGCCATGGATCTAAATAATGTGTCTTTTAAAAAAACCACTCGCCACACATACTAAAATACCGAACACAATTATAAAACTTACTCCGTAAAAAACAACAAACAACATGGTATATACCACCCTTTTAAGACCGGACAGGTTAAACTATTTTTGGATCTCTTCCTTCATACTGCTTTCAGATAATACAACGTTGCTCGCAGTATATTTATGCTCTGCAGGCGAAGAAACTGTTTTTGTTACATCTAAATCAACTTCTGTTCCTTTTTTTATTTCTGCATTTTTCCCTCTGATAAACACACCCATCAAAGAATATCTGACAAAGAAATTGGCATTATGCCTTTTTACTACCAAACTCCCTGTGACAGGAATAACAGGTCCCGATTTTATATCTATTTCAGAAAATCCTAAATCAATTTCTCCTGGTTTCCCCCAAGGACCTGCTTTCTTTACTTTTGTTACAACCCCTTCTACTATTGTGTTTGCAGGGATAATAACTTCATTTTCACTTAGTATATCTTTTTTTATCTTAAATATTACTTTCTGTCCTTTTATGCAGTTTTGGGAATATATTGAATTAACTGCTTCCACAGGTATAGTTGTTCCTTTTGCCAATGTCCAATCCATTCCGCTGGAAGAAAGTCCGTTTCCGTTAAATGCCAAAACCCCACCGGAAAACATGCATAAAGAAACAACCGTTTCCACTATAAGTTTATATTTCACTTGTATTCCTCCTAAAATTTAATTAAATATAATATAATATAATATACTATTTTCTTATATTATTAATAATTATTTCTAAAAATTCTGTAAACTGCTTTTTTTGTTTTTCATCAAAACATTGCGTCATTTTTTTTGCAAAAACAAGATATCCCATATTTTCAATAGCCAACAATTCACTTCCTTTTTTTGTCAAATATACATGAAACACCCTTAAATCCTCTTCGGACTGTTTTTTTAATACAATATCTTTTTGTATAAGTTTTCGAATAATTTCTGTTACAGTAGATTTTTGAACAGAAAATTTTTCAGCAAGCTGTGTAAATGTAGGTCCCTCCATCGTTTGAATGGCATGCAAATAATGAAGTTGTGTAATAGATAAATTAAAAAGAACGGAACAATACGCTTTTTCATGATAGTTTCTCATGGTTTTCCGCATATCTTCAGACAATATATTTATATATTTTACAATTAATTCTTCTGTTTCCATTACTTTTTCTCCTTTCCATCATTGATAAGATATGGTTAAAATACCCTAACACAATCATTTTAAATACAATTTTCTATGCGATGCATATAATTAGTTTGTACATACTAACTATATGCATCGCATAGAAAATTGTCAATATATAATTAGATTTTTTACTTATATTTTTTTAATATGTTATTTTCTAAACGAACTCCTATTCATATACCCATCTGTATCTATGCAAAAGATTAGGAAAACATAAAACTAGTCATAGATAACGCCCCCATTGTCCGGGAATCATTGTAAACAGTTATACTATCCTCGGCCACTGATGCTCCCATCGCATATACAAGTGGAGAAAAATGATCTGCTGAAGGCACGGACAGTTGAAATAAAGATTTTTTCTGCATTAGGCGAAATACGGCATCATAATCATGCTGCATAATATAGTCACGAACAGTATTATCAAATTTATCTGCCCAAGGAAATCCCGCTTGCATTTCCCAATCTACCCTGGCTAGATTATGTACTATATTACCGCTGGCCAAAATTAAAACATTACGGTTTCGCAAGGGCCGCAATGCCCGTCCCAATAAAAACTGCTTTTGCAAACTTATGCTCCTGTTAACACTCATCTGAACAACAGGAATATCTGCCTCCGGATACATGGCCTGAAGAACAGTCCAAATTCCATGATCAATGCCCCAGGAATTATCAACTGCAATATCTCCACCAAGTACTTGTTGTACTTGTGACGCTAATACAGAAGAACCAGAAACAGGATATTGTACTTCATACAAGGTCTTTGGGAATCCATACATGTCATAGATTTGCTGCGGTTTAAGCAAATTATTGATATAACTGCCCGCTGTATACCAGTGAGCAGAAATAGCAAGAATAGCTGTTGGTTTTTCAAAAAAAGAAGGTATAGATCTCCACGTTTTCACATAGTCATTTTCTTCAATGGCATTCATAGGACTGCCATGACCGATAAATAAAACAGGCATTTTTTTCATATGTATTCTCCTAATAAAAACAAATTTTTATGCCGTTATACAACTACGAATATAACTTACCTTTGTTATATTGTAATGCAAATGATTTCCCTCGGTCAATCATAAATAAGATATCACTATCTACTCCTGCAGAAAATGAGGCATATTTTTTTATGCCTCAAAAATTTATAATGATCAAAGGAATTGGGTACAAGTTATAAAACATGCCGTTCATATATGCTAAATTCTATTTATGAAAAAAACTTGCAGAGAAGATTTTCCATTGCTTCTTGGTCTTTTATCCCCATGGTCTCTCTAGCGGAATGCATTGCCAAAATAGGCACGCCTATATCCATCGTTCGGATTGGAAGATTGGCTGATAAAATAGACCCCAGCGTGGAGCCGCCTTTTATATCAGAGCGATTTACAAAATATTGAAAAGGTATATTTTCATCTTGACAAAGCGCCGTAACAACAGCTATCGCTTCCGCATCACCGGCATAAGCTTGACTCGCTGCAATTTTAAGAGTTACTCCACCATTAAGAACCGGAAAGTTAGTAATATCGTTTTTCTCCGGCACGTTAGGATGCATCGCGTGCGCCACATCAAGAGAAAGCATAAATCCGCAGGCTATGTCAACCAAATAATCCTCTGCAGTAAATCCTAATGCCGTATACACACGCTGCAAAACATGAGGAAGGACAAAAGAGCCTGCTCCCTGCTTTGTACTACTACCTACTTCTTCATTGTCAAAAAGAGCAATAACATCTATCCCATCTTCTCGTTTTCCTTCAATAATACCAGTCAAACAAGCTTTAACAGAAGTCAAATTATCTAATCGCGGTGAAGAAATAAATTCATTCTTCAAACCCATACGGCAACCTGTTTCTGTGGGATATATAGTAAGTTCATAAGACAAAATATCTTTTTTTTCACAAGAAAACTCTGATGACAGAAAATCAAGAAAAAACTCTTCGTTCTTTTTCTCTCCCGTCATCGTCATAAGCGGAAGCATATCTTTTTGCGGATTTAATTCAATTCCCTCGTTTATCTGACGATTCATATGAATAGCCAAATTCGGAATCGTCATTACAGGGCGTCTAGCATCAACTAGTTTTATTACAGGATGAAACGGATTTTCTCCCCGCAAAACAACCTTACCTGCAACAGACAACGGCCTATCCAGCCAACTGCTGCGAATCATCCCCCCATAAACTTCTACATTTACTTTACCGTATCCATGCATCGATATAGAAGCGGCTGGTTTTATTTTCAAACAAGGAAAGTCCGTATGTGCTGCAGCAATACGTAAACCGGCTCGAGGTATACCGCTAATATGAAACGCAATAAGACTGGAATCATAAATACGAATATAATAGGTTCCTCCAACTTGCAAATTCCATGTTTCACCTGCTTTTAATTCCATGAATCCTGATGATTCCAAAATATCAGCACTGGTAGCTACTGTATGGTATGGAGACGTCGATTTTCCTAAAAATTCAAGTAAATCTTGTGATATAATTTTTGCAGTCATCATCCAGCTTCCTTTCTGCATATCATATGTTGAAATATTCTGTTTAACCAAAGAGTTCTGCTGCTGCATGAGCAGCAACAGTCCTTCCTAAAATAACGGGAATACCCGTTTTAGTTCGAATAGCATCCTTCATAGCTTGCGTATACCCAATACAATCCATGACCAAAAATTGTGCTCCTGAATTTTTAAGTTCAACGGCCTTCTCCACTACCAAATCAAAAGATTCATATGGAGATGCTGCATTAACAAGGACCTTTGCTGCTCCATTTCGATGCCAGCGCTGACCAGCTTGTCGAATTTGTCCATATGCAGGAATTAAAACGCCCAGTATCCGATCACCTAAAACAGTCATGGTAAAATGTTGCAAAAGTACTTGTGGATATAGCAGCGGAACAGGACAATCAAATGAAGGAAACTCCCCTGTACAAAGCATAAGTCCCCCCCGTTACTTCTTCATAATTTATCAAATAATTAATATGTTCTTGGATCCGCGGCAAAATATATTTTTCTGCAATCTGCACCCCTCAGACAAGTGTGTTACAAGTATACAATCCTGTTCCTTCGGTTCAGTATTTTTAACGCTTCTCTTGTCATACCATCCAACGCCCCATGCTGAATAACTTTAATTCCATCCAGTATCGACTCTAATGCTGAAGAAATACTTTCCAAATTATTCGTTTCTAATGCGACTTTTGTCAGCATTTTATAAATTTTCTCAGAATATTCCAACTGCCGTGCCTGATTATTGACGATACACTGCATTAGCGGATATGTAATATCAATAAAAGGAAGATTATCGGACAAAGAAATAAGCGGAATGTCAAATTCATCAGATAAATCAACTAGTTCTTGAGGAATACTTCCAATAAAACGACCAAACTTAACCGCCAGCACAGCTCCCTGTGTTTGTAATAAAGAACGCAGCAGTTTCATCTGTGATTCCAGATTATCTCGTATGGAATATCCCGTCGTAATCAAAAACTCATTCGGCCTCAGCCATTCATATAAATCGGGAGTTTCTGAAATATCGACACAACTGATAATTCTGTCAAGGCCTCCGGATCCACCGATTAATTCGGCATCTTTCATGTGATCCATCTGCAGTGCCTTTCGAACAGTGAAAGACATACCATTACCTCCATACAGATATCTATACCGAACATCTATCGCAACGTAGTTTCATTATATCATAAAATATGATATATACTATTTTGTAATTACAAAAATTCAAATACCATGACTAAGAAAAATAATCAAAGTAGACATCATGACTATAGAAACAAGTATATATAATGAATTAATACATGCTGCCACTCCAATATTTCCCTTTAATTTAGCAGTATAGTAACATGCCATTCCTGCAATAGGTGAAAAAAGTAAAATCATCAATACCCGTTTGATTTCCATGGGATAATCCAAAAAAAAATAAATTGCCGCGGTCATAACAGCAGATCCCGTAAATCGCACTCCTATATCCGTATAAATAACGTGAATAAAGTCTTTTTTTAATGAAACACCTAATGCAACGCCAATCATCATCATAGACAAAAAAGTATTAGCCGATGCCGGGATAGCTGCCCAATTGATAAATGCAGAGGGTAAAGTAATCGAGAAAACTGCCAATAAAATCATCACAATATAAGACAATATCGGAACAGAAGATAGAACAGAGCGGCCCAGCAAGTGAAAAATATTTTCATCCGCATGACCACGGACACAACAGGCTAGTCCATAAGCAATTCCCAAGCACATAATGGAATTTCCCGCATCAAAAAGACACACGATCAACACGGCTGCGCTATCAAAAAAATAAGAAACAAAAGGTAATGCAAAATTACCAATATTAAATCCATTTAAATTAAGCATATAGAAACTTTTTTCTACTTTATTTTTGCCAAGAACATATCCCAGACCAATAAAAATTAAATCAAACAGAATAGCTAATGCACTAATAAATAATAAACGGCTCTCAAAATGAACGCCGTTTAGGTTAACAATAATAGCGGATGGCAGTGTAAGATCAAATACAATAGTCGAAATTGTATTAAAAGACTCCTTACTAAATAAACCTAATTGCTTTAAAACATATCCACAAACAATAAACGAGACAAGAGTACCCGCCTTTGCAATAGTTTCTATCATATATAAAAACCCTCTTTTCAACATCACCTTTGTAAAAAATGTAGTTTCTATATCATACAGTCCAAAAAACAAAATGAAGCCATTCTGTTTATATTACACCACAATCTTTATTAAAAAAAATTCTCCAAAATAAGATACCCATTTTATCTCATTTTTTACATCTTACTATGCATGTATAAATTGCAGACAAGAGCATATTGCTTATTATAGCACAATACACTGCCACTGCAATTATAAATGTATTTTTAAAAATATTATTTTACTTAATGTTTTTTTCATGCTCTTCTTTTTACCAAATTAAGATATAAAAAAGGCACATTCCAATTGAACGTGCCTTTAAAAATATACAGTAATTAATTTCCTTCAATAGTAACCATAAAGTCTAAAATTAAGCAGCACCTACCTTTTTTTTCATATTTATCATAAGAGGAAATACACTAACACCGAGAGCAAAAATTAAAAACAAAATAATCGCCCAATAATAATCGCCTCCTGTAGCCGTCACAATGATCCCTACAATAATAGGAACAATGGCACCACCAATATTACCCATAAAATTCATAGCTCCCGCAACAATTCCCACATCATCACGTTGAGAAATTACAGCTGGCATCATCCAGAAAGTCGCACCAACCCATTTTTCACAAAACATAGCCAATGACATATATACAATAGCCATAGTAATACTAGAAGCTTCGCTTAACATAAACATAAAAAATGCCATAACAATACCTAAGCTCCCCAGCGTATATTTTACTACCTTATTGGAATCATAGCCTTTAGTATTGAAATAATCAACAATAGATCCTCCAAATAAAGAACCAATAGCCCCACAGCCAAAAATAATAAAAATGGAACCACCTACCGTCATAATATTAACATGGAAAGACTGAGATAAATACATAGGTCCCCATGTCATCAATCCATACCAAAAACAATCATAGCAAATAAATCCAATGACCATTCCCCAAAATGTAAAACTATTAAGATACCGCAGTAATCCAATAGAAGTTTTCCCCCCAGAAGCCATTTGTTCGCTTTCATATTCTTCCTTCAAAGCATTATCAATATAGTCCCGTTCTTCCTGATTAATCATTTTATTGGTATCTGGAGTAGTATGAACAAATTTATAACAAATACAAACAACCAGCATTGTAAATACACCTGCTCCAATAAGAGCTCCCCGCCACCCGCCAAACCAAGTCAAAAATGCTATAATTAAAGGCCCTCCTATAGAAGTTCCCAACGCAGATCCACAATCCACTAATGCAGCTCCTCGTGTACGTTCATGTTTAGTCAGCCAAACAGATTGTAACTTACTGCTAGCAGGATAAATAGGGGCTTCAGAAGCCCCTAGCAACGCACGAACAGCCATAAAGGCAGTACTACTGCTCAATGTACCTGTCAGAATTTGAAAAATACCCCATAAAATTCCAGATCCTAAGATTGTCTTTCCAGGTCCAAAGTGATCGGCAAACCAGCCCGCCGGAATTTGCATAAGTGTATATCCCCAAAAAAAAGCACTCAATATAATACCTACTAAGGCGGGACCAAAATGCAAATCTTCTTCGATTGTTGGCATGCAAATTGAAATAACTGCCCGATCAACATAATTTACAGTACATAATGCCAATAAAGATGCAAAAACATACCATCTTACTTTTGATGGTTTTCCTAAAAATTTTTCCATAATATCCACTCCTTGTATAATGAATTTATAAGAAAAAATTGATTATTTTATATAGATTAAACATAGGGATTATCCATAAAACTAAAATAAATTGCCCTGCACATTAAAAGGCATTTCCTTCAAATCATCAATACGTTCCAACTGGGCATTACAATCCACTTCTTCAAGCAATGCTTCTGATACTTCTATTTCTTGGATTT